>CAMVRT010000015.1 GCA_947169975.1 uncultured Oscillospiraceae bacterium
GATTTGGGCACTCACTTAACCTTCCCCCCAGGGGGAAGGCTTGGGATGATCCAACCAACAGGGAGAAGGCATGGGATGATCCCCGCCGCGTTTCGGCGCAGCGTCAAAGGCTTCCCCTTGAGGGGAAGCTGGCTGCCCGAAGGGCAGACTGATGAGGTGGAATCACACGGCAACCACCGGAAAGGATTGCAAGGGCGGCCCCTCATCCGCCCGCTGGTGCTGACCCCTCATCCGGCGCTTCGGGGCTGCGACTCGCTTCGCTCGCATGCATAAGTTCGTGCAGCCAAATCGGAGATTTGGGCACTCACTTATCTGCGAGGCTTTTTTGACAAGCTGAACGAACCCCCGGACAGGCGTCCGGGGGTTCGTTTTATCATGCGTATCAATACCCGTCAGTCCACGATGCGGCGGGCACCCAGATAGTAGGTGCTGAAATAGCCGCTCAGCGCGGAGATCTTCACGCCGCCGTTGCTGGAGCAGTGAATGATCTGCCCGTTGCCGATATAGATGGACGCGTGGGTCGCCACCGTGCCGGGGTCGGCATAGGCCGGATCGTAGAAGAACACCATGTCGCCGGGACGCAGCTCGCTGCGGCTCACCGCGTGGCCGGAGGCGTACTGGCTGCTGGCCGTGCGGGGCAGGCTCACGCCGTTCACGCCGTACACATGCATCACAAAGCCGCTGCAGTCAAAGCCGTTGGGACTGGACCCGCCGTACACGTACCGCACGCCCAGATACTTCTTCGCCGTGGCAACGATCTTATCACCGAAATCAGACGCGGGCGCAGGCTCCGGCTCGGGTTCGGGCTCCGGCTCGGGTTCCGGTTCCGGTTCCGGCGTGGGCTCCGGCGCAGGTTCCGGCTCCGGCTCCGGTGCGGGAGCGGGCTCCGGCTCTGCGGGCTTTGTCATCTCCGGCGCCAGGAAATCAGCGCCCATGTAGCCGTCTGTACCCTTGTATGTCACCACGTAATAGCCGTGGTCAAAACCGGTGATATCCACGTAGGTGCCCTTGGTCAGGGTCTGCAGCACGCTGCCGCCGCCGGGGAAGCTGCGCAGATTCAGCGTGTCGGAGAACACACGGCCGTAGGCGTGGAGCCCACCGGCGGAGGTCTTGACGTCCAGATAGTCGGCGGACATGTAGCCCACCGTGTCGCCGCTGCGGATCTTGCACCAGCCGCGCTCCGTGCCCATGACGGACACCACCGTGCCGCGGCTGAGATTGGTCAGGATCGCCGCGTCCATGCTGCCCTCGCTGCGCACCCGGACGCCGCTCTCCGTCACCTCGCCCACGGCGCTCACCGTGTTGCTGCTGATGACCACGGGACCAACCGGCTCGGGCTCGGGCTCGGGTTCCGGTTCGGGCTCCGGCTCCGGCTCGGGTTCGGGTTCGGGTTCGGGAGCAGGTTCCGGTTCGGGCTCCGGTTCGGGTTCGGGTTCGGGTTCCGGCTCCGGGGTGGGCTCCGGCTCGGCGGCGGGCTCGGGATCCGCACTTTCCGCGGGCTCGGCGGGCTCGGCATCGTCAGGCTCGGCGCTCTCCGCGGGATCGGGGCGCACCATCAGCTGGGGACGCTTGATCTCCGAAAGGGTAAAATCCTCGGTTCCGGTCAGCGCTTCCGGCTGAATGATCAGGGTCGTTTCGTCGCTCTCATCCGCCGCATCCGGCAGGGCGGGGCGGCTGGCCAGCTTGGTGGGCATGGTGGGGACCGCGGTCTCCTCCGCGGCGGACACCTGCTCCGTCTGCTCCGCCGGATCCGCGGGAGCGGCCTTCTCCGTCTCCGCCGGGGCGGGGGTGTTGGGCTCCGCCGTGCCGTGCAGCGCGGCGCCGGTCACGCACAGCGCCAGCACCATCGCCGCGGCCAGCGCGGCAAACAGGATCTTTCGTAAGCTCTTCATAGGCGGCTCCTTACAGCTTGCCGGCCAGAGCGCGCTCCAGCCAGATCTGGCCCACGTCCATGGCGGCGTACAGGCTGTCCTTCTCGGATTTCTTCACCACGCGGTCCCGGCTCTTCAGCTCCGGGTCCGTCAGCTGGAGCTGCACGCTCACACGGGTGGCAACGTTCAGATCCTGCTCCTTTTTGGCGTCCAGGATCTGGAACATCACGATGTATTTGTCGGCCATGGAGCCGTAGTAAATCAGATTGTCGATGCGGCGGAGAGGGTGGCCGCGGTAGACCAGACCTTCTGCCTTTTTCGTTTCTGCCATATGCTCAATCTCCCAGTTCAGATTTTGTAACCAAATTGTAACACACCGACGGCGATTTGTCAATTATGTAAATATAAATAATGTGTGAACGGACGGGACTGTGTCCGACGCTTTGCGACGGGGGGATAGGGAGGGGCGCATTGGGCGGGGATAGAACCCCGCCCCTACGATGAGGAAACGGTGCGGGGATATCGTAGGGGAGGGCCAGCTGACGCATAAGTTCGCGCAGCCAAATCGGAGATTTGGGCGCTCACTTATCTGCGCCCTCCCGGCGAGATACGGATTGCCGCGGTGACGGTGGCGGCTTGCGAGGACGACCCTCATCCGTCACGGCGCAAAAAAACCGGGCCGCGGTTTTCCGCGACCCGGTTCAGTATGCCTTTCCGCCGGCGATCACACGTCCAGATAGTGCCGGACCAGCACCTGCAGCAGCTCGTCCCGGTCGATCTTACAGATCAGAGAGCGGGCGGAGTTGTGGTTCGTGATGTAGGTGGGATCCTCCGACAGTATGTAGCCGACGATCTGGTTGATGGGATTGTATCCCTTCTCCTGCAGCGCCGCGTACACCGAGGTCATCACATGGCGGATCTGCTCGTCCTTCTCCTCGGCGGCATTGTACTTCTTGGTAAACTCATCCATGCCGGACACCACCTTTCCTGAATCTGTCCTTTAGTATACGACAATTCTTTCCCAATGTAAAGAGGTAATTTTCACCGAATTGTAACCGGTTGTTACCGCGCCGTTGCCGTTGGCATGAGAGATGCGCCGTGCAGACGCGCGGCGCTCAAGCTGCCGACAAAGTGTCGACAGCTTGAACGGCAAATTCAGAAACATTGAAAAATGTACTTGAATTTGCGTGGATTTCATGTGGAGGGGGACTCCCATCCCCCTTCACGATCCCCATGCGTGCCGTTACCTCTCTGCATAATACCTTTGGCTGAAATATAAAGCGCCGTGCGTTCTGCACGGCGCTTTTTGGGGAAAGGGATACCGCTGCGGCGGCGGTGTGAGCCAAGTTATAACCTGCACCACTCTCAGCAGGTGGGTCGTCTCCAGCTTGCTTTACTGCTTCCAACTTCCGGCCGCGTACGGCAGCCGGGAGGCCTGCAAACCACATACTGATCCGACGTCCCGTATAACCAAATGTGAGGATAAAAAAGACCCATCACACACCGCGCAGGGAGAGCACCTCTGTGCTCTGAGGGTAGTATAACACAGCAGCGCGAAAAAGAAAAGAGGTTTTTGCGATTTCACACGAGGAATTTTCTGGCGGGTTACGGATTGGCGCGGGCGGCGGCTCGCGAGGACGGCCCCTCATCCGGCGCTTCGCGCCACCTTCCCCCCAGGGGGAAGGCTTGGGGGGATGCGGATTGCCGCGGGCGGCTTGGGCGGGGACGGATAAGAGAGTGCCCAAATCTCCGATTTGGCTGCGCGAACTTATGCGTCAGTTGCCCCGCCCCTGCGGTGGCCTCGCAAGGACGGAAAAGGACGGGGAAAAGGGAAAAGGAGGAGCAGACATGACAACCGATTGGACCGCCGTGGAGCGGGACTACGTCCTCTGCGGCGTCACCTACGCCGCGCTGGCGGACAAGTACGGCGTCAGCCACGCCGCCGTGGCCCATCACGGGAGACGGATGGGCTGGGTGGCCAAGCGCCGCGCCCATCTGCGCGCCGGAGAGGAGACAACAGAGTCGGAGCGCGAGGCGGCGAACGGTGCGTCCACCGTGGACAGACCGCCGGACAGCCAGGCGAACCGTGCACCCGCCGTGGACAGCGCGGCGCTGCGGGGCAAGCTGCTGGCGCTGGCCGACAACTGGACCGATCAGCAGGCCGGACAGATCGAGGACGTGGGGGACTACCGCCGGGTGGTGCAGAGCGTGCTGGATCTGACCCGGGCCGAGGGCGACGACGCCGCGCCGGAGATCCGCGTGGTCATGGACGTGCCGGAGGGGTACGGGGAGTAACGGGTGGACGGCAGGCACGCTGCCGCTGACCCCTCATCCGGCCGCTGGCGCTGACCCCGCATCCGCCTGGCATCCGCTCGGCACCTCTTGCCCACCGTCAGCCCATCCGCTTCTCGCTCCCTATGGTCGCCACAAGCGGGGGCCTTCCTCGAAATCAGCTCGCTTCATCCGCCGCTGGCGGCGCTTCGCTGATTTCCCCTCAAGGGGAAGGCTTGGGCAGCAGCAGACCCGGAAGGCTTCTCCCTGGGGAGAAGGTTAAGTGAGTGCCCAAATCTGTGATTTGGCAGCACGAACTTATGCATGCGAGCGCAGCGAGTCGCAGGCGCGCAGCCGACTGATGAGGGGGAAACCGCCCCCAACGAACAAAATCCCCCGGAGGATGTACACACATCCTCCGGGGGCACAGCCGTTGTCGTTGTTCCAAAAGCATCGAAGATTTCGCCGCGGCGTTACGTAAGCGCCCAAATCTTTGATTTGGTTGCGCGAACTTATGCGTCAGCTGTGCGAGCGTCTCACGCAAGCGAGTGCGCGCAGTGGTCTGCAAGCCTTCTCCTCCGAAATCCGCAGATTTCGGACAAAATTACTCTTCCTCTTCAAAAATCTGCTCCATGAACAGCTCGTAGACCTTGTTCAATTCCTCGTCGCTGTCCGGGGTGGACAAAAACTCCTCGCCGTTCTCCGTTACCTGCTTCATGATCACCAGACCGTAGTCCTCGGCGCTCTCCTCCTCGCCGTCCTCGGCGGGGAAGAAGGCCATATAGGTCACGCCGTCCAGCTCCAGCGCGTCCACGTATTCCAGAACGATCTCGTTGCCGTCCTCATCGGTGACGGTGATGAAATTGGGGCCGAAATCCTCGCTCATAGGGGGTTCCTCCTTACACATAATAGGGTATGCATCTTGGCTATTATACCCTGTTTCGCCGCGGATTGCAACGGCCTCGCGGCTGCCTTTTTCGCCGAATCGCAACGAAAACGCAGGAAAACCGCGGCAAAACCGCCGATATTTGCCGCATCCCGGCAGAAAACGGCTTGAAACAGCAGGTTTTGAGAGGTTGACAGACGTGGTACAATAGATTCGATACTGGTGAATTATGTAGTTTCGGATCCTATCCGCTCCGAAGCTGTAGCGATTCCATAGAAAGGGAGGTATCGGACATTGGCTGAAAGAAAACCCAATCGCCTGGAGCCGGCTCACGATCTGGACAAGTCCCCGGCAAAGTCTTCGCCCTTCAAGCCGGCGAAGGATCTGGCAGCGCCGCCCGCCCGGACCGGCGCAGCAAAGCGCGCCGCGACCCCGGCGAACAGCCGCCGCCTGACCCCGGCGAAGTCGCTTGCCGAGAGCCCGGCGAACAGCCGCGCCGCGACCCCGGCGAATACCCACGCCGCGACCCCGGCGAATACCCGCGCCGCGACCCCGGCGAATACCGGCGCCCAGAGCGCCGGACCCCGCAGGAAGAGAAGAAACCCCCTGGTCATCGTGCTGGGGATTTTCGGCAGGATCCTCTTTGCCCTCTTCACGCTGTGTCTTGTGGGCGCGCTGACCGCCTTCATCTTCGTCAACATCTTCCTGCGCTACGTGGACAATAACCTGCGCAACCACGTGGAGGTGGACGTTTCGGCCTACAACCCCTCGGTGTCCTCGGAGCTGTACTACTACGATCCCTCCGATCCCAACGCCGGAGCCGACGGCTGGGTCATGTACGACACGCTGTTCCTGAAGGCGGAGAACCGCATCTGGGTCACGCTGGACGAGGTGCCGGAGGATCTGCGCAAGGCCTTCGTGGCGGTGGAGGACAAGCGGTTCTACGAGCACAACGGCTGGGACTGGAAGGGCATCGGCCGCGCCGTGGTCACCACCCTGTCCGGCGGCGACGTGCAGGGCGGCTCCACCATCACCCAGCAGATGATCAAGAACGTCACCGGCGACGACCAGAACACGGTCAAGCGCAAGGTGGTGGAGATCTACCGGGCCATCGCCTTTGAGAAGACCCATTCCAAGGACGAGGTGCTGGAAATCTACCTTAACTATATCTATATGGGCGAGAGCTGCTACGGCGTCAAGACCGCCGCCAAGACGTACTTCGGCAAGGACGTCAGCGAGCTGGATCTGGCCGAGTGCGCGTCTCTGGCGGCCATCACCAACAACCCCTCCATGTACGATCCCCTGATCAGCAGCTGGACGCGGGAGAACAACCGCGAGCGCCAGCTCTGGGTGCTGAAGAAGATGCTGGAGCAGGAGAAGATCACCGACGGCCAGTACAACGCCGCCCGGAACGAGGAGGTGGTGTTCTCCAACGGCTACAACATTCTGGGCGAATACGTGGGCTTTGCGCCGGCGGACGCGGGGGAGAAGCACATTGAGGTCACGCTGGATCAGGTGCCGTCGGATCTCAGGCACGCCATCGTCGCCGCGGAGAAGGACTATGATTACGAGAAGTACACCGACGAGGTGCTGCTGGACTATCTCAACGATGTAAAGCTGGGCCAGCGGTGCAGCGGCTTCGCGGCGGGCGCCAGGGCATACTTCGACAAGGATGTGGACCAGCTGGACGCGGCCGAGTGCGCGGCTCTGGCGGTCATCGCCGGGGACACGTCCCGCTACGATCCCTTCATCAGCGACCAGACGCGGCAGAACCTCCGTTCCCGCCAGCTGGAGGTGCTGGGGGAGATGTGGGAGCATGAGATGCTCTCCGAGGAGACCTACAGCGCCGCCTGCGAGGAAGAGGTGGTGTTCGCCAACGGCTACAACATCCGGGGCGAGCAGGTCAGCACCGAGTCCGAGGTCACCCGCGCCCACAACTCCTATTATACCGATCAGGTCATTGAGGACGTGATCCGGGACCTGATGGACAAATACGGCTACGACCGCAAGACGGCGGAGAACAAGGTGTTCTCCGGCGTGAAGATCTACACCGCCCAGGACATCCGCATCCAGCACATCTGCGAGGAGGTGTTTGAGAACACGTCCTATCAGTACGTTCTGGGCGAGACCTACGGCGATCCCCTCCAGAGCGCCATCACGCTGATGGATCCCAAGACGGGCAAGGTGCTGGCCATGGTGGGCGGCACCGGCATCAAGGAGACGGACCGGGCCTGGAACTGGGCCACGGCGCCCCGGCAGTGCGGCTCGTCCATCAAGCCCATCTCCACCTATGCCCCGGCTCTGGATGACGGCACCATCACCGCCGCCTCCACCATGGACGACTACCCGCTGCTGTTCAACGGCCAGCCCTACCCCCGCAACGCCATGCGGGGCATGGGCGGCATGACCTCCTGCATGAACGCGCTGTACCGCTCGCTGAACATCGTGGCGGTGCGTGTGAACATGGCCTACGGCACCACCCGCTCCTATAACTTCATGGTGGAGAAGCTGGGCTTCACCACCCTGGACGCGGACGTGGACGGCACCCAGGTGGGCAACATGGCCCTGGGCGGACTGAACCACGGCGTCACCACCGAGGAGATGTGCGCGGCCTACTGTCCCTTCGTCCACGACGGCTATTACACCCGTCCTTATACCTATTTGAAGGTGACGGACGCCGACGGCAACGTGCTGCTGGAGAACAAGCCGGAGTACACCGTGGCCTTCAAGGACACCACGGTGTATATCATCCGCGAGACCCTCAAGCAGGTGGTGGCCCACGGCACCGGCTTTGAGGCCCGGTTCAGCCGGGACGACATCGCCCGATATGTGAACAGTCAGAACGGCAATCAGGGCTACGACGGCGTGTTCAGCGGCGTGGATATGGCCGGCAAGACCGGTACCACCAACGATGAGTTTGACCGCTACTTCGTGGGCTTCACCCCGGACTTCTGCGCCGCGGTGTGGACCGGCTATGCCAAGAACCAGACCATCCATGTCTCCACCAACCCCTCCAGCGTGCTGTGGCACGACGTCATGGTGCGCGTCTACGCCATGCTGGATGAGGAGGAGACGGCGGATCCCGATACAGCGCGATACACCCGTTTCTTCCCCGGTGAGCCGGACGGCATGACCACCGTGACCGTCTGTGCCGACAGCGGCCTGCTGGCCACGGACGCCTGCAAGCACGATCTGCGGGGCAGCCGCGTGATCCAGGTGCGTGTGGCGGCGGATACGGCGCCTACGGAGAAGTGCAACCTGCACAAGGAAGTGGAGTACTGCAAGGACGGCAAGCACATCGCCACGGAGTGGTGCCCGGCGGAGAGCGTGGAGCAGGTGTCCGTGCTGGATATCCCCCGGGAGCTCATCGAGGGCATGCGGCCCGACGATTACCATTACACGCTGCAGTACCTCTCCGGCGAGACCAACGAGGTGCCGGATATCTGCCCGGTCCACGACAAGGAGCCCGTACCGGAGCCGGTGGAGCCGGATCCTCCCGAGCCGCCCGGCCCGGACGATCCCACGCCGCCCGACGATCCCACGCCGGTGCCGCCGGATGATCCCACGCCGGTGCCGCCGGATGATCCCACGCCGGTGGACCCGGTGAATCCGGAGGATCCCATCATCGACGATCCCGTGGACCCCGTGGTGGATGATTGATAAAGCGCCACACACCCCAAAGCCTTCTCCCTGGGGAGAAGGTTAAGTGAGTGCCCAAATCTGTGATTTGGCAGCACGAACTTATGCATGCGAGCGCAGCGAGTCGCAGGCGCGCAGCGCCGGATGAGGGGAAAACAAGAACCGCACCCACAACAGACAAACACCGCAGACGGATGCCCGTCTGCGGTGTTTCAAACTGTCAAAAAACGGCAATGCCGTTTTTTGACAAAAGGCTTGCAGCCTACTGCGCGCACTCATTGTCCGCCAATGGCGGACAATTCGCACACTTCGTAGTCTGAGAGGTGTATTTTGCCACGTACTACGACTCGCTTCGCTCACTTATCCGTGCCCTCCCTTTGATTTGCCCGCCCGCTTCTCGCGCCCGTTTACGCCGATCCGTCTGTATGCCGCATTTTGCGCCGAATTGCCTTGACGGGAGCCATATCATCCTGTATACTATAGCACAGTAAAGCAATGATGTATTGCTGACAACAAAAGAACGCTGCTGTGATGGAAAGGGAGGGACAGAACATGAAAAGATGGATCGCGATTCTCCTGACGCTGGTGCTGGCGATGAGCCTTGCGGCATGCGGCGGAGCATCCTCGAAACCGGAGGACAAAAAGCCGTCCCAGAGCGCCGACGCCGGCACACAGACCGGGCCGACCAAGCCGGCAGAGCCCGCGAAACCGGCAGAGCCGGACGAGCCCTCCGGCGGGGTCTATGTGCTGAAGGACTGCACGCTGGTGGACAACGATCAGATCACGGTCACCGTCACCGGTGTCGAAGAGAAGTCCGGTCAGATCAAGTTCGAGCTGTATCTGGAGAACAAGACCGAGCTGTCGCTGATGTATTCGCTGGACAGGGTGCTGGTAAACGGTTATCTCAACGATCCGTACTGGGCCAAGGTGGTTGCCGCCGGCAAGAAGGCCAATGACGCCTTCTCCTTTGACAAGAATACGCTGAACGGGGTCGGACTGCTCCCCATTGATGAGCTGCGCTTTACGCTGCGTGTCTATGACAGCGAGGACTGGGCCGCGGACAACCTGTTGGATGAAGAGTTCACGGTGTACCCCACGGGGAAGACGGCGGAGACCGTGACGCATCCGGACCGGGTGAAGACGGACGGGGAACAGGTGGTGGTTGACAACGACAAGGGCACGTTTGTCATTCTGTCCCATGATCCGTACGGATTCTGGGGCTACACGGTCAGGGTGTTCGTTGAAAACAAGACGGATAGCTTCGCCATGTTCAGCTGGGACGATGTCTCCGTCAACGGCCTGATGGTGGATCCGTACTGGGCCGTGGGCATTCCCGCCCATTCTGCCGCCTACACGGATATCTCCTTCTCCACCGCGGACTTTGAGGATAATGACATTGATAAGGTGGAGGAGATCGAGTTCAACCTGCGGATGTACGACAGCGAAGACTGGTCCGCAGATGACTACGCGAACGAGACCTTCACCTACAAGCCGTAACGCGCACCCCGCCCCTGTCATTGCGAGCCGCCGCAGGCCCGCGGCGCCCCAGGGGTATATGCCTTTGTTCCTGCTCCTCCGTCGCAGACAAAGGTTGGCACAATCCGTATCCCCATTCCACCGCAGGGCGGGACCTGTGTGCCCGCCGCCTGGGCCGATCCGCCGTTGACAGCGGATCAGCCAAACGATACCTTGACGAGGAACCGATATGACGGTATAATATGACGCAGTGAATCGTCAAGCCCCATCCACGCGATGCGATTCAAAAGAAAAAGGAGAAAGCAGAAAATGAAGAAATGGCTGACGCTTCTTATCGCCCTCGTCCTGACGCTGGGCCTCACGGCCTGCGGCGGGGACTCCTCGTCCGACAGGGAGGACGACCCCAAACCGTCCCATCACACAAAGGACGGCGATCCGTCCCAAAGCCTGGGCGACTGGCGCATGACCGGGAAGACGGATTTCAACGCCGACGGCAGCATCAGCAGAAAGTTCAAATACGAGTACGACGCCAACGGCAACGAGATCAAGCGGACGTCCTTCGCCCCCGACGGCAGCATGTACTGGTGGAACGAATACGAGTACGACGCCCAGGGCAATCAGATCAAATGGACACAGTTCAAGCCTGACGGCAGCATCAACAACTGGACCGAAAACGAGTACGACGCCCGCGGCCATCAGCTGAAGTCGACGTCCTTTTCCTCCAGCGGCAAAAAGGGCAGTTGGGCCGAAAACGAGTACGACGCCCACGGCAATCAGATCAAGTATACGTATTACAACGCCGACGGCAGCATCAACTACTGGGAGGAATCCGAGTACGACGCCAACGGCAATGCGATCAAGCATATGTCCTATCACGCCGACGGCAGTATCGAGCAACGGTCCGAATACGAGTACGACGCCCAGGGCCACGTGATCAAGTGGACAAACTTCGAGCCCAACATCGGCGTCGATGACTGGACGGAATACGAGTACGACGCCAACGGCAACCGGATCGGGGAGAGGCGTTTCCACGCCGACGGCGGCCTCTACGGCATAGCCGAATACCAGTTCGACGCCGATGGCAACCAGATCGGTGAGACGTATTCCTATCCCGACGGCAGCATCGGCAGCCGGCACGAATACGAGTACGACGCCCACGGCAACCAGATCAAGTGGACGGTTTTCAACCCCGACGGCAGCGTCAAATGGTGGACCGAATACGAGTACCAGTACTATCCAAACGCCCCCAAGCTGGAGGACTGATCCCCGCGTTCCGCCCGACACGATCCGCCCCGCAGGGCGAAAACGGCCCCCCCCCGCATGATGCGTGAGAATTGACCCCGCTCTCCGTCCGACACAATGCAACAAGGCGCTCCCGTCCGGCCAACCGCCGCCGCGGGAGCGCCCGTTTTTACACATCCCCGTCCCGCCGTTGCGTTGTAGGGCGGGGCCTGTGTGCCCCGCCACCGCCCCCAATCCACGTCCCGGTGTTCCTCCGTAGGGGCGGACGACTCAGCTGACGCATAGGTTCGCGCAGCCAGATCAGAGATTTGGGCGCTCTTGCATGGGGCGGATGAGGGGCCTCCCCCGCAGGGGCGTTTTGCGCAACCCGTGGCGGCACACGCAGGTGCCGCCCTACAACCACCCCGTCCCGTTCAACCCCGTAGGGGGCGGCCTCCCGGACGCCCCGCTCCCCACACAAACAAACAGGCCGCCTGCATTCGCAGGCGGCCTGTTTGCAATCATTTTCAACTGTTTGTGCTTTACACCTGCAAGGCCCTTACATGGCCTTGATGATGTCCACGATCTCGGCGCCGATGCGCTTCTGGGCCTCCACGGTGGCGGCGCCGATGTGGGGCGTGCAGCTGACCATGGGATGGCTGTAGAGAGCCACGTTGCTGGCGGGCTCGTCGGCGTAGACGTCCAGACCGGCGGCGCGGACCTTGCCGGACTCCAGAGCGGCCAGCAGGGCGGCCTCGTCCACGTTGGTGCCGCGGGAGGTGTTGATGATGACCACGCCGTCCTTCATCTTGGCGATGTTCTCAGCGCTGATGAGGGCGCCGCCGTCCACGGCGGGAGCGTGGACAGACACGAAATCGGCCTTGGCCAGCAGCTCATCCATCTCCACGTAGGGGATGCCCAGCTGCTCCTCGATGCCGGGGATGTGGAAGATATCGAAGGCGATGACGTTCATGCCGATGGCCTTGGCCATGACGCCCAGGTGCTGGCCGATGCGGCCGAAGCCCACGATGCCCAGAGTCTTGCCCTGGAGCTCGATGCCCTTGCCGTAAGCCTTCTTTTCCCACTTGCCCTCGCGCATGGTGTGGCCGGCGTGGGAGATGAAGCGGGCGCAGGAGAACATGTGGCCCATAGCCAGCTCGGCCACGGACTGGGAGGAAGCGCGGGGAGTGTTCTTCACGGTGATGCCGTGAGCCTCGGCGTACTTGACGTCGATGTTGTCCACGCCCACGCCGCCGCGGATGATCATCTTCAGCTTGCCGCCAACGGCCTCGTCGATGTGGTTGGCGCGGACCTTGGTCTTGGAGCGGACCACGGCCACGTCGAAATCGCGGAGGGCCTTGCCCAGCTGATCGGGCTCATAGAACTGCTCAACGACCTCGTGACCCATTTCGCGCAGCTGCGCCATGGCGGTCTTGTCCATACCGTCGGTAACCAGAATTCTCATAGGAAATCTCTCCTTTACAAATATTGTTTTTGAATTCGGAAGAAAGGCATCGCAGATTTCGCGCCGTCCGGCGCGAAGATATCCGATCATTTTTTCTGACGACATGTGCGTCAGAAAAAATACATCTCAGGCTGCAAGTGTGCGAGCGTCTCACGGAAGCGAGTGCGCGCAGCAGACTGGCAAAGCCTTCTCGTCCAAAATCCGCAGATTTTGGACGAAAATTACTTGTGCTTGGCCTCGAAGTCCTTGAGGAACTCCACCAGAGCCTGGGCGCCCTCGATGGGCATGGCGTTGTAGACGGAGGCGCGGAGGCCGCCCACGGACTTGTGGCCCTTCAGGTTGTCGAAGCCGGCCTCCTTGGAGGCGGCGACCACGGCGGCGTCCAGATCCTTGTCGCCGGTGACGAAGGGGATGTTCATGAGGCTGCGGTCCTGAGGCACCACGGCGCCCTTGAACAGCTTGGAGCTGTCCAGGAAGTCATAGATGACCTTGGCCTTGGCGATGTTGCGCTTGTGCATCTCCTCCAGGCCGCCGATGCTCTTGAGGTACTTGAAGACCTTGCCGCAGCAGTAGATGGCCCAGCAGTTGGGGGTGTTGTACATGGAGCCGTTGTCGGCGTGGGTCTTGTACATCATGTAGATGGGGGTCTTGGGATCCAGATCGTCGCGGATCAGGTCCTCGCGGATGATGACCACGGCCATGCCGGCGGGGCCCACGTTCTTCTGCACGCCGGCCCAGATCAGGCCGTAGTCAGAGACGTTGCAGGGCTTGCTGAGGAACATGGAGGACTGGTCGGACACCAGGATGTGGCCCTTGGTGTTGGGCAGGGTGTTCCAGGTGACGCCGTTGATGGTCTCGTTCTCGCAGATGTAGACGTAGTCGGTATCCTCGGGGATGTCCAGATCGGAGCAGTCGGGGATGTAGGAGAAGTTCTTATCCTTGGAGGAGGCGGCCACGATGACCTCGCCGTACTTCTTGGCCTCGGCGATAGCCTTCTTGGACCAGGCGCCGGTCTCGATGTAGACGGCCTTGCCGTTCTTCATGAGGTTCATGGCCACCATGGCGAACTGCAGGGTGCCGCCGCCCTGGATGAACAGGACCTTGTAGTTGTCGGGGATGCCCATCAGCTCGCGCAGATCGGCCTCGGCCTCGTCCACGATCTGCTGAAAGACCTTGGAGCGGTGGCTCATCTCCATGACGCACATGCCGCTGCCGCGGTAGTTCATCATCTCGTCCCGGATCTCCTCCAGAACGGGCTCGGGCATCATGGCGGGGCCTGCGGAGAAGTTGAATGTACGACCGTATTTCATCTTGATTTCCTCCTGTAATTCCTGTTGTGTCGTATTGGCGGGCAGCGTTTGTTCCGTCTGTGCCCGTGCGTTCTCTATTATACGCCAAATGTTTTCCATAATCAACCGCAAAAAGTGAAAAGGGGAGAAGAAAAAAGCAAAATGAGGGAGAGGAAAACAGGGGAGAGGAAAGGAAAAGCCTTCTCCCCGGGGGGAAATCAGCGAAGCGCCGCACCCCAAGCCTTCTCCCCGGGGGGAAATCAGCGAAGCGCCGCACCCCAAGCCTTCTCCCTGGGGAGAAGGTGCCCCAGTGCGCACACTGGGGCGGATGAGGGGGGCCAAGCCTTCTCCCTGGGGAGAAGGTGGCACGGCGAAGCCGTGACGGATGAGGGGTCATTGCGAGCCGCGCAGCGGCGCGGCAATCCGCATTCCGCCGCCCCCGTCCCGTCATTGCGAGCCGCGCAGCGGCGCGGCAATCCGTGATCCCGCCCACGCCCCGCCCCCGATTGACACCGTCCTGTAAATGTGGTAGGATACGCCCGGACAAAACGACGGACATCGACAGGGGAGACGCCATGAAGACAACCATCCTCCAAAAGTGCAAAACCATGCTGACCTATTGCGGCACGCTGGCCAAGTGGATGCTGGTAGGCGCGCTGATCGGCAGCGTGGGCGGCGTCATCGGCTCGCTGTTCCACATGGGCGTGGACTTCGCCACGGAGCTGCGCCTGGCCAACCCCTGGGTGCTGTATCTGATGCCGGCGGGCGGCCTCCTGATCGTGGCGCTCTACAAGCTGACGAAGACCGAGGGCAAGGGCACCAACGCCATCATCGAGTCCGTCCACTTCGGCAAAAACGTGCCGGCGATCCTGGTGCCGGTGATCTTCCTGTCCACGGTGATCACCCATCTGGTGGGCGGCAGTGCCGGCCGCGAGGGCGCGGCGCTGCAGATCGGCGGCGGCATCGGCCACGAGGCCGGCAAGCTGCTGCGGATGGGGGAGAAGGAGCTGCCCCTGGCCACGCTGTGCGGCATGGCGGGTGTGTTCTCCGCCCTGTTCGGCACGCCGCTGACGGCCACGGTGTTCGCGCTGGAGGTCATCTCCGTGGGTGTGCTGTACTACGCGGGGCTGGTGCCCTGCATCACGGCGGCCATGATGGGCTATGTGGTGTCCCGTCTCATGGGCGTGCCGCCCACCCGGTTTCGGGGTGTGCCCATCCCGCGTCTCGATCCCGTCACCATGCTGCGCGTCACGGCGCTGGCGGCGCTGGCGGCGGTGGTGAGCATCCTCTTCGTCCGTGCCCTGCACCTGACGGAGAAGGGAGCGGACCGGTATCTCAAAAGCCCGTGGCTGCGGATCATAGCGGGCAGCGCGGTGCTGATCGTCCTGTCGCTGCTCACCGGCGGGGACTACAACGGCGCCGGCATGGACGTGATCCGTCAGGCCATGGCCGGTGACGCCGACGCGCTGGCGTGGGTGTGGAAGATCCTGTTCACGGCCGTCACCATCGGCGTAGGGTTCAAGGGCGGCGAGGTGGTGCCGTCGTTCTTCGTGGGGGCCACCTTCGGCTGCGTGGCGGGTGGACTCATCGGCCTGTCGCCGGGCTTCGGCGCGGCGCTGGGCCTCATCGCGGTGTTCTGCGGCGCGGTGAACTGTCCGCTGGCCTCCATCGCCTTGAGCATGGAGCTGTTCGGCGGCAAGGGGCTTCTCTACTTCGCCATGACCTGCGCCGTCAGCTATGCCCTGTCCGGCTACTGCGGTCTCTACAGCAGCCAGACAATTCTCTACTCCAAGCTCCGGGCCGAGTACATCAACATGCGGACCAAGGAGTAAGGGCTTCCCCCTGGGGGGAAGCTGTCGGCGAAGCCGACTGACGAGGGGAAAAGAGCAAGGGCTTCATTCCAAATAAAAAGGCCGGTGGGCGTCGCCCACCGGCCTTTTCTCTTTTCAAGCCTTCCCCTTGAGGGGAAGGTGGCGCGAAGCGCCGGATGAGGTGTCATTGCGAGCCGCCGCCGGCGGGGCCGCGGCGATACGCCTCCCAAAAGCCTTCCCCCTTGGGGGAAGGTTAAGTGAGTGCCCAAATCTGTGATTTGGCTGCACGAACTTATGCATGCGAGCGCAGCGAGTCGCAGGCGCGAAGCCGTGACGGATGAGGGGCCTTATTCGCCCAGCATGCCCGCCAGCCGTCCGCTGCTCCACGCCCATTGGAGGTTGAAGCCGCCGCAGTCGCCATCCACGTCCAGCACCTCGCCGCAGGCGTAGAGCCCCGGCACCAGCCGGCTCTCCAGTGTGTCCGGATCAAACTCGTCGGTACGCAGGCCGCCTGCCGTCACCTGGGCCTGATCGAAGCCGCAGGTGCCGAGAACGGGCAGGGCAAACCGGTGCGCAGTGGTGGCAATGCACCGGATATCGTCGTCTGTCAAGCATTCCAGCGGCTGGGCTGTAAAGCCGGATGCCTTGACGACCACCTGTCCCAGCCGGGGGTGGAGGAGGCCGGTGAAAAGCTCCCGCGCCTCGTGTCCGGCGAGCAGATTCCGCCGCCGGGAAAGCTCCCGGACGGTGCGCTCCTCATCCCATTCCGGCAGCAGATCCAGCACGCAGGTCAGCCTCTCGCCAACCGTGGCCGCCGCCCTTGAAACGTCGAACACCGCCGGGCCGCTGACGCCGTACTCGGTGAACAGCACCTCGCCGGTGCGCTGCGCCAGCACCTCGCCGCTCCGGCAAACCGACACCGCCGCCTCCGCCTTCACGCCCTTCAGGGCGCGGGGATAGGTGGGATCGGTGCGCAGCTGCACGATGGCGGGGTACAGGGCTGTGCGGTGGTGGCCCAGCGCCTTGGCCAGCCGGTAGCCGTCCATCACGCCGCCCACCTTGGCGCCTGCCGCGCCGCCTGCTGCCAATATCACCGCATCGGCGGTGTAAACCCCTTCTTCTGTCGTAACTGTAAAGGCGTGATCCTTCACACGGATGCCTGTCACGGGCGCGCCCGTCACCACGGTCACGCCCCGCTTTTCCAAAGCGAACCGCAGCACGTCCACCACGCTGGAGGCCATGTTGGAGAAGGGGTAGAGCCGCCCGCTGTCCTCGGTCACGGTCAGCAGGCCCAGCTCGCCGAACCAGCGGAGCGTGTCCTCCACGCCGAAGCGGCGCAGCACGTCCGACACCAGAGCGCTGTCGCCGTGGTAGTGTTCCTCGGCGGCATGGGTGTTGGATAGGTTGCACCGTCCGTTGCCGGTGGACAGGAGCTTGCGGCCCACCCGGGCCTGTCGCTCCAGCACCGTGACCTGATGGCCGTTGTCCGCCGCGGTGATGGCGGCGGCCATGCCGCCGGCCCCGCCGCCGATGACGATGACGTTCATGTTGTTCCCTCCAGCTTCCGCCGTGTGAGGTAGCCCTCCAGCATGAGGCTGGCGGCCACGGCGTCCACGATCTTCTTCCTTTTTTTGGCGTTCTTGCCGTTTTCAAAGAGAATGTTGTGTGCCTCTACGGTGCTGCGCCGCTCGTCCCAGAGGGTCACGGGCAGGGAGGTGGCCTCCCGGAGCGTTTCCGCCAGGGCGGCGCACTTCTCGGCCCGGGGACCCAGGGTGCCGTCCATGTTCTTGGGGTAGCCCAGCACCAGCTCGGTGACGCCGTGCTCGGCGATGAGGCGGCAGATCTCGTTGATGACCGCGTCCTCCTTCCGGCTGTGGATGACGGTGGTGAACCCGGCCAGCGTGCCGGTGAAATCGGATATGGCGATGCCGGTGTGGGCGTCGCCGTAGTCGATGGCCATGATTTTCATATGGGGACCTCCTTTATATAAGGTAAGGGGAGTGACCCCTCATCAGTCGCTTCGCGCCTGCGACTCGCTGCGCTCGCATGCATAAGTTCGTGCTGCCAAATCACAGATTTGGGCACTCACTTAACCTTCCCCCCGGGGGGAAGCCGTTATTAGCCTTCCCCTTGAGGGGAAATCAGCGACACGCCGCCTCGTCGACAGAAACTTCACATCCCTCGCCGCGGTGTGCGACACCACGGCTCGTCCGTTTCGTTCTGTCTCCTCTCCCCACCGCAAACACTTCGTTGGTTTGCGGCGGGGACCCCCATTAGAAAGAAGCGAGATGATTTCGAGGATGGCCCCCGCCTGTCGCGACCGACGGGAGCGAGAGGCGGCTGGGCCGACGGTGGGCAAGAGGTGCCGAGCGTAAGCGAGGCGGATGAGGTGTCAGAGATTCCCTGTCAAAACTTCATCCACCTCCCACTATACACGCAAACTCTCCCCTTGGCAACAAAAAAGGGGAGAAGGGGGCAGAAAAAACGAAAAAAACCCGCAAAAAGTTGTTGACCCGGGGCGGAAAGTATGCTATACTCGTCATTACCTGTGAGTGGGTGCTTTCTTTTTGCGCGCATTTTCGCTTCATGCGCGAGGAGAGGGAGGCCTGCCGATCAGGGAGGCAATCGGTATTTCGGGGCCGATCCGCCGACCCCAGATACCTAATCTAATAAGGAGGTGCCGTTACATGCGCGTGAAAATCACCCTCCGCTGCAACGAGTGCAAGCAGAGGAACTACAACACGATGAAGAACAAGAAGAATACCCCGGACAAGCTGACCATGAACAAGTATTGCCCCTTCTGCAAGAAGCACACGGTTCACACCGAGACCAAGTGATCGGAGGAGAGAACGATGGCTGACGAGAAGAAGGAAGTTAAGAAGGTCGAGAAGAAGGCCCGCAGGGACTATTTCAAGTGGTTCCGCGAGATGAAGAGCGAGCTGAAGAAGGTCGTGTGGCCTGACGGCAAGACCACGCTGAAGAACACGTTGACGGTTCTGGCGGTGTCTCTGGTCATCGGCGCCGTGATCTGGATCTTTGACTGGGTGGCGCTCACTGCTGTGAATTTCCTGATCGGTCTGTTCAAGCAGGATACCGCCGCGGCGGCCGCCGCTGTGAGCAGCCTGACGGGCTGGTTCTGAGGCAGAGCAGATGGCTGATAACGCAAAGTGGTACGTGATCCACACCTACTCCGGCTACGAGAACGCTGTGAAGACTGCCATTGAAAAGGCAGTGGACAACCGCAATCTCCATGACATGGTGCTCCAGATGGAGATCCCCATGGAGACCGTCCACGAGGTCAACGAGGCGGGCGTTGCCAAGGATGTGGAGCGCAAGGTGTTCCCCGGTTACGTGCTGATCAAGATGGTGCTGACCGACGATACCTGGCATCTGATCCGCAACATCCGCGGCGTCACCGGATTTGTGGGCACGGCCAACAAGGCCATCCCCCTCACCGAGGAGGAAGTGCTGGCTCTGGGCGTGGAGCGCCGCGAGATCGTGGTCCGCTACCAGGTGGGCGACCGCGTGCGCATCACCGACGGCCCGCTGTCCACCTTCACCGGCACGGTGGAGGAGATCGAGCCGGAGAAGAACAAGGTCCGCGTGGTGGTGTCCATGTTCGGACGCGAGACCCCCGTGGAACTGGAGCTCGACCAGGTCGAGGTCTCGGAAAAATAAAGACGGCGAAGCCGTCGGTCCGGAGAGAAGCGAATCCGGCGCAAGTGGGAGAGACGCGCAAGGCGTCTCGCCAAGGGCGTGCGGCGCCAACAGGCCGTGCGCTACCACATTTGAAGAAGGAGGTGCCTACACATGGCACAGAAAGTTGTTGGTTACGTGAAGCTGCAGATTCCTGCAGGCAAAGCAACTCCCGCACCCCCCGTTGGCCCCGCTCTGGGCCAGCACGGCGTGAACATCGCCGCTTTCACCAAGGAATTCAACGAGCGCACCAAGAATGACATGGGCCTCATCATCCCCGTTGTCATCACCGTGTATTCCGACCGTTCCTTCACCTTTATCACCAAGACTCCTCCCGCGGCTGTCCTCATCAAGAAGGAGTGCAACATTGAGTCCGGCTCCGGCGTCCCCAACAAGACGAAGGTAGCCACCATCTCCAAGGCCTCCATCCAGAAGATCGCCGAGCTGAAGATGCGTGATCTGAACGCCGCCTCTCTGGAGGCTGCCATGAGCATGATCGCCGGTACCGCCCGCTCCATGGGCGTCGTGGTCGGCGAGTAAGGAGGGTTTTTGAGATGTTTAGAGGTAAGAAATATAAAGAGATCGCCAAGCAGATCGACCGCGCCGCCCTGTATGATCCCAAAGAGGGTCTGGATCTGATCTGCAAGACCGCCAGCGCCAAGTTCGACGAGACCGTGGAGCTGCACGTGAAGCTGGGCGTTGACTCCCGTCACGCCGACCAGCAGGTTCGCGGCGCCATCGTCCTGCCCAACGGCACCGGCAAGACCGCCCGCGTCCTGGTGTTCGCCAAGGGCGACAAGGCTGACGCTGCCCGTGAGGCCGGCGCCGACTACGTGGGCGATATGGACATGGTGGAGAAGATCCAGAAGGAAAACTGGTTTGATTTCGACGTGGTCGTCGCCAGCCCCGACATGATGGGCGTGGTGGGCCGCCTCGGTAAGCTGCTGGGCCCCAAGGGCTTGATGCCCTCTCCCAAGGCCGGCACCGTGACCCCCGACGTGGCCAAGGCCGTGAAGGAAGTCAAGGCCGGTAAGGTGGAGTACCGTCTGGACAAGACCAACATCATCCACTGCCCCATCGGCAAGGTGTCCTTCGGCGCTGACAAGCTGTATGAGAACTACACCGCTCTCATGGGCGCCATCATCAAGGCCAAGCCCGCCGCTGCCAAGGGCCAGTATATCCGCTCCTGCGTGGCCGCCAGCACCATGGGCCCCGGCGTGAAGATGAACGCCGCCAAGCAGCTCTGATTCTGATCCGCAACACGAAGGGAAACCGGCCGATCTTTCCGGCCGTCTTCGCGCCATGCATCACGAAAATGCTCGGAAATACACAAAGTATTCCCTGCGCTTTTCGTTTCGCCTGACACAAAGCCGCCTCGGAAATCTCCGGCCTCTCCCGTCCGTATTCCGGATCTCCGCACCCGCGAAAGCAGGTCATGCACTTGCCCTTCTTTCTTGGGTGCCGATGGCTCCGCAACACGAAGGGAGACCGGCCGATCTTTCCGGCCTCTCCCGTCCGTGATCCGGATCTGCGCACCCGCGAAAGCAGGTCATGCACTTGTCCTTCTTTCTTGGGTGCCGATGGGGATGCTCCTCTCCAAGCCTTCCCCTTGAGGGGAAACCGCCGAAGTGCCGCCTGTGGCGGATGCAGCGAGGCGGTTTCGAGGAAGTGTCCCGGTTTTCACGACCAACGGGAGTGAAAACCGGCTGACACGACGGTGGGCAAGAGGTGGCACGGCGAAGCCGTGACGGATGAGGTGTCATTGCGAGCCGGTGACCGACGTCACCGGCGCGGCAATCCGCATCCCCCAAAAACCCCAACGCAAAAAATGTATATTCAAGGCTTGACAAACGCCAACGCCTTGCGTATAATCACATCGTTGCGTTCCAAAGACAGCAGGTGGCCCCGAGGCCGTAAGTCCTGCCGAGGATGGCAAATCGTTTTGATTGCTTTTGACCGTCCTCTGTGTCTTTTGACCGGAGGACGGTTTCCTTTTTAGAACGCACCGACCAATTCTCATGGAGGTGAAACACAAGAATGCCCAACGCAAAGGTACTGTCTGAAAAGCAGGCGATCGTGGCTGCTCTGACCGAGAAGGTCCAGAACGCCGCTGCCGGCGTCATCGTTGACTACAAGGGCATCACCGTGGCAGAGGATACCGCTCTGCGCGCTGAGTGCCGTGAAAACAACGTGGAGTACGCCGTCATCAAGAACACCCTGCTGCGCTTCGCGTTCAACAACTGCGGTCTGGACGCTCTGGACGATCAGCTCAACGGCACCACATCTCTGGCTGTCTGTGCTGACGATCCCGTGGCTCCCGCCCGTGTGATTGCTGGTTACGCGGACAAGCTGAAAGGCAAGTTCGAGATCAAGGGCGGCTTCATGGAGGGCAAGGTCGTCTCTCTGGAGACCATCCAGGCTCTGGCCGCCATTCCCGCACTGCCCGTCCTGCAGGCCCAGGTTCTGGGAACCATGCTGGCTCCCATCTCCGCTCTGGCCTGCGTCCTGAAGCAGATCGCCGAGAAGAACGGCGCTCCTGCCGAGGAAGCCGCCGCCGAGTAAGCGGCAACAAATCCCCCACAAAACACTATTCTACAAATTAGGAGGAAATTACAATGTCTGAGAAGATCAATGCTCTGATTGAGGAAGTTAAGGCTCTCACCGTTCTGGAGCTGAGCGAGCTGGTTCACGCTCTGGAGGAGACCTTCGGTGTGTCCGCCGCCGCCATGGCCGCTCCCGCTGCCGGCGCTGCTGCTCCCGCTGCCGAGGAGAAGACCGAGTTTGACGTGGTTCTGGCCGGCTTCGACGCTGCTCAGAAGATCAAGGTCATCAAGGTCGTCCGCGAGGTCATGGGTCTGGGTCTGGCCGAGGCCAAGGCTGCTGTCGAGGGCGCTCCCACCACCATGAAGGAAGGCCTGTCCAAGGAAGAGGCCGAGGAGCTGAAGAAGAAGGTCGAAGAGGTCGGCGGCAAGGTCGAGCTCAAGTAAGTTTCACCAAAACCATGAAAGAACAGACGCAGGCAACCGCCCGCGTCTGTTTTTTTGCGCTCTGTCACCCTGTCATTGCGAGCCGCGAAGCGGCGCGGCAATCCGTATGCCCGCGTCTCCTGTCATTGCGGGGAAATCAGCGAAGCGCCGCCAGCGCCAGCGACGCCCCGCGAGGGACGAGCGGATGGCGGAGCAAGTGCCCTTGGGGTATGGCGGATGAAGCGAGCTGATTTCGAGGAATTCGGCGAAACGCCGCCTGTGGCGGATACAGTGAGCCGAATTCGAGGAAGGCCCCCGCTTGTCGCGACCGATGGGAGCGAGAAGCGGCTGGGCCGACGGTGAGCAAGAGTGTCCCGGTTTTCACGACCAACGGGAGCGAAAACCGGCTGACACGACGGTGGGCAAAGCGCAGCCGCCCGCGGCAATCCGCAGCACACCGGCAAACCAACATCACGCCGCCCCGCCGAAGCTTCGGCAGGGCGGCGTGACGTTTATAGAGACAGAGGAGGGAGGATGTCCGGTTATTCCGCTGGTTCGTCCGGCGCGTACTCCAGGATGTCGCCGGGCTGGCAGTGCAGCGCCTCGCAGATGGCGATGAGGGTGGAGAAACGGATGGCGCTGATGTGTCCGTTCTTCAGCTTCGACAGGTTCACGTTGGCCACGCCCACCCGCTGGCTCAGCTCGTTGAGGCTCATCTTCCGGTCCGCCATGACCCGGTCGAGCCGCAGAATGATCTTTCCCATGGCGCCTGCCTCACAGCGTCTCGTCCACTTCCCGCTGCAGCGCCGCGCCGTGGCGGAAGACCCGCACCAGGAACAGCACGATCAGGGCGACGGCCAGCGGGAAGGAGGGGAGGACCATACGGCTGACGGCTTCCGCCAGATAGAGGGAGCCCGGCTGCATCCGCAGGATCTGGATGAGATCGGGCAGGCCGTAGGCGATCTGTACCAGGACGGAGAAGACCAGCAGGACCCAGGCAAAGACGTTCATGCGGCGGATCACGCCGTCCTCAAAGGGGGAGTCGCAGCGGCGGAACCCGGCGGCGGCCCACATGAGGAAACCGTAGACGATGAGGGAGCCCGCCAGCTGCCCGATGCCGATGATCTGGCTCAGTCGGGCGCCGTCGTCCGCGGGGATCACGGTCACCTCCTCTAGCACCACGTCTGCGGACTCAATCAGGACGGCGCTCTCCTGCGCCTGACGGCTGTATTCCGACAGGGCCTGGAGGCCGGAGATCAGCGAGATGACCGCTGAGATGATCAGCAGCACGGTGACGATCTGCCCGATCAGGCCGAGACGGTTGACTTTTGACTTGACGCTTGTGTTCATACGTGACCCTTCTTTCATAAATTAATTAACGACTGTCGTTAACTTCTGACCGTAGAATACAACAACCTATTGCGTTTGTCAACAACATTTTAACGAAAAACGTAAAATATTTTACGGAGATGGAAAACGACACAGTGAAGCGCAAAAATAGACCCGCCTTGGCAGGCGGGTCTATTTGTATCGGTTTGATGCTTATACGTTGGGGATCACGCAGAACATCACCAGATCCTCGTCGCCGGTGTTGCGCACGCCGTGGCTGTGTCCCGGCGGGCAGTACTGCACGGTGCCGGGGCAGACGGGGATCTCCGCGCCGTCGTCGGTGACCACGCCGGTGCCGGAGAGGAAGTACATCACCTCGTAGTTCCCCTCGTGGGTGTGGACCCCGATGGAGGAGCCGGGAGGCAGGGTGCCGTGCATGATCTTGCCCTGGGGGTCCTCCATGAGCCGGGCGTGGGCCTCGCCCTCGCCGCCCTTGAAGTGTGGCTTGATCTGCACGGGGATGTCTTTGTAGTCAAGGGTCATGGGATTACCTCCTGTGTTGGTGTGGGGCTATGGCGGGGGATGACAGGGCTGATCATCGGCGCAGCGGCGGATCTATTTGGCTGCATACTCTTGAAACACCTTTGCCGTTCGGTACAGATAGACCAGCTGAACGACGCCCACCACAAGGACTCCGATGGAAGCGATGAGCAGGAGAACAGTCGAGAAGAACGGAATAAATGTCAATATGCTGCCTACCATGGCAAGGGCGCAGCCAAGAAACCACTTCCACAGCACGAGCCATTTTTCAGACAACGTGCTGCTCACACCAGTAAGGACAGCGGCATGCGCATGAAACTCGTTATATGTACCGATCATGCCGATGATTGGCGCAGGAAGAGCAATGAACAAAGCCCAGATGATTTGTCCGTCCGTTATTTTGTCGCTGAAAATTTCGAGAAACTGCGCGGCTGCAACAATCAAAGCGCAAATTCCGGCCGTACGGTAGCGGTACTCCACAGAGGAAAGCTTGAGAAGAATCACGCCGCAGACGATGGAGCAGGCAGTTGTCAGGATCAGCCCTGCCGGATAGAAAAGAGGAGTAATACGGAATACATATTGATTTTTCAACAGCTCCGCAAAAGTCGAAGCCATGTCCAGCCAGAACAGGATCCAAAGCCACTTACCCAAAATCTGCGCGCGGCTTTTGAGGGCGGCTTTTTTCCTCTCCGCGGCATCCCGCCTTTTTTTTCTGTACACGGGCTGCTGATCACGGCTCTGCAGCATGCTGCAGCTTCCGCTGAATCCGCATGTGGCACAAGTCTCATGCCCTTTGCCTCTGCAGCACTTTGCCAGCTCACAGTCTCCGCCGTACAGCCAGCCGGGCCCTGCTTTGCATCCGGAGCAGTTCAACTGCTCCTGCCATGAACATTCATCGCAGACCTTACCGCAAAATGTTTCAGCCACGGGATCACACTCCTCTCATAGAAGCATACATAACAGAAGGACGGAGCCACGCCCCTGCACAGATCATCGTGAGAGAAACGGTGTAGGGGAGGGCCTCTGTGCCCTCCCGACACATCAGTTCAAAAAGTCCTTCAGCTTCTTGCTGCGGGAGGGATGGCGGAGCTTGCGCAGGGCCTTGGCCTCGATCTGGCGGATGCGCTCACGGGTGACGTTGAACTCCTTGCCCACCTCCTCCAGCGTGCGGGTGCGGCCGTCCTCGATGCCGAAGCGCAGCTTCAGCACCTTCTCCTCCCGGGGGGTGAGGGTGCTCAGCACATCCACCAGCTGCTCCTTCAGCAGGGTGAAGCTGGCGGCCTCGCTGGGCTCGCTGGCGCCCTCGTCGGGGATGAAGTCGCCCAGATGGCTGTCCTCCTCCTCGCCGATGGGGGTCTCCAGAGACACGGGCTCCTGGGCGATCTTCAGGATCTCCCGTACCTTGTCCACGGGCATGTTCATCTCCTCGCTGATCTCCTCGGCGCTGGGATCGTGGCCCAGCTCCTGGAGCAGCTGACGGCTGACGCGGATCACCTTGTTGATGGTCTCCACCATATGGACGGGGATGCGGATGGTGCGTGCCTGATCGGCGATGGCCCGGGTGATGGCCTGGCGGATCCACCAGGTGGCGTAGGTGGAGAACTTGTAGCCCTTGGTGTAGTCGAACTTCTCCACGGCCTTAATGAGGCCCAGATTGCCCTCCTGAATGAGGTCCAGGAACAGCATGCCCCGGCCCACATAGCGCTTGGCGATGGACACCACCAGACGGAGGTTGGCCTCGGCCAGCTTCTGCTTGGCCTTCTCGCCGTCGTTGACCTGCTTTTTCAGCTCTGCCTGCTCCGCCTCCGGGATGGTCTCGCCGTCCTCCTCGGCCTCGGCCAGACGGGCCCGTGCCTCGTTGCCGGCGGACATGGCGGTGGCCAGCGCCACCTCCTCGTCGGCGGTCAGCAGGTTCACCTTGCCGATCTCCTTGAGGTACATGCGCACGGGATCGTCGGTGTTGAAGCTGTCCACCAGCGTGTTGGGATCCACCAGCTCCTCTTCCTCGATCTCGGCGATCTCCTCCATGGGAGGCTCCGCGTCGTCGGGCAGACCGGCCAGCAGCTCGTCGCTGCTCTGCTCGATCTCCAGCATCTCCAGCGACTCGTACACCTGCTGGATCTGGTCGTCGGTGAGCTCCAGCTCGTCCATCAGATCCTCCAGCTCGGTGACGTGGATCTTGCCCTTCTTCTTGGCCCGGATGAAGAGCTCCTTCATCTTCTCATGGCGTCCCAGCAGCTCGGCGGCGGGCAGGGTGGCGATGGTCTTGTCGTCCAGCTTGCCGCCCTTGTTCTTCTTGGCCTCGCCCTTCTTCTCCTCGGGCTTCCCGGCGGCCTCGGCGTTCTCGGTGAGGAGCTGATCGGCCATCTGCTCCAGCTGCTGGGGCGTCATGTTTTCCATGTTTTCAGTCATTGCGCTTTCCTCCGTATCCCTTTTTTTGTTTGAATGTATGGACGGCGGCGGCCAGGGGATCTTCTCCGCTTCCGTCGCGTTTTTCCTTTTCCTGCCGGATCACCGCGGCGTAGTCCCGCAGCGCCTGTGCGCCGTTGGCGGCGGATTCCGGCTTCTGGGCAATGGCGGTGAGGTGATTCATCTCCTGCGCCGTCAGGTCCCCGGTGAGCCGCGCCACAGAGGGGGTGTAGCCGTCCTCCATGTCCTGCCGCAGCCGCTCATAGATGCGGCGGAGCAGGGGGGAGGAGAAGTCCTCCGGCTCCACAGCCGCGCCGTCCCGGAACAGGCCCGGATCCTGCAGCAGCAGCCGGATCACGCCCTCCTCGGCCATGGCGCTGCGGAGATTCTCGTACCGCAGTCCCCGCTCCTGTGGCTGCAGGCTTACCGCCGGGTTCAGCTCCCGCCGCTCCCGCTGCTTCTTCTCGGCAAAGGCCCGGCGGCGGATGGCCCGCTTCACCTCCAGACCCAGCGCCTCGGCGGTGAGCCCGGCGGCCTGTGCTGCCCGTGCGGTGTAGATCTCCCGCTCCACGGCGTTGTGGAGCTTGGCCAGCTCCCCGCTGATCTCCTCGGCGTAGGCTACCTTCTGCTCGTCCATGCGCAGGTCGTACTTGCCGGCCACCCGGGCCAGGGTGAAGTCCATGCCGCCCTCGCTGCCGTTCAGGAGGTTTTCAAAGGCCTCCGCTCCGAAGTTCTTGATGAAGTCGTCGGCGTCCTGCTTCTTGGGAACGCCTGATTCCATGCGGTTTGGCAAGTGAAGTACCTTTACAGTGAACTCCGTGTTGTTCAGCAACTCCAGCGCCCGCTGCGTGGCCTGCTGCCCGGCGGTATCGTTGTCGAAGCACAAGACCAGCTCGTGGGTGTAGCGGCTCAAAAGCCGCAGGTGCTCCTGGGTCAGGGCGGTGCCCATGGTGGCCACGGCGTTGTCGAAACCCGCCTGATGCAGGGTGACCACGTCCAGGTTGCCCTCGCAGAGGATCAGGTTGGGCCGCTTGGTTTTCCGTGCCAGATTGATGGCGTAGATGATCCGCCGCTTGGAGAACACCATGGTCTCCGGGGTGTTGAGGTATTTGGGCTCGGACTTGTCCAGCACGCGGCTGGTGAAGCCGATGACGTCGCCGCGGACGTCGATGACGGGCAGCATGAGGCGGTTGCGGAACTTGTCGTAGATCCGCCCGCTCTGGTTCTGCACGGCGAGGCCGGCGCTGATCAGCTCCGTTTTGGTGTAGCCCCGGCCGGTCATCTCCCGCAGCAGGGTGTCCCAGCTGTCGGGTGCGGCGCCCATGCCGAAGCGCACGGCGGTAGCCTTCCGAATCTGCCGCTTGTCCAGGTAGGCCCGGACGGCGGCGCCTTCCTCCCGCTGGAGGAGGTCATAGTAGAACCGGGCCGCCTCCCGGTTCAGCGCCAGGATCCGCTTGCGCAGCTGCCCGGAATTGTCCCGGTCATCCTCCGGCACGTCCATGCCCGCCCGCTTGGCCAGAAACCGCACGGCGTCGGGGTAGGAGAGGTTCTCGATGTCCATGATGAAGTTGATGACGCCGCCGCCCTTGTGGCAGCCGAAGCAGTGGTAGAACTGCTTGTCCGGCAGCACGTGGAAGGAGGGGGTCTTCTCGTTGTGGAAGGGACAGCAGCCCCAGTAGCTGCCGGCCTTCTGCTGCAGATTGACGTAGCCGCCCACCACGTCCACGATGTCGCTGCGTGCGATAAGCTCGTCCAGAAAGTGCTGGGGAAACGCCATGGCAAGACCTCCTCTCCGTCCCGATTTTCGTCCTATACTATTATACGGAATTTTTCGCCGATTTCCTTTTTTTTTGAGCAAAAATTTTTAAAAATTTATGGCCCGGAGGACAAATAGTCCCAAACCCACCGGATTCGTGTTGCATCGACAGGGCGGAAGGTGTAATATAAGTATGGAATAAAACGCGCATCTTCAGGCGCGGGGAAGGAGTACATCATGAAGAGGATCAAGAGCATGCTGGCGCTGCTGCTGGCGGCGCTGATGACGCTGACGCTGCTGCCTGTGACGGCGGCGGCGGAGAGCGCGGCACGGACGGAGGAGCAGGCGGGGCATTTCGCCTACGTCAACCCCTTCTACCGCCGCACCCACACCGACGCGGAGCTGGCGGCGGATCTGGCGGCGCGGCAGGCAGGCGCTCAACCAACCCGCGCCGCCACGCCCCACTATACATCCTTCGCCTCGGCGGCGGGCTACGTCCGCAGCCAGATGGTGGCCCGGAAGGAGAGCTTTACCCTCTCCGTGCCCGACACCATGCTCTCGCCCACCAATGAGGATCTGACGGACGCACTGGTGGAGGAGGCCATGGCCCACGCCGCCGGCGGCGATCCCCGTGCCGGCGACTCTCTGCGCTGGCAGATCGGCTACTGCTACTGTACCAAGGTGGATCGGGAGACGGGTAAGAACACCCTGCACTACACGGCCATGTACTACACCACCATCTCCCAGGAGAACGCCCTGACCAGCGAGGTGAACAGCGCCCTCGCCGCGCTGAAGCTCTCCGGCAAGACGGAGAAGCAGAAGGTCCGGGCCATCTACGACTACATCTGCGACCGGGTCAACTACGACTACGAGCACGTGGAGGACAGCAGCTACCTGCTGCAGTACACGGCCTACGCCGCCATGCACAACCGCACCGCCGTGTGCCAGGGCTATGCCGTGCTGTTCTACCGCATGTGCATGGAGGCGGGCCTTGACGCCCGCGTGGTCACCAGCTATGACCACGCATGGAACATCGTGCGCCTGGGCAGCGTGTACTACAACGTGGACGCCACCTGGGACGGCCAGGACGACGCCACCACCCACGACTGGTACCTCAAGGGCATGCGTGATTTCCCGGATCACTACCGGGAGCATCCCTATGACCAGGAGCCCTTTGAGAAGGCCTATCCCATGGTCCGGGACCCCGATCTGAACGTGGCCAACTTCATGACCGCCTTTCCCGGCGTGGACGGCGCCGATGTGTCCGCCAAAGCCGACGGCAAGGCCAAGCTGCTGATCTTCGGCACCATTGACGACGGCTACAGCATGGAGCTTCTGCGCTATCTGGCCTACTATGACCTGAGCAGGCTGAACGTGGTATATGCCGACAGCGGAGCCAACAGCCGCGATGAGGTATCGGGCTTTACGGAGGAGGTCTGCTGCGCTCCCGGCGTGAGCGCATGCTGGAATCAGGATTCCGTCTGTGCCAATGCCATGTGGCAGGCGCTGGACCAATGCGGCGACCGCAACGAATCCGTCTATGCGCCCGTCATTGTCTACCTGGACGCGGGCAACAGGATCCAGCATTATACCGTCGGGCCCATCACCCACTACACGCTGATCAACGGGATCCAGACCTATCTGGGCGTCACCATGAACTCCGGCGCCCCCTACATCATCCGGCAGCCCAAGGCCGGCGTCCGCGATGTGGGTGACAGCTTTACGCTGTATGCCGTGGGCCGCGGCGCAGGTGTGATTCATTATCAGTGGTACTCTCGTCCCTCCGCCTCCGCCCCCTGGCAGGCCTATACCGGCGCCGGCGCCACGGACGGTCATATCAATGTGAAGGTCACCGCTGCGTCCATGGATGGCTGTCAGTACCGCTGCCGGGTCTACAATGAATACGGCTACACCTACAGCGATGTGGCCACGCTGGAGGTGTACCGTGCCCCGGCCTTCACCACCCAGCCTCACAACATCACCGCCCCGGTGGGCGAGACCGCCAAGTTCAAGGTGGAGGCCACCGGCGTGGAGCTGTCCTACCAGTGGCAGTACAAAACCGCCACCGGCACCAAGTGGAACAACTGCACCATGAAGGGCTTTGACGGTCCGGCTCTGTATGTGCCCGTCACCGCCGCCCGGAACGGCTATCAGTACCGCTGTGTCATCAAGGACGTCCGGGGCGTTCAGGCGATCTCCGCCGCCGGCACTCTGAAGGTGAAAACGGTGATCACGTCCCAGCCTGCGGATGTGTATGCCCCGGTGGGCGACACCGCCAAATTCACTGTCAAGGCCACCGGCGCGGGTCTCACCTACCAGTGGCAGTACATCATGCCCAAGGGCACCACGTGGAATAAGTGCACCACCATGGGCCACAATACCCGCACCCTGTCCATCCCCGTGGACACCAACCACAACGGCTACCGCTACCGCTGCAAGATCACCGACGCAAACGGCAAGGTCACCTATACCAATGCCGCCACGTTGACGGTGAAGACGGTCATCACGTCCCAGCCCGCGGACTGGACCGCCCCTCTGGGCTGGTCCGCCCGGTTCACCGTCAAGGCCACCGGCTATCGTCTCACGTATCAGTGGCAGTACAAGACGGCTGACGGCGCCAACTGGGTGAACTCCACCATGGCCGGCAGCGACACCAACTCCATCGGCGTGATCTCCACCGCCGCCCGGAACGGCCAGCAGTACCGCTGCGTCATCACCGACGGCAACGGCAACAAGACGTATTCCGCCGCTGCCACGCTGCGTGTGGGCATCCGGATCACCGCCCTGCCCAAGGACGTCACCGCCGCGGCAGGGGAGACGGTCACCTTCTCCGTCACCGCCGACGGTCTCGACCTGACCTATCAGTGGCAGTACAAGGCCGCAGACAGCGACAAGTGGGTCAACTCCGGCATGACCGGCAGCCAGACCGACACCCTGACCGTCAAGGCCACCGCCGCCCGGAACGGCCAGCAGTACCGCTGTGTCATCACCGGCGCGGGCGGCGTGGATACCGTCGCCGGTCCCGCCACGCTGACGGTGAAGTAAGGCGCCGCGATCCGTACCCCGCAACAACCCCCAAGCCCCCGGAGTGATTCTCCGGGGGCTTGGTCTGTTTTCCGGCGATGGACAGGGGAGGGGAGTTGACGAAATCCCCGCCATTGCCTTGACAGATTTGCCAAACTGTAGTAAATTTATCTTGATAAAGTGTGCGGCGCCGCGGAGAGACGCGGCGGCCGCATGATAAAAAGGAGGGACCCCTATGAAAAAACGTATCCTGCCCCTGCTTTTGTCCCTGATCCTGTGTCTGTCTTTCCTGCCCGCGGCCTATGCCGCCCCGGCAGCGGAGGATGACCGGACCGCCCGTCCGGAACCCGCGGCGACGGCGGAGGCACCCGCCCCGGATCAGCCGGAGGCGCTGACTCCCCCGGCCGAGCTGCCCGCCGCCAGCGTCATCGACTCCGGCAGCTGCGGCAGCAGCGTCGTGTGGAAGCTGTACGACGACGGCAAGCTGCTGATCACCGGCAGCGGCAACATGTCGAACTATGCCGCCGTCGGCGCCCCCTGGTACAGCAGACGCGCCTCCATCACCGCGTTGGAGGTGGGCAGCGGCGTCACCGGCATTGGCGACTACGCCTTCAACAATATGACGTCTCTGAAAAAGGTGACGCTGGCTGACAGCATCACCAGCATCGGCGCCTACGCCTTCGCCCACTGCAAGGGCGTTACCCATATACCGATGCCCGGGAATCTGACCACCATCGGCGATTCCGCCTTCTATGACTGCACCTCTCTGGAGAGCATGGTGCTGCCCAAGACCGTGACCGCCGTGGAAAACGACGCCTTCTTCGGCGACAGGGCCCTGACGGACCTGTTCTTTACCGGCGACGCGCCCACCTTCGGCACCAGGGTCCTCTATAATGACTCCGTCACCGTCTACTATCCCACCGCCAACACCACGTGGACCGCAGCTGTCCGCGCCGAGACCTACAGCGCCGACAGCATCCAATGGGCTGCCATCAAGACCGGCAGCGTGGGCAGGATCGAGCTTGCCGGCGGCGTCAAGCCCGTCACCGGCGCCATACCCGACGCCAGCGGTATCTATCTGGCGGACGTCAACTGCGGCGTGGAGCTGGTCAGCGCCGAGTGGCGCAACGGCCGGTCCACCACCGCCGCCCAGGTCTTCCGGGGCGGCGAGTATCCCTACCTGTTCGTCACCGTCCGCGCCTTTGACGGCTGCACCATCTCCAGCGCCAGCTACGTCGTGCACCCGCAATTCGGCAGCTACAACAGCGGCTACAGCTCTATCTACTCCGGCAAGACCGGCACCTTCTACTGCAGCCTGAACCGCTTGGACAGCACGCTGGATTATACGGTGGATCTCAGCGCCAACGGCACCGCCACCGTGACCGACGCCGATCTGGCCAGAGCCATTCTCAACGATCTGGGCAAGTCCGCCTCGTCCGCCCAGACCACCGGCACCGTTACCGCCTATGACTTCAACGGCGACGGCAACACCGATCTGACCGTGGACAACAAGAGCTCCGGCAGCGCCTACAAGCTGGTGCTCACCCAGCAGACGGGCCTGCTGATGATGCTGGCCGGCGGCTACAACGAAACGTTGACCATCCAGAACAGCGAGAGCAATCAGCTTGCCGCCATCGGGAACGGCATGCCCTTCTACCAGAAGCTGATCATCCTGCCCAAGTGCGCCACGCTGACGCTGAAGGGCAACGGCGGCCGCTTCATGGACGGCTCCACCACCCTGAAGATCACCCTGCGCGCCAACGGCGACATCCCCTCGTGGACCCTCGAAGAGTACGGCCTCACCGATTTTACCTCCGCCGGCTTCCGCAGCGGCTATCTGCCCCTGCGCCTGGCCGCCACCAGCGGCGGCGCCGACCCCATGGAGCTGACCGAGCTTTACAACGCCACCTTCAACAAGGACACCACCCTCTACATGATGTGGGGCAAGTCCGTGAAGCTGACCCTCAACGCCAACGGCGGCCAGTTCATCCTGCCGGGCAGCAACGGGGTCATCGAGGCAGGCACGGAGATGTCCGTTCAGGTCCCTGCCGGATTCAAGCTCATGGCTGGCGGCATAGGCCAGTCCGTCGTCCGCAGCGGCTACACCGTCAAGACCTTGTCCACCGACAAGGCCGGCGCCAAGCCGGCGGCCATTGATGAAAACGGTTATCTCACCATGCCCGCCGCCGACACCACCTACTACGTGCAGTGGGAGCGGCCCGACGAGCCGGTGATCCTGAAGTCCAGCGGGAGCTGGTACACCTCCGCCGTCACCGGTGAGAATGAGCTGGCCGTGGGCGAGACGCTGGATCTCTACTGCTTCGCCGCCGGCAAGGGCATCACCTACCAGTGGCAGTACAACTCCGACGGCAGCGAGAACTGGCACAACAGCACCATGACCGGCGCCAAGACCACCCGGATGAGCGTGCCTGTCACCGCCGCCCGTGACGGCTATCAGTACCGCTGCAAGGTCACCGACAGCAGCGGAAACACCGTGCTGTCCGACGTGGTGACGCTGCACTGCTGCATCGACTTCTACGGTCCCGTGCCCGACGTCTACGGCGCCGTGGGCGACACAGCCGTCTTCACCGTCCCCGTCAGCGGCGCTGCCTCCTATCAGTGGCAGTACAGCCCCGACGGCAATAACTGGTACGACAGCACCATGACCGGCGCCAAGACGGCCACCCTCAGCGTGCCGGTCACCGCCGCCCGTGATTACTATAAGTACCGCTGCCAGGTCACCTTCGTCGACGGCAGCAGCGACGTCTCCTATCCCGGCCGGCTTATCGTCACCGACAAGTTCATCGACAAGGTGGATCTGGACCTGAGCTTCCTCCACGACGGCATCACCTCGGAGGATGTCTTTTTCCACCTGATGGAGAACTTCGTGGGCAGCTGCTGCATGGCCTCCGGTCCCGAGAGCCTCATCAGGATCCCTGCGGGCATGGAGGCCTATGTGGATCATATGAGTCCGGAGGAGCTCATCCATGAGATGGGCCGTTCCTTTGGCAGCCTGTGTCTGGTTCCCGGCGAGTATATCATGATCATCGGTCTGGCAGGCACCGACGAAGAGGTGGAAAACCCCTATGAATTCATGAGCGATCCCGGTCAGGAAACGGCCACCGAGTCCGCCCCCGGTCTGGATGAGCTGCTGCGTCAGAGCAGCGAGGCCAGGCGCGGCACAAGGATGGCATACGATCCCCACGACTTCTACCAGTTCCGTTGGGACAAGATGAAAGTCACCGTCAACGGCAAGGCCATGCAGGAGGGCACCGACTGGATCCGCTACAGCTCTTACGGCGAAGATTATCTGGTGCTGGTCTACCGCTTTACCGTCAAGGATGAGACAGCCCGTATCGTGGCCGATCCGCAGAATGCGGCCGGCTCCGTGGGCGAGAGCGTCACCTTCGCCGTGGAGGCCGCCGGCACGGCCGTGGCCTATCAGTGGCAGTACTGCGCCGCCGGCAGCACCACGTGGCACAACTCCTCCGCGGAAGGCGCCAACACGCCCATGCTGAAGGTGGACGTCACCGCCGCCCGCAACGGTCAGCAGTACCGCTGCGTCATCAGCGACTACAAGGGCAATACGGCCACCTCCAAGGCCGCCGCGCTGACCGTCAGCGACAAGCCGGTGATCCAGACCCAGCCCAAGAGCGTCACCGCCGGCGTGGGCACCGACGTCACCTTCACCGTGTCCGCCGCGGGCCGCATGCCGTGGGTCCTGAGTTATCAGTGGCAGTACCGCACCTCCTCCACCGGCACGTGGAAGGATTCCGGCGCCACCGGCTGCCATACCCCCACGCTGCACATCCAGGCCACCGCTGCCCGCAACGGTTACCAGTACCGCTGCAAGGTCACCGATTTCCAGAAGGAGGTCACCGTCACCTCCTCCGCCGCTACGCTGACGGTCGCCGCCAAGCCCGCCGTCACCACCCAGCCCCATGACATCAGCGCCCCCATCGGCGACACCGCCGTCTTCAAGGTGGCGGCCTCCGGCACGGGCCTTACCTACCAGTGGCAGTACTATACCGGCAGCAAGTGGATCAACTCCGGCCTCACCGGCAACAAGACGGCCAGCCTCAGCGTGCCCGTCACCGTTGCCCGCAACGGCCAGAAGTACCGCTGCGTCGTCACCGACAGCAAGGGCGTCTCGACCACCAGCTCCACCGCCGTGCTGAAGGTGAAGACCAAGATCACCGCCCAGCCCAAGACGGTCACCGCCCCCATCGGCGACACCGCCAAGTTCACCGTCACCGCCACCGGCGTGGGCCTCACGTATCAGTGGCAGTACTACACCGGCAGCAAGTGGGTGAACTCCGGCCTCACCGGCAATAAGACCGCCAGCTTGAGCGTGCCCGTCACCGCCGCCCGGAACGGTCAGAAGTACCGCTGCGTCATCACCGACGCCAATGGCGTCACCACCACCAGTTCCTCCGGCGTGCTGAAGGTAAAGACGGTGATCACCGCCCAGCCCAAGAGCGTCACCGCCACGGCCGGCAGCACCGCCAAGTTCACCGTCACCGCCACCGGCGCGGGGCTCACGTACCAGTGGCAGTACTACACCGGCAGCAAGTGGGTGGATTCCGGCCTCACCGGCAACAAGACGGCCACGCTGAGCGTGGGCGCCACCACCGCCCGGAACGGCCAGAAGTACCGCTGCGTCATCACCGACGCCAACGGCGCCATGGTCACCAGCTCCACCGCCACCCTGACGGTGAAGTGAGGCGCCGCTCCGCTCCCATCATCCACAGGAATCCTTCGCGTTGCCAAATCAGAGATTTGGACGCTCAGTTTTTGCGAGGCCCCAACTGGGCCGCGACAATCGATAATCCCCGCAACAAACAAAGAGCCCCCGGAGGTCATCCCTCCGGGGGCTGCAGACTGTCAAAACAGTCCGTAAAGCGTTGGTTCTCGGAAAGGAAGATAGTCTGAAAGAAACCCATCAGGGGTGTCTTTCAGCTATTGAATCACCGTTTTCCGAACTTTTTTGAAAGTTCGGAAAACGCCTCAGCTTGTCAAAAAAGCGGCTTTGCCGCTTTTTTGACAAGCTGAGCCCCCGGAGGTCATCCCTCCGGGGGCGTTATCCTGTTTGCGGTGCGTTATTTCTGCTCCAACGCCACCAGCTTCTCGCCGGCGCGGTAGATGTCGCCTGCGCCCACGGTCAGCACCAGATCGCCGGGCCGGGCGATACCGGAGAGCGTCTCCGTCACCTGATCCAGGGTGGAGCAGTAGATGGCACCGGGGATCTCGCGCGCCAGATCCCGGGAGGAGATGCCGATGTCGTTGGTCTCCCGTGCGGCGTAGATCTCCGCCAGCACGGTGACGTCCGGCAGCTTCAGCTCCTCCACGAACTCGTCGAACAGGGCCTTGGTCCGGGAATAGGTGTGGGGCTGGAAGGCACAGATGATCCGCTTATAAGGCCGCTGCCGCGCCATAGTCAGCAGGGCGTGAAGCTCGTCGGGGTGGTGGGCATAGTCGTCGTACACATCGGCGCCGTGATAGGTGCCCTTGCGCTCGAACCGCCGCCCCGCGCCCTGAAAGACCCGCAGGCCGTCCTCCACGGCCTTGCCCTCGATGCCCAGCACGTAGGCCGAGCAGGCGGCGGCCAGGGCGTTGGCAATGTTGTGCTTGCCGCCCACCTGCAGCTCCACGTGGGCGTAGCGCTTGCCGTGGATCAGAACGTCAAAGACGGGCAGTCCGTCGAAAAAGGCCACGTTGTCTGCATAGCAGTCGGCGGTGCGGTCGAAGAGGCTGAACCACAGGATCCGCCCGTTGTACTCCGCCAGCGTCTCCCGGGCGCCGGGATCGTCCCGGTTGGCCACCACGCAGCCGGTAGGCGGCACCAGTCCGGCGAAGGTGCGGAAGGAGCGCTCGATGGCCTTGAGGTCCTCGAAGTAGTCCAGATGGTCGGCGGCCACGTTGAGGATCACCGCCACGGTGGGGAAGAAGTTGAGGAAGGAGTCCCGGTACTCGCAGCTCTCCAGAATGATGGTCTCTCCCTTGCCCACCCGGTATCCGGCGTGGTGCAGCAGGGGCAGGGTGCCGCCGATCATCACGGTGGGATCGGCGCCGGCGGCCATGAAGATGTGGGTAGCCATGGAGGTGGTGGTGGTCTTGCCGTGTGTGCCGGCAATGCACAGGGCGTTGCGGTACTCCCGCATGATGGCGCCCCAGGCCTGTGCCCGCTCATAGACGGGGATGCCCCGGGTAATGGCCCCGGCGATCTCCGGGTTGTCGTTGGGTATGGCGGCGGTGCGCACCACCACGTCGCACTGCCCCAGATTCTCGGCGCTGTGTCCCACAGCCACGGGAATGCCCAGAGAGCGCAGATGCAGCACCGTGGCGCCCTCGCTCATATCGGAGCCCTGCACAATGAGGCCCATGCCGTGGAGCACCTCCGCCAGCGGGCACATGGACACGCCGCCGATGCCCGCCAAATGGACGCGGACGCCGGGACGCATGAATACTGAAAAATCAACGGCCGGATGAAGCATACCGTTCTCCTCTCAAATCGCGGCGAATACCGCGTTGCATTTTATCGTACCCTACATTATAATACGAATATACCGTGAGCGCAACCGCTTTCTTTGTCGAATGGAAAAAAGGGGGAGAAAACCGTATGCTGCCGGATACCGTTTTGACCGTCCTGCGCCGTTTGAACGGTGCGGGCTTTGCCGCTTATGCCGTGGGCGGCTGCGTGCGGGACACGCTGCTGGGCAAGACCCCCGTCGACTGGGACCTCACCACCGCCGCCCGGCCGGAGCAGGTCATGGCCCTGTTCCCCGGCCACAGCATCCCCACGGGCCTGCAGCACGGCACCGTCACGGTGCGGAGCCACGGGCAGTCCTTCGAGGTCACCACCTTCCGCGCCGACGGCGTCTATTCCGACCACCGCCACCCGGACGAGGTGACCTTTTCCACAGAGCTGTCCGAGGACTTACAGCGCCGGGATTTCACCGTCAACGCCATGGCCATGGACGCGGCGGGGGAAATCACCGACCTGTTCGGCGGCCGTGGGGATCTCCGGAACGGCGTCATCCGCGCCGTGGGCGATCCGGACCGCCGCTTCGGGGAGGACGCCCTGCGCATCCTCCGTGGCCTGCGTTTTGCCGCCGTGCTGGGCTTTGCGGTGGAGGAGAACACCGCCGCCGCCATCCGCGCCAAGGCTCACACCCTCCAAAATATCGCCGCGGAGCGGATCACCGCGGAGATGACGAAGCTCCTCTGCGGCCCGGACGCCTGCCGGGTGCTGCTGGACTTCCCGGACGTTATCGGCGTGTTTCTGCCGGAGGTGTTGCCGGCGGTGGGCTTCGATCAGCGCAACGTCCACCATATCTACGACGTGTGGGGCCACACCGCCCACGCCGTGGGCGCAGCCGTTTCTGACCCCGTCGTCCGCTGGACCATGCTGTTTCACGACCTTGGCAAGCCAAATTGCTTTACAGTGGATGAGACGGGCACGGGCCATTTCTACGGCCACGGCAAGGTAAGTCTCGCCATCGCCCGGGAGGCCATGAGCCGCCTGAAGTTCAGCAATGAGCACCGGGACGCCATCGCCGCGCTGGTGGACTGGCACGACCGTGTGATCCCGGTGACGCCGAAAGCCATGCGCCGCTGCCTCAATGCACTGGGGCAGGAGGGCACGGCGCGTCTCATTGCCGTGAAGCGGGCCGACAATCTGGCCCAGTCCCCAGCTTACCGGGACCGGCAGAAGCAGCTGGACGAGGCGGAGGAGATCGTGGCGGAGCTGCTGGCCCGGGACGCCTGCTTCTCCCTGAAGCAGCTGGCGGTGAACGGCGCCGACATGATGGCCCTGGGGCTCCACGGCCCCGCTGTGGGACGGATGCTCCGAGCGCTTCTGGAGCAGGTGCTGTCCGAGCAGCTCCCCAACGACCGGGACGCGCTGCTCCAATGGGCAAAGGAAAACCGGTAAATAACAACCGCTGTAAGGGGAATCTCCCTTACAGCGGTTACTTCTATTTGGCTTCCTCCGGGGGGAAGCTGTCGGCGAAGCCGACTGATGAGGGGGGAATGCGGATGAGGGGGAATCCGTTATTTCTTCCGTTTCTTCGGCCAGTCCACTTCCATCAGCAGCAGACTCAACAGCATGATGGCGGCGCCTATGTAGCCCAGGGGCCGCAGCCGCTCCCCGGCGATGAAGGCCACGATGGCGGAGAACACCGGCTCCAGGGTGAAGATGAGCCCCACGTGGGAGGCGGTGGTGTACTGCTGCTGCACGCTCTGCACCACGAAGGCGATGCCGGAGCATACGATGCCCAGGAACAGGGCCGCGCCCCAGGTGAAGGGGGTGGAGGGCAGACGGAACGGCTCCATGAGCAGGGACAGGGCCAGGGTGATGACGCCCACCACGCCCAGCTGGCACACGCCCAGCGCCAGCGGGTCCACCTCCGGCCGGCGCACGGCCTCCTCGGTGATCAGCAGATCGATGGCGTAGCACAGGGCCACCCCAAGGCACAGGAGGTCGCCCAGCCGGGGACGGAAGGACTCGTTGAGGGTCAGCAGGGCGAGGCCGAGGGTGCAAAGGGCCATGGCAAGGAGCAGCTTCCGCCTGAGCCGCGTGCCCCGGAAGAGGAAGTCCAGCAGCGGCGTGAACACCACCGGCAGGGCGCAGATGAACCCGGCGTTGGAGAGGGAGGTGCGTGTGATGCCGTAGCCGTAGAACACGTAGGTCCCGGCCAGCGCCAGTCCCACGAAGAGGCTGTACTGCAGCGTGGCGCGGCTGATGCACCGCAGGTGGGGGAAAAACACCGCCGCGAGCAGGGCGAAGGCGGTGAGAAAGCGGAAGGCGTTGAGCCCCATGGGCGTCATGCCCGTCTCCAGACACCGGTCGGTGAGGTAGTAGGACATGCCCCAGCAGGCGGTGATGAGCACCAGCAGCAGATCGGCCCTTTTCTGTTTTGTCACGGCTCCCCACCGCCTTTCGTGTCACATAATATCACATCTTATCACGAAAGACGGAAAAAGGGAAGTACCGTATTGAATAAAGCCTTCCCCTTGAGGGGAAGGTGTCTGCCCGAAGGGCAGACGGATGAGGTGTCAGCGGGGGCAAACGGGCCTCACTTCCAGATCTTCACGTACCCGGCGTCGTGGAGCTGCTTGATGACCAGCGCGGCCATGGGCATGAGCACCATGCCGGCCACGCCCACGGTGCGAAAGCCCACGTACATAGCGCCCAGCGCCACCAGCGGCGGCACGCCGGAGCGTGCGCCCACCAGCTTGGGCTCCAGGATGGCCCGCACCAGATAGATCACGGCGTACAGGGCGACCAGCGCGATGCCCCGGGGCACGTTGCCCACCAGAAACAGGAGCGCGGCCCACGGCACCAGCACGGTGCCTGTGCCGAACACGGGCAGGGCGTCGATGAGGGCGATGAGGAAGCTCAAAAGCACGGCGTAGGGCTGGCGCAGCAGGGTGAAGCCGATGAGCAGCTGGCAGAAGGTGATCACCAGCAGGATGGCCTGTGCCCGGAGCCAGTGTCCCATGGCGGCAAACAGATTCTCCCGCAGACCCCGCACCCAGCGCCGCTGGGCGTCGGTCATCTGCCGCCGGGCAAAGTCGGCGATGGCGGGATAGCTGGCCAGCGTGAAGAACACGGCCAGGGCGGTGGTGGCGATGAACAGCACCGCCGCCGGCAGTCCGGCCGCCAGAGAGCCCAGCCACCGCAGTGCCCCGGCGGAGAGATTCAGCGCCGTGTCGGAGAGCTTCTGGGGCAGCTGCCGCACCAGCTCCTCCGCGTCCTGCCGCATGGACGGGGGGCAGGCCTTGCAGAAGTCCTCCAGCCGCGTCAGCACCGAGTCCGCCAGCTGCGGCAGCCGGGTGAGGTATAAGGGCAGCCGCTCCAGGGCATCCTCCGCCTGCCGGATCAGGAACCCCACGGCGTACACGGTCAGGGCGGTGAGTCCGCCTACCAGCGCCAGGGTAAATACTGCCGCCAGAAAGCTCCGCTTTAAGTGCATTTTCCGCTGCACCTGCTCCACGGCGTTCTCCGACAGGGCCGCCAGTCCCAGCGCCAGCAGGAAGGGCAGCAGCCACGTCAGCAGATACTTTACCGCCGCCCAGATCACCGCAGCAATGGCGGCCAGCCAGGCAAATTGAACGAGAAATCGCTTTTGCCGCTCCAAAAATTGGCACCTCCCGAAAAAAAGACTTGTCAAGAGCTCCTGCCCGTGTTACTATGTTGCGGTCGAAATGCGTGGATTTGTTCTTCTCACGCGGACACGGAGGAAGATATGAAACAGAAATACTACATCGTGCTGGCAGACGCCCTGCCGGAGGTGTTTGTCAAGGTGGCGGAGGCCAAGCGTATGCTGCACCTGGGCGAGGTGAAGACCATCGGCGAGGCGGCGTCGGCGGTGGGCATCAGCCGCAGCGCGTTTTACAAGTACAAGGACGCGGTGCATCCCTTCCAGAACATGAAGGCCGGCCAGATCCTGACCTTCTACGCCCTGCTGAAGGACATCCCCGGTGTGTTGAGCGAGTACCTGTCTATTTTTGCCAATTCCGGCGCAAATATACTGACCATCAACCAGGGCATCCCCACCAACGGCTGTGCCGGCGTGACCATCAGCGCCGAGACCGGCGACATGGAGGAGACGGTGGACGACATGATCACCCGGATCTCCGCCGCCCCCGGCGTGCTGAAGTTCGAGATCCTGGCGGGCTAAGGGGGATATGGAAAGCATATCCATCCCGGGCCGTACCTATGCGCGCAAGAGAAAAAGCCTTCCCCCAACACAAAAGCGCACCTGTCGAGCCGGACAGGTGCGCTTTCCATATGTCTTTTTTCACCGGATGATCTTCAGCGGCTGGGCCATGTCCCGCGCGATCTGCTTTGCATATCGCTCTTCCTCGCTGAACACGCAGCCGCAGTACTTCTGCATGTAGAAGCCCAGCTCCCGGGCCTCGGCTTGACCGGCCCGGAACCCCGGCCGGAAATCCCGGTAGAGGAACGTTACGCCGTACCGCTCGCCCATGGCGCGTCCCACCTCGGCGATGAGCTCGTGGCGCTGATAGGGACTCACCAGCAGCGTGGTAGTGAAGCTGTCGAACCCGTGCCCGGCGGCGTATTTCGCCGTCTCCTCCAGCCGCAGCTCATAGCAGGTGCCGCAGCGGTCGTCCAGATGATCGCACACGGCGCGGCAGAACTCCTTGAGGCCGTAGTCCTCCTTCATGATCAGCTCCATGCCGATGGCGGGGGCGTAGGCCATCAGGGTGTCGCGCCGGGCCTTGTACTCCTGATAAGGATGGATGTTGGGGTTGTACCAGAAGCTCACCGGCTCGATGCCCTCGCTGCGCAGCTGGTGGATGCAGGACACGGAGCAGGGGGCGCAGCAGGTGTGCATCAATGTTTTTTCCATGGCAGCTTCCACTCCTTGTTCCTGATTTTCTCCAGCATCTCCGCCGCGCTGCGTCCCCGGTAGGCCATGGGGGCCAGGAAGCGGTTGCGCACCTGCTGGAAGGGCTGCCGGGCAAAGGCCTCGAAAAAGTCTCTCCGCTGGGCGGGAGCCTCCACCGGCGCGCGGAGCGCCTCGCAGGCGGCCACGGCCTCGTCCACCGTCAGCCGCTCCTTCTTCACCTCCAGCACGTCCAGGGTGCGGGCGCCCTTGGCGGTGTTCACCAGCAGCAGCGACACGCCCCTGCGCGCCTCCGCGGGATCGACGCCGTCGCCCCGGTAGGTGCCCAGCGTCAGATCGCCGGGCCGGTCGGTGGTGGTGTAGGGGCAGGTGTGGCAGGACGGCCGCAGGAACAGCGCCCTGCGCAGACCGCGGCCCAGCTCGCTCTTGCCGTATGGCGCGTCGTAGACAGAGCCGTCGGCAAAGGTGACGCGGAACCGGGGCTCCTTCTCGCCGCCCAGCTTGTCGCAGAAGCACACATCCACCGGCTGGGCGCGCTTCACGTAGGCCATGGAGCGTACCAGCTGCTCCCACACGCCGGGGGAGGATACGCCCCGGCAGGCCACGTCCGCCGTCAGCAGATTGCCCGGGTATTCCCCCAGATATCTGTAAAGCCCATCTACTTGACAAGGCGTACCGCAGAAGAGGACGCGCCGTCCCTGATCCAGATAGTGCCGCACCCGGAGATAGGTGTCGTCCAGCTCGCTTTCCACGGGCTTGGCGCCCAGCAGGGGGGATAGCTCCTGCCGGCTCCGGGCGGCCATGTGCCGCACCCGCAGCTGCTGATCCACGCCGGCGCCGAAGACAACGCCGCCCTGCTCCAGCACGTACTCGGCCAGCAGGGTAAAAACGCCGCCGGCGCTGGAGCGCATGCGCTCGCTTTCGTTAAGGTTCCACGCCAGAAAGGCGGCGGGAGGGCTGCGCCGCTCGTGCTGCTTGAGCACGGGGCATACGTGGGTGCAGTGGCCGCATTGGACGCATGCGTCGGTGACGGTGGGGTAGAGGAACCCCTCCCGGCCCGGCAGCATGTGGATGGCGCCCTTGGGACAGCCGCTCTGACAGGCGCCGCAGCCGGTGCAGCGCTCCTTCGGCGCCAGCTGGGGCAGCTCGAATCCGGACATGATCCCTCGCCTCCTTCGCATTTCATGATAGCCTATCATATCACACCGCCGGGCAAAAAACAAGGCCGGGCATCCTGTCATTGCCAGGAGCGTTGCATCCTGTCATTGCGAGGGCGCATCGCGCCCGTGGCAATCCGTAATCCCACGAAAAAGCACCCGTACCGCCGGAGCGGTACGGGTGCAGCCATTTTGCAGCAGTTAGAACGGGAGCGCCTCTTCATCGCTGCGCTTTTTCAGCTTCTCGGCGGAGACGGTGTGCTCGATGGGCTTCCACTCCACCTTCTTGAACAGGACGGTGAGGGCGATGGGCATGTAGGTGAACATGAACAGGGGGAAGGTGAAGACGTAGAAGATCTTTTTCCACGTGGTGGTGCGGATGATCTTCCACTCGGTGGCGACGGTGATGGCGCCCACGGCGAACATGGTCAGGTAGACGTCGAAGAGCATCTCGGTAAAGGACTGGACGGCGATCCACAGGTTTTCGCCCACGATGGCGCCGTAGACAGCCAGTACGGTGTTGGAGACCAGGCCGATGACAGAGAGGATGAAGGCGGGCATCAGGTTCATGGTCACGTCGAAGCAGGACCAGCTGCCCCGGAAGATGCCCTTGGCCAGCTGAGGCATGTAGCGGCCGAAGACCTGGAGGCCGCCCTTGCACCAGCGCTCCCGCTGGCGCCAGGACTGGCGAAAGCTGGTGGGCTGCTCGTCGTAGAGCACGGCGTCGGGGGCCATGGCGATCTTCCTGCGGTTCACGATCTGGTGGATGGAGAACTCGATGTCCTCCACCAGCATGTGGAAGGGCCAGCCACCCAGCTCGTCCACGATCTTCTGGCTGAACAGGAAGCCGGTGCCGCTGACGGCGCAGCTGGAGCGGAGCTTGTAGCGGGCGTGGTTGAGGTAGCGGCTTTCGCGGATGTACCAGAGGGCATAGCCGGCGCTGACCCAGTTGTCGCCGTAGTTCTTGGAGTTGCGGAAGCTGGTGATGATGTCGTGTCCGTCGGAGAAGGTGACGTTCATCTTCTCCACATAGTCGGGGGAGAGGATGTTGTCAGCGTCGAAGACCATGTAGGCGTCGAAGCCCTCGGGATAGTCCTCCCGGATGTGGCCGATGAGGGCGTCCAGGGCGTAGCCCTTGCCGATCTCCTTGTTGTTGAACCGCTCGTACACGGTGGCGCCGTGGCTGCGTGCGATGTCGGCGGTGTTGTCGGTGCAGTTGTCGGCCAGCACGAAGGTGTGGAGCAGGGAGGCGTCATAGGTCTGGGCCTTGATGGAGTCCAGCAGGTCGCCCAGCACGTTCTTTTCATTGCGGGCGCACACCAGAATGGCGTAGCGGTGTGGCTTGGTCTCCTTGTGCCTGCGGTCCTTGATGAACCACACGACGGGGATATAGACGAACTGATATGTATAGCAAACGAAAAATACGATTCCGATGATCCAGTTGATCAGGCGGAGAGCTTCCATAGCGGGGACTCCTTTCTGTGGTGCAGAGCGCAATACATCCCGGCCGGCGGCCGGACACATACAGAGGAAGTATAGCGGATTTTGGGCAAAAAAGCAAGGTGTATTTTCGTGAAAATGACGAAATGATGATTCTCTGCTCCGTTTGGCCTCACTCGTACATCCCCAGCACGTCCCGGCACCAGTGGGCGAACTGCCGGCGCACGTCCTCCGGGGCGGTGAGCTCCGCCTCCGTGCCCAGCTGGAACAGCCAGCCGAAGAAGGTGGGCCCCACCTCCACGGCTGCGGTGAGGGCGAAGCCGTCGCCGTCGGCGCGGATGTGTGCGCCGGTGCCGAACCGGTCGGTGACCACATTGGTCAGGTGCCGGGCAAAGTGCAGGGTCACCGTCCTCGTCTCGCCGTTGTACATGTCGAACACGGTTTTCACGTACTCGCCCAGATCGAAGCCCTCCGGCAGGGGGGAGCGGGGCGTATCGGTGACGGTGAGGCCGTCCATCCGGTCCACCCGGTAGTGGCGGTAGTCGCCCAGCGCGCTGTCGTAGGCCACCAGATAGTAGTGCCGGTCCACGCACAGTGCCACGGGGTCGGCGGTGTAGAGCCCGCCTTCCCGCCGGTACACCTTTTCGCCGCCCGCCGTCCAGTCGAAGTAGCGGAAGGTCACCTGCCGGTTTTCGTTGATGGCGGCGTTGATGCCGTCCACGGTGTAGTAGAGCCTCTCGTTGTCGGTGCGCACCCGGTTCATCACGTACACCTGCCGCCGCAGGGCCCTTGCCTGGGGTCGGCTGGCCAGCTTTTCCAGCTTACCGATGAGCTCCATGCTCTTGTTCGCCGTCAGAAAGGGGGAGGCCTGCACCACGTCGATGAGCATCTTCAGCTCCGGCAGCTGGAAGTCCCGCTGCCCCAGATAGTAGCCGAAGTGCTTTCCCTTGACGGACACGATGTCCATGCCATAGAGCCGCAGCTGCTCCACGTCGTCGTAGATGCTCTTGCGGTCGGCGCTGATGCCGCAGCGCGCCAGATGGGCCAGGATCTCCTGGAGGGTGACGGGATGCTCCTCGTCGCTCTGCTCCGTGAGAAATTGGGCCAGATACAGGATCCGCAGCTTCTTTCGCGTCATGGCGCCGTCCTCCTTCGCGTTTTTTCAAAGGGATTGTCATTGCGAGGCGGGCAAAGCCCGCCGCGGCAATCCGTTCTCCTCGCGGGGAGTAACGGATTCCCACGGCCGGTTTGCGAACCGGCCTCGGAATGACAGCTCGTTTGCCCCCATTATACCAGAGATCTGTCCGCCTGAACAGATAAAAAATTAACATTTCCGCCTTGCCCGAAAACGTTGACGATGGGGCGGGATTATTGTATAATAAGATGATTTATTGTGTGGAGGTATTTGCTCTGATGTGGATTGCGGACGGTTGGAAGGATTACGAACTGCTGGACTGCGGCGGCGGCGAGAAGCTGGAGCGGTGGGACCGGCAGATCCTGGTGCGCCCGGACCCCCAGGCCATCTGGGCCACGGATCACGCCCACCCCGGCTGGCGCACTGCCGACGCGCGGTACAGCCGCTCGTCCACCGGCGGCGGCCACTGGGACCGGAAGAAGGTGCCGGAGAGCTGGCCGATCCATTATAAAGAGCTGACCTTTCAGGTCAAGCCCATGAACTTCAAGCACACCGGTCTGTTCCCGGAGCAGGCGGTGAACTGGGACTTTGCCATGGAGGCCATCCGGCGGGCGGACCGCCCCGTCCGGGTGCTGAATCTGTTTGCCTATACCGGCGGCGCCACGGTGGCCTGCGCCAGGGCCGGCGCCAGCGTGTGCCACGTGGACGCGGCCAAGGGCATGGTGGCCTGGGCCAGGGAGAACGCCAGATGCTCCGGACTGGAGGAGGCCCCTATCCGCTGGATCGTGGACGACTGCGCCAAGTTCGTGGAGCGTGAGATCCGCCGGGGCAAGACCTACGACGCCATCATCATGGACCCGCCCAGCTACGGCCGGGGTCCCGGCGGCGAGGTATGGAAGCTGGAGGAGAACCTCTATCCCTTCGTGGCCCTGTGCGCCAGAGTCCTCAGCGACAAGCCCCTGTTCGTGATTTTGAACTCCTACACCACGGGCCTTGCCCCGTCGGTGCTGGGTTATATCCTCCATCAGCTCATCGGCCGTCAGCGCGGCGGCAAGGTGACGTGGGACGAGCTGGGCCTGCCCTGCACCGAGTCGGGCATGGCGCTGCCCTGCGGCGCCACGGGCCGCTGGATGGCGGAGTAAAGGAAACGCTGAACAAATCGCCGCACACGTCTTGACGGCATGTTTCCCGCCTGACTTTGCCTCAAAAACTTGAAATACACAAAGTATTCCTGCATTTTTTCGGCTTCGTCAGCCGAAAAACCTGCTCGCCAATCCGCGCACTTCGATTGATTCATCGTTTACTAAAGGAGAAGCGCCATGTATGAACTGATGCGCACCGTGCCGGGCCGCACCCTCCGGTATCTGATGCTTGCCCGGCGCTACGCGGTGATGATGATCCCCGGCATGCTGGTGATGCTGGCGGTGTACCTGTGTCTGTACCGCCCCCGGATGGAGCGGCTGGATCGCCGCGACCTCATCAGCGACGGCCGGCGTGAGCTGGTGCTGGCCCTGTTTCTCATGTACTGCGGCGGCATGGCCACCTTGACCCTGCTGCCCCTGGAGTATGCCAAGGTGCTGAAGATCCTGCGCCAGGGCCTGCCCGACGTGCCCTTTTTCCACGTGGGCAAGGTCAGCGTGACGCCGCTGGCCAAGATGTTCAACGACGGCTTCACGTTTCTGGCCAATATCGTCATGTTCATGCCCTTCGGCTTCTGCCCGGCTCTGCTGTGGCGCAACAGCCGGTGGTACAGGGCGCTGGGCGTGTCGCTGCTGATCACGGAGAACATCGAGTGCTGGCAGCTGTTTATCGGCCGCACCTTCGATGTGGACGACCTTATTCTGAATACGCTGGGCGCCATGCTGGGCTGGGCTCTGTGGGCGGCGCTGAAGCGACCCCGGCTCTGGTGCCGGGAACGGGAGCCGGTGGAGAATATCATCGCCGCCGTTGTCTCCGGAGAGAGGATAGAAAAACATGGGTAAAAAAGCTTATATTCTGCGCAACCTCCGGGCCATGGCCCCCGGCGCCGTGCTGGCGCTGGTGCTGTATGCCGTGGCGCTGCCCCTGCGCCGGGCGCGTCTGAAGCGTCTGGGCCTGGTCAGCGAGCCGTGGCGCGAGGTGGTGCTGGCGCTGTTCTGGGCCTACTGCGGCGCCATGGCCATGGTGCTGCTGCTGCCCTCGGACTTCGATCTGCTGACCGTGCTGCGCCAGGGATATCCGGGCCCGTTTTTCCGGCAGGGCGTGGTGAACATGGAGTTCTTCCGCACCTTCAAATTCAGCAAGCTGGTGCTGATCGCCAACGTGGCGCTGTTCCTGCCCCTGGGCTTCTGCCCGGCGCTGCTGTGGCGCAATCGCAGCTGGTGGGGGGCGGTGATCATGGCCGCGGCGGTGCCCATTCTGGTGGAGAACTGGCAGGTGCTCATCGGCCGCTACTTTGATGTGGACGATCTGATGCTCAACGCCCTGGGCGTGCTGCTGGGCCGCTTCCTGTGGCATTTCTTCGGCAAACCGCGGCTTCACTGTGAGGAAGAATAAATGATCGAGACGAAACAACTGATCTTCACCTACCCGGCGGAGGAGGGGCGCGAGCCGTCTCCCGCCCTGCGGGGGGTGGATCTGCAGATCGAAAAGGGCAGCTTCGTGGTGGTGCTGGGGCACAACGGCTCCGGCAAATCCACCCTGGCCAAGCACTTCAACGCAGTGCTGCTGCCCAGCGGCGGCGCCGTGTATGTGGACGGCATGGACACCCGCGACGAGCTGGTGACGCTGGAGATCCGCCGCCGTGTGGGCATGGTGTTCCAGAACCCGGACAACCAGATCGTGGCCAACGTGGTGGAGGAGGACGTGGCCTTCGCCCCGGAGAATCTGGGCGTACCCACGGCGGAGATCCGCCGCCGTGTGGACGACGCTTTGGCTGCCGTGGGCATGGGGGAGTTCCCCACCCATGCGCCCCACCTTCTCTCCGGCGGCCAGAAGCAGCGCATCGCCATTGCCGGCGTCATCGCCATGGAGCCGGAGACCATCGTGCTGGACGAGGCCACCGCCATGCTGGATCCCGTGGGCCGGCGGGACGTGCTGGCCGCGGTCCATAAGCTGAATCAGGAGCGGGGCATCACCGTGGTGCTGATCACCCACCACATGGCCGAGGCGGTGGACGCCGATCGGGTGGTGGTGATGAACCGGGGCGAGATCGTCATGGACGGCGCGCCTGCCGAGATCTTCAGCCGCGTGGAGGAGCTCCACGCTCTGGGCCTTTGCTCGCCGGACACGGTGGAGCTGCTCTACGGCCTGAACCGGGGCGGCATGGACCTGCCCCTCACCGCAATTTCCGTGGAAGACTGCGCCGACGCCATCGCCGTGGCGTTGGGGAAAATGGAGTAATACATCATTGGAACCGATCATTCGCGTCGATCATCTGACGCATACGTATAGCGCGGGCACGCCCTTTGAGCGCAGCGCCGTGGCGGATATGAGCCTTTCGGTGCTGCCCGGGGAGTTTCTGGGCATCATCGGCCACACCGGCTCGGGGAAATCCACCCTGATCCAGCACCTCAACGGCCTTTTAAAGCCCACCTCCGGCCATATCTGGCTGAACGGACAGGACATCTGGGCTAAGCCCAAGGAGATCCGCAAGGTGCGCTTCCGGGTGGGTCTGGTGTTCCAGTACCCGGAGTACCAGCTCTTTGAGGAGACGGCTTATAAAGACATCGCCTTCGGCCCGAAGAACATGGGGCTGGACGAGCAGGAGATCGACCGCCGCGTCCGTGACGCCGCCGCCTTCGTGGGACTGGAGAGCGCGCTGCTGGAGCGCTCGCCCTTCGAGCTGTCCGGCGGCCAGAAGCGCCGGGTGGCCATCGCCGGCGTTATTGCCATGGAGCCGGAGGTGCTGATATTGGACGAGCCCACGGCGGGCCTCGATCCCGCCGGCCGGGATATGATATTGAGCCAGATCCGGGCCTATCACCAGGCCCGGGGCACCACCGTGGTGCTGGTGAGCCACAGCATGGAGGAGATCGCCCGCAACGTGGATCGCATCGTGGTGCTCCACAGCGCCCGTGTTTACATGGAGGGCACCCCGGCGGAGGTCTTTGCCCACGCCGACGAGCTGGAGTCCGTGGGTCTTGACGTGCCCCAGGTCACCAAGGTGGCCGCTGCGCTGCGCGCTCGTGGCGTGGCGGTGGACGGCGCGACCTACACCGTGGAGGCGCTGGAGCGTCAGCTCCTGGCGCTGAAAGGGGGGAGCGGGCCTTGCTGAAGGACATCACGCTGGGCCAGTATTTCCCCGGCGACACCCCCATCCACCGTCTGGATCCCCGCACCAAGCTGCTGTGCCTGATCCTGTTCATCGTGGCGCTGTTCTGCGCCCGGTGGCTGGTGACCTACGGCCTTGTGGCGGCGGCGCTCATCGCCTGCATCGTCATCTCCGGCGTCAGCTTCCGCGCGCTGACCAAGGGCCTCAAAACCGTGTATATCATCGTGGCCTTCACGGCGGTGATGAACCTCTTTTTCACCCCCGGCACGCCCATCGCCGACGTGGCGATCCTGCGCCACGCCACCTGGGAGGGCGCCAGGACGGCGTGCTTCATGATGGCCCGCATCGTCATGCTCATCATGGGCTCGTTCCTGCTGACCTACACCACCAGCCCCATCGCCCTGACCAATGCGCTGGACAAGCTGCTCGGTCCCCTGAAGAAGCTGCATTTCCCCGTCCACGAGCTGACGCTGATGATGTCGCTGGCTCTGCGGTTCATTCCCACGCTCATTGAGGAGACGGACAAGATCATGTCGGCCCAGAAGGCCCGGGGCGCCGACTTTGAAAGCGGCAATATCCTGCGCCGTGCCAAGGCGCTGGTGCCCATTCTGGTGCCCCTGTTCGTCAGCGCCTTCCGCCGTGCCGACGAGCTGGCCACGGCCATGGAGAGCCGCTGCTATCACGGCGGCGAAGGCCGCACCGCCCTCCACGTCCTGCGCTACCGCACGGCGGACTATATCGCCCTGGCTTTGTTCGTGCTGCTGACGGCGGCGGTCATCGTCCTGCGGCGGTTTGGACTGTAAAACGGATGCCCCCTCATCCGTCACGGCTTCGCCGTGCCACCTTCCCCCAGAGGGGGAAGGCTTAGTGGCGCATCGCAAAAGGCTTCCCCCTGGGGGGAAGCTGTCGGCGCAGCCGACTGATGAGGGGGAAAGCGGATTTTGGACGCAACCGAAGGAGGCGTTGCCCTTGCGCAACATCGCGCTCATTTTGATGTATAACGGCACCGCCTATCACGGCTGGCAGGTGCAGAAAAGCGAGATCACCGTGGCCGAGACGCTGGAGCGGGGCCTGACCATGGTCTGCGGCGAGCCCATCCGGGTGGTGGGCTGCGGGCGCACGGACGCCGGCGTCCACGCCGAGCATTATGTGGCCAATTTCCGCACGACCTCCCGCATCCCGGTGGACCGCATCCCCTTCGCCGTCAACACTCACATCCCCGAGGACATCGCCGTGAAGGCGGCCTGCGAGGTGGACGACGATTTCAACGCCATCGGCTCCTGTCTCCGGAAGGAGTACACCTACCGCATCTACAATTCCCGTTTCAAGAACCCCTTTTACGTGGACCGCGCGTGGTTCTACCCCAAGCGTCTGGACGAGGCGGTGATGGACCGGGCCGCCCGGATGTTCGAGGGCACCCACGATTTTGCCGCCGTGCGCAGCGTGGGCACCAACGTCCGCAGCACGGTGCGCACCATCTACTACTGCCATGTCACACGCAGCGGCGATCTGCTGGAGCTGAAGGTCTGCGCCAACGGCTTTCTGTATAATATGGTACGTGCCATCACCGGCACGGTGCTGTACGCGGCGGAGGGCAAGCTGGCGCCGGAGGACATCCCGGTGATATTGGACAGCGGCAACCGCACCCTGGCCGGTCCCACGGCTCCGCCGGGCGGCCTGTATCTCACACACGTATGGTATGAGGATGAACGACTGAATGGATAAGATGGAATTTACTCCGGGCAATCCCCAGGAGGAGGCGCCCAAGCGCGTCGAGAAGAAACCCAACAAAAAGCTGCGCATCGCGCTGATCGTGCTGGCGGTGCTGGTGATCGTGGGCGTGCTGACCGCCGTGCTGTGGGACGCCAACACCTTTGACGGCCTCCGCCGCCGATTTCTCTACGCCCGGGCGGAGAAGGACGAGAACGGCTGCGCCATGCTGTATGACTACAGCGGCGACCGTGCCGCCCGGTATGCCGGCCTGGGCGGCAGTCTGCTCATCGCCTCGCCCAGCCAGATCCGCCTCATCGGCGATCAGGGCACGGTGGAGTTTGAGGAGAGCGTCCGGTTCCAGAGCTGCGTCATCGCCCAGCGCGGCGAGCTGGCCGCCGTGTGCGATGTGGGCGGCAGCGACGTCTATCTCATCAACAGCGCCGGTCTGGTGCGCCGCATGGAGGCGGACGGCCAGCTCATCTCCGCCACCCTCAATGAAAAGGGCTATCTGGCACTGACCGTCAACGACACCGGCTACAAGGCCTCGGTGAAGGTGTACGATGACAGCGGCAAGCCGGTCTTTGATTTCCACAGTGCCGACCGGTTTATCATGTCGGCTGCCGTCTCCCGGGACTGCCGCTACGTCACGGCGGTGACGCTGGGCGAGTCGGACGGCGCCTTTGCCAACCGCCTGGTGACCTACCGGCTCAACAGCACCAAGCCGGTGAACAAGGTGGATGTCAGCGGCGGCGTGGTGTTTGACGTGGGCCCGGTGGGCAAACGGATGTGCGCCGTGGCGGAGGACGCTCTGTATCTTCTCTCCGCCTCCGGCGAGGTGGAGCACACCTGGCGCTACGGAAACGATACGCTGCGCCGCTGCGATCTGTGCGGCGACGGGTATGCGACCGTTCTGCTGGGGCATTATAAGACCGGCACAAAGTGCCGTCTGGTCACGGTGAAGGAGGACGGCACGGTTCTGGGCCAGCGGGAGCTGGACGGCGACGTGGTGAATCTCTCCGCCTCCGGCCGCTACGTGGCGGTGCTGTTTACCGACCATATGACGATCTACGATAAGACCCTGAAGGAGCTTGCCACGCTGACGGAGGTCAGCACGGTGCGTCAGGTCATGGTCCGCAGCGACGGCTCCGCCGTGCTGGCCGGCCTGACCTCCGCCAGTTTGTACCTGCCATAACCGCATCAGCCACCCATAGAGAGAAAGGAGAGTTCCCATGTCCATTCTTGCCGACGTCATTATCGTTGCCGTAATCCTGCTGGCCCTCATCATCGGCGCCAAGTCCGGCCTGCTGCAGTCCCTTGCCGGCGTCATCGTGCTGGTCTGCTCCGCCATCGGCGCGTCCTTTGCGGCCAGATTCCTGGCCGATCCTCTGGCACAGCAGCTGCAGCCCATGCTGTCGGAGGGCCTCACCGAAAAGCTGGGCCAGACGGGCCAATCCGCCGCCACCACCGTGGCCGATGCCCGGCAAATGCTGGAGAAGTTCGGCTTCAGCGGCGAGTCGCTGGAAAATCTTGCCAAGGAGATCGTTCGCCGCGTGGGCGAGACCGGCCAGACCATGGCGGACACCGTGGTGGGCACCGTGACCCACTCCATCGCCTTTGCGGTGGTGTTCGTGGTGGTATTCATCCTGCTGCTGGTGGTGCTGTCCCTGCTGATCAAGCCCCTGGAGCTGGCCACCAGGCTGCCCGGTCTCCACGGCCTCAACACCCTGGGCGGCGGCGTGCTGGGCTTTGTCGAGGGCGTGCTGCTGGTGTTCGCGGCGGTCTGGGTGCTGCGCCGGCTCCAGCTGGTCATCACGCCCCAGCTGGTGGAGGAATCCAACCTGCTGAAGTTCTTTGTGGAAAACAGTCCCCTGAGTCTGCTGACGGGTCTGTAAGATATATAAAAAGCTTTCTCCTTGAGGAGAAGGCGTCACGGCCGCAAGGCCGTGACGGATGAGGTGGCAAATCACCCCAAACAAACCGTCATACCCCATTTATCCCACGTATTCTGGAGGAAAACCATGCAGCCTACCATTTGTTCCCGATGCAAAAAGAACGTCGCGGTGGTGTTTATCTCCCGCATGAACGAGAAAAACGAGATGGTCAACGAGGGCCTGTGTTTAAGCTGTGCCGCCAAGCTGGGTCTGCCCCAGGTGGAGGACATGATGAAGCGCATGGGCATCACGCCGGACGATCTGGAGAATCTCAACAGTGAGATGATGCAGGCCTTCGGCGGCGCCGAGGAGATGGAGGAGCTGCCCGACGAGGGCGGAGACGAGGAGGACGATGAGAACGGCAAGACCGCCACGTTCCCCTTCCTGAACCGTCTGTTCGGCGGCGGCAGTCCCGCTCCCCAGCAGCCCGGCGAGGGCGGCTCCCGCCCTGAATCCGGCAAGAAGAAGGCCGACAAGAAGCACAAGTTCCTGGACAGCTACTGCATCAACCTGAGCCAGCGGGCCCGGGACCACAAGCTGGACGCGGTGATCGGCCGGGAAGAGGAGATCGAGCGTGTGGTGCAGATCCTGAACCGCCGCCAGAAGAACAACCCCTGCCTCATCGGCGAGCCCGGCGTGGGCAAGACGGCCATTGCCGAGGGCCTTGCCCAGCGGATCGCGGCGGGGGAGGTGCCCTTCAAGCTGCGCAGCAAGGAGGTCTACCTGCTGGATCTCACCGCGCTGGTGGCGGGCACCCAGTTCCGCGGCCAGTTTGAGAGCCGCATGAAGGGCCTCATCGAGGAGATCCGCAAGGCGGGCAACGTGATCCTGGTCATCGACGAGGTCCACACCATCGTGGGCGCCGGCGACGCCGAGGGCAGCATGAACGCCGCCAACATCCTGAAGCCGGCCTTGAGCCGGGGCGAGATCCAGGTCATCGGCGCCACCACCTTCAACGAGTACCGCAAGCACATCGAGAAGGACAGCGCGCTGGAGCGCCGCTTCCAGCCGGTGACGGTGAACGAGCCCAACATTGCCGACACCCTGGCCATCCTCCGGGGCATTGCCCATTATTATGAGGAGTTCCACGGCGTGTCCATCCCCGAGGGCATCCTCCGTCAGGCGGTGATGCTCTCCGAGCGGTATATCACCGACCGTTACCTGCCCGACAAGGCCATCGACCTCATCGACGAGGCCTGCTCCGACCTCAACCTCCATGATGCGGACATTAACCGCCGCATGGAGCTGAAGCAGGAGCTGGAGAACCTCACCTTCGAGCGGGAGAACCTCATGTCCGCCGACGTGGAGGGGGAGGACCTCACCGCCCGCTACGAGCGCATCGCGGAGCTGCGCAGCCAGGAGATGCGGGCCAAAAACGAGCTGGATGCGCTGGAGGCCAAGGGCACGCCCCAGCTGACCATGGACAACATCGCCCGTGTCATCGAGATGTGGACCAAGATCCCCGCCAGCAAGATCCGGGAGGAGGAGTTCCAGCGCCTTGCCAAGCTGGAGGACCGCCTCAAGGAGCATATCGTGGGACAGGACGAGGCCGTGGCCGCCGTGGCCGCCGCCATCCGCCGCAACCGCGTGGGCATCAGCCCCAAGCACAAGCCGGTGAGCTTCATCTTTGTCGGTCCCACCGGCGTGGGCAAGACGGAGCTGGTGAAGCGCCTGGCAGACGACCTCTTCAACGCCCCGGAGTCCCTGATCCGTCTGGATATGTCCGAGTTCATGGAGAAGCACTCCGTCAGCCGCATCGTGGGCTCACCCCCGGGCTACGTGGGCTATGACGAGGCGGGCCAGCTCACCGAGAAGATCCGCCGCAAGCCCTACAGCGTGGTGCTTTTCGACGAGATCGAGAAGGCCCACCCGGACGTGCTGAACGTGCTGCTGCAGATCCTGGACGACGGCCAGATCACCGACGCCCACGGCCGCAAGGTGAATTTCGAGAACACCGTCATCGTCATGACCTCCAACGCCGGCTCCGACAAGTCCGGCTCCGGCGCGGTGGGCTTCGGCCGCAGCGCCAACGAGCAGGGCAAGGAGAAGGTGATGAAGGCGCTGCAGGACTTCCTGCGCCCGGAGTTTCTGAACCGGGTGGACGAGATCGTCTGCTTCAACCAGCTCTCCGAGGAGAACTTCAAGGGCATTGCCGCCATCATGCTGGGCGAGCTGCGGGACTCTCTGGAGGAGAAGGGCTATCACTTCCGCTGGGACGAGGCGCTGGTGGACCATCTGGTGAAGACCTCCTATTCCGCCGCCTACGGTGCCCGCAATCTCCGCCGCGCCATCCAGAAGGAGATCGAGGATCCCATGGCCGGCGAGATCATCGCGTCCTACGACCACCCCATCACGGAGATCCGCGCCACGGTGGAGGACGATAAAGTGAAGCTCTATACGCTGTGAGGTGAACGCTATGCTGTTTCGCAAGAAGATGGAGCCCCGCTGCGCGTATTGCGCCAAGGGTCGCACGTTGGACGATGAGCAGGTGATCTGCCTGAAGAAGGGCATCGTGGCGCCGGAGGATCACTGCCCCGCGTTTCGCTACGATCCCCTCCGCCGCGTGCCGCCCCGCCCGGTGAAGCTCTCCGCCGACAAGCTCACCAAAGAGGACTTCGAGGTATAATATGCCTCACGCGTCATCTGTTATATAATAATGTAAGCGCGGTGTGTCACGGCATGCCGCGCTTATTCCATATAAAGCCTTCTCCTTGAGGAGAAGGTGTCCCAGTGCGCACACAGCTGACGCATGAGTTCGCGCTGCCAAATCGAAGATTTGGGCGCTCTCGCATGGGGTGGATGAGGTGTCATTGCGAGGCCCCAACGGGGCCGCGGCGATCCGCCATCCCCGCCTGTCATTGCGCGGGCTGCGCCGCAGGCGGCGCGGCACCCCAAGGGCACTTGCCCTGGCAGCCGCTCGTTCCTCGCGGGCCAGGGCTGGCGCAATCCGTTTCTTCCGTCTCCCCGTCGATGCGCATTCACCGTAGGGGCGGGCTCCGGTCCGCCCGTCGCCGGTGCAGTCCGCGCTTTTCGTCTCCCTGTCATTGCGCGGGCTGCGCAGCAGAGCGCGGCAATCCGCGTATCCATATAATATAGTACACCCCTTCCTCCATCCACAGACGCGATATAATCACCGCTTATGACAGCGATAAAAAATTAAGCAAAAAGAGGGGAGAAAGGTGTTGACAAACGGTGTCGAAGATGGTATTCTAACGAAGCTGTCGCCGAGAGGCGAGAGCGGCACGGAAAAGAAAAATCAGGAATTTGAAAAATAGTTCTTGACAAAGCTATGAAGTGCTGCTAAAATAGCAATGTTCCGCCGCTAAGGGCGGTCGGGAGTGTACCTTGTAAATTAAACAATGAACGAACAAAGCACCAGACGTGCACGAAAGTGCAAAAGCGGAAGCTTCGGGGTTCAGTCAATTACCCGGAGCGGACGCAAAGAGTTTTATGAAGCTATGGAAATAGCTCGATAAACGATTAGCTCGGTGGAAACACCGTGTTGATACGATTTTATTGAGAGTTTGATCCTGGCTCAGGACGAACGCTGGCGGCGTGCTTAACACATGCAAGTCGAACGAGAATCACCGGAAGGAGTTTTCGGACAACGGAAGGTGAGGACAGTGGCGGACGGGTGAGTAACGCGTGAGGAACCTGCCTTTCAGAGGGGGACAACAGTTGGAAACGACTGCTAATACCGCATGATGCATAGAGATCGCATGGTTTTTATGCCAAAGATTTATCGCTGAAAGATGGCCTCGCGTCTGATTAGCTTGTTGGCGGGGTAACGGCCCACCAAGGCGACGATCAGTAG
>CAMVRT010000016.1 GCA_947169975.1 uncultured Oscillospiraceae bacterium
TTTTTCTGCTTGACTGGTGCTCTTTTTTACGCGTTATTTTGCAACGCGCCCTTCTTGTAGCCTTTGCAATGACTGTTATTCCTATGCCTCGATTACTTCCTTATTAGGCAGTGGCAAAAGGCGCAGGCCCTCGTTTTTTACTTACTCGCCGGATTCCGGCTTCTCAAACTCCGCGGCCACCTGCTGCAGCAGCTCCCGGATGGGCAGATGCTGGGGGCAGGCCTCCTCGCACTGGCCGCACTGGACGCATTGGGAGGCCTTGGCGGTGTTCTGGGTGATGGTCTCGTAGTAGAAATCCGCGTTCCAGTCCTGGAAACGCTTTTTGTTGTTCATGCAGGAGAACAGCCGGGGGATGCGGATGCCCATGGGACAACCGTCGGTGCAGTAGCGGCAGTCGGTGCAGGGGATGAGGTTCATGCTGCGGAAGATCTCGCACACCTTGTCCACGGCGGCCCGCTCGGTCTCGTTCAGCGGCTGGAAATCCCGCATGAAGCCGATGTTGTCCGCCATCTGGGCGGTGTCGCTCATGCCGCTGAGCACCATGAACATCTGGGGGAAGCCGGCGGCGAAGCGGATGGCGTAGCTGGCGTCGCTGCCGCCGTTCAAGTCCGCCAGCACCTGATGGGCCTCGTCCGGCAGCCGCACCAGGTTGCCGCCCTTCACCGGCTCCATGACGATGACAGGCTTGCCGAATTTCTCGCACACCTCGTAGACCTTCCGGCTCTCCACGGAGGCGTCCTCGTAGTCGGCGTAGTTGAACTGGATCTGCACCACCTCGATCTGGGGGTACTCGGTGAGGATCTGCTCCAGCACCGCGGCCTTGTCGTGGAAGGAGATGCCCACGTGGCGGATATAGCCCTGCTCCTTCAGGGCAAAGGCCGTCTCATAGGCCCGGCAGGCCTTGAACTTCTGGAAGTTGTCGGCGTTCTGGGCGTGCATCAGGTAGAAGTCGAAGTATTCCACCCCGCAGGCGGCCAGCTGCTGTTTGAAGAGGGGCACGATGTCCGCCTCACTGTTGAAATAGGGGGCGGTCAGCTTGTCGGTAAGGATGAAGCGGTCACGGGGATAGCGGCGGGCAAGGCCGTCCCGGATGGCGGTCTCGCTGCGGCCGCCGATGTAGCCGTGGGCGGTGTCAAAATAGTTGAAGCCGGCGGCGAGGAAATCGTCCACCATCTGCTCGAACTGGGGCTGATCCACCTCTTTCTCGATCATGGGCAGGCGCATGCAGCCGAAGCCGAAGTTCCCGTTGACCTCGGGGAAAAAGCGATTGCGTTCCATAGGATACCTCCGTTCTCTGGGGATGAAATGAGCGTGTCTTCCCTATTATGATGGGGGAAAACGGGGGATCTGTCAAGAAAAAATTTGCGCGTCCGTTTCTGTTCTTGTCAGCCCGGCTTTGTCATGTTATAATAACAATGGCAGATTAGAATGCATTTTTGTATGCATTTTGTCCAACACAAGGCGGAGAGGAGCGGATGCCATGACGCAGCATTTCGACCTGAACAACGGCTGGGAGTTTGCCGAAGCCTTTACCGAGGCGGCGCTGACCGACCCCCATGCCGGGGATTTTGTCCCCGTGCGTCTGCCCCACACCTGCGCCGAAACACCCTATGATTACTTTGACGAGTCCGTCTACCAGATGGACTGCCTCTACCGCCGCACCCTGACCGTGCCGGAGAGCTGGGCGGGCAAATCCATCCTGCTGACCTTCGGCGCCGCCGGCCACTGCGCCCGGGTGTATCTGGACGGCGAGCTGATCTTCGAGCACCGCTGCGGCTACACCGCCTTTACCGTGGACCTGACCGGCCGGGCGATCCCCGGACGCACCCATCTGCTGGCCGTCCGGGTGGACAGCCGGGAGACGCTGGATCAGCCGCCCTTCGGCTTTGTCATCGACTACATGACCTACGGCGGCCTCTACCGGGAGGCGTGGCTGGAGGTGAAGGAGAGCGCCCACATCGCCGACGTGTTCGCCAGACCCCGCATCGACGGCACTGTGGAGAGCGATGTGCTGTGCCGCGGCCTCGCCGACGGGACGTATGACATCCGCCAAGCCCTGCGGCTGGAGCGGGATGAGCCGGGGCGCTGCACCGTCTCCGTCAGCGGCACGGGGCAGGCCGAGACCTGCGTCCCTGTGACGATGAAGGCTTCCGATATCCGCCTGTGGGATATCGACCGCCCCATCCTCTACACATTGACCACCGAGCTGCTGCGAAACGGCGAGGTGCTGGACCGCCACACCGTCCGCATCGGCTTCCGGGAGATCCGGTTTGAAGCCGACGGCTTCTACCTCAACGGCCGCAAGGTGAAGCTCCGGGGCCTGAACCGCCACCAGAGCTATCCCTACGTGGGCTACGCCATGCCCGCATCCATGCAGCGGATGGACGCGGATGTTCTGAAGAAGGAGCTGGGGCTCAACGCCGTGCGCACCTCCCACTATCCCCAGTCCCAACACTTTATCGACCGCTGCGACGAGCTGGGCCTGCTGGTGTTCACCGAGATCCCCGGCTGGCAGCACATCGGGCAGAGCGACGACTGGCGGCGCCAGGCGGTGGAGAACGTGGCCGAGATGGTGAAGCAGTACCGCAACCACCCGTCCATCATCCTCTGGGGCGTGCGCATCAACGAGTCCAGGGACGACGACGCGCTGTACGCGAAAACCAACGAGACGGCCCGGCGGCTGGATCCCACCCGTCCCACCGGCGGCGTGCGGTGCAGCAAGAAGAGCCATTTGCTGGAGGACGTCTACACCTATAACGATTTCGTCCACGACGGTCAGCAGAGGGGCTGTGAGCCCAAGAAAAACGTGACCTCCGATATGGCCAGGCCGTATCTCATCAGCGAGTACAACGGCCACATGTTCCCCACCAAGATGTTCGACAGCGAGCCGCACCTCGCCGAGCACACCCTGCGCCACGCCAACGTGCTGGACGCGGTGGCGGCGGAGAGCGACATCGCCGGCAGCTTCGGCTGGTGCATGGCGGACTACAACACCCATCAGGACTTCGGCAGCGGGGATCGCATCTGCTACCACGGCGTGCTGGATATGTTCCGCAACCCCAAGCCGGCGGCGGCAGTGTACGCGGTGGAGCAGGACGAGACGCCTGTGCTGGAGATCAGCTCCGACATGGCCATCGGCGAGCATCCCGCCAGCAATCTGGGGAAGATCTACATCCTCACCAACGCCGACAGCGTGCGCATGTACCGCAACGGCGTGCTGCTCCACGAGTACACCCACGCCGACAGTCCCTATAAGCACCTGCGGCGCGGGCCTATCCTCATCACCGATTTCATCGGCCCGCGGCTGGAGCGGGAGGAGGGCATGCCCCCCAAACAGGCACAGCTGGTGAAGGATATCCTCAACTACAGTGCCGTCAACGGCTTTGCCAGGCTGCCGCCGAAGATCATGGCAAAGGCCGGCGTGGCCATGGCCAAATACCGCATGACCTTCCAGGACGCCTATGACCTGTACGGCAAGTACATCGGCAACTGGGGCGATGTGGCGGTGACCTTCCGCTTTGAGGCCGTGAAGAACGGCAAGGTGGTGAAAACCGTGGAGAAAACGCCCATGCGCCGGATGACGCTGGACGTGAAGGCGGATCACACCGAGCTGCGGGAGGGCGCCACCTATGACGTTGCCGCCGTCCGGGTGGTGGCCAGAGACCAGAGCGGCAACCGGCTCCCCTTCTGCAACGAGACGGTGGAGCTGATGACAGACGGTCCCGTGGAGATCATCGGGCCGAGGCTGATGCAGCTGCGGGGCGGCTGCGGCGGCACCTATGTAAAAACCACCGGCGGTTGCGGCCCGGGCGTGCTGACGCTCCGCTGCGGTCAGGCCGAAACGGTATGTGTTTCATTTCAAATTGAGAGAGAGCAATAAAAAGGAGGGCCTATGCAAGACAAATCCAAGATCATCTTCGGCAACGTCATGTCCGGCGGCGACTTCCGCAAGGCGGAGAAATCCAAGAAGAAGTTTGCCCGCAAGTTCGGCGACGACGCCGGAACGCCCCATCCAGCCATTGTGGTGGAGAATCCCCACATCGGGCCGCTGCTGGGCGTGAAGGATATCCGCATCCAGGACGGCAAGGGCGACGCCCCCTTCGACACGGAGAAGGGCATCATCGTGGGCAACATCCGCATGGGCTTCGGCCACTACCGCATCTCCATGGCCATGGCCTCCGCCGCCCGGGCGCTGGGCTATCAGCCCTACTGGATGGATCTGAACTCCTATCCCGACACCACCTGCACCAAGGTCATCGGCGCGCAGAACGACCTGTACTCCATGGGATCCCGCATCTCCCAGAAGAGCAAGCTGTTCAACAAGCTGGTCTGGGAGCCCATGAACTATGAGGGTTTCCGCAAGCTGAGCTACAACGCCTCCGACCAGAAGAACGCCGAGCTCATGGCCCCCGTGTTTCAGAATGTGCCCAAGGACATCCCGGTGATCGGCACCCACGTCTGGCCCGCCCAGGCCGCCATCCACGCCGGTATGAAGTACGTGGTCAACGCCATCCCTGACAACTGGCCCATGGCGCTCCACCTGGCCGAGGGCAGCGTACACACCATCCAGACCCACTTCGCCTATCAGGGCTACCGCGTCCTCAACGGCATGGCCGGAGACAAGGTATTGAAGCCCATGCCGGAGGACAGCCTGGTCTACACCGGCCACTACATCGACGACGAGCTGGTGCGGAACATCGAGTCCGACTGTGCCGCCCGTATGGCCCGGAAGGAGCAGGGCAAGCCCATGCGCTTCCTGCTGACCATCGGCGGCGCCGGCGCCCAGAAGGAGATCTTCGCCGCCATCATCCGCTACCTGCTGCCCATGATCGAATCCGGCAAGGCCGCCCTGTACGTCAACGTGGGCGACTACCGCAACGTGTGGGATGAGCTGGTGCGGGAGATCCCGGGCCTTTCCGGCGTATCCACCGAGCACTTTGAGGACTGGGCCGAGACCCAGCAGTTCGCCGAGGCCGCCGTCACCGGCGAGGTCACCGGCGTCCACGCCTTCTACCACGGCAACATCTTCCAGGCGGTGTACGCCACCAATTTGCTGATGCGCAGCTGCGACGTGCTGGTCACCAAGCCCAGTGAGCTGGCCTTCTACCCCGTGCCCAAGCTGTTCATCCGCCGCATCGGCGGCCACGAGCAGTGGGGCGCCGTCCACTCCGCCGAGATCGGCGACGGCACCCTGGAGTGCCGCGACATCCCCCATACCCTGCAGATGATCGAGCTGTTCATGAACGATCATGTGACGCTGCGGGATATGTGCGACAACATCATGCGCAACAAGTCCATGGGTATCTACGACGGCGCCTACAAGGTGGTCGAGCTGGCCATGGGCCTGCGTAAGCGCTGACGAAACCCACTTCGGCGCTTTGCGGTCCTTTTCCGCCACGATTTTGCCTCGAAATCTTGAAATACACAAAGTATTCCTGCGACTTCTCGTCTTTATCGTGACGAAAAAATCCCTGCAAATCGCTCTTGCGGGCTTCATCATTGCTTTCTTGAAGAAAAATAAATAATCCACCCCATTGCGCCGCGGTCTGAAGCGGGAAATCAATAAGAACAGGAGGGAAATATTATTTCAGACGTAATATTTCGCAATACCATGAAAAGACTGACCAAAAAGCAGATGATCATCTTCGCCATCGGCCAGCTGGGCTGGTCCACCCTCAGCGGCATCATCGGCGCCTGGTTCGTGACCTTCTATCTGCCCACCGAGGGCGATATCGCCGTCGGCGCCATCCAGTACATCCGGCCCGGTCTGGTGATTCTCGGCTTCCTGACGATCCTGGGTCTCATCACCGCCTGCAGCCGTCTGTTCGACGCCATCACCGACCCGCTGATCGCCAGCATGTCCGACCGCAGCAAGAACCCCAAGGGCAGACGCATTCCCTTCATGAGAGTGGCGGCGATCCCCCTGTCCATTGTCACCGTCCTTCTGTTCTGCGCTCCCGCCGGCAATTTTGCAACGGGCAACGCCAACGTGCTGAACATCATCTGGATCTCCGTGTTCGTGGTCCTGTTCTACCTGTTCATGACCATGTACTGCACGCCCTACAACGCCCTGATCTCCGAGTTCGGCAAGACCCAGGACGACAGAATGTTCATCTCCACCTCCATCTCCCTGACCTTCTTCGCCGGCACCATGCTGGCCTACACCCCCTTTGTGTTCGCCGGCATGCTCCGCGGCGCCGTGGGTTTTGCCTGGAGCTACCGCATCTGCTTCATCGTGCTGGCCGTCATCGCCTGCGTGTGCATGCTGCTGCCCACCTTCCTGCTCAATGAAAAGGAGTTCGTGGACACCGCTCCCTCCCAGACCGACATGATCAAGTCCCTGATCGCCACCTTCAAAAACCGGGAGTTCCGCGTGTTTGCCGGCTCCGACATCATGTACTGGGTCGGCCTGACCCTGTTCCAGACCGGCCTGCCCTTCTTCGTCAAGGTCTCCATGGGCCTGGATGAGAGCTACACCATGATCTTCATGGGCGGCATGACCGTGCTTTCCGCCTGCTTCTATCCCTTCGTCACCGGGTTTGTCAAGAAGTTCGGCAAGAAGAAGCTGGTGATCCTTGCCTTCCTGGGTCTGGCCGTTGACTATCTGGTCACCGCGCTCATCGGCATCGGCTCCTTCAAGGGCATGATCCCCGGCGTGCTGATCTGCATCCTCGCCGCCATCCCCATGGCCCTGCTGGGCATCATCCCCCAGTCCATCGTGGCTGACGTGGCCGAGGCTGACGGCATCGTCACCGGCGAGAACCGGGAGGGCATGTTCTTTGCCGCCCGCACCTTCGCCATGAAGTGGGGCCAGGCGCTGGCCATGCTGATCTTCACCTCTCTGGCCATTATCGGCACCACCCAGAACGCCAACTCCAACGACATCACCGCCTCCGCCCTGGGTCTGCGTGTGGTGGCCATTGTTGCCCTCTGCTTCTGCGTGCTGGGCGCCGTGATCCTGGCTCTCTACAACGAGAAGAAGATCATGAAGACCATCGACGACAAGAAGCCCGTCAAGTAAATCCAAGCTACAGACGAAAATGCCCGGGATTTGAGGATCCCGGGCATTTCAGACTATAGACAAAGGTAAATGGCCGAAAGGCTACGATACGCATGGGGGATTGTGAAGGGGGAGGGGACTCCCCCTTCACGTGAAATCCGTGCAAATTCAGGAACATTTTTCAATGTTTCTGAATTTGCATTTCAAGCTGTCGACACTTTGTCGACAGCTTGAAATGCCCGGGATTTGAGGATCCCGGGCATTTTTGCGGACGGAGGGCGCAAAATAGCCCCTTGCGCCGTGTCCTGCTCTGGCATATAATGGAAAAAACCCGGCGGAATCGCGCCGGAGACCGAAAACAAATGAGGAGAGAGAAACCATGAAACTATCCGGAAAGGCGAGGCTGTCCTACGCTCTTGGCGCTGTGGGCAAGGACATGGTCTACATGCTCTCGGCCAGCTACGTCCTGTACTATTTTCAGGATCTGCTGGGCGTCAGCGCCGGCGCCATGGGCGTTATCCTGATGGCCGCCCGCGTATTTGACGCCTTCAACGATCCCGTCATGGGCGCCATCGTGGCCAAGACCAAGACCCGCTGGGGCAAGTTCCGTCCCTGGCTGCTGATCGGCACGCTGACCAACGCCGCCGTGCTGTATCTCATGTTCGCTGCGCCTCCCGCGCTGGACGCCAGAGGCCTGGTTGCCTACGCCGCCGTGACCTATGTTCTCTGGGGCGTCACCTACACCATGATGGATATCCCCTACTGGTCCATGATCCCCGCCTTCACCGAGGGCGGCAAGGAGCGTGAAAACCTCACCACCCTGGCCCGCACCGCTGCCGGCGTGGGCAGCGCCATCATCTCCATCGCCACCATGAAGCTGGTCCCCCTGCTGGGCAAGCTGCTGGGCGGCATGGAGGGCAACGCCGGCGAGATCATCGGCTTCAAATATTTTGCCCTGATCGTTGCTGTTCTGTTCATCGTCTTCACCGTTCTCACCTGCGTCAACGTCAAGGAAAAGTCCACCGCCGAGATGGAGACCGTTTCCGTCAAGCAGATGTTCCGCGCTCTGGTGCAGAACGATCAGGCCATGACCGTTACCATCGCCATCGTGCTCATCAACTGCGCCATCTACATCACCTCCAATCTGGTGATCTACTTCTTCAAGTATGACTTCGGCGGCACGGGTTGGTACGACGCCTATTTCCTCTTCAACATGTTCGGCGGCGCCATTCAGGTGCTGAGCATGATGGTGTTCTACCCGGTGCTGCGCAGGAAGTTCACCAGCCTGCAGATCTTCTACATCTGCCTGGGCATGGCCGTGGCCGGCTACGCCATATTGCTGGGACTGGCCTTCACCAACATGTCCAGCGTGTTCCTGCTGTTCATCCCCGCCTTCTTTATCTTTGCCGCCAACGGCATGCTGACCGTCATCACCACCGTGTTCCTGGCCAACTCCGTGGACTACGGCCATCTGAAGAACGGCCGCCGTGATGAGTCCGTCATCTTCTCCATGCAGACCTTTGTGGTGAAGCTGGCCTCCGGCGTGGCCATCCTGATCGCCTCCCTGTGCCTGCAGTTCAACAAGCTGAAGGAGGGCACCGAGGTCACCGATGCCGACAAGCTGGTAGACTGGTCCCTGGGCGTGTCCGCCGCCTCCAAGACCGGCCTGCGCATGACCATGACCATCATCCCCATCATCGGCCTGTTCGTGGCCCTGTTCTGGTTCAAAAAGCGCTTCATCCTCAACGATCAGAAGATGCGCGAGATCAACGCCCAGCTGGAGAGCAAGGCGAAGTGATTTCCCTGTTTCAAAAAGGACTCCCGAGGTTAGTATAACCTCGGGAGTTCAAACTGCAGACAAAGGTTATATGACGAAAGGTAACGACACGCATGGGGGATTGTGAAGGGGGATGGGAGTCCCCCTTCACGTGAAATCCATGCAAATTCAGAAACATTTTTTAATGTTTCTGAATTTTCTGCAGTGTGTCGACACTTTGTCGACACACTGACTCCCGAGGTTACTATAACCTCGGGAGTTTTCCCTTTTCGGCCGGGGGGCTTGCGTCCCTTGCACTTTTCGGCCGTTTGACATATAATACAGAAAAAAAGGGAGGCGACAGCCTGTGAAAAAGAAAATTCTGGCGGTCTGCGTTCTGCTGCTGGCCCTGTTGCTGACGAGCTGCGCCGTCCGTGCCGATGCCCCTGTCCATCCGGACGCCCCTGTTCCGTCGGAGGAGCCTGTCGAGCCGGAGCCGACACCGGAACCCGAACCGGAACCCGAGCCGGAGCCGGAACCGGAACCGGAGCCCACGCCCGAACCGGAGCCGCAGCCGGAGCCCACACCCGAACCGGAGCCGCAGCCGGAGCCCACACCCGAACCGGAGCCCGTACCCGAGCCGCAACCTGAGCCGGAACCCGATACCGCCGAGCAGCTTCTGTCCCGGATGACGCTGCGCCAGAAGGTGGGCCAGGTGATCTGGATCATACCGGAGCAGCTGGATCCCGCCTTGGCCGGCAGGAACATTGCCGGAACAAAGATCCCCAACGTGACGGCGATCACCGATGAGATGGTGCGCACGCTGGAGGAATACCCGGCCGGCGGTTTCGTGCTGTTTGGCGCGAATATCAAGACGCCGGACCAGCTGAAGGACATGACCGACCGGCTGCGCGGCGCCTGCAAGGTGGCGCCGGTCATCGCCGTGGATGAGGAGGGCGGCCGCGTTGCCCGCATCGCCGGAAACCCCAACTTTGACGTGCCCCGGGTGGGCAGCATGGCGTCGCTGGCCGAGTCCGGGGATCCGGAGCGTGTCCGCCGCGCGGCGGCGGAGATCGGCGCGTATCTGGCGTCCTACGGCTTTACGCTGGACCTGGCGCCGGTGGCGGACATGAACACCAACCCCAACAACGTGGTCATCGGCGACCGCGCCTTCGGCAGCGATCCGGACACGGTGACGGACATGGTGGCGGCCTATCTGGACGGACTCCACAGTCAGGGCGTGGGAGGCGTGCTGAAGCACTTTCCCGGCCACGGGGACACCGAGGCCGATACCCACCGCGGCACCGTGACGGTGAGCAAGACCTGGGATGAGCTGCTGGACAAGGAGCTGATCCCGTTTATCCGCAATCTGGACGGAGCGGACGCGGTGATGGTGGCCCATATCACCCTGCCCAACATCACCGGCGACGGCCTGCCCGCCTCTCTTTCCAGGGAGCTGATTGACGGCAAGCTGCGCCGCGAGCTGGGCTTCAACGGCATCATCCTCACCGATTCCCTGTCCATGGGCGCCATCACCGATGAATACTCGGCCGGGCAGGCCGCTGTGCTGGCCTTCCGGGCGGGAAACGACGTGGTGCTGATGCCGGAGAACTACGCGGAGGCCTTTAACGGTCTGCTGTCCGCTGTGGAGAGCGGAGAGATCAGCGAGGCGCGGCTGGATGAGAGCGTCCTGCGGATCCTGCGGATGAAGCTGGGAGAGTAAACGTCAACGACAAAAAAGCAGTGCTGAGACGACTCAGCACTGCTTTCTGTTTTGCTTAAAGCGAGGGGTTTTCCGGGGACAGGTGGGTGTGGTAAAAGACCTGCCGCTGCTCCTGTGGCACCAGCTTGCCGCCGGTTGCCCAGGCGATATGAGTGGCGCGTGCCATGTCCAGACCGTTTTGGCGGGCGTAGTCCGCCATCTCCGGCGCGGAAACAGCGGCCGCGACGCCTTGGAAGGCGGCGCAGGCGCTGGGCTCGATGAAGATGCCCTCGCTGTCTCGCAGCGTGCGCAGGTAGTCGTAGAGCCGCCCGTCCGCCACCGTCATCTCGCCGGAGAGCAACGGCGCCATGATCCTGCCCACAAAGCCGGAAGGACGTCCCACCGCCAGCCCATCGGCATGGGTCAGGCCCGTGAGGCCCACGTCCTGCACGCAGATTCCGTTCTGCAGCCCGGTGGCCAGTCCCAGCAGCATGCAGGGGGCCTGGATGGGCTCCGCGAAAAAGACGTGTACGTTGTCGCCGTACAGAAGCTTCAGCCCGAAGGCGATGCCCCCCGGTGCGCCGCCCACCCCGCAGGGGATGTAGACAAACAGGGGGTGTTCGGCGTTTACGCTGATATTTGCCGCCGCCAGTTGAGCCGCCAGACGCTCCGCCGCCACGGCGTAGCCGAAAAACAGGTCTTTTGAGTTCTCATCGTCCACGAAGTAACTCATGGGGTCGGCGTCAGACTCCGCCCTGCCCTGCTCCACCGCCTTGCCGTAGTCCCCGGCGTACTCGATCACTGTGACGCCGTGGGCGCGGAGATAGTCCTTTTTCCACTGCTTGGCGTCCGCCGACATGTGGACAATGGCCTGATAGCCCAGGGCGGCGCTCATCATGCCAATGGACACGCCCAGGTTGCCGGTGGAGCCCACCTGCACCTTCCGCCGGGCAAAAAAGGCCCGGGCATCGGGGGTGGCCAGCCTGGTGTAATCGTCGTCGATCCCGGTCAGCAGTCCGGCCTCCAGCGCCAGCGTTTCGCTGTGCTTAAGCACCTCATAGATGCCGCCCCGGGCCTTCACGGAGCCCGCCACCGCCAGATCGCTGTCCCGCTTGAGCAGCAGCCGTTCACAGCCCAGTCGCTTTCCCATGGCCGGAATGGCCGTCAGGGGCGACTCGATGACGCCGTCTCCCGTTTCCGGGAACAGCGCCCGCAGCAGCGGGGCAAAGCGTTTGAGCCGCGCCGCCGCGTCCGCCACCTCCGCCTTACCGAAAGGGATCTGCTTTGCCGCAACCCCAAAGGGCATGCGGCCCCGGTTGATCCACACCACCTCCTGCGCCGCCGCCGCCTGGGGCAGAACGGGATCCTCCGCCAGAATTTTCCGTACATCCATGACCTGTTCCTCCCGCGTGTTGTTCGTTCTCTGCCCCTTATTATAGAAGAATCCCCCGCCAAAGGCAAGGATCTTCCCCGTGCGGCATTTCTGCGGGAAATATTTTTATAAAAAACACAAAATTATGCGCATAATGTGTTGACAATACGCATATAATGTGCTATAACAAAATCAGCCAAAGGGAAGAAACCCGAGGCATACAAAAATGATTTTTATGTAGGAGGTGCCTGTCATGGCGAAGGTTAGCACGAACATCAGTCTCGATGAAGATCTGAAGAAGGAAGCACAGGCCCTGTTTGCTGAATTCGGTCTGGACCTGACCACCGCAATTACCATTTTCCTCAAGCAGTCTCTGCGCGAGGGCAGGATCCCATTCTCCATCCAGAAGGTCAAGGAGCCCTATGCCTATCAGATGCATCGGCCCGCGGAGCAGTCCCACCTGATGTCGGTGGTGGACGAGGCCGAGCGCCGCATGGGCTGAGCGCCGCAGCAGAAGAACAAAGGATCTCCGGGCGACCGCCCGGAGATCCTTTTTTGCCGGAAACCGGAAAATTCTTCCTTCACATTTGACGGTATATTTCGTAACAAATTGTTTACAATAAAATTAGCACTCACCTCTTGACAGTGCTAAAAACGGTGCTATAATCATAATCGAACAGAGGAACAGAGATCCAATGACCTCCAATCCCTTGCTCGGACGACATGGAAACGTGTACATACTAAAAGGAGGAATGACGTATGTTGCCGAGTATTTTTGGAGAGAGTTTGTTTGATGACTGGATGGGCTTCCCCTTCCGCGGCTTTACCGATGAAGTGGATCGCAAGCTGTACGGCAAGCACGCCGCCCACGTGATGAAGACCGATCTGAAGGAGCACGACGATGGCTACGAGCTGGCCATCGACCTGCCCGGCTTTAAGAAGGACGAGATCCAGCTGCAGCTGGACAACGGCTATCTGACCATCAGCGCCGCCAAGGCACTGGAGGAGGACGGCAAGGACAAGAAGGGCCGCCTGGTCCACCAGGAGCGCTACACCGGCTCCATGAGCAGAAGCTATTACGTGGGCAGCACCATCCGCGAGGAGGACGTGAAGGCCCGCTTTGAAAACGGTGTGCTGACGCTGCGCTTCCCCAAGGAGGACGACAAGCGCCTGCCCGAGCGCAAGACCATCATGATCGAGGGCTAAGAAAGACATCAAAAAGACCCCGGTTCAATTTGAACCGGGGTCTTTTGCTATATGTGGTTCGTTACAGCAGAGGCTTGCCGGAGCCCCAGGCGTCGCCCACCTTCTCGCCCAGTACGTGATAGGCGCGGTTAAAGGGATCGAAGCAGATGGGGGCCACCTTGGCCACGTCCACCTTGCCGTCGGTCATGGCGGATTCGTCCACGCTGACGTTGACGATCTCGCCCCGCAGGATGCAGCTCTCGGTGTCATAGCTGATGACGCGGCACTCCAGGCAGACGGCCAGCTCGTTGATGATGGGGGCGTTGACCAGCTCGCTCTTCGTGGCGGTGAAGCCGGCGCGGGCAAACTTGTCCTCCGTCTTGTTGCCGGTGGAGATGCCCACGTAGTCACAGGCTGCCACGTGAGCCGCGTCCGCCATGCTGACGGTAAAGGCGCCGGTCTTGGCGAAGTTGAGGCAGGTCTTGTGACCGGGAGAAAGGCAGACGGAGATCTCCTTCTCCTCGCTGATGCCGCCCCAGGCGGCGTTCATGGCGTTGGGTACGCCGTTTTCGTCATAGGTGGCGATGATCCAAACCGGCTGCGGATAGCTCAGGGGCTTGGCGCCGAAGTTCTTTCTTCCCATAGGTAAGTCCTCCTTCAAAATTGGTTTGATTTCGTCATTCGGGTCTGCGGCCGCTGCAGAGATAGAACACGGTCAGCAGGCCGGGTCCGCAGTGGGCGCCGATCACCACGCCCAGCTGGGTGATGGTGATCTCCCCCACCTGGGGGTATGCCTTTTTGATTTCGTCCCGGATAAACTGTGCGTCGGACAGGCAGTCGGCGTGGAGGATGTGGATCTCCGTCCCCGCGGCGTCGATTTCGGACAGGTCGTGAAGCACGCCGTCCCGGATGGCGTTCAGGGCCGCCTTGCGGCCATGGGCCTTTTTCACCACATCCAGCGTGCCGCCGTCCGGCACGTAAAGCACCGGCTTGATGCTCAGCAGCGAGCCCACCAGCGCCGATGTGTTGGAGACACGGCCGCCCATCTTCAGGTATTTCAGGTCGTCCACCGTGAAACGGTGGGCGATCTTCAGCTTGTTGGCCTCGCCCCAGGCGATCACGTCGTCAAAGCTCTCCCCCGCCTCCATGCGGCGCACCATGTTCACCACCAGAGTGCCCAGACCGCCGGAGATGCAGCGGGTGTCCATGACGAACAGCCGCTGATCCGGGTACCGGGCGCGGATCTTCTCCGCCGCGATGGCGCAGTTGCGATAGGAGGCGGACATCTCCTTGGACATATCCAGGAAAATCACGTCCTTGCCGGTGTCCAGCAGCTTCTGAAAGAAGTCATAGTAAACGAACTCGTTGATCATGGACGTCTTCAGCAGATCGCCCCGGCGCATGCCGGCGTAGACGGCGGCGCGGCTCTCCTCCCGGCAGTCATCCTCCCGGGCCTCGTCGTTGACGGTGTAGCCGTAGGGAATGAAGGGGACGTTGTGATCGTCCAGCCAGGTGCGGGGCAAATCGGAGGTGGACGAGGTGGCGATCAGGTAATCTCTCATGTATCTCTCTTCCTTTTATCTGTGATGGATGGACCGGTTTTACGGCGCACCGGCATTACTATACCACGTTTTCCCGCTCTCCGTCAACGCCGTTGTACCGGCAGCGCGATGACCGTCAGGTCTGCTGTCCGGCAAACTGGGTCATGTAGAGCCGGTAGTAGTCGCCCTTCCGCGCCAGCAGCTCCCTGTGGGTGCCGGTCTCCACAATGGAGCCGTGATCCATGACGATGATCTGGTCGGCGTCCTGAATGGTGGAGATGCGGTGGGCGATGATGAGACTGGTGCGTCCGGCCATCAGGGTGTGCATGGCGTCCTGAATGTGCTTTTCCGTCCGGGTGTCCACGCTGGAGGTGGCCTCGTCCAGAATCAGAATATGGGGATAGGACAGGAAGGCCCGGCCGATGGCCAAAAGCTGCCGCTGGCCTTGAGAGAGGTTGGCCCCGGCGGAGGCCAGATAGGTGTCGTAGCCCTGCGGCAGAGCGGCGATCACACCGTCGCAGTTGCTGGAGCGTGCAGCCGCGTCCATCTCCTCCCGTGTGGCGGAGGGGTTGGCGTAGGCCAGGTTGGCTCCCGCGGTGTCGGAGAACAGAACGGTGTCCTGCAGCACGATGCCGATGCTGTCCCGCAGGCTGCGGAGACTGAGATCCCGGATGTCCACGCCGTCCAGTGTGATCTGCCCGCTGTCGGTTTCATAAAACCGCATCAGCAGATTGATGATGGTGGTCTTGCCGCTGCCGGTGGAGCCAACCAGCGCGATCTTTTTGCCGGACTCGATCTTCAGATTGAAGTCGGAGATCACCTTGGCGCCGGGCACATAGGAGAAATCCACGTGCTTGAACTCGATGACGCCCCGCACCGGCTGCGCCGGCTCCTGACCGGAGGTATCCTCGCTGCTTTCATCCAGAATGGAGAAGATCCGTTCGGCGCCGGCAATGGCGGTCTGGATCTGGCCGTAGAGCTGGGACAGCTCATTGATAGGCCGGGAGAACTGCTTGGAATAGATGATGAAGGCGGAGATCACGCCCACGGAGATGGACCCGTTGAGCACGAACTGCGCGCCGAACACCGCCACGATGATGAAGGAGAAGTTGCTGAACATATTCATCACCGGGCCCATCATATTGCCGATGATCTCGGCGATGATGCCGGTCCGGGTCAGGGCGTCGGAGGTCTCGGTAAAGGTCTCCACGGCGTCGGATTGCTGGTTGTAGGCGGTGACGGTGCGGGTGTTGGTGACCATCTCCTCCACGGTGCCGTTGACCTTGCCCAGCAATTTCTGCCGCTGCACGTAGTATTTCCGCATATATTTGGTGATGATCCGGGTGAACACCACCGTCAGCACGATGGTGGTGCAGCACAGCAGCGTCAGCGGCACGCTGTACCACAGCATCACCGTAAGTGTGCCGATCAGCGTCAGCACGCCGGAGAACAGGGAACTGAGGGACTGGGAGATGACGTTGGAGATATTCTCCGCGTCGTTGGTCATGCGGCTCATGATGTCGCCATGTGAGTGGTTGTCGATATAGCTGACGGGCAGGGACACGATCTTCCGGAACAGATCCGAGCGCATCCGCCGCACCACCCGCTGGCTCAGGGAGGCGCTGAGATAGCCCTGGATCAGCGTGGCAACGCCCTGGGCCAGATAGAAGATCAGCATGGCGGTGAGGATGGGCGTCAGATCGCCGAAGATCCCGGCAACGATCCGGTCCACCGCCTTGCTCTGGATGCCGGGGGCCACCACGGAGCAGACCACCGACACGGTGACCACTGCTGCCAGCAGGCCCACCAGCGGCAGCTCCGAGCGGAAATACTGCAGCAGCCGGCGGAAGGTAGCACCGGCGTTTTTGGCCTTCTGCACCGGCGCGCCCATACCGGGGCCGCGGCGGCCTACTCCCTGCTGGATGGTGGAGGAGGTGACTTTTGCGGTCTGGCTCATGCGCCCACCTCCTCTCGCAGCTGGGAACTGACAATGTCCCGGTAAACCGGGCAGTTTTGCAGCAGCGATTCATGGGTGCCGCAGCCCACGATCCGGCCACGGTCCAGTACGGCGATCTGGTCGGCGTCCTTGATGGAGGCCACCCGCTGAGCCACAATGATCTTGGTGAGGCCGGGATAGTCCCGCTTCAGCGCTTCGTAGAGAGCGGCCTCGGTCCGCAGATCCAATGCGCTGGTGGCGTCGTCGAAAATGAGGATCTCGCCCCGGCGCAGCAGCGCGCGGCTGATGGCAACGCGCTGACGCTGTCCGCCGGAGAGACTCATGCCACGCTCTGCCACAGGGGTGTCGTAGCCCTCCGGCTGTCGGGAGATGAACTCGTCGGCCTGTGCGGCCTTTGCCGCGGCACGGAGTTCCTCGTCGGTGGCGTCACGGCGTCCCAGCGCGATGTTGTCCCGGATGGTGGTGCTGAACAGCTCACTCTTCTGCAGCACCACGGAAACCCGGCTGCGCAGATCGCGGAGCCCCAGGGAACGCACGTCCACCCCGTCCACCTCCACGGCGCCGTCGGTGACGTCGTAGAACCGAGGGATCAGATTCACCAGCGTGGTCTTGCCGCTGGCGGTGGCGCCGATGATGCCCAACGTGGTGCCGGGGGCCACGTCCAGATCGACGTCGTGGAGCACCTCCGTGCCGGTGCCGGGATAGGAGAAGCTGACGTGGCGGAGGCGGATGGAGCCGCCCGGCGCCTGGGAAAAGCCGTCGGGCGCGTCGCCGTCCCGGATGGAGGGCACAGTGTCCAGCACCTCCCGCAGACGGCGGGCGGAGGCCCGTCCCCGGGTCAGGGTCTGGAAGATCATGGCAAGCATCATCATGCCGTTGAGGATCTGGGAGATGTAAGTGATGGCCGCCATCACGGAGCCGGGCGCCACGGCGCCTGCCTGCACACGGCCTGCGCCCACGTAGAGAATGGCCACCACGGCCAGATTCAGCACGATGTTCATCACGGGCCGCAGCCACGAGAGAAGCACCAGCACACGCAGCTGGGTGTCCACCAGCTGACCGTTGGCCGACTCAAAACGCTCCGTCTCCGTGTCCTCCTGCACGAAGGCCTTCACCACACGGGCGCCGGCCACGTTTTCCTGCACCACGGCGTTGACCCGGTCCAGCCGGGTCTGGAGGAGGGAGAACAGGGGATTGGTCTTCCACAGCACGAAGCCCACGTCCAGCAGCACCAGCGGGATGGTACAGGCCACGATGACGCCGAAGCTCAGGTCCATCCGCAGCAGGGCGAAGCTGCCGCCGACGAAGAACATCATGCACCGCACCATGCCCCGGATGATCTGGGCCACCATGTTCTGCACCTGGGTCACGTCGTTGGTCATGCGGGTCACCAGGGAGCCGGTGGAGAACCGGTCCGTCTGCTCGTAGGAGAAGCCCATGATCCGGCGGAAGCAGTCCTTACGCAGGTCGTTGCCGTAATTCTGGGCGCAGAGGTTGGTGAACACGCCGCTGAGGATGCCGCAGCAGCCGCCTGCCAGCACGATCAGCAGCATGCGGATGCCGGTGGATACGATCAGCGCCACGTCGGGCGTGCCGTCCCGATCCAGGCCCAGGATGCCGTTGTTGACGATCTCGGCCATCAGTCGGGGCTGATAGAGGTCGATGGACACCTCGCACACCATGAACAGCGAGGCCAGAAGCCCCAGATACCAGTATTTTTTCAGATATTTCAGCATAGAAATGCCCCTTTCATACGGGGATATTGTAACGGAAACGGGACTTTTTGGCAAGGAATAATCCACCGAAACCGGCAGCTTCCGTATCTGTTCCGAATCCATCACCTGAAAAATAAATACCGAGCTGAGAAAAATCTCAACTCGGTATTTGGTGGGGGATGGTGGATTCGAACCACCGAAGGCATCGCCAGCAGATTTACAGTCTGTCCCCTTTGGCCACTCGGGAAATCCCCCATATAAAATTGGAGCTGGTGGACGGATTCGAACCCCCGACCTGCTGATTACAAATCAGCTGCTCTACCAGCTGAGCTACACCAGCATGTCCAGCTTGGCTATATTAACACGGTCAGCCCCGTTTGTCAATAGAAAATTTTGCGGAATGAGAGAGTTTCAGTCCTATGTGATGGAAAACAGGCCGGTGGGCGTGCAGCGGGCGACGAGTCTCGCCCGGCGGCTCGCGCTGCTTGGGGCTGAATACAGAACTGCTCGGCACACTCCGGCGCAGCCGTTGTGTGCCGCGAGGCTCTCCTCTCACTGCGCAAACGTGCCACCGGCACGTTTGCTGCTGCTTTTGCCTGCGCGCTCCGCTTGCGCAAAAGCAGAGCTCGTTTCGAGCCTCCTCTTCTATCCGCTCCAAAAGCAAAGGACACCCCACAGGGTGTCCTTTGCTTTTGGAGCGGGCGACGAGGCTCGAACTCGCTACCTCGACCTTGGCAAGGTCGCGCTCTACCAGATGAGCTACGCCCGCAAACGCAAGGCTGATTATAGCGCACGAAGCGCTGTTTGTCAACCCCGCATTTTCAAATTTATTTGCCGCCCAGAATGACCTCCACGATACCGGACGTTCCCTCGGCGGGATAGAAGTTTACCTGCCAGGGCGTCACATCGTCGGGCAGGGACGGCTCCGGCGTGTTCGCGCTCTCCGGGTCATCCGGGTCCACGGGTACATCCACCGGCTCCTGGGGCTCATCTCCGGGCTCCTCCGGGTTTTCCGGCGGTTCCTGGGGCTCATCTCCGGGCTCCTCCGGGTTTTCCGGCTCCGCGGGCGGATGCTCGGCAAGGTATCGCTCCAGCTGAATGGCGGCCACGGCGGCGCGGATCTCGTCATGGGTCTGGCCGAAGTAAGTGACCTGCACCGCCACAGAGGCCGCACCCCGGCCGGCGGCGGTGGGCAGCAGGTCGTACAGGGCGCTGACGCCGGTGGCGTGGACAATGGCATTTACCTGCTCGACAGTGCGCCGGTAACCGATATTCAAATGCAGAACACTGTAGTTGTGGGAGCTGTCATCCACGGTGTAGCTCAGATAATCCACGGCAAAGGCGCCCAGGGGGGTGTCCAGACGCACCTCGTTGCAGGCCCGGGACATGGCCGTGGCGGCATTGGGCGTCTCCTTGCTGGGATAGTACCAGATGGTGGCCTCCGGCACACGCTGCTCTACCAGCATCAGAAGGGCGCTGACCAGATCCTGATAATTCTCCACCCGCAGCACGGAGCGATCCTCGCTGGGGAAGTAGCCGGCGCTGTGGGGCTCGGCGACGCTGTATTCCCGGTTGAGGAAGGAGCCGCAGCCGCTGAGCAGCATGCATATCAGAGCCAGGGATAACAAACGGATCAGATTCCTACGATTCATGGATGGGCCTCCTTTCGTGGGAGATGGGGATCACGGATTGCCGCGGGCTGCGGCCCTCGCAATGACAGGGAAATTTACAGCAGCTCCAGTTGCTTCTCGTCGGTGTCCTCCGCCTTCAACAGGGCGCCGGCGGCGGGAATGGAGCGGGCGCGGTAGCGGCTCAGGTTGACGATGCCAGTATCCTTGGCGAGAGCCACACGCTCCAGCCGGTACTTGGGCTTGATGTTCATCACCGCCACGCCCTGGGTGGCCCGGGTGGCCTTGGGCAGCAGCAGCGACGTGTGGAACAGCATGGCCCGTGGCTCACCGGTGTAGAGGGCCAGCTCCGTGTCCTCGGGCAGATAGATCATGTCGGCCAGAGGGAACTTGTCGCTGTAGGCGCCGGTGAGCTTGCGGCGGTTGGAGGTGGTGCGGTAGGCGTCCAGCGGCACCTTGGCGGCCTTGCCGTTTTCAAAGAAGAAGAGCATGTGGCCGCTGTAATCCCCGGGCAGGCAGGCATAGATCACGTTCTCGCCCTCGTCCATGCCCAGCTTGCCGGGCAGATAGTCGCCCAGGGCCGAGGCCTTGGTGTCGCCGAAGTCGGCGGCCCGGGTCTTGTAGACCTGCTGGCGGTCGGTGAAGAACATGATCTCCGCGGCGTTGGTGGCGGCAAAGGTCTGGCGGAGACTGTCGCCCTCCTTGAACTTCTGCTCGCCGGACATCCGCAGGGACTGGGGGGTGATCTTCTTGAAATACCCCTCCCGGCTGAGGAACAGGTGGACGGGATAGTCCTCCACCGTCTCCGTCTCCTCATAGGTTTCCACCTGATCGCCGTAGACGATCTCGGTTTTCCGGGGCTGGGCGTACTTCTTGCCCACGGCGGTAAGCTCGTCGATGATGATCTTCTTCACACGCTGGGGCTTGGCCAGCGTGTCGGCCAGATCGTCGATCTCGTCCTGCAGGGCGGACACCTCCGCTACCCGCTTGAGGATATACTCCTTGTTGATGTTGCGCAGCTTGATCTCGGCCACGTACTCCGCCTGGATCTGGTCGATGCCGAAGCCGATCATCAGGTTGGGGATGACCTCGGCCTCCTCCTCCGTCTGGCGAATGATGGCGATGGCCTTGTCGATGTCCAGCAGGATCCGCTTCAGGCCTTGGAGCAGGTGCAGCTTCTCCTTCTTGCGGCTCATGACGAAGTAGAGCCGCCGCCGGACACACTCGGTGCGCCAGGCGATCCACTCCTCCAAGATCTCCGCCACGCCCATGACCCGGGGATTTCCGGCGATGAGGATGTTGAAGTTGCAGCTGTAGGCATCCTCCAGCGGCGTCAGCTTGAAGAGCTTTGCCATCAGCTTCTCCGGGTCCACGCCCCGCTTCAGGTCGATGGCCAGCTTCAATCCGCTCAGGTCGCTCTCGTCCCGCATGTCCCCCAGCTCCTTGATCTTGCCGGCCTTCACCAGCTCGGCCACCTTGTCCAGAATGGCCTCGATGGAGGTGGAATAGGGGATCTCGTAGATCTCGATGACGTTTTCCTTTTTGTCGTAACGGTATCTGGCCCGGACACGGACGCTGCCCCGGCCGGTGTTGTAGATCTGCCGCAGCTCGTTCTCCTCCAGGATCAGCTGGCCGCCGGTGGGAAAATCGGGGGCCAGCAGGGTGGAGGCCACGTCGTGGTTGGGGTTTTTCAGCAGGGCAATGGTGGTGTCGCACACCTCGCCCAGGTTGAAGCCGCAGATCTGGCTGGCCATACCCACGGCAATGCCCAGGTTGGCGCTGACCAGCACGTTGGGGAAGGTGGTGGGCAGCAGGGTGGGCTCGGTGGTGGAGTTGTCGTAGTTGGGCATGAAGTCCACGGCGTCGCTGTCCAGATCCCGGAAGAGCTCCGCGCAGATGGGGGAGAGCTTTGCCTCGGTGTAGCGGCTGGCGGCATAGGCCATGTCGCGGGAGTAGACCTTGCCGAAGTTGCCCTTGCTGTCCACAAAGGGGTGGAGCAGGGCCTCGTGGCCCCGGCTCAGGCGCACCATGGTCTCGTAGATGGCGGCGTCGCCGTGGGGGTTAAGGCGCATGGTCTGGCCCACGATGTTGGCGGACTTGGTGCGCCCGCCGGTGAGGAGGCCCATCTTGTACATGGTGTACAGCAGCTTCCGGTGGGAGGGCTTGAAGCCGTCGATCTCCGGAATGGCGCGGCTGACAATGACGCTCATGGCATAGGGCATGAAGTTGGTGTCCAGCGTATCGGTGATGAGCTGGTCCACCACGGCGCCCCGGAGTCCCATGACGTTGGGGTTGTCGATGTGCCGCACGGCCTGTTCGTCGGTTTGTTTTTTCTTTGCCATTTGTCAGCACACCTCCTCAAGAGACATCGATCATGTCCATATACTTGTAGCCGTTCTCGGCGATATAGTCCTTGCGTCCGGCCAGATTGTCCCCCAGCAGCAGGTCGAAGACCCGGGCGGTCTCCGCCGCGTCGTCGGGCATGACGCGGATGAGCCGCCGTGTGGCCGGATTCATGGTGGTCATCCACATCATCTCCGGGTCGTTCTCGCCCAGTCCCTTGCTGCGCTGGACGGTGAACTTCTTGCCCTCCAGGGATTGGATGATGTCCGCGCGCTCCTTTTCGGAGTAGGCGAACCAGGTCTTTTCCTTGCAGGTGATCTCAAAGAGGGGCGTCTCGGCGATGTAGACGTAGCCCTCGGCGATCAGCGTGGGGCACAGGCGGTAGAGCATGGTGAGGATCAGGGTGCGGATCTGAAAGCCGTCCACGTCGCCATCGGTGCAGATGACCACCTTGTTCCAGCGGAGGTTGTTGATGTCGAACTGGTTCAGCTCCTTCACCGCCTTGCCGGACACCTCCACGCCGCAGCCCAGCACCTTCATGAGGTCGGTGATGATCTCGCTCTTGAAGATGCGGGGATAGTCGGCCTTCAGGCAGTTGAGGATCTTGCCCCGGACGGGCATGAGGCCCTGGAACTCCGCGTCACGGCTCTGCTTGCAGGCGCCCAGAGCGGAGTCGCCCTCCACGATATAGATCTCCCGGCGGTCCACGTCCTTGGTGCGGCAGTCCACGAACTTCTGGACCCGGTTGGCGATGTCGATCTTCTCGGTGAGCTTTTTCTTCTGGTTGATGCGGGTGCGCTCCGCCGTCTCCCGGCTGCGCTTGTTGATCAGCACCTGGGCGGCGATCTTCTCCGCCGCCTCCCGGTTCTCGATGAAGTACACCTGCAGCCGGTCCCGCAGGAACTCGCTCATGGCGTCCTGGATGCCCTTGTTGGTGATGGCGTACTTGGTCTGGTTGGCGTAGCTGGCCCGGGTGGAGAAGTTGTTGGAGATCAGCACCAGGCAGTCCTGCACGTCGGCAAAGGTGATCTTGGCCTCGCCCTTCTGGTACTTGTTGTTGTCCCGGAGATACTTCTCGATGGCGGCGGTGAAGGCCAGGCGTGTGGCCTTTTCCGGCGCGCCGCCCTCCCGCAGGAAGCTGGAGTTGTGGTAGTGCTCACAGATGGCTACCCGGTTGGAAAAGCAGCAGGCCACGTGGAACTGCACCTTGTACTCCGGCTGGTCGGCCCGGTCCCGGCAGCGGCGCTCCGCGTCCCATACCACCGGCTCGGTGAGGGCGTTGTCCCCCGCCAGCTCGGCGATGTAGTCCCGGATGCCGTTTTCGTACAGGAAATCCTCCGCCTCGAACCTTCCGGCGGAGACCTCGCTGCGCAGGCGGAAGGTGACCCCGGCGTTGACCACCGCCTGGCGGCGCATCACGTCCCGGTAGTAGTCCAGGGGGATGTCGATGTCGGTGAAGACCTCCAGATCCGGCAGCCAGCGGATGGTGGTGCCGGTGCGCTTTTTGTTGGCGGTCAGCTCGGTTTTCTCCAGCTTGCCCACGATCTCGCCCCGCTCGAAGTGGAGGCGGTACTCCATGCCGTCCCGCCAGACGGTGACGTCCATGTACCGGGAGGCGTACTGGGTGGCGCAGGAGCCCAGACCGTTGAGGCCCAGGGAGAACTCATAGTTCTCGCCGCCCTCCTCGTACTTGCCGCCGGCGTACAGCTCGCAGAACACCAGCTCCCAGTTGTAGCGCCCCTCCTTCTCGTTCCAGTCCACGGGGCAGCCGCGACCCTGGTCCTCCACCTGGATGGACTTGTCCAGGAACCGGGTCACGGTGATCAGCTTGCCGTGACCGCCCCGGGCCTCGTCGATGGAGTTGGAGAGGATCTCGAATACCGCGTGCTCGCAGCCCTCCAGCCCGTCGGAGCCGAAAATGACGCCGGGGCGCTTGCGGACCCGGTCCGCCCCCTTCAGACTGGAGATGCTCTCGTTATCGTAGACGTTCTTTTTAGCCATGCCGCTGTAATCCTTCCGAAAAGCATAATTTCACAAATACATATTTTAGCGTATTTTCCCCCATCTGGCAAGGGGGCTTTTTCCCCTGCCGCAGATTGACAAAAAGTGCCGCAAGGGGAAAAATAATACCCCTCTCCCACAAAATAATAACAAAGGTGACAACCGGTTACAACCTTGTAACCACAAGGTTTTTCACAGTTTCCACAAAGTTTTCCACATCTGTTATGTCAACAATAAATCGGGCAAAAACTTCCCATAATCCCGCCGTTTCCATAAAAGAAGCCCTTGTGGGGCATGAAACGATTGTCCGCGTATCATGAACAGCTGTGCGCAGCACGCAACAAAAAGAGCGCCGGACCGTGGTCCGGCGCTCGGTATCATCAAAGGCGCTGCGGGGCGGAAGAAAGATCATTTCTCGGCGACGATCAGGCCGTAGCCGCCGTCCTTGCGCTGATAGACCACGCAGGTCTCCTCCGTGTCCACGTTGCGGAACATGTAGAAGGGGTGGTCCAGCAGGTTCATCTGCAGGATGGCCTCGTCGATGGTCATGGGTACCAGGGCGAAGCGCTTGGTGCGCACCACGTTGAACTCCACGTCCTCCACCACGTCGTACTCGGCGGGAACCTCGGGCGTCAGGGCGTCGGGCCGCAGGTTCTTGGCCAGACGGGTCTTGTTCTTGCGGATGCGGCGCTCGATAAACGCCACGGCCGCGTCGATGGCACCGCGCATATCGCCGTCGGTATCCTGCTGCTGTGCGCGGAACAGCGTTCCGTTGGCCGCACGGATGGTCACCTCAACGGTGCAGCGGTTTTTCTTTTCTACGGCGAAGGTCACAAATGCTTCCGCCTCCTTCGCGAAGTAGCGATCCAGCTTGCCGATCTTCTTCTCCGCGTATTCCTTGATGGAATCATTCAGGGGGATCTTCTTGCAGGTAAATGTGAACTTCATGTTGTTGGCTCCTTTCCTCGGTTGGGTCCGGCAAGGGTCGGGGAGGCGTATCCCTTTATCCTTATAAAGAGTATAGCACATTGTTGCGCCGTTGAAAAGAGAGTGAAAGCCGATTTGTGCAAAATTAACAAATTTGTAAGATAATGGGCCGCCGGCGACCGAAAACCCCAAAACTCGCGGCGGCGCGACAAAACCTCCTATTTACAAAAGCGGGACAAGGGCGTATCCTATGAATCGGAAGCTTTCCAATATCCCACCCGCTTGGGCCGCTCTGCTTGCAGGGCGGCTCCTTTTTATGCGCCGACAAAAACCGCCCCGATCCCATGCGGGATCGGGGCGGAGGAAAAGTCGCGGAAGCCGTCAGCTCAGATAACCGTCCCTGTCACAGGAGAGAGTCAGCGTGTAGGGAGTCTGGCTGACAGTGATGCCCAGCACGCGATGACCGACGGTGAAGCTGACTGTGGCGATGTTGCCCAGCTTCGTTGTGTGACGGGTGACCTCAAAGTAGCTGCCGCTGCTGAATTCCAGGGACAGCGAGGAGGAGAGGCAGAGGGCCGTGTTCCCGTCGTAGCGGAAGCTGGCGCTGAGGGTGGCCGTCCACAAAACGGCGCCGTCGGAGTCGTGATGCGTATATGTTTTGCTGCCGCTTTTAATGGTGGGAGTGACGGGCTCCGGCTCCGCCTCATCACCGGGGGCACCGAGCATCTCCTCCACCGTCATCTCCCCGTTTTTCAGTGGCTCCGTCGTCCAGTCGTCAAAGTCGATGGCGGTGATATACCATACGCCGTCCTGCTTCACCAGCTCGAAGCGGTAATCAAGACCTTCGCCGGAGTCCGTGATGATATCATTATAGGGGATTCTGCTGTCCATATAGCAGAACCACTCATAGAACGATACCGACGCCCGGTCCCCGGACACGGACACATCCTGAAACGTCAGGATTTCCTCCGTGTCATAGAAATATGCGTCTTTCTTCGCCAGCAGTCCCTTCCGCAGCGCAATGCAATCCTCAAAGTACTGCAGGCCGTCCTTTTTATCAGCCTCCGGCGCCCAGAAGTTTGAATAATCAAAGGGCTCCTTTCCCGTTCCGGTGAGCTGGTCGCATTTTACATCGAAAAGAAGGGAGACCGTGCCCTTGATCAGCTCCTCATCTGTCGCGGTCTCGCCGCGGAGCTCCTGCAGCCGCGCATCGGCGTCAAGGGACGCCCCTGACGCGGTTTCGGCCCAGGCCGTCGCGGGCAGCAGAAGAACCGCCAGCATCAGTACAGCCAGCAAATATAAGAGTTTTTTCATCGTCAACCTCCTGTCTCGCCGTCGACCGGGCGATGCAAAGCGGTTTGGTATGGATCGTCCTCGGGAAAGGACGGCCCGTCCTTTACGGTGACGGTGTCATAACCGCGGGAGTTCTTTGTCTCCACGACGGCGACCCAGCCCACCACGCCGGCCCAAAGAGCCAAGGCCGCCAGTACTGCCGCCGCGATGACCCGGAACAGCTTTTCCCGGCGCCAGCGCGCCGCGTCCCGGTCGGTGAGCTCCTCGGCCATCTGGGCCGCCGCGGCGTCCGGCGTGCCCAGGGCCCGCTCCAGCGCCTGGCGGGTCACCGGCCGCTCCGGCAGGCGATCCAAAAGCTCCTCCCGGAGACCGGCTACCAGCTCTTTTCGGCGGGCCCGGCCGCAGGGAAGACGGCAGCCCACCGCCCGGAGATACTTCTCCAATGCCCTTTCTCTCATAATTGTCCCCCCTCTGTCAAACGCCGGAAGTCGTCGCTGATGGCCCGATACTCCGCCAGCGTCCGATCCAGATAGTCCTGTCCTGCCTCTGTCAGCTGGTAGTAGTTCCGCACGCGGCCGTCCACCACCTCCTGGGCGGCAATCTCGATATACCCCTGCTCCTCCAGCCGGTACAAAATGGGATACATCACCGAGATCGTGTAGCGCCCCTCCGTCCGCTCCTGGATCAGGGTGCTGATCTCGTACCCGTACATGGGCCGCTCCCGCAGGGTGGACAGCACGATGACCGGGCTGGACATCCGCTTAAAGTATGCGATAAAGGAATGCGAGCTCTCGGCCAAGGCTCATCCCCCCCTTTTTTTCATCTTTCAAAAAAAGTGTATCATAAAACATGCGAAACGTCTATAACTATGATTGACATATATATGGAAATGTGGTATATAAAGGGTGAGAGCTATTCTGGGGGTGATTCCGATGGGTAGGTCAGGCGCAGGATGTGCCGCACTGTGACAGGATAAGGATCCATTTGAAGGGAATATAACGGAAAAGGAGCGTATCAATATGAAACGGCTAAAAGGTGTCATCGCGCTGGCGGCGGCGGTCGTTATGGCGCTGTCGCTCTGTTCGCCGGCCGCATTCGGCGCGGACAAAAGAGCAGAAACCAACCGAGCAGAAAACAGCAGAACAGAAATCAGCAAAGCAGAAACCGACAGAACGGAAATCGGAGAAGCGGAGGCGGAACCCTCCGCGCCGGAGGTGGCCGTTTTGCAGGAGGAGACTGAACAGTCGACAGACGTCGAAGCCGAAGTCCGCGGTGCGGAACCGTCCTTTGACGCCGACGCGCGGCTGCAGGAGCTCCGCGGCGAGACCGCGACGGATGAGGAGCTCATCAAGGGCACGGTGGCCCTTCTCTTTGATGTGAAATGCGACCAGCTCACCGGAACGGGAAAGGAGCCCTTTGATTATTCAAACTTCTGGGCGCCGGAGGCTGATAAAAAGGACGGCCTGCAGTACTTTGAGGATTGCATTGCGCTGCGGAAGGGACTGCTGGCGAAGAAAGACGCATATTTCTATGACACGGAGGAAATCCTGACGTTTCAGGATGTGTCCGTGTCCGGGGACCGGGCGTCGGTATCGTTCTATGAGTGGTTCTGCTATATGGACAGCAGAATCCCCTATAATGATATCATCACGGACTCCGGCGAAGGTCTTGATTACCGCTTCGAGCTGGTGAAGCAGGACGGCGTATGGTATATCACCGCCATCGACTTTGACGACTGGACGACGGAGCCGCTGAAAAACGGGGAGATGACGGTGGAGGAGCTGCTCGGTTTTCCCGACGACGTGGTTCAGCCGGCGGAGTTCCTCGGCGGCGATCCAAACTGCGACACATACGGCGACGCAGGCATATGATTGGAGGCAGGATGATCCTAACCCCGTGGTGTAATGATCCACCAAAACAAAGGCAAGGGAGGAATTCGCGATGAAAAAGATGATGACGTTTTTGCTGGCGTTGGCGTTGACACTTTCCTTGGCTGCCTGCGGGAACGGAGGCAAAAGGCCGACAGAGATTCCGGAAAAGGAGAGAGCCCAAGAGGATCAGCCGGGCGAGGAATCCTCACTGCCTGCACCGATCCGGTGCCACGTGGAGACGCTGTTTTCACGCAACGGATTCCGCGTGACAAGCGAGGAGGTTACGTCGCTCAACTGCACAGTTCTTCTCCCGGCGTCCTGGGCCGGCAAGTGGGATCTATGTGTGAATCCCTCCGGCATAACGGTTTATTGCACGGAGGCGCGGGACGCTTTTACCCGATGGGATGACACCGGCGGCCCGGTGGACGAAAACCTGCTCATGGGCCGCAGGGGGGGCATGCTGTTTTACATGGAATGGCGGCAGGGCGACTACACATCCTACGCACCGGGGCTTTTAAAGGTCTTGCGAAAAAATGAGACTGTTCTTGTTGAGATGGATTACGCTCGAGATGTGCAATACACCGACGAGACAGCGGAGCTGTACCAGGCCATGACCGCCGACGTCGATCAGATCCAATTCCTCTTTGACAACTGACGGGCGATAAGCTGCGCCTTGAGGCCGCGGCAATCGTGGCCTCCAGGTTTTTTCGCCTTTTGCGCCTCGGCGGGTACGCCGGTCTTGCGCTGGCGTATCCCTACGGCCCAGCGGGAGCGATCTGCGGAAAAACGCCCGCGAAAAAACAGCTCGCATATACATTTCTTACAAAATATATGTGTCAGCTTTGTATAGTTTAGCGAATGATCGGTGGTTTCGAAAGGCATATAATGATTATCAGCTATAATAGGAAAAAGAGGGTAAATCCAATGGATGCGTAAGGGACAGGAAACGGTTGTCTGCGGCGGAATCTCGAGGATATGCAATGGAAAGGAGTGCTTTTACATGAAGAGGGTGAAATTAGTTCTCGCGCTGGCGGCGGCGGTCGTTATGGCGCTGTCGCTCTGTTTGCCGGCCGCATTCGGCGCGGACAAAAGAGCAGAAACCAACCGAGCAGAAAACAGCAGAACAGAAATCAGCAAAGCAGAAACCGACAGAACGGAAATCGGAGAAGCGGAGGCGGAACCCTCCGCGCCGGAGGTGGCCGTTTTGCAGGAGGAGACTGAACAGTCGACAGACGTCGAAGCCGAAGTCCGCGGTGCGGAACCGTCCTTTGACGCCGACGCGCGGCTGCAGGAGCTCCGCGGCGAGACCGCGACGGATGAGGAGCTCATCAAGGGCACGGTGGCCCTTCTCTTTGATGTGAAATGCGACCAGCTCACCGGAACGGGAAAGGAGCCCTTTGATTATTCAAACTTCTGGGCGCCGGAGGCTGACAAAAAGGACGGGCTTCGGCATTTTGAGGATTGCATTGCAAGCGCGAAAGAGAGAACGGCAAAGGGAAATGCGTACTACTATGATACAGGGGAGATCTTGACATTTCGGGAGGTGGAGGTGAGCAAACAAAGCGCCTCCGTGTCTGTCCATGAATGGTTTGGCTTTAAAGACAGCCGAATCCCTTATGACGATTTGATTACTGATTCCGGCGAAGGCCGTGACTATCGCTTCGAGCTGGTGAAGCAGGACGGCGTATGGTTTATTTCGGAAATAGATTTCCTTGATGATAACCAGGAAGCGGCGATAATCTGGGAAAATACGGTTGAGGAATCATATTCTGTGACAGATGTTGACGCCGCGGATCAAAGCGGATACATTCAAGCCGTCGTAGAAAAGGATCTCGACCAAAACCGGATCCATGTGTACAGCAAGAAGTACCCCGCGCTGGACTATCTTGTGTTGCTTCCGGACTCTTGGACAGGGAAATATGACCTGGAAGTTTACCCGGGATCAATTTCCTTCTATTGTTCGTCGTTTAGAAAGGATAATCCGTTCCTTGGCAGACTATTTACGCTTTCCTGGAATTACGGTTCGTCAGAGCCGAGAGGTGTGAATTGGGGCGTCCCCTGCAAGATTATACGGGACGATGAGACGCTCTTCCTTATAGTGACGTATCCCTCGGATCTGCAGGGACTGGGAGAGGAGTACGAGGCCATGGAGAATACGGTTGATCAGGTTCAGATCATCCCCGGCGGTTGAGATAAAGCTTTGCGCATCACCGGGAGGCCGCGATAGCCGCGGCCTCCCGGTTTTTGCGCCTTTTGCGCCTTGGCCATACGCCGGTCTTGCGCAGGCGGGGAAAAGTTGGTATACTATGTACCAACGAACGAACAAGGAGGGCGCCATGAAAAAGATGACCTTTCTGGAGCGCCGCTACCGGCGCAAGCATCTGGACTGCGTGCGCCACGTGACCCTGGATCCCCGGGGCCCCGGCGTGGTGCGGATGCACATGATCCCGCCGGGATCGGACGATCCCGCCGATCCCTTTCTGCTGCTGCTCAACGGCGCCAAGCTGGTGCCGCTGAATCTCAGCTGGGCGGTGCTGCTGGCCAACTTCATGGATCAGCTGGAGCCCTATTCCGGCCGGGAGATCGGCCCGGAGGACTGGGAGACTATGGAGAAAAAGGCGGTTTCCGCTACCCGCCGCACCTATCCCGGCACGAAGCGCGAGCAGCTCGCCGGTGACCTGGAGCTGATGCTGGACAGCCTGGTAGAGATCGCCCGGGGCGGCGAGCCCCCGGTGGAGGTCGCAGCACTGAGTCTGGGCGAATACGCGGACAAGATGACGGCGCCGCACCGGATGGATCTCATGGTCAGCGCCATGACGAAAAACGGCGGCTGGCACTGCAACCAGAAGTGCCTCCACTGCTACGCCGCCGGACAGCCCATGGGCGAGAGCAAGGAGCTGACCACGGAGCAGTGGAAGGAGGTCCTCGCCAAGCTGCGGGAGGCCAAGGTGCCCCAGGTGACCTTCACCGGCGGCGAACCCACGCTGCGCGGCGATCTGGTGGAGCTGGTGGAGGCGGCCCAGTGGTTCGTCACCCGGCTCAACACCAACGGCCTGCTGCTGACGCCGGAGCTGTGCCGCGGCCTGTACCGCGCCAGTCTGGACAGCGTGCAGGTGACGCTGTACGCCGCCGACGCCGCCACCCACAACGCGCTGGTGGGCACCGACGGCTTTGAGCGCACGGTGCAGGGCATCCGCAACGCCGTGGCGGCGGGGCTGATGGTATCCGTCAACACGCCGCTATGCTCGGTGAACACCGACTACGCCGCCACGCTGGAGCTGGCCAGCTCCCTGGGCGTGCGCTACGCCACCTGCTCCGGCCTCATTCCCTCCGGCGCCGCCGAGGGCGAGGCCAGTAAAGCCACCGCTCTGACGCCCGACGAGCTGGCGGCGGTGCTGCGCAGGGCGTCCTCCACCGCTTTTGAGCTGGGTATGGAGCTGGACTTCACCTCCCCCGGTTGGCTGGATGAGCAGACGCTGCGCGGCATGGATCTCCATCTGATCCCCAGCTGCGGCGCCTGCCTGTCCAACATGGCCATTGCGCCGGACGGCGCGGTGGTGCCCTGTCAGAGCTGGCTGGGCGGCGTGACGCTGGGCAATATCCTCACCGACCCCTGGGAGAACATCTGGAACAGCGGGAAATGCAAGGCTATCCGCGCCGAGAGCGCCAAGATGGAGCACATCTGCCAGCTGCGGCAGGGCAACAAGGGAGGGTGCTGACATGAAGAAGAGACTATCCGCTTTTCTCACCGCGCTGCTGCTGTGTCTGCTGCTCCTGCCGCTGACAGTCACCACCGCCCGGGCCGCGGACACCGACAAGATCGTCAATTATGACATCACGGTGGAGCCCAGCGTGGACGACGGCAGCCTGCTGTTTACGGTGAGCTTTGACTGGAAGGTGCTGGAGACGCTGGACCACGGCACGGAGCTGAAGATCGGCATCCCCAACGGCGCCATCCGCGAGAGAAAGGCCCTCACCGACAGTATTGAGCGCCTGTCCAACGACAACAGCTACATGTACGTCTACCTGAACCGCACCGTCAAGGCCGGCGAGACGGTACACTTTGCCTACTCCTGGGTGCAGCAGTACATGTATACCCTGGACGGCGACGCCGTCAACTTCGATTACACCCCCGGCTGGTTTCCCGATTTCAAAATCGATCACATGACCGTCACGTGGAAGTCCCCTGCGGGTGTTGACGGAAAGGTACGCTATGAGGCCGACGATCCCGACTGCTGGAGCGCCTCCGGTGAAACCGTCACCGGCAGGAATCTGCCTCACGGATCGACGGTGCGCCTGATCGTGGATTATCCCTACTGGCCCGTGGGACTGAATGAGGGAATGACCCGCGAGAACATTCCGGAGGATTATATGGCGGGCTACAGCGATGACGGCGACGGCTGGATCATTCCCCTCATCGTCGTGGTGCTCATCGTGGTCATCTTCATTGTGATTCCCTATCTCGCCACCCGGCGTGACGGCTACGCCGGCGGCTTCGGCACCCACTACGTGTTCGTCAACAACCTGTGGTACCCTGCCGGGGCGGACGGCAAGCCCAAGCCCGGCAGTACGGGCACGGTACACAAGCCAAAGCCTCCTGTGACGCACAGCTCCGGCGGCTTCGGCGGCGGCAGCCGGGGCGGCGGCTTTGGCGGCGGCGGCTTCGGCGGCGGCAGCCACTGCGCCTGTGCCAGCAGCTGCGCCTGTGCCTGCGCCTGCGCCTGTGCCGGCGGCGGCCGTGCCGGCTGCAGCGCCAAGAACCTCTACGGCGCCGTCAAGCTGAACGAGAAGCTCAGCCGCGCCCTGACAGAGAAAACGAAGTAGTAAACGGCACAAAAAGGAAGGACCGGCTCTGCCGGTCCTTCCTTTTTGCTAACAGTGAATCCGTTACAGCTTTTGGCCGCACTTGGCGCAGAACAGGACGCCGGGGGCCACGGGAGCGCCGCAGTTGGGGCACACATTGGCCTTGGGTGCGGGCGCGAGCATGGGAGCGCCGCAGGCCTTGCAGAACTTGGAGCCCTCGGGCACCTGAGCGCCGCAGGCCGGGCAGAACACCATACCGGCGGGGGGCTCCGGCTGGGGCATAGCGGTGCCGCACTTGGCGCAGAACAGGACGCCGGGCTCCACATCGGCGCCGCAGTTGGGGCACTGGCGCACGCCGCGCAGCGTGCTGATCTGGGACTGATAGTCCGCAATCTTGCCTTGAGCGGCCTTGATGGCACTCACCATTCCGGCCAGACGCTCCTCGGGATCGTCGGCGTGCAGGGCGAGATAGGTCTCGCCAATCTGCATCTTGAGCTTGGCGATCTCGCGCTCCTCGTCGCCCATCAGACCCTTGAGGCGGTTGATCTCGGTATAATCCTTTGTCTTCTGCCCCATTTGGGACATCTTTGCACCGAGATTGTCCAAAAATGCCATGATATATTCCTCTCTTTCTTATCTGTGAAGATGTGATTACGTGATGTGAATCGGCCGCTATGTCAGCTTCATTCCAGCGTCAGCCGCGTGCCGCACATGAGGCAGAACTTCTGGCCGGGGCTCACCGTTGCGCCGCAGTTGGGGCACTTGCTGCCGGGCTCGGGCTGCTTTCTGCCGCAGTGTGTGCAGAACCGGGCGGTGGCGGGCAGGGTGGCACCGCACTCACAGGTCCATGTGGCGGCTGCCGCAAAGGCCGGGACAGCTTGGGAAACCGGCTCGGAAATCGGTTCGGGGATGGGCTCGGAAAGCAATTCGGTAACAGGTTCGGTTTCAGGCTCGGTGAGCAATTCGGTGACGGGCTCGGGGATCGGCTCGGGCTCGGGGATCGGCTCGGGAACGGGCATGGGCTCAGGGACGGGCTCGGACAGAGGCTTCTGGTAGTTGTCCGGAGCAGGAGTGAAGAGGGACGGCGCGGAAGTGAGCTTGGGTGCAGGCGCGGCGGGCTCGGGCCGCTTGGAACCGCAGACGGTGCAGAACTTGGCGGTGTCCTTGCAGACGGCGCCGCAGGACGGGCAGGTCCAGGTGTCCGGAGCGGGAACAGGTGCGGGCGCAGCAACAGGCTCGGCGGCGGGCTCGGGGCGCTTGCCGCCGCAGACGGTGCAGAACCTGGCGGTGTCCTTGCAGACGGCGCCGCAGGACGGGCAGGTCCAGGTGCCCGGAGCGGGAACAGGTGCGGGCGCAGCAACAGGCTCGGCGGCGGGCTCGGGGCGCTTGCCGCCGCAGACGGTGCAGAACCTGGCGGTGTCCTTGCAGACGGCGCCGCAGGACGGGCAGGTCCAGGTGCCCGGAGCGGGAACAGGTGCGGGCGCAGCAACAGGTTCGGCGGGGGTTTCGGGCCGCTTGGAACCGCAGACGGTGCAGAACCTGGAGGAGTCCTTGCAGACAGTGCCGCAGGACGGGCAGGTCCAGGTGTTCGGAACGGGAGCGGGGGCGGCAACAGGGGCGACAGGGGCGACAGGGGCGACAGGAGCAGCCGCAGGGACAGTATCCGCAACGGTGATCTTGGAGCGCTTGCGCCAGAGGATGGCGGCGATAATGCAAATCAGCACACCGGCCGCGCACGCCACAATCATCCAGTAAGTAGGCGCGGGGAGGATCGTGCCGTCAGACAGCAGCTCCTCAATGCCGGCACCCAGATTCAGCTGGGGGGCGATGGCGGACGCCAGCCAGCGAACCAGCATCACCAGCAGCAGCGCCAGCAGGGACATGACGGTGGCGATGATGCCGCAGATCTTCACCAGCAGACGCTTGCCGAAGATGGCGCCCAGCAGGACGCAGATCAGCATGATGGCGTAGAGGGCGTGGAGCGCCATAAACACGATACCGCCCACAGACAGCCCGGCGGTGACGGGAGTGAGATCACTGCTTCCGGAATTCGGCAGGATCCGGAAGAAGCCCGACTGGGACAGCATGGTGATCCGGAAGGCGATCATGTTCATGTCGAAGGGAGAGAGCTCCTGGCGGCCCAGATAGGAGGCAAAGCCCTGCACCTGACGCATGGTGCTCTTCACGTTTACCTTCTCGTCGGATTTGTTGAGGGCGTCGGCAACCGTGGCATACAGGTAGCGGGCAAGAAGATCCCGAAAGTCCTCGTCATTCTTCATTCGCCAGTTGATCTCGTTGATGGCGATGTCCGTATCCATGTCGCCGGTAAGGACGGAGTCGAGGTCAACGAAGCCCTCCAGCTCCTCCTTGATCTCCTCCAGGGCGCGGTCAGCCTCGTCAAAGCCGTAGGTATGGCCGCCGCTGGCGTGCAGATCATCCTCGGTCAGCTTGGCAAACTGGGCGGAGAGCTCCTGAATGGGGCTTTCCTCGTCGTCGTCGGCGGAAAAGGATCCGGTGATGACTTCACAGAGAACCTTGTCCTGATTATCCAGATCCTTTCCGATGATCTGGCGGTACACTTCGGTCAGAGAGTCATCCGGAACGGGCATCTTGATGGAGGGCATAAACAGGGCAAACAACATCAGCGCAGCCAGAATGGCGCAGAGAATCCGTGCCGGGATATTTTTACTGTTCGCTGTTTTCTTCATGGTGAGACCTCCGTTTTTTCATTAAAGTCAGGTTGCCCGTCTGCGTCGGCGGGCTGAACTTTTAATACAATAAAGCATATCACAAAAAACAGGCGACCACAAGAGCGCGATGGAGGGAAAAACAATTTTTCCGGCGAAAGAGAGCGGAAAATGCTACAGAATAAAGCCGCCGTCCACGGTGAGCACCTGACCGGTAATAAAATCTGCGCCGTCTCCGGCCAGAAAGGCCACGGCCCGGGCAATGTCCTCGGGGGTGCCCAGGCGGCCCAGGGGCGTCTCTTCCGCCAGCTGGGGCAGCACTTCCGGCGGCAAGGCGTCCAGCATGTCGGTGCGGATGACGCCGGGGGCCACGCAGTTGACCCGGATGTGGGTGGGGGCCAGCTCCGCGGCAAGGGACCGGGTCAGCCCGATCAGGGCGGCCTTGGTGGCGGAATAGGTCACCTCGCAGCTGGCGCCCCTCTGGCCCCAGATGGAGGAGATGTTGACAATGCAGCCCTCGTGGGCGTGGAGCATGTGGGGCAGCACCGCCTGAATGGTGTGGAAGGCACCGTCCACGTTGACGGAGAAATAGCGGTGCCACAGCTCATCGGTGACGTCCTGGAACAGGGCCTGGCCCGCCACACCGGCGTTGTTCACCAGCAATGACACGGGGCCGAAGGCCTCCTCCACGGCGTGCACCATGCCGTGGACCTGCTCCCGGACGGATACGTCGGCCTGATATGTCATGCAGCGGCAGCCCTCGGCACGCAGCCGGTCCGCCAGCTTCTCGGCGCAGTCCTGACGCACCCGGTAGTTGATGCAGACAGCCCAGCCGCTGCGGGCCAGCTGCGCCGCTACAGCCCGGCCGATGCCCCGGGACGACCCGGTGACAAGAGCGATCTTTTCCATGGAGCATTCCTCCTGACAATAATAATAGCAGGCGATCTCTTCGATCACCTGCTATTGTAACGGCACATCATAAAATATGCAAGGGGGTTATTTCCTGCGCCTTCCGCCCCGCTTGCCGGCCATGTGGCGGTTGAACTCGGACTGCTTGCTGTCAGACGCGGAGAGGAACTGCTTGAGCTTGTCCTCAAAGGTGGGTTCCGCCGCGGCTGCGGCCACAGCGGAGCCGGCTGCATGAGGCGCACGGGCGGGGCGGGGACGGCTGACGCTCTGCGGCTGGGCCTGCTTGATGGAGAGATTGATCTTGCCCTCCGGCGTGACAGACAGGACCTTCACCTGCACCTCCTGCCCCTCGGAGAGAAAATCGTGGACGTCATTGACAAAGCTGCCTGACACCTCGGAAATATGCACCAGGCCGGACTTGCCGTTCCCCAGCGCCACAAAGGCGCCAAACTTGGTGATCCCGGTCACGCGGCCGGGGACAATGCTGCCAACTTCCCATTCCATGCTGTCTGTACTGCTTCCTTTCGCCTTGCTGTTATACCAGTCTCCCATGAAAAGCAGACAATGTCTTTTTTTCATAGCGCGGCGGCGCGTCGGAGACTGTATGAGATCCCGTCAATCACCCACGCCGTTGATGTCGATAAAAATGCGCTCGTTGGGGAAGACATAATCGGCCTCTTCCCGGGCTTTTTCCAGCATGAACGCCGGGTCGTCCGCTTTGTCCAGATCGCTGCGCATGGTTTCGTTCTCCTGGGTGAGCTGCAGCTTCCGGGCCTCCAGCGTGCTTTGGCTGTTCTGACCGGCTTTGATGTCGCCTGCCATCTTTACCAGCTCAACGCCCACGACGGCGATGAGAACCAGCAGCACCAGCATGGGGATGAAGCCGGGACCGCGCCTGGTTTTGTTGGCCTTTTTCACGGTGTATGTGACCTCCTTTGCCGTCCGCATTTCTGCGGATCAGAAGAATATCCCATGTATACCTTTTTATTGTAGCGTAACGGCGGAGAAAATGAAAGTGTTTTTTTAGCAATTTACATAATTTTTTTATCAGACCCAGCAAAAGGTTCGCCGGGAGCAGCAAAAGGCGGCCCAGCTGGGCGGCGGAGGCCATCCAGAAGGCCCACAGAGGCCGCAGCAGGGGCGAGAGGAGCAGCAGGTAGAGCGCCGCTCCCAACGCCGCGTACAGCAGGGTATAGAGCCGCACCTCCCCGCCGCCCGGACGCATGCCGAAGGCAGCCAGAGCCAGCGCCGCAAGCACCACGTAGATCCCGTCCAGCAGATGCGTCAGCGCCCGGACGGAGACGCCGCGGCGGACGGCGCGCAGCATGTCGTACACAGCCGCCAGCGCAGCGCCCAGCAGCGCCGAAAGCAGCAGCAGATGCAGCTGGGGCAGGACATGGTTTTCCATGGATCACCCGAACAGACGCTGCAGCAGGGATCCGCGCTCGGGGCGGCTGTCCTCGTAGGTGACGGCGTCCACCTGACCGTCCACGTGGAGCTCGCCGCCGTCCAGGGTCAGCTTGCCGATGTGGAGGTTATCCCCCGTGACCACCATGGTGCCCACGCAGGTGGTCATGACAATGCAGTTTTCGTCAAACCGCACCACGTCCTCCACGCCGGAGACCGTCAAACGCTCCCGTCCCTCCAGCTGCACCCGATGCTCCATCGGGGCTGTGCTGCTGACATCATACGCCATAAAAATCGCGCCTCCCATACAGTTTGTCTACGTAACTGTATGAGAGGCGCGGGGGTTTTATTACTGGTTGTCCCCGGGGATCTCCCGGTACATGGCGGCGGCGTCCGCCTTGCCGGCGTTTTCCTGCACGCTGACCACCTCCACCGTCAGCGTCCGTGCGCCGAAGCGGATGGCGATCCGGTCCCCCGGCTTCACCTCATAGGAGGCGCGCTGCACCCGTCCGTTGACGGATACCCGCTCGTTGTCGCAGGCCTCGTTGGCCACGGTCCGCCGCTTGATGAGGCGGGAGACCTTCAGATATTTATCCAGTCGCATGGGATCACTCCTTAAAAATGCGCCGGTGCGTCAAAACACACCGGCGCATGATAAACCGTTTCTTTTACTTGGCCACGGCGTTCTTCAGGGCCTGGCCGGCCTTGAAAACGGGAACCTTGGTGGCGGCGATCTTCACGGGCTCCTTGGTGCGGGGATTCAAACCGGTGCGCTCGGCTCTCTTCTTCACCTCAAAGGAGCCAAAGCCCACCAGCTGGACCTTCTCCTCGTCGGCCAGAGCGGCGGTGACGGCGTTGACGGCGGCGGTGATGACGGCCTCGGTGTCCTTCTTGGACATACCGGTCTTCTCGGCCACAGCGGCGATCAGTTCGGTCTTGTTCATGTTTCTTCCTCCTAATGTTGTTGAAATCGTTTGTATTCTGCCCACAACGGCAATATCCTTAAGCGGCGATCCGCGTTAAGTACTCTTGGCTTCGTCCCACAGGGCGGTCATCTCGTCCAGGGACAGTTCCTTCAGGCTTCGGCCCTGACGGGCGGCCCCCTCCTCCACCGCACGGAAGCGGCGGATGAATTTCTCGCAGGTGGCGTTGATGGCCTCCTCCGGGTCCACCCCGGCGAAGCGGCCCACCTTCACGGCGGCGAACAGCACGTCGCCCAGCTCGTCGGCCACGCCCTCGCCGCTGTCCACGGCACGGCGCAGCTCGCCGGTCTCCTCGTCCAGCTTATCCAGCGCGCCGCGGATATCCGGCCAGTCGAAGCCGGCGCCGGCGGCCTTCTTCTGCAGCTTCTCCGCCCGCCAAAGGCCGGGCAGAGAGCGGGCGACGCTGTCCAGCGCGTCGGCGGCGGTGGCCTGTCCCTTCTCGGCGCGCTTGAGCTTGTCCCAGCTCACCAGCACGCTCTCGGGACTGTCCTCATGGGCGTCGCCGAACACGTGGGGGTGGCGGTAGAGCAGCTTTTTCACCACCTCGTCGCACACATCCTCCATGGAGAAGCGGCCTTCCTCGGCGGCGAGATCCGCGTGGAAGACCACCTGCATCAGTACGTCGCCCAGCTCCTCCCGGAGCATGCCGGTGTCGTCCCGGTCGATGGCCTCGGCGGCCTCGTAGGCCTCCTCCAGCATTCCGCGGCGGATGGACTGATGGGTCTGCACCTTATCCCAGGGGCAGCCATCCTCGGAGCGGAGCAGGCGGATGATCTCCACCAGATCCGCGTAGCCATAGCGGTTTTTCCTTACAAAATCTACCATACTTATGTCTCCTTTGCAAGAGCTTTTCCCGCCTGTGCCGGGAAAAGTTTATCGGACGTGCAGAAAATCGGCGATCTTTTCGCCGTTGGGCAGGGAAACGATATCCTCCCGCCGCACGGCGCCTGTTGCCAGCGCCAGCGCCGCATATACGGCGGCCGCCATCAGCACCGTCAGCGCGGCGGCGGGACGGGGCGATACGGCGCGGCTGATGAGGCCGAAAACAGCGCGGGCGGCAACGGCCATGACGGCGGTGGCTGCCGCCGGACGGAGAAAGACGGACAGATAACCGGGCTTTTCCGGCACGGTGCGCGCCACGGCCATGAGGTTCAGCACGGCGATGAGCCCGTAGCACAGCAGGGTGCTCCAGGCGGCGCCCCGGATGCCGATGGCGCTGTTCCCCACCAGCAGGTAATTGGAGATGATCTTGGTCAGGCCGCCGATGAGCAGCGTCCACAGGGGAATGTCCTCCCGCCCGTGGGCCTGGAGCAGACCGTTGGTCAGGGCCATGATGCACACAAACACGCTGGCGATGCCCAGCACGGTGAGATGCCCGGCGGCGGCTGCGGCGGTCCGGGGGATGTCGGGGTACAGCAGATCCATCAGCGGACGGGCCAGTACGCTGAGCCCCACGCCCAGGGGCAGGGCCAGCAGGGCGGTGAATCGGAAGGCGGCGGCGGTGTGGCGCCGGGCGGAGGCGGCGTCATGCCGGGCCCGTGCGGCGCTGACGGCGGGGATGAGACTGATGGTCATGGGGGCGATGAAGGCCGCCGGCAGGGTAAACAGGTTGAGGGCGTAGGTGTACTCGCCGTAGAGGGCGGCGGCCTGCGCCTGGGTCCAGCCGGAGCCCTGCAGGGTGCCCAGCACCAGAGCGGTGTCCAGCAGGGTGATAAGGCTCATGCCGCAGGCGCCGGCGGTGATGGGCACGCCGGTGCGCAGCAGGCGGCGGAGGATGGCCCGGCGGCTCTGGGGCACGTCCCGGGAGGGACGGCGATAGCGGCGGCCCAGCAGATAGAAGGCCAGCGCCAGCAGCGCCAGGGCTGTGGCCACGGTGACGCCGCCGATGGCGCCGGCGGCGGCGATATGGCGGGGGAAGCCCCGGCGCAGCAGATACCAGGCCAGGAAGTAGCCTGCGATCGCCTTGGCGAGGGACTCGACGATCTCACTGGCGGCGGTGGGCTTCATGTTGCCCTGGCCCTGGGTGAAGCCCCGGATGGGAGCCATGAGGCACACGAACAGCACCGCCGGAGCCAGCACCTGCACGGCGGTCCGGGCCGGCGTGTCGTGGAGCAGGGCGCTCAGCGGACCGGACAGAAGAAACATGGCGGCGCTGCTGACGGCGCCCAGGGTCAGAAACAGGCCCAGCGCCACGCGGAAGATGCGGTGCTTCTGGTTTTCCAGCCCCAGGGCCTCCGCCTCGGACACCATGCGGCTCATGGCCAGAGGCAGTCCGGCGGTGGACAGGGTCAGCAGCAGGCGGTAGATATTATAGGCGGCGTAGAAATGGGCCATGCCCTCGCTGTCCAGCAGATTCCCCAGGGGGATCTTGTACAGCGCGCCGATGACCTTGGTGACGGCGATGGTGGCCGTCAGGATCATGGCGCCGCTCAAAAAGCTCTGCCGTCTCGCCTTGCCCATGTACGCCTCCTTTCTTTTATCTCAACAGTCCCGCAGCAGCTCCTCGTGGAACTGCCGGAAGGCCTCCAGATTTTCACGGAGCTTTTCCGGGCGGGTGATGTACTCGTTGGGGTACTTGGCGTGGAACACCCGGCTGATGCGGTTGCCCTTGGGGTCCACCATCTTGGTGGAGCCGCCGGCACCCAGCGACAGGATGCTGTGGAGCTCCTCCATGATGTAGATATTATACAGGCCTTCTGCCCCGGGTATGCACCAGCCCACGTTTTCAAAGCTGCCGGACATGTATTTCTGCCGGTAGAGGTAGTAGGGGACAAAGCCGTGGCCGCGGAGGGTGGGGCCGGCGTAGTCCAGCATCTCCCCCACCGCCTCCGGCGCGGGGATGCGCAGCCCCTCCAGCAGGATGCGGCTGCCCTTCTTCAGCGCCAGGGTGTGGACGGTGATGTTGTCGGCACCGTAGGTGAGACACTTGTCCAGGGTTCGGCGGAAGCCCTCCGGCGTGTCCTCCGGCAGTCCCGCGATGAGATCCATGTTCACGTGGGGGAAGCCCATGGAGGCGGCGAGAGCCATAGCCTCCTCGATGTCCCTGGCGCTGTGGCGGCGGCCGATGGCGGAGAGCACATTGTCCTCCAGGGACTGGGGATTGACGCTGATGCGGTCGGCGCCGTGATCCAGCAGCACCTGCAGCTTGTCCCGGGTGATGGTGTCCGGCCGCCCCGCCTCGATGCAGTACTCCACGCAGCCGCTGAGATCGAAGGAGCGGTTCAGGTGGGTCAGCAGCCGGTCCATCTGCTGCGCCGTCAGGGTGGTGGGGGTGCCGCCGCCCATGTAGAAGGACTTGATGCGCAGGCCGGTCTCCTTCACCATCTGCGCCGCCTCGGTGATCTCCCGGCACAGCACGTCCAGATAGGGCTCGATCATGTGGAACGATTTTTCCACCGACGCCGACACGAAGCTGCAGTAGGCGCAGCGGGTGGGGCAGAAGGGGATGCCCACATAGAGGGAGATGTCGTTGGGCAGGAGATCCGCCTTGGCCCGGAGACCGGCCTGGGCCGTCTCAATGGCCAGCTGGCGGCGCTCGGGGGCCACATAATAGGTTTTGTCCAGGATCCGGTCCACCTGCCGGGGGGACTTGCCCTCCAGCAGGAACCGCTCGGCCAGCTTGCCGGGGCGGATGCCGGTGAGAGCACCCCAGGTGGGCGTCACGCCGGTGACGGCCCGGGCAGCCTTGAAGAAGCTGAGCTTCACCGCCTTCTGCCGCCGCCGCTCCGCCTCGTAGGGATCGGAACCGTCGCCCACGGCGGTGCGGGAAAGGCCACGGGCGGTTTTGCCGTGCCAGTGGATCTCGGTGACGGCGGTATAGAAGGTTTTTCCGGCAGTCAGGCGCACGGTGGCGGCGCTGTCCTCGGCTGCGTCCGGGTCATATACGGGGCGCTCGTCGGGGAAGAAGGCCAGCAGGCTCTGCTCCACCGCGTAGCGCTGATCGTGGCCGTGAAAAATCAGTTTCATAGCGAAGTATCCTCATCAAAAAGCGGGCGTGTGCAAAATGCTTTGCATCCGTCATTCCGAGCCGGTGACTGGAGTCACCGGCGTGGGAATCCGTCCCCTTTTGCCGGAAAAACGGATTGCCACGGCCCCGCCGGGGCCTCGCAATGACAGGCGCGAGGCCTTTCACAACACGCCCTTTCGTTGGTTTTTACAAAGTCAGTCCCCGCTTGAGATAGGGGTTGAACCGGCGCTCAAAGTCCAGCTCGGACTGCTCCTCGTGGCCGGGGAGTACGCGGTAATTGCCCGCCAGACGGCCCAGACGGCCCAGGGACTGGAGAATGTCCGGATAGCTGCCGTCGGGGAAATCGGTGCGGCCGCAGGAGCCCCGGAACAGGGTGTCGCCGGAGAAGATGACGCCGTCCGTGATGAGGCACACGGAGCCCCGGGAGTGGCCGGGCGTGGCCCACACGGTGAGCGTGATGCCGCCCACATTTACGGTGTCGCCCTCGGCGTAGTAGCGCTGGTTATGATCGTCCAGCCGGGGGAACTTCAGGTCGTTGCGGACACCGGGATCCACCGTGTCCAGGCGATGGATATAGACGGGCACGTCCGGGTGGTGGGCCAGCAGACCGCGGACGCCGCTGCAGTGGTCGAAATGGCCGTGGGTCAGCAGGATCATCTGCAGCTCGCAGCCGGACCGGGCCACCATCTGCTCCAGTCGCTCCGGCTCGTCGCCGGGGTCGATGAGGGCGCAGACCTTGGCCTCCTCGTCACAGAGAAGGTAGCAGTTGGTCATAATGGGTCCCACCTGGGTGGCGTAGATCTTCATAGGGCGTTCTCCTTATAGTTGGTCTGTGTCCACGACCAGCGTCACAGGGCCGTCGTTCACCGACTCCACCTGCATATCCGCGCCGAACTCGCCGGTCTCCACGTGGAAGCCCTTGTCCCGGCAGGCCTGCACGAACTTCTCATACAGGGGGATGGCCAGCTCCGGCCGCGCCGCGGCCAGATACTCCGGCCGGCGGCCCTTTTTGCAGTTGCCGTACAGGGTGAACTGGGAGATCACCAGGATCTCGCCGCCCACGTCCGTGAGGCTCCAGTTCATCTTGTCGTTGTCGTCGTCAAAGATCCGCAGGCCGGTGAGCTTGTCCGCCAGCTTGAGGCACTGGGCCTCGGTGTCGTTCTGGCCCACACCCAGCAGGATGAGAAAGCCCTTGCCGATCTGTCCGGCCACACGGCCGTCGATGGACACGCTGGCGCGGCTGACACGGGTCAATACTGCTCGCATAGTCGTTGCTCCTTCTTGCGAAGTTATTTCGCAGGTCTGCTGACCCGGCTGACGCCGGAGAGCTGCTCCAGCCGGCGCATGACGGTTTTCAGCTGCTCGCTGTCGGTGACGATGACGTCCATGGTCACCAGCACGGAGCCGTCGGGGATGATCTGGGCACTGAGCCCGCGGAACTGGGTTCTGGTGGAGGAGATCACAGTGGAGACGTCCACCATCAGACCCGGACGGTCCTTGGACACCACCTCCAGGGTGGTCTGGTACTGGCCGCCGGACTTCTCCGCCCAGCTGACCTTGATCCACCGGCCTTCTTCGCTGCCGCTCCGGCGCTCCGGCGCGGCGTTGGGACAGTCGGCGCGGTGAACGGACACGCCACTGCCCCGGGTGATGAAGCCCACCACCTCGTCGCCGGGGACGGGGGTGCAGCACTTGGCCAGCTTCACCAGGCAGTTGTCAATGCCCTCCACCACGATGCCGTGGTTGCCGGGCACGTGGCGTTCCGGGCCTGTCTTCTCGCTCTCACCGGTCTCGCTCTCCCCGGCGGGGGTGTTCTGGCGGGCGCGGAGGATGTGGTTGATCTCCTCCCGCAGGCGGCCCACCAGCTTCAGAGCGGTGACGCCGCCGTAGCCGATGGCGGCGTACATGTCGTCCAGGGAGTTATAGCCCGCCTTATCCAGCACGGCGGGGAGGTTTTCCTCATTTGTCAGCTCCTTGAGACTGATGCCCACCCGGCGCAGCTCGGACTCGAAGGAGGCCTTGCCGCTCACGATGTTCTCGTCGCGCCGCTCCTTCTTGAACCACTGGCGGATCTTGCTGCGGGCGTTGCTGGATTTGGCGATCTTCAGCCAGTCCCGGCTGGGACCGTGGGCGGAGGGGGAGGTCTCCACCTCCACCACGTCGCCGTTTTGCAGCTTGTGGTCGAACTGCACGATGCGGCCGTTGACCTTGGCGGCCACCATATGGTTGCCCACCTGGGAGTGGATGGTATAGGCGAAGTCAATGGGCGTTGCGCCGGCAGGCAGGTTGATGACGTCGCCGGCGGGGGTGAACACAAACACCTCGTCGGCGAACAGATCCACCTTCAGGGAGTGGATGAACTCCTCGGCGTCAGCGCCCTCCTGGTTCTCCAGCAGACGGCGGACCCACTCGTAGTTCTTCTCGTCGCCGGCGCCCTGTCCGTTCTGCTTGTACTTCCAGTGGGCGGCCACGCCGTACTCCGCCACCTCGTGCATCTCCCGGGTGCGGATCTGCACCTCGAAGGGGATGCCGCTCTGGCCCACCACCGTGGTGTGGAGGCTCTGGTACATGTTGGGCTTGGGGGTGCCGATATAGTCCTTGAACCGGCCCAGAATGGGGTGGTACAGGTCGTGGATGATGCCCAGCACGTTGTAGCAGTCGGCCACCGTGTCCACGATGACGCGGAAGGCGATCAGGTCGAACACGTCGCTGAGGCTCTTGTTCTGGGCGTACATCTTGCGGTAGATGCTGTAGGGATGCTTGAGACGGCCGTACACCACGCCGTCGATGCGGCCCTGGCGCAGCCGGGCCTCGATCTGGCGGCGGATGCCGTCCATGAAGCCCTCGTACTCCGCGGCCTTGGCGTCCAGCGCCTCCGTGATCTCCCGGAAGCCCACCGGATCCAGATATTTCAGGCTCAGATCCTCCAGCTCCCACTTCATCTTCTGCATGCCCAGCCGGTGGGCGATGGGGGCGTAGATCTCCATGGTCTCGTAGGACTTCTGCTTCTGCTTCTCCGGCGTCTGATACTCCATGGTGCGCATGTTGTGGAGCCGGTCGGCGATCTTGATGAGGATCACCCGGATGTCCTTGGCCATGGCCATGAGCATCTTGCGCAGATTCTCCATCTGCTCCTGCTCCTTGGAGGTGTAGTGGACGCGGGTCAGCTTGGTGACGCCCTCCACCAGATCGGCCACCGTGGGTGAGAAGAGCTTGGCGATCTCGGCGTGGGTGGCGCCGGTGTCCTCGATGGTGTCGTGGAGCAGGGCGGCGATGATGGATTCGCTGTCCAGCCGCAGCTCCTCCGCCAGAATCTGGGCCACAGCCAGAGGATGGGACACAAAGGGCGAGCCGTCCTTGCGCAGCTGCCCGTTGTGAGCGGCCACGGCGAAGTCATAGGCGGCGCGGATCTGCCGGAAGTCGGCAGACGGATTGTAGCCCCGTATGGTTTCCTCCAGATGCTGATATCTCTCTTCCAACGTCATAGCGCCCCACCTCCCCGATGCGGTTGATCCAGAATATCGCGCAGCCGCCGCAGATAGGGCGACTCCTCCAGGTCTACTTTGATGCCCCGGTTCGTCAAAAGTACGGTGATCTCATCGCCGCAGCGGCTCTGCGACAGCAGGCCGCGCTCCGCGAAGATCTCCAGGCACAGAGCGGACCGGAGAAAGGCGTCGGTGCCGCCCAGGGCGGACGCCAGCATCCGCAGCAGCGGCAGATACGGTGTTGTCAGGCCGTCCGGCGGGACGGTTTTCTGCAGGGCACGCCACAGCCGCACGAACTGCTCCCGGCTGGGAATCAGGCGCATGGCCTCCTTTGGCAGTACCTGGCCGCCTGTGAGGCAGCGTTCCAGCAGCTGGAGAGACTCCTCCTCCCGGCCGCTGGGGGTCAGAGACGGACGCAGGTCCACCAGCTGGAGCTGGATGTCCCGGTTGCCCCGGAACTCGTTGATCTGCAGGTAGAAGGCGGCGTCCACCCGGCTGCCGGGCGGGCAGCCGCAGCTCTCGGCGGTGGCGGAGAAGAAGATGCCGTCAAACTGGGCGCTGCCCTTGGAAAGCCGCAGCTTCAGATGGCGGTTCTGGCCCACGTTTTGGCTGTGCTCCAGGGTGGCGCCCAGCAGGCAGAACACCGGGCGCAGATTGCCGGCGCCGTAGGGCTCCAGCGCGTCCAGCGCCTCCACCTCCTCCAGGGTGACGCGGCCGGGCTGACCGATGACCACGTCCACATCCAGACAGGAGACGGGAGTCTGGCCGCCCCGGTACTCCCGGGCGAACTGGTTGATGCGCTTGCGGAAGGCGGGGATGTTCTCCGCCTCGATGGTGAAGCCGGCGGCCAGCTCGTGTCCGCCGAAGCCCAGCAGCAGATCGGAGCAGGCCTCCAGCGCGGCAAACAGATTGAAGCCGCCCCAGCTGCGGCAGGAGCCCTTGCCCACGCTGCCGTTCAGGTGGATCATGAAGCTGGGGCAGGAGAATTTCTCGCTGAGGCGGGAGGCCACAATGCCCACCACGCCCTGATGCCAGGTGTCGTCAGAGAGCACCAGCGCGCTGCGCTGATCCTCGGGCAGCTCATCGATCATGGCCAGAGCCTGGGAGTAGATGCCCTGCTCCACGCTCTGGCGCTCCCGGTTCAGCTCGCACAGCTCCCGGGCCAGGGCCTCGGCCTGTACGGGATCGTCGCACAGCAGGAGATCGGCGGCCATATTCGCCGCGCCCATGCGCCCGGCGGCGTTGATCCGGGGCGCCAGCACAAAGCCGATCTGCACGGAGGTGATGGCCCGGTCCGCCAGCCCCGCCTCGTGGAGCAGGGCGTGGAGACCGATAAAGTCGGAATGGTGGATGGTGGCAAGACCCCGGGACACAATGGTGCGGTTCTCGTCGGACATCTGCATCACGTCGGCCACGGTGCCGATGGCGGCCAGGGTGCAGTAGCGGGAGAAGAGGGCCTCCTCCCGGTCCGGTCCGCCCAGAGCCAGCACCAGCTTCAGCGCCACGCCGCAGCCGGCCAGATGCTTGAAGGGATAGGGACAGTCCGGCCGGTGGGGGTCCACCACGGCCACGGCGGCGGGCAGCTCATCCTTGCACTCGTGGTGGTCGGTGACCACGGTGTCCATGCCCAGAGAGGCGGCGTAGGCCACCTCCTCCACCCCGGTGATGCCGCAGTCCACGGTGACCATCAGCCGGACGCCCTGCTGATACAGGGCGTCGATGGCGTCGGGGTTGAGGCCGTAGCCGTCCTCGATGCGGCGGGGAATATAATGAAGCACGTCGGCGCCCCGGCTCTTGAGGTAGTCCACCAGGATCACGGTGGCGGTGATGCCGTCCACGTCGTAGTCACCGTATACGGCGATCTTCTCCCCGTCCGCAATGGCGCGGGAGACGCGCTCGGCGGCCTTGTCCATGTCCGCCATCAGCAGGGGGGAGTGATGCAGCCGGTGATCGCACAGCAGGAACTCCGAGGCGGCGGCGGGATCGCTGATGCCCCGGGAGGCCAGCACGCTGGACACCAGATAGGGATAGCCCGCGTCCATCAGCCGCGCGGCGTCATCCGGGCGCGACGGCGCCGGATTCCACTGCTGGAATTTCATGGTGTGCAGGCCTCCCCTCTCAAAGGTTAATATTACCGGAGTTTACTGATAATAGCTTATTATAACACAATCAAAACGGTGCGTAAAGAATATTTCCCCTGAATCGGCCGGGAAATTGGCAGAATTTACGCGTTGCACCGCAGGACGGCGTCTGCTATCATTAAACCGTCCTCCGGCGCACGAAAGAGAGAGAAACGCGCCCTGCCTTTCCGGCGGGGCGCATCGTGCGCTGTGAGGACGGAAAAAACGGATTGCCGCGTCGCTTCGCTCCTCGCAAAGACAGAGAAGGCGGCAGATAAAAAGAGAGAGCGGCGAAGGCCGCTCTCTCTTCTGGCAGTTTGGGGATTTTAGAACCACAGACCCCAGGCCAGGAAGCCCAGGCAGGCCACGATACCGGTGAACAGCAGCACGATGACCAGATAACCCATGACGTCGCGGGCGGACAGCTTGGCAATGGCCAGAGCAGGCAGAGCCCAGAACGGCTGGATCATGTTGGTCCACTGGTCGCCCCAGGCGATGGCCATGGCGGTGCGGCCGGCGTCGATACCCAGCTTGGCACCGGCGGGCATCATGATGGGACCCTGGACGGCCCACTGGCCGCCGCCGGAGGGAACGAAGA
>CAMVRT010000017.1 GCA_947169975.1 uncultured Oscillospiraceae bacterium
GGATCAAGTCCAACGACGCCGTCAGCGCCAAGCAGGCGGCAGCGGGAACCCAGACCCTGACCGGAATGAAGCTGCTGGTTGTTGATACCAACGGTGACGGCAGGATCCGGATGAACGAGGCCACAAAGGTGGTGCAGGTCGCCGCCGGCAACAGTGCCTACGACTGGTAACATTCCAAACTTCACAGGGGTATGCCGCTTCGGCGGCATACCCCTGTATTATCTTTATAAAACGCCGAAAGTCTTGTGCCACAAGACTTTCGGCGTTTCATTAGTATATTGAAATTAATGGAAGAAGCAGCAATCTCCGAAGGAGAAAAATCTGTATTTTTCTCTGACAGCTTCTTCATATGCCCGCAGGACGTTCTCACGCCCAGCCAGTGCAGACACCAGCATAATGAGGGTGGATTCCGGCAGATGGAAGTTGGTAATGAGGGCGTCCATTGCCTTGAACCTGTAGCCGGGATAGATGAAAATGTTGGTCCATCCGGCATGGGGATGCATGGTGCCGTCCTCCTCCGCCCAACTCTCTATGGTCCGACAGGAGGTGGTGCCCACACAGATCACACGGCCGCCGTTTCGCTTCGTCTCATTGATCAGATCCGCCGTCTCCTGGGGAATGACGCAGTATTCGCTGTGCATCTCGTGGTCGGTGATCTCGTCCTCCTTCACCGGGCGGAAGGTACCAAGACCCACATGGAGCGTCACGTAGCCGATGCCTACACCCATGGCGCGGATCTTCTCCAACAGCTCCTCCGTGAAGTGAAGGCCGGCGGTAGGTGCGGCGGCGCTGCCGTTGACCTTGGAGTATACGGTCTGATACCGCTCGTTGTCCTGCAGCTCCTCCTTGATGTAGGGAGGTAGCGGCATCTTGCCCAGTCGCTCCAGCACCTCCAGGAAGATGCCCTCGTAGTCAAAGCGTACCAGCCGATTTCCGTCCGGCAGCTCCTCCACCACCTCGGCGATCAATTCACCGTCACCGAAGGAGAGCTTTGCGCTTTTGCGCATCCGCTTGCCGGGACGCACCAGACATTCCCAGGTCTTCTCACCCCTGTCGATAAGCAGCAGAACCTCGCAGGCACCGCCGCCCGGCAAACGATGGCCCAGCAGTCGGGCAGGGAGCACGCGGGAGTTGTTGAGGATCAGGCAGTCGCCGGGATGAAGATACTCCGGCAGATCATAGAAATGGCGGTGCTCCCACTCCCCTGTCACCTTGTCCACCACCAGCATACGGGAGGCGTCCCGCCGCTCAATGGGCGTCTGGGCGATCAGCTCCGGGGGCAGATCAAAGTAAAAATCCTTCGTCTTCATAGGGCGATCACACCAACACGGCACGGTGGAACACCTTTTTGCCCTTGCGGATCACGGCTCCGTCGCCGGTGAACTGCTCGCACCCGTAGCTCTCGTCAATAGAGCTTACCTTGACGTCATTGAAGGTGACGCCACCCTGCTGTACCAGACGGCGGGCCTCGCCCTTGGAGGCGCACAGGCCGCAGCGCACCAGCAGTGTCATCACGTTGATGGCGCCGCCGCCGAAGTCGTCGCCTGTCAGCTCGGTGGTGGGCATATTTTCGGTATTGCCGGCGCCGGAGAACAGAGCCCGGGCGGCAGCTTTGGCCTTCTCGGCCTCCTCCTCGCCGTGAACCAGCTTGGTCAGCTCGTAGGCCAGGATCTCTTTGACCTCGTTGAGCTGGGAGCCCTCCCAGGACGCCATCTTGTCGATCTCCTCCAGCGGCAGGAAGGTCAGCATCCGGATGCACTTGAGCACATCGGCGTCGTCCACATTGCGCCAGTACTGGAAGAATTCAAAGGGACTGGTCTTGTTGGGATCCAGCCACACGGCGTTGCCGGCGGTCTTGCCCATTTTCTTGCCCTGGGAGTCGGTCAGCAGGGTGATGGTCATGGCGTGGGCGTCCTTGCCCAGCTTCTTGCGGATCAGCTCCGTGCCGCCCAGCATGTTGCTCCACTGGTCGTCGCCGCCGAACTGCATGTTGCAGTTATAGTGCTGGAACAGGTAGTAGAAGTCGTAGCTCTGCATGATCATGTAGTTGAACTCAAAGAAGCTGAGTCCCTTCTCCATGCGCTGCTTGTAGCACTCTGCCCGGAGCATGTTGTTGACGGAGAAGCAGGTGCCCACCTCGCGCAGCAGCTCCACGTAGTTCAGATCCAGCAGCCAGTCGGCGTTATTCACCATCTGGGCCTTGCCGGGACCAAACTCGATAAACTTCTCCATCTGGCGGCGGAAGCACTCGGCGTTGTGATCGATATCGGCACGGGTCAGCATCTTGCGCATGTCGCTGCGGCCGGAGGGGTCGCCGATCATGGTGGTGCCGCCGCCGATGAGGGCGATGGGCTTGTTGCCCGCCATCTGCAGCCGCTTCATCAGCGTCAGCGCCATGAAATGGCCGGCGGTCAGACTGTCAGCCGTGCAGTCAAAGCCGATATAGAACGTGGCCTTGCCGGCGTTGATCATATCGCGGATTTCTTCCTCGTTGGTGACCTGTGCGATCAGGCCGCGGGCCACCAGTTCCTCATAGATTCCCATTGTTGTTTCGTTCCTTTCTATTTGATGTAGCGCAGAGAGCAATAGAAAACGCCCTCTGCCGTATTGGACAGAGGGCGATCAAAGTCGCGGTACCACCTCATATTCGCCGCCGCCTCACGGCAAACGGCCTCGCGGGGTGCCAGCACACCCCTGCGCTGTAACGGGCGCACCCGACACACCTCTACTCGCTTTCGCTTTCAAGGGGCTGCTCCGGGATGTATTCGCCGCGTCCGCCCTCTCCCCCTTCCACCTCTCCGGGGTCTCTCTTGGCAGGTCATGACGTGGGTACTTGTTCCCTTCCTCACAGTGTCAAATATGAAATTACAGGCGCTATTATAGTTTGATTTTCACCGTTTGTCAACGGGTTTATACCAGAGAGCTACGGTATTCCTCCGCCTGGTGCAGCAGCTCCTCGGCGCCGGAGAGCATGGTCTCGGTGACATGGCTGCCGCCGGTGAGCCGGGCCAGCTCCTGCCGCCGCTGTGTGCGATCCAGCAATGTCACCTTCGTATAGGTGCGGCCGTCTCTCTCCCCCTTCTCCACAGAGAAGTGAGTGTCCGCCATGGCGGCCAGCTGGGGCAGATGGGTAACGCACAGCACCTGCTTTTGACGGCTGATGCGGGCCATCTTCTCCGCCACCTTCTGGGCGGCGCGGCCGCTGACGCCGGTGTCCACCTCGTCAAAGACCATGGTCCCCACCTGATCCTGTTCGCTGAGCACATTCTTCATGGCCAGCATGATGCGGGCCAGCTCACCGCCGGAGGCGATCTTATGGATGGGCTTGAGCGCCTCGCCGGCATTGGCGGACATGAGGAACTGCACGGCGTCCATACCGCTTTCCGTCAGATCGGTTTCAGCAAAGTCAACGGCAAAACGGATCTTGCCCATGTCAAGCTGTGTCAGTTCGGACAGGATCTGACGGGACAGCTCCTCGGCAGCAGCATGGCGAGCCAGGGACAGCTTTTCGGCATCGTTACGCGCTTTTTTCTCCGCCGCAGCACGCTGCCGCTCCAGATCGATGAGGGTATCATCCGCATCGGTGATGGCGCTGAGCTGGGTGCGGCAGCGCTCCAGATAGTCCAGCATATCCTCCACAGAGGGCCCGTACTTCTTCTTTAGGCGGTAGAGCTGATCCAGTCTTCCCTCCACCTCGTCCAGCTCGTTGGGGGAAAAGTCGAAACTGTCCCTCCGATCCCGCAGCGTATCCGCCAGATCGTAAACCTCGCTGTACACTTCGGCAAGACGGTCATAGAGAGCGCCGTAGCTCTCGTCCAAATGTCGGATGGCGGACAGCGCGCCCTGGGTCTGGCTCAACAGGCTCAACGCGCCGGAAGATGTATCGTCGCCGTTGAGGCAGTAATCCGCCTCGGAGACGGCGGAGATAAACTTCTCGCTGTTGCGCAGGAAGTTGCGGCGGGAGGTCAATTCTTCCTCCTCCCCCGCTTTCAGCTCCGCACGCTCCAGCTCTGCGATTTGATAGCGCAGGGTGTCCATGCGCCGGGCCTTTTCCGCCTCGTCCATCTGCAGAGACCGGATCCTTTTCTGCAGATCCGTCAGCTTATGATACGACAGATGATAGGCGTCCAGCAGCGGCTGTACCCTGCCGAAGCTGTCCAGATACTGAATATGCTGCTCCTCATCCAACAGCTGCTGCCCGTCATGCTGACCGTGAATGTTCAGCAGTGCCGTACCCAGCATACGCAGCTGGGCCACCGTGGCGGGACGGCCGTTGATCCGGCAGATATTGCGCCCGTCACTGTGGATCTCCCGCTGGAGCAGCAGCTCATCGTCGGGGCTGATACCGTTATCCTCGGCAATGGCGGCCGGAACACGGGAAAAGCAGGCGCTGACAAAGGCCTTTTCGCTGCCGGTGCGGATCAGATCACGGGAGGTGCGCTGACCCAATACGGCGCTGAGGGAGTCGATAACGATGGACTTACCGGCGCCGGTCTCACCTGTCAGGGCGTTGAAGCCCGGCTCAAAGACGATGTCTGCCTGCTCGATGATGGCAATATTCTCAATGTGAAGAAGGTTCAACATAGCGCAACCTCCGCACAGGGTGTTACTTTTCGTATTTCGCCGCTTCCTGGGCCATCTTGTTATCCAAAATCTCGCAGAAGCTCTTTTTGGACAAACGCACCAGCTTGGTGCAGTATTTGGACTGGCTCACACGGACCCGGTCGCCGTTTTTCAGAGAGAAGGCCTTGCCGCCGTCGGCGGAGAGATAAACGAACTTGCGGTTGGCCTCTGCCGTCTCCACGGTGATGACGTGCTCCGGTGAGAGCACATAGGAAAAGGCCCGGGTGGAGTGGGCGCAGATGGGGGTAATCAGAATGTTCCGGGCGGTAGGCTCTACGATAGGACCGCCGGCAGCCATGGAGTAGCCGGTGGAGCCAGTGGGCGTACTGATGACCACGCCGTCGCCTGTTACCCGTGTCAGACGGCCTTCCTCTGTAAAGGTTTCCAGCCTTACAACTCTTGCTATAGAGCCCTTTGAGATGACAGCATCATTCAGCGCGATGGTGTTGTAGATCTCACGGCCGCCTCGCAGGATCGTCACATCCAGCATCATGCGGGACTCCACGCTGAACCGCCAGTCCGCCAGATCCCGAAGGCGATCCAGCTCGTTAGGCTCCAGCTCGGACATAAAGCCGAGGCTGCCCAGATTGATACCCAGCACCGGGACATCATGTAAGGCCACCGTTTTGGCAAGGTGCAGGATGGTGCCGTCGCCGCCGAAGGCGATGAGCAAATCAGCGGAACGGATCTCCTGCTCCAGCGGAGACACGGCGATGTCCGGCATCTTCTTCTGTCCTTCCGGCTGGAATGGCAGGCAGGTCACGGTTTCGATGCCGATACTTTCCAGAATCTCCTTGGAGCGCTGGGCTACCTGCAGATCATTGTCGCGATAGGGATTGGGACACAGGATCACTCTTTTCATGGTCACATTCCTCTCTCTTACGTGTGTTTCACTCCGTCAGTTCCGCGTGGGATGCTGATACGACGGCATCCAGATCGGGGATCCTATCGTTCTCCCCGGACTTGCGAAGATATCCGAGATATTCAATGTTTCCCTCCGGCCCACGGATGGGAGAATAAGTAATACCAAGTACTGTAAAGTAGTTTTCCTTTGCATGTATCAGGAAGTTGTCCAGCACCTCACGGTGTACGGCAGGATCCCGGACAACGCCTTTTTTGCCCACCTTTTCACGCCCGGCTTCAAACTGGGGCTTGATGAGACAGGCAATTTCTCCGCCCTCCTTCAGCAAATCATAGAGCGCAGGAAAAATCAGCTTCAGCGAGATAAAGGAAACATCGATGGAGGCAAAGTCCAGCGGATCGGGAATCTGTTCGCGGGTGAGATACCGGGCGTTGGTACGCTCCAGACAGATCACGCGTTCATCGCTGCGAAGCTTCCAGTCCAGCTGACCGTAGCCCACATCCACAGCATATACCTTTTGGGCTCCGTTTTGCAGCATGCAGTCCGTAAAACCGCCGGTGGAGGCGCCGATATCGGCGCAGATTTTGCCCTCCAGCGAAATGGGCCAGGTCTTCATGGCCTTCTCCAGCTTCCAGCCGCCGCGGCTGACGTAGGGCATCACATGACCCCGCACCTCGATCTCGGCGTCGTTGGGAATGGCGGTGCCGGGCTTATCCACGCGCTGGCCGCCTACAAACACGCTGCCGGCCATAATGACGGCCTGGGCCTTCTGGCGACTGGTGAAAAAACCGCGGTCCACCAGCAGAACATCCAGTCTGGTTTTTCCACTCATGACAGCGCCTCCTCTATCAAATTCGCCACAGCAGAGGCGTTCAGGCGATACTTCTCATATAGTTGGGCTACGGTGCCGTGATCCGGCACGTGACTGCCCAGATTTTGCAGGATCAGACGGGGAGGAACACATCCGCGACAGGCAAGAAGCGACGCGACACGCTGGCCGAAACAGCCGTTTTCCAGGCAGTCCTCCAGCACCAGCAGGCAGTTCTCCCCAGCCAGTAGTTTCGTGATCTCTTCGGCGTCAAGAGGGGCAATGCGGTTAAATTTAATAACCCGCGCCTCAATCCCCTTTGCTGAGAGCATCTCTGCGGCTTTCAGCGCATGATTGACCATGGTTCCGTATGTAACTACGGTGCAGTCCTTTCCCTGCCGCAGCGTCATAGCCAGCTGGTTGCTGCTCCCGTTATCCTGATACTCCCCTTCCCCGCCGCGCGGATAGCGGATCGCCACAGGGCCTTTGCACTCGTAGATCGCCTGAAACAGCATGGCACGCAGCTCGGCAAAGCTGGCCGGGCACAGGACCGTCATGCCCGGCACCTGGGTAAGGTAGGCGGGATCATAGCATCCGTGGTGCGTCTCACCATCGGCGCCGACCAAGCCGGCGCGATCCACGGCGAACACCACATGAAGGCCGAGAAGAGATACATCATGCAGCAGCTGATCAAAGCTGCGCTGCAAGAACGTGGAATACACGGAAAAGACCGGAATCATGCCCTGACTGGCAAGACCGGCAGCCATAGCGGCGGCGTGTTCCTCGGCGATCCCCACATCAAAGAACCGCTCGGGAAATTCCCGGGCAAAGCCGCTCAGACCTGTACCGTCACGCATGGCAGCGGTGATGGCACAGATCCTACGGTCGCTTCCGGCAAGCTCCGTCAATTCCCGGCCGAACACGCCGCTGAAGCAGGGCGATCCGCTTCCGGTCAGCTTGCCGGTGGCTGGATCAAAGGGGCCCACGCCATGAAAAATGTCCGGTTCGCGCTCGGCAGGCTCGTAGCCCTTCCCCTTCACCGTCTCCACATGGAGCAGAACAGGCCCATTGATTTCTTTTGCCTCGGCGAGAAGGTTCTCCAGCTGCTCCACATCATGTCCGTCCGCCGGGCCGAGATAGGCAAAGCCCATGTTTTCAAAAAAAGTACTGTCCGGCAGGAGAGATTTCTTCAGCGCGCTCTTGACAGAATGGCTGAACTGATAGATCTTCTTGCCGACGGGGCTGCCGCCCATGGCCCTGCGATAGCGTTTTTTCAGCGCATAGTACTTGGGAGAATTACGCAGGTTGGTGAGATATCCGGACAGGCCGCCTACATTGCGGCTGATGGACATGCCGTTGTCATTGAGGATGACGATGATCTTTTCACCGGAAGCACCGGCATCGCTGAGCGCCTCGATACTCATTCCCCCGGTGAGCGCGCCGTCGCCGATCAGCGCAAGAACATGATAATCCTTCTGCTGCAGCGTCCTGGCACGGGCCATACCCAGCGCAACGGAGATGGAGTTGGAGGCATGACCGGCAATAAAAGCGTCATGGATGCTCTCCCTCGGCTTGGGGAAGCCGGAGATGCCGTCCATCCGGCGCAATGCGGAAAACGCCTCCCGACGGCCGGTCAGGATCTTGTGTACGTAGCACTGATGGCCAACGTCAAAAACCAGGCGGTCGCGAGAGGTGTCAAATACGCGGTGAATGGCGACAGTCAGCTCCACAACGCCGAGGTTAGACGCCAAATGTCCGCCGGTGCGGGACACCTGTTCAATGAGAAACGACCGCAGCTCATCACAAAGCTGCGGCAGGGCCTCCGCATTTATTTTTTTCACGTCCGAGGGATCGTGGATCTGTTCCAAATACAAACAGTTTCGCCTCATTTCAGCGATAGATATGGAGTGCGTGGAGGATCCGCGCCACACGGTGCACCACGTTGGTGCAGTCGTCGATGGCGATATTCTTGCCGATAGCTTTGCCGCCGATGGTGGCGCCGGAGATCAGCGCCGTGACAGCGATGGACAAAAGCACGGATTTGGTGGAAAAGCTGTGCTGCAGCTGGGACACGATCACGGCGGCAGTCGTGCCGCTGACGATGCCGCAGATATCGCCTACCACGTCATTGCAGAAGGAGCTGACGCGGCCAGCGTTGTTCAGAAGCCTGATTGCCTCCCTGCCGCCCTTCTCCTTGTGGGCCGCCATGGAGTGAAACGGCCGGGGATCGGCTGCCGTGACGGCCACGCCGATCATGTCGAACACGATGCCAAGCAGAATGAAAAACAGCAGCACCAGCACCGCCACCACGTAACCCGCATCGTCGAGGGCCTCGGTGGACAGAAAGCTCAACACGGCAGAGAGCACCACAGACATGAGAATAACGTGGAGAACCCAACTCTTGCCGCCGGTTTTCTTCTTTGTTTTTTCCTTCTCTTTTTCTTTGTCGCGCAAGGATAATCCCTCACTCACAGATAATAGTTAAACTGAACAGGGCGGCTCCGGAAGTAAATCTTACGGCTTAGGTACGGGTTGGCTTTCCCCACGGCACACCTCTCGTCGCCGATCAGGCGGTTTCCCTTTCAGTGCCGCGCCACGGTGTTACCGATGCGTGGTACCCGACTGCCACTTAGTCCGCACTGCAATCCTCCCGGCGCCCCATCAGGACAGCCTAGGTGATTTCCACGGCAGTCAAACCGTTTCTTATCCTCTTTTGCAGACTGGGTTTCAAGGGAATATCATTTCGTCCCTGGCCGGGGAGTCAATGCATCAGCTCCCCTATCCACCCAACCCACGCAAGGCAGGCTACTCTGCACACAGCGTTAGGGCGGCAAACGCCGCTTTAGCACCGCATTGCAGGTTCAAATCATCTGCCTCGTACACAGGTCGCTTGACCGCTTGGGGAGTACGCCTGTGCACAACAGCAGGTCTCCACAGAGGCAGGGTCGACTCCTCCATGCCATTGGAGGGCGCCCTACGTCCGCAGGCGGCGGCAAATAGCCGCGCCTCCCTCCAGCACCCACCCCAAACTGGGCGTAAGAAGCAGGCACCAGAGGTTTCACAGTTGTGCCCTTTAAGGGATTTTTAGGCCCCTCTTAGGAAACGGCAGATCTGACTAGGATACTGCGCCGCTGTTCAGCAATTATGTAGTATATCACATTTTTTTTCGCTTGACAACTGTCATTCTGTGCAAAGCCGGGCTGTTCCTGTGCAAAGCCGGGCTGTTCCTGTCAGATAACAGCACACCCCGCGGCATCGCCGCGGGGTGTGCTGCATTTATTCGCAGGTTCGGGAGATGGCTGCCAGCAGCTCTGTCTTGCCGATCCCCTTCTCCGCCGAGAACGGGATCAGCGCCGTACCTTCATCAAGCTCAAGCGTTTCGCGGATCCGTGCCAGGTTGGGCTCGATTTCGCTCTTTTTCAGCTTATCCAGCTTGTTGGCCGCGACAATCAGCGGACAGCCGGTGCTCTTGAACCAGCTGCACATGGTCACGTCATCCGCCGTGGGCTTATGACGGGCGTCAACGATCAGCACGCCTGCCGCAATAAGACCCTGCTCGGCAAAGTAGCTCTCCATCAGCGCTCCCCAGCGATCCCGTTCCGCCTGGGATACTTTGGCGTAGCCGTAACCGGGCAGGTCGGTGAAATAGAGCCGTTCATCTATGAGAAAATAGTTGATCTGGCTGGTTTTGCCGGGGGTGGCTCCCACCCGGGCAAAGTTCTTTCTGCCCAGCAGGCGGTTGATCACCGAGGACTTGCCCACGTTGGAGCGGCCGGCAAAGGTGATCTGGGGACGGCCGTCACGGATAAAGCCGGATTTCCCCACGGCAGAACGGATGAACTCCGCGCGGTTAAAGTTGATCGCCATGCTGCACCTCCTGGCGGCGATCCGACACGGCGGAGAGTGTGGCCAGGTGGTCCACTGTGGTCTGGCGGTCGTCGCTGACCAGGGCGGCGGCAAAAACGGCATCCACCGTGTCCACGGTGATAAAACGCAATGCCTTGCGGACGGTCTGATCAATCTCCTCCAGATCCTTCTCGTTTTCCCGGGGAATAATCACCGTGGTAATGCCATTGCGCAGGGCAGCCATTGTCTTTTCCTTCAGGCCGCCGATGGGCAGCACGCGGCCGCGCAGCGTCACCTCGCCGGTCATGGCAACGGTACCGCGCACCTTACGCCCCGTGAGAGCGGAGAGCACAGCCGTGGTAATGGCGATGCCGGCGGATGGGCCGTCCTTGGGCACAGCACCCTCGGGGAAATGGATGTGGATATCCTTCGTCTGATAGAAATCGGACTCGATGCCCAGCTCCTCCGTCCGGCTGCGCAGACAGCTGACGGCAGCCTTGGCAGACTCCTGCATCACAAGACCCAGATTGCCGGTCAGCTCCAGCTTGCCTGTACCGGGCACCACGTTGACCTCCACCTCCAGGATCTCGCCGCCCACCTCCGTCCAGGCAAGGCCGTTGACAACGCCGATCTCGTCCTTTCCGGTGTGTGCATTCTCCTGATAGCGCGGTACGCCCAGATATTCCTTCAGCTGTTTTTCTGTAATGGTATTCTTCTTTACATCGGTTGATACCAAACGCATTGCGGTCTTGCGGCACAGCTTGCCCAGCTCACGCTCCAGTACGCGGACGCCGGACTCGCGGGTGTAATCGGCGATGATGGCACGGATGGCCCCGTCGGTGATCTGGAGCTGGCTTTTCTTCAGGCCGTGCTCCTTCATCTGCTTGGGAAGCAAATGGCGCTTGGCGATCTCCAGCTTCTCCTCATCGGTGTAGCTGTTCAGCTCGATGATCTCCATGCGGTCCAGCAGCGGGCGGGGAATGGTGGACAGGGTGTTGGCGGTGGTAATGAACATCACCTGGGTCAGGTCCACAGGAAGCTCCAGAAAATGATCCCGGAAGCTGTGGTTCTGCTCGCTGTCCAGCACCTCCAGCAGCGCAGCGGCGGGATCGCCCCGCATGTCGCTGCCCAGCTTGTCGATCTCATCCAGCACCAGCAGCGGATTCATGCTGCCGGCGCGGGTGATGGCCTCAATGATACGGCCGGGCATGGCGCCGATGTAGGTCTTGCGATGGCCGCGGATATCCGCCTCATCCCGCACGCCGCCCAGGCTCAAACGGGCCAGCTTGCGGTTCATGGCCTTGGCAACGGAAATGGCGATGGACGTCTTGCCCACGCCCGGAGGACCCACAAGGCACAGGATCTTGCCCTTGGCATCGGGGTTGATCTGCTTGACGGCGATAAACTCCAGTACCTGCTCTTTCACCTTGTCCAGGCCAAAGTGATCCCTGTCCAGCACAGCTCTGACGCGCTCCACGTCGGTGCGGTCCTTCGTATACTTGCCCCAGGGCAGCTCGAGGCAAACATCCAGATAGTTGCGGATCACCGAGGCTTCGGCGCTGCCATAAGGCTGCTTGGCCAGACGATCCAGCTCCTTGCGGAGCTTTTTGCGGACATCGTCTGTAAGCTTTGCGCGGTCAATGCGCTGCGCGTATTCGGTGATCTCCTCGTCCTCGTCCTCGCCCAGTTCCTGGCGGAGCACCTTGACCTGCTCCCGGAGGATGGACTCCTTCTGCATATTCGCCACGCGCTCACGGACGCGCTGCTCCAGGCGCAGCTCCATGGAGATCACATTGACCTCACGGGCCAGGATCTCGTTGACCAGCGCCAGACGGCGAATGGGATTGAGTTCTTCCAAAACCTTCTGCCGGTCCGTGTGACGCAGCGTCACGTTCTGGGCGATATAATCCGCCAGATAGCCGGGGTCACGGGTATCAAGAATGGTGGAAGCCAGCTCCTCGCTGATGTTGGGAACAAGCTCACGGTAGGTGGCAAAAATGGAATAGGTCTGCCGTAGCAGAGCCTCCACCCGATCGGTCAGACGGCCGGGAAAGTCCTCCTCCAGCAGCTCCACGTTGGCCTGGAGGAAGGGGCGGTTTTGCCACAGACGGTGGATCCTGGCGCGCTGCTCGCCCTCTACCACCACGCGCACAGAGCTGTCCGACGTCTTGATGATGTGGAGGATATGGCAGATCGTGCCGACGGTATAGAGATCCTCCTCCGCCGGCTGCATGACGCCGATCTCCTTCTGGGTGACAAGAAATACGCGGCGATCCGCCTCCATGGCGTGATCCAGCGCATAGATGGAAATCTCGCGTTCCACGTCAAAGCTGGCGGTCAGCCGGGGGAAAACGGTCATGCCACGCAGGGCGACGACCGGAAAATTCATCGTTGTGGTTTCCATGGAATTCTCCTTTCCAAGGGGATGGAAAAAGATGGAGCGGCGTCAACAGGCGCCGCTCCGGCTGAAGACATAGGATATTTGCATATAGTTTTCGACCTGCATGGGGGATTGTGAAGGGGGATGGGAGTCCCCCTTCACGTGAAATCAATCTAAATTCGGAAGCATGTTGAATGCTTCCGAATTTTCACATCCGTGTGTTTCAACACACGGAAGTGCGGCGTCAACAGGCGCCGCTCCCCCTATTGTGCCTGTCAGGAGGCGGATGCGCTCTCCTTCTCGGTTTTGCCTGTTTTGATCTTGGCCCGGCGGGTGGGCTTATCGGGATTGCGCTCCAGAATCGGCTCTGCCGTCTTCTTCACGCACTCCGCCGTGATCGTCACCTTTTCAATGGTGGGATCGGAGGGGATCTCATACATGACAGGGGTCAGAATACCCTCCATCACGGCGCGCAGACCGCGGGCGCCGATATTGCGCTCAATGGCCTGATCCGCCACGGCCTCCAGAGCCTCCGGCCGGAACTCCAGATCCACGTCGTCGTACTCCAGCAGCTTTTGATACTGCTTGACCAGTGCGTTTTTGGGCTCGGTGAGGATGCGCACCAGGTCTTCCCTGCTCAGGCCGTTCAGCGCGGTGATCACCGGCAGGCGGCCCACCAGCTCCGGGATAATGCCGAATTTCAGCAGATCGTGGGGCTGAACCTCCTGCAGCAGCGCGCCGGTGCGGCGCTCCGCCTTGCTCTCCACCACAGCGTCAAAGCCGATACCCTTGCGGTCGGTACGCTGCTCGATGATCTTCTCCAGACCATCGAAAGCGCCGCCGCAGATGAAGAGAATATTGCTGGTGTCCACCTGAATGAACTCCTGATGGGGATGCTTGCGGCCGCCCTGGGGCGGCACGTTGGCCACGGTGCCCTCCAGCAGCTTCAGCAACGCCTGCTGCACACCCTCGCCGGACACGTCGCGGGTGATGGAGGTGTTCTCGCTCTTGCGGGCGATCTTGTCGATCTCGTCGACGTAGATGATGCCGCGCTCGGCGAGCTCCACGTCGTAATCCGCCGCCTGCAGCAGACGCAGCAGAATGTTCTCCACGTCATCGCCCACATAGCCGGCCTCGGTCAGCGTGGTGGCGTCGGCGATGGCGAAGGGCACCTTCAGCACCCGGGCCAGCGTCTGGGCAAAGAGAGTCTTTCCGCTGCCGGTGGGCCCGATCATCAGGATGTTGCTCTTCTGCAGCTCCACGTCGGAGTCGCCGCCGAAGTAGATGCGCTTATAGTGGTTGTAGACAGACACGGACAGGGCGATCTTGGCCGCCTCCTGTCCGATGACGTACTGATCCAGCACGTCCTTGATCTCACGGGGCGTGGGCAGCTCGTCCACGCTGGTGACAGTCTCCTCGCCGCCCACGTAGCCGTCGTCCAGTATGGACATGCACAGCTGGACGCATTCGTCGCAGATACGCACACCCGGGCCCTGGATCATGCGGTGGACCTGGGACTCATGCTTGCCGCAGAAAGAACACCGCAGCGACTTCTTCTCGTCTGCCATCTGGTTACCTCTTGTAAATGACCTTGTCCACCAGGCCGTACTCCTTCGCCTCCTCGGCGGTCATCCAGCGGTCGCGCTCGGAGTCGGCCTTGACCTCCTCGGGCGTCTTGCCGGTGTTCTCGGCCAGGATCTTGTTCAGGCGCTGCTTGATCTTCAGGAAATGCTCCACGTCGATCTCCATATCCGTCACCTTACCCTGGGTGCCGGCGGAGGGCTGGTGGATCATGATCTCGGCGTTGGGCAGGGCAATGCGCTTGCCCTTGGCGCCGGAGCTCAGCAGAAACGCGCCCATGCTGGCGGCCATGCCGATGCAGATGGTGGACACATCGCACTTGATATACTGCATGGTGTCGTAAATCGCCATACCCGCGGTGACGGAGCCACCGGGGCTGTTGATGTACATCTGGATGTCCTTGTCGGGATCCTGGGCCTCCAGGTACAGAAGCTGCGCGACAACCAGGCTGGCGGTGGTATCATTGACCTCCTCGCCCAGGAAGATGATGCGATCGTTGAGCAGGCGGGAGAAGATGTCATAGGAACGCTCGCCGCGATTGGTCTGCTCTACCACGTAAGGGACTAAACTCATGGGGAATACCTCCTGTTTCAGATGTGTGCTACCAATTATACCCGCCTGATGTGATTTCTAACGGGGATTACTCCTCGGTTTTCTCCTCTTTCTTCTCCTCAACGGGATCCACAGCCACGGCGCTGTCGGCCACCAGCTTGATGACCTTCTCGCGGACCACCTGCTCCTTCACATCCTCGGTGCGCAGGTACTTCTTCACGTTCTCCAGATCCATGCCGTAGTTGTCGGCGATCTTCTTCATCTCGGCCTCGATCTCCTCGTCGGAAGCCTCGATGTTCTCGGCCTTCACAAGGGCCTCCACGGCCAGATCCATGCGGACCTGACGCAGAGCGGGCTCCTGGGCGTCGGCGAGGATCTTGCTCTCGTCGCCGCCGCTGAACTGCACGTACTGCTCGTAGGAGATGCCCTGGGAGGCCAGCTGGCGCTTCAGGTTCTCCACCATGCTCTGGGCCTGCAGATCCACCATTTCCTGGGGGATGTCTGCCTCGATGCCGTCGGCCACCTTCTCCATCAGCACATCCTCAAAGGCGCGCTGGGCAGCGGCGGTGCGATCCTCGGTGAGCTTCTTCTCCACATCGGCCTTCAGCTCATCCATGGTGTCGAATTCGGACACGTCCTTGGCAAACTCATCGTCCAGAGCGGGCACTTCCTTGACCTTGACCTCGTTGACCTTCACGTGGAAGACTACGGGCTTTCCGGCCAGCTCGGGGGTGTAGTTCTCGGGGAAGGTGATGTCGATGTCCTTCTCCTCGCCGGCGGTCATGCCGATGAGCTGATCCTCGAAGCCGGGCACAAAGCTGCCGGAGCCGATCTCCAGCTCGTGGTTCTCGCCCTTGCCGCCCTCAAAGGGAACACCGTTATCAAAACCCTCGAAATCGATGACAGCAGTGTCGCCCTTCTCCACGGCGCGCTCCACGCTCACCAGGCGGCTGTTGCGGTCAGCCATCTCCTTGAGACGGGCGTCCACGTCCTCAGCGGTGACCTTGACCTCGGCGCGGGGAGCCTCCAGGCCCTTGTACTGGCCCAGCTTCACCTCGGGATAGACGGCCACGGTGCACTTAAAGGTGACGCCCTCGGGACCCACGTTCTCCAGCTCCACCTGGGGATAACCCACGGTGGTCAGCTCCTGCTCCTTCACGGCGGCCTCATAGGCGTCGGGCAGGACGATGTTCACGGCTTCCTCATAGAACACCTCTTTGCCGTAGTGCTGCTCAATGATCTTGCGGGGGGTCTTGCCGGGACGGAAGCCGGGCACGTTGATCTTGCCGCGCATCTTGAAATACGCCTTGTTGACGGCGGCCTCAAACTCCTCGGCGCCCACCTCGACGGTCAGCACGACCTTGCTGTTTTCGATTTTCTCACAGGATTTTACACTCATGTTTCTTTTTCCTCCGTTCAGCACTGATCGGAATCAGTGCGTTTTCATTTTCAATCAGTGCAGTTTTATATAATAACAGAAACAGATGACAATTTCCACTGTTTTTTACTTCAATCGCAAATTTTTTTAGGGATAAAACGGAGATAATCCGCTGCCACCAGAGAAAAATCGGTGCCGTACATCTGGCCGATGACGGCGCGGCGCTGCGTGGCGCCGTGGAGGTGACCGTAGTAGCAGGCCTTCACGCCGTACTCCCGCAAAACACGCAGGATCTCCGGGCAGGAATACCCCTGATAAAGAGGCGGGTAATGAAGAAAGCAGAGCTTCTCCGCAGCACCCGCCGCCTGCAGCGACATCTCAAGCCGGCCAACCTCCCGGGCAAGCACCTTCTCGTCATGGCTGCTCTGCCCTTCCAGCTCGTAAAACCAGCCGCGGGTTCCGCACAGCGCCACGTCGCCGTACCACTGACAGTTGTTGTGGAGAATATCCAGCGTGTTCAGCTCATTCTCCGCAAAAAACCGCTTCATCTTGGCGGCGGTGTTCCACCAATAGTCGTGGTTGCCCTTCATCAGGATCTTCCGGCCGGGCAGCGCGTCGATAAAGCGGAAGTCCTCCAGAGACTCCTCCAGGCTCATACCCCAGCTCAGATCACCGCACAGCACCGTCACATCGTCGTCATTCAATTGTGAAAAGGCGTCACGAATCCGCTCCACGTAGTTCTGCCACGCCTCGCCGAAGACCTCCATGGTTTTGTTGCTGCCCAGAGACAGGTGCAGATCGCCGATGGTGTACAGTGCCATACGTCCTCCCTTGTTACAATATCCGCATCAGGTTGTTCCAGAAAATGTCCTCCAGCAATTCTTCGCCGTAGCCGCGGGAGGCCAGCGCTTCATAGAGCCGCGGCACATCCTGCACGCCCTTCATGCCGGCGGCCAGCGTCTCGCAGCCGTCCAGATCGCCGCCGATGCACAGGGTCTTCTCACCGTCCAGCGCCAGAAAATGCTCCACGTGGGCCACCAGCTCCTCCATCGAGCCGGTCTCCCCCACGAAGGCACTGTACAGGTTGATACCCACCACGCCGCCGCTGTCCCGAATGGCACAGAACATATCGTCGGTCAAATTGCGGGGATGACTGCAGACGGCACGGCTGTTGGAGTGTGACGCCACCACCGGCCGGCGTGCCATTCGGATCAGATCCCAGAACCCGGGATCGGAGATGTGGGAAACGTCGGCATAGATGCCGTGTTCCTCCAGGCAGCGAATAAAGTCTCTGCCCTGTTGGGAAAGGCCGCGATCCGCGTCGTGCTTGTTGGTGCCGCACAGGACGTTGGGATGGTTCCAAACCGGGTTCAAAAGCCGAACGCCCCAGTCGGACACCGTGTCGATACGTTTCGGATCGCAATCGATCTGGTCGGCTCCCTCCAGAGACAGGAGCGCAGCCATCTTTCCGTCGGCCACAGCGGCATCTACCTCAGCGGCTGTGCGGCAGTGGCGCACCAGATCGGCGTTTTCTTCCATCTCCCGCAGGAAGCAGTCATGCATCCGCAGGCACTGGGCCCACAGGCCGTCTGCCGGCGGATAGTAGGGGTCGTGGTACAGGGCAAAAAACTGGGCGTAGCGGCGGAACCGGCTCCCGCGAAGTAAATCCACGTGGCCGCCGTTTTGCCGCAGGCTCTCCACCGCAGCGAAATACGCCCGGAATTCCTCCGATTGACCTTCGGTGTCCGCCGGACGGATGGCGCAGCGGTGGATGGTGTCGCAGTGTGCGTCAAAATACGGGATCATAACGTCACCTCAAAAAGCGTTTTCCAGATATTCTATGCGTGCTGCGCCGCCGTTTTCATCCACGTAAACCTCCGCCACGTCAAACCGGGCGGGACAGTCCAGCTCATGCTCGCTGAGATAAAACAGCGCCGTCTTGCGCAGCTTTTCCTGCTTCCGGGCGGTGACGGCCTCCCGGGGCAGGCCAAACTCGGTATGGGAGCGGAGCTTGACCTCCACAAAGCAGAGTGTCTTCCCTTTCCGCGCGATCAGATCAATCTCTCCAAAACGGCAGTGGTAGCTGTGTGCCAGCAGCTCGTAGCCGCGGCGGCGCAGCCATGCCGCCACCTCCGCCTCACCGCGGATCCCGCTGACGCGACTCACCGTTTGGCCTCCCATTTCCTGAGAAAGGTCATCCGATGCTCGGGACACGGGCCGAACTGATCCAGCATGGCATAGTGGAGCTTGGTGCCGTAGCCCTTGTGTTTGGCAAACCGGTACTGGGGATAGCGCTTGTCCAGCACCTCCGACACATAGCGATCCCGGCTGACCTTGGCCAGAACAGACGCAGCGGCGATGCTCTCGCTCCTGCCGTCGCCGCCAACCAGACAGGTGTGGGGCGTAGTGATAGCCGCCGTCTTTCCCTTGTCGCGGTTGCCGTCAATAAGGGCATGGTCCGGCCGGACTGGCAGGCCGTCGATGGCCAGCTGCATGGCCTTCATCCGGGCGCTCAATATGTCGGTAGCATCGATTTCCGCCGCCTCTATGCGGGCCACCGACCAGGCCTCGGCAACGGCAATGATCCGGTCATACAACGCCTCGCGCTGCTTTTCCGTCAGCTTTTTGGAGTCGTTCAACCCCTCAATACAGGTATGGGGCGGCAGGATCACGGCGGCGGCATAAACCGGTCCCATCAGCGGGCCGGCGCCGGCCTCGTCCACGCCGCAGACGGTCTTGTTCCCGGCGGCAAACAGGCGATCCTCCTCCGCCCAGGGATGCTGCATCTGTGTCATTCTCTCACATCCTCCACCGTCTCCAGTGTAAAGCGTCCCAGCTTGCCACCTCTGAATTCATCAAGCAAAATGCGGGCCATACGCTCGGTATCCACCTCCGCGCCGCGCATGAGAAAGCCGCGCTTGCGACCGGCCTTGGTCAAGAGGTCATAGCCGCTGTCTTCCTCCCCGATCTCCACCTTGTACCGCTCGGTGAGGACGTCGGCGTAGTGTTTGCCCAGATACTCCATGAGGTAGCTGGCCAGCTCCTCGATATCCATCACGTCGTCCTTAATGGCGCCGGTGAAGGCAAGGCGCAGACCCACCTGTGTATCGTCAAACTTGGGCCAGAGAATGCCGGGGGTGTCCAGAAGCTCCAGCGTCTGATCCACCGGCACCCACTGCTTGGTGCGGGTAACGCCGGGCCTGTCCTCGGCCCGGGCCGTCTTGCGGCGGGCAACCTTATTGATAAAGGTGGATTTCCCCACGTTGGGGATCCCCAGCACCATGACGCGGATGGTACGGCCCACCTGTCCCTTGGCCTCCCACGCGGCAATCTTATCCCGCAGCAGCTCCCGCACAGCGGCGGCAAACTGGGCGGTGCCGCTGCCGCCCTTGGCATTGGCCTCCAGCACGGCATAGCCTTTTTCCCGGAACAAGGCAGCCCAGCGCTTTGTCTGTCGGGGATCCGCCTGATCCACCCGGTTCAAAACCACCAGACGGGGCTTGCCCGCGGTCATCTCATCCACATCGGGATTTCGTGAGGACAAGGGGATGCGGGCGTCCAGAATCTCGCACACGGCGTCCATCTTGCCGATCTCCGCAGCGATCATCCGCTTTGTTTTCGTCATATGGCCGGGGAACCAGCTCAAACCTTCTATCTGCACAGCATTCACCTACTTTTTTCTCTAATTAATTAATTATATCATATTTTTCCGCAAAAGAAAAGAAAAACCGCCCACAGTCGTGGGCGGTTTTCGGATCGGCTCGATGGCTTACAGCTTCTCGCGCACCTTGGCAGCCTTACCAACGCGGTCGCGCAGGTAGTACAGCTTGGCGCGGCGGACATAGCCGTGACGCACCGTCTCGATGGTGGCGATGGAAGGAGAATGGACAGGGAAAACCTTTTCCACGCCGACGCCGTAAGAGATGCGGCGGACGGTGATGGTCTCCTCGATGCCGCCGTGCTTCTTCGCGATCACGATGCCCTCGAAGACCTGGATACGCTCGCGGGAGCCTTCCTTGACCTTCACGTGGACACGCACGGTGTCACCGACTTCCACCTGCGGCACTTCGGAGCGCAGCTGCTTTTCATTCAATGCCTTAATGAGATCCATGGATATTTCCTCCTGATTTATAGGTGTTCATGCCGTCATTTCTAGGCGCAGCTTTGGCGCCGGCGACAGAGGACCGCCCTTTTTTCATGCCCGAATAGAATACCATACATTTTATCGGAATGCAAGCATTATTTTACTTTTTTTAGCGGAAATCGTCGCCGTTGGCATCCAAAACAGCCTTGCGGCGGACGCGGATGAAATCCGGCGTCAGCTCCGGGAGATACCGCTCGATGGCCTTGCCCAGCAGCTGGGGATTGAGGCCGGGGTTCTGGGCCTGCACAATGACGTCGGCCCGGATAACCCCCTCCCCCTCCGTCAATGCAACGGATCGGAGCATAGGGGCAATGTCTACGTCCGCCAGATCCTTACGCTTGGTGCGCTTCTGAATCACCAGCTCCGGCCTTGCAAACAGCTCCTGCAGCGCATGCACTGCTCCGGCGGGCACGCCGCCGTCATATTCCAGCTCCACCTCGGCACGCAGATCCGCCAGCTCGCGAATGGGACGCACAGCGCTATAGCAGTCCAGCACACGCAGCCCCATGGGCATACCGGTATTCAGCTTTTCAGCGATTCCGGCGCCGTCTGTGTCCTGTGTCACCTCGAAGTCCAGCAGCTCGCAGTCGCTGGACTGGCCCACAGGCAGGGGCAGAACAATGGACATGATGGGATGAGGGTGATAGCCTTGGGTGTGTTTGATCTCCAGCTCTGTGCGGGGAAAGGCCCGCTGGAAGGTACGGATCAGATCCAGATGGGAGATGTAGGAAGCCTGGGCCTCCTTCACGAACAGAAGCCGCAGTTTAGACATCGCACTTCCCCCCTACCAGCTTGTTTGCGCCGCAGCCGTTGCAGTGGGTGCGGCAGTCCGGCGTGGTGACGCCCTCCCGGGCGCGCTCATTTTCCCGCCAGAGATAGGCCTCCGACACGCCGCTGGAAATCATGCTCCAAGGCATGAGCTCGTCCTTTTCCCGGCGGCGGTTGGCGTAAAACGCAGGATCCACGCCGCACTCGGCAAAGGCCTCCTGCCAGCGCTCGAAGGAGAAATACTCCTCCCAGGCGTCAAGTGTTGCCCCTTTACACCACACTGTTTCCAGTACTTTGCAGAGCTTTCGGTCGCCACGGGCCAGCACGGCCTCAATGACGCTGGTGGCGCTGTCGTGCCAGTTGTAGGTGACGGTCTTGGTGGTGATGGCCTCACGGAGCAGCTTGACTCTCCGCTCGTACTCCTCCCGTGTGATCTGGGGCTCCCACTGGAAGGCCGTGTGGGGCTTTGGCACAAACCAGGAGGTGGACACGGTGATGCGGACCCCCCGGTTCTTGTTGGGCGCCGCCTCCCGCCACTCGTGCATGACCCGGGCCGCAATGTCGGCGATGCCCAGCACGTCCTCGTCGGTCTCCGTGGGCAGGCCCAGCATGAAATAGAGCTTCACCGCGTTGTATCCCCCGGCAAAAGCCGTATGGCAGGAGCGCAGCAGCTCCTCCTGGGTGACGTTCTTGTTGATGACGTCACGAAGGCGCTGGGTGCCGGCCTCCGGGGCGAAGGTCAGGCCCGTCTTGCGGCCCCGGGCCAGCCGCTGCATGAGATTCATGGAGAAGTTGTCCGCCCGGAGAGAAGGGAGAGACAGGTTCACATGACGATGCTCACAGAAGTCCTCCAGCTCGTCGCACAGCTCCGTCAGCGGCGGATAGTCGCTGGTGCTGAGGGAGGAAAGGGTAACCTCCTGATAACCGGAATCATTGCAGGACTCCACACCGTATTGGGCGCAGAGCTCCCGGCTGCGGTTGCGCACCGGACGGTAGACATACCCCGCCTGGCAAAACCGGCAGCCCCGGATGCAGCCCCGGAACAGCTCCAGCATGACGCGGTCCTGCACGATCTCCGTAGAGGGCACGATGGTCTTCACCGGGAAATAGGACTTGTCCATATCCCGGACGATCCGCTTGGTGACCACGGCGGGAGCGCCGTCCAGCGGCGTAATGGCCTTGACGGTGCCGTCGTCTTGATATGTCACATCGTAGAGGCTGGGGACATACAGGCCCGGCAGCCGGGCGGCCCGGCGCAGGAACTCTGCCTTGCTCCACCCCTCACGGCGTGCCTGACGGTGGAGCTCCACCAACTCCACGGTGATGTCCTCGCCCTCGCCCAGAGAGACGATGTCAATGAAGTCTGCGATAGGCTCGGCATTGTACATGGCGGTGCCGCCGGCAATCACCAGCGGCGTCAGTCCCGGGCGCTCGGCACTGTGAATGGGGATGCCCGCCAGATCCAGCATATTGAGGATGGCGGGAAAGGCCATCTCGTAGCCCACGGAAAAAGCCACGATGTCATAATCCGTGATGGGATCGCCGGACTCCAGCGCAAAGAGGGGCATGCCCGCCTTGCGCATCTCCTGCTCCATGTCGCCCCAGGGCGCAAAGACACGCTCGCACCACACGCCGGGGATCTGGTTCATGACGCCATAGAGGATCCGCATGCCCAGATTGGACATGCCGATTTCATAGGTATCGGGAAAGCAGAAGGCGATGCGGGTATCCACCTCTGCCTTGTCCTTCATCACTGCGTTGTATTCTCCGCCCACGTAGCGCGCCGGCTTCTGCACACGGGGCAGGATGCGTTCCAATCTCTTATCCACGTTGGACTCTCCTGTCATAAGTAAGCTTGACATTTTATTTTACCGTGCCGGCGGCCTTTTGACAAGCCCTTTTTCACGCAGTACAGCTGCCAGAACGCCAAAAGCAGCCAGCAGAAGAAAGGGGCTCTTCCCCGTTCGGATCAGAACTGCCGCGCCGAGGATCAGCAGCGCAGCGGCAAACAGCACGCTGGTGAAGAATACGACCCGGTCCGCCGTAAACGGCTCCGTGATCCAGGCGATCACGAGCCACAGGATCCTGCCCCCGTCCAGCGGCCGCGCGGGGATCAGGTTGAAAAGGCCCAGCACCAGCTGAGCCCCCGCAAACACATATGCTTCATCCCACCTTGCCCCCAGCAAAGACAGGATCAGCGCAAAAGCAAGATTGACTGCAGGCCCTGCCAGTGTGGAGAGGATTTCCGCCCCGTAGGAAAGACGCTGTCCGTTTGCCACAGTCAATTCCGCGCCGAAGGGAGAGATCGAGAGGTGGGAGACACGTCCTCCAAACAGCCGCAAAACAGTCAGATGGCCCAGCTCGTGGAGGATTGCAGCGCACAAAAGGGACGCAAGCAGCAGAGGGGACGACAGCCAAACAAACAGGATCAAAACTGTGGCAGTCACCGGCGGCAGATCGAAAGATACCCTCCTACCCCGCCACATAGTACATCGGCTCCAGATAGTCGCTGTCGTGCATCAGCTCAAAGTGGAGGTGCGGGCCCGTCGTCATCCCCGTGTCACCCACCTCGGCTATAGGATCCCCCAGCGCCACCTGCTGTCCGGAAGAGGCCGTAATGAGACTGCAATGGGCATAGAGCGAGGTGAATCCGCCGGGGTGACTGATGATCATATATTTCCCATAGTCCGAGGACTCCGCCACCACGCTCACCGTACCGGCGGCAAAGGCGCGGATGACGGTGCCGCTCTCGGCGGCAATATCCATGCCGTAGTGGAACTTCTCCTCGCCCAGGATCGGATGTGTCCGGTAGCCGAAGCCGCTGGTGATCTCGCCGTCAAGAGGCGCTGCGTAGGGAAATCCCAGCACCTGCTGGGTCAGGCAGACCTGCTGCGGCGTGGTTGCCGCGGTATAGATCACCTCTCCCTCCGGCGTGGTATGGGCGATCTCCTCCTTCTCATCCGGCTGCGCTTTTTCTGCGGGGATCTCCTCCGCGCCGAATACCGCTGTGTAGGCGTCGTTGATGGTATTTTTTATGTTTCCATTGGGTGAAACCGCACGGCCGGCAGAGGCAAAGGTGGACACGATATCCGTGTCCTCTCCCAGCAAATGCAGCATCTGCCGGCGATAGCGATTCATGACGCCGGGAGCGGCCAGCTTCACTGTCACCACCAGCATCAGAAGCACGGCACTGATGACCATCTGCCACATCCTGCGGCGTTCGCCGCGGCGGGGCGTTTGTTCCGCAGTTTTTCCCGGCCGGCGGGTGCCATTCCCCCGCACAGGCGTAACGACAAGGCGTCTGCCCGTCTTTTTGACCTTGTCTTTCCACGGCCGCACGCCGCGTTTCCTGTTCCAGCGCAGTCCCTCCATGCTCCCTCGCTCCTTGTCCCATCGTTTGTTTTCAGTGTATGCCGGGCAGGCTCAATTAGAACGGGCATCCGGAAGCCGGACAGAAAAAGGGATCACATTGTCTCCGGTATCATGTACAAGATAGCCGTCTGGGAGAAGCACATTTCGGTGTTCTTTCAGAATCTGCCGGATCTGGAAAAAGAAAAAGCAGAGCATCCGTCGACGCTCTGCTTTTTGGTCGGAGTGGGGGGACTTGAACCCCCGGCCTCTTGGTCCCGAACCAAGCGCGCTACCAGCTGCGCTACACCCCGAAAGCTTTTCTATTATATGCGCTAATTAAATCTGTGTCAAGCCTAAATATGTTTGAACGCTCTGTCGATTTTTCCAAAAACCACCCTGCATATTTGCCGTTTCGACACAAATGCTAACAGCGAGGTGATGAAAATGGAGAACAATAATTTACCCGTTGGATTCGGCATGGCACTGGCGCAGAACGCGCCTGCTCTGCGTTCCTTTGCCGCCATGTCAGAGTCCGAACAGCAGGACGTTCTGGAGCGTGTCAAAACGGTGCGCTCCAAAAATGAGATGCGCCAGCTGGTGGAGCAACTGGCCCATGAGAATTGACGGGGGAAAGAACATGAACCATAACGATACCAAGGGGCCTGAGACGCCCCGTCCTCCCCACTGGATGGGAGATGAACCCCTGGCGACCGTTGGCGATCCCATTGTGGAGCAGGGCACCCTGCCCCATTACGGTACCGGCGGCAGCATTGGCTTCTGGCAGATGGAACGGCCTGTCCACCGTGGCGTCTATCCCGTGATCGACACCGATCTCGGCCGGGACAATGTGGAAAACGACATCCCCGCCGCCGACCGGCAGGATCTCTGATCTCCGGCGGCATAAAACGGTTTAAAGCGGGGCATCCTATGACCAATATCAGGAAAGGATGGGTTGCGCCATGATCGAACAGGATACCGTTAAGCTGCTGCGGGAGTGTGACGCCGGCGTGAAGATGGGTGTGTCGTCCATTGACGACGTACTGGGCTACGTCCATGCCCCGGAGCTGAAATCGCTTCTGGAGCGGTGCAAGAAGGAGCACGAGGAGCTGGGCGAGGAGATCGGAAAGCTCCTGAACCGCTATCAGGATGAGGGAAAGGAGCCGAACCCCATTGCCCAGAAAATGTCCTGGCTCAAAACCAATGTGAAGCTGGTCATGCACGAGTCGGACAAGACCATCGCCGATCTGATGACGGACGGGTGCAACATGGGGGTCAAGTCCCTGAACCGCTACCTCAACCAGTACGAGGCCGCCGATGAGGTGTCCAAGGACATCACCAAGCGGCTCATCAATCTGGAAGAGAAGCTGACCGTGGACATGCGGGAGTATCTGTGAAAAAAGAGCCGGGGGCGATTGCCTCCGGCTCTTTTTGCCACTTGATGCATTACTCGATGGGGATCCTGATCTTCACGTCGCTTGTGGGATAGGCGGCGCAGGCGTGAACGTAGCCAAAATCGCGGTCAGCGCCGCGGCGTCCGTCATTTTCCGGGCAGATATAGACGCTGCCGTAGAGGACCTTTGTGCGGCAGAAGCCGCATTCGCCGCTGCGGCAGCCGGTCTCGATGCGGATGCCGGCCCGCTCCAGCGCCACCACCAGACTCTCTGTGGCCCTGGCGGGGATCACATCCTCGTGGATGCCGCGGACAACAGTGAGCTGATAGGTCTGATCCTTGCATTCCATGGGGTAGCCCGGGAAGGTGGTGATATCCTTGGCCTGTCCGAACACCTCAAAACGCACGCGGCGCTTGGGGATCTCCAGCTTGGCAAGCTCCCCGTGGAGGAAGCGGTACATCACCTGGGGACCGCAGATAAAATAAGTGGTATCAGGCGCGGAATACTTGCGGATCAGCTCGGCGGTCAGGAAGCCTCTTTCCCCTTTCCAATCCGGCTCATCGCCGGAGAGGACGTGGATCACGTGGACGTGCTCGCCCTCCAGCGCGGCCAGCTCATCCTTCAGCGTGATGTCATCGGAGGAGACGGAGCCGTAGAGAATGGTGAGGTCCATGTCCAGCGTGCCGTTGGCAACCTCCCGGGCCATGGAGGCAAAGGGGGTGATGCCCACGCCGCCGGCCAGGGCCACCACGTGTTTGGCGTCGCGCAGCGGCTCATAGTAGAACTGGCCGCAGCCGATCAGGCCGCGGAAGGTGTCCCCCACCTTCACGCTGTCGTTGATATAGTCGCAGATGAAGCCGTCGCCCTTGGAGCGGCGGACGGTGATCTCCACAAAGCCCTTTTCCAGCCTTGCCTGCCACGGCGCGGAGGAGATGGAATAGGGGCGGGAGATCAGGCTTTCGCCCATGGGAAAGTCCAGCACCATGAACTGACCGGCATAGAAGGGCGGGAGCTTGCCGCCGCCCACCTTCTCAAACCGGATCGTCTTGGCGGTTTTGGAGGCAAAGCGGATCTGCGTGACCACCAGATCCAGCTTGCCGGGATGCCACTCCCTGGCCACGTCGCCGATGGGATCCTCACGGACAGGCTGGGCGGATGCGGTCTCAAACGCCCGGAGACGGGCCTTGGTGACGCGGGAAGCGCCGCCAACATCCTTGATAAAGCCTTTTACCTTCATTTCGCCGCCTCCTTTGCCATGGTGTCAAGCACGTTCTTGGCGGCCTTGCGGCCGTTGGTCACAGCGGGACCCATGCCGTCGCCGCTGATCTGATGGGCGCCGGAGAACTCCAGGTGCCGGATAAAGCTCTCCTCCTCCGCCGTCTGGAGCCGTGCCACGATGTGATCCTCCATGGTGTGTGCATAGCCGTAGATGCAACCGTTCCACATACCGGTGTAGTGGGCAACAGTCATAGGCGTCTCAATGGCGATCTCCAGCACGTGGTCCAGCAGGTTGAAGCCCAGATACTCGCTCATATAGTCGATCATCTGCCGGGCCACCTCATGCTTGACCCGGTCATAGTCATCGGCGGACACGGTCTTCCAGCCGTCCACCCGGGGCAGCGTGGTGATGGAGTAGGAGCAGGTGCCGGCGGGCGTGGCGTCGGGGTTAGCCAGATTGTGGCAGATGCAGGTGAGGTAGCGATAGGGGCCAAGGCCCTTCAGCTCGTCATAGAGCTTGTCGGTGTCCATAGTGTCGCCCCGGAACACGCTGTAATCCTTGATGCCCAGTTCCTCGGCGCTCTTGTCCAGGATCATCACCACGGAGAAGGCCGTCAGGCTCAGGCGGCGGCCGTTCACCATCTTGATGGCCCCGGCGGGTACAGCGTCCGCCGGCTCGATCATAGAGGTGTAGACCTTGTTGGGATAGGCCGAGCAGATCACGTAGTCGGCGTAGATCTCATCGCCGCGGGCAGTGCGGACGCCATAGGCCTGCCCGTCCCGCACCAGGATCTTGTCCACGTGCTGGCGGTACTCGATCTGAACGCCCATGGCCTCGGCGCGCTCGGCCATCTTCAGGCTCATCTCGTGGGAGAACTTCCGGGGAATGTAGGAGCCGTATCCCACATAGTCCGCCATCAGTACAGAATAGATGGTAAAGGGCAGCTCCCTGAAGCCGGAGCCCACGTAGATCCAGTAGGGCGCCAGCAGATCCAGCGCCTTCTGGGGCAGGTCGAAGGTGTCCAGCACCTCCTGGGTGGAGTAGCCGGCGGTCTTGACAAACGCCTCATGCTTAAGCAGCATCTTGGCCTTGCTCATGGGGTGGATGGACAGCTCGTTGACACTGTTGAACACGGTATCGCACAGCTTCAGCAGCCGCAGCACCTTGTCATAGGTGCCGGGCACCGCCGCGTCCACCTCTTTGGCAAAGGTCTCCAGGCCGGGGTGCAGCGTGACCTCCAGGCCGGGCAGACTGGCGTGGTACGCCTCGGGCACCCGCAGCCAATCGATATCCACACCCATATCGTCGAAAAACTTGCCCACCTTCAGGCGGTTTTCTTTGGAGCCGATGGACATCATCTCATGGAGCGTCGCCTCGATCTCGACGCCGCCGCGGACGTAGCTGGTGGCCAGACCGCCGGGCAGGTTGTGGCGCTCCAGCACCAGCACGTCCTTGCCCTTGTCGGCCAGCATCAGCGCGGATGAAAGACCTGCCAGCGCACCACCCACCACGATGACGTCGTAGTGGTCTTTATAAAACTTCATAGGCAATTATCCTTTCCGAAAAACAGAGGGGCGGAAGTCCGCCCCCCGTTTCTGCATATCTTAGAAGAAGCGGTCAACCAGCTCGCGGGAGTACTCGGCCGTCTCATCCATGTCGCCGAAGGACATGACCTCACCGGCATAGTAGGTGTCGTACTTGCCCTGCATGGCCTCCACCTTGTCATACCAGCCGGCGGCATAGTCGTCGGAGAAGACATGGGGGAAGTAGTACACGGACCACTCGTTGATGACTTCCTTGGCGGGGTTCTTCATGATCTTCAGGTCATCCTGCACCATCTGGCGGCACTTCTCATAGGGGATCTCCTTGGAGTTCTTGTGCTTGCGCAGAGCGTAGGTGGTGATGACCTGGTCGATCTGATCCTTCCAGCGGCGATAATAGACCATCAGATGACCCAGCTTCTCGGGCACCATGTTGTCAAACACGTAGTAGGAGATCTCGGGATGGTTCTCCGGCGTGGTCAGGAAGGCCTGAACATCGTAGCGCTCGTAGTCGATCTTGGAGAACAGGGCCTTCTCGTCCTCGCGGGCGTCGAAGTAGTCCACCATGCCCTTCTGACCATCGGCGCGGGTGCCGGGGATATACAGCGGCGCGGTGACGATAATCTTGTCATACTCCTCCACCGTGCCGTTGACGGTGACGTACACCTTGCCGTCCTTGCGCTCCACCTTCTCGATGGTGCTGTTCAGACGGGCGGGGTTCTTCAGGTGGGCGTTCAGCTGCTCCCAGATGTACTGGGTGCCCTCTTTCCAGGTCCACAGGTTGACCTTCACGAAGTTCATGCAGGTCTGATAGTCCAGATACTTCAGCACGTAGCCGGCGGGGATCTCATCGAAGTAGCCGTAGCCGAAGGAGGTAAAGGGCCCGATCCAGATCTTCTGGACCAGAGGCACGCCGTTCATCTCGCAGAACTCCTTGAAGGGCAGGGCCAGATCCTTCAGGTTGGGGTTGACGCCCTCCACCTTCTCGCGGCCCGGGGTGACGGCATAGCCGTCATAGCGGCCCTCGGCCACGCCGCGGTGACCGTTGACGTCGTAGCCCTTGTACTTGGTCTCCAGCAGCTCGCCGAACTTCTTGAGCTGCTTCTTCATCTTCAGCATCCAGGGGTTCTTGATGATGTTGCCGAGGGTGCGGGCAAAGGGCTCGATGACCTCGCCCTTGGCGTTCTTATAGTTGCGGTTCAGTTTCGGGCCGTCGTGGGTGATGCCGCAGAACTGCTCCACGTCGTGCACAGCGTAGTAGCTGGGCACGCCCATGATGGCACCCATCTCATAGCGGCGGCCGTTGTAGTGGGGGGACCAGCACTTGCCGCCCACGCGATCCTGCCGCTCCAGAATGGTGTAGTTCTCGTAGCCCTTCTGCTCCAGATACATACCGGCAGACAGACCGGCGGGACCGCCGCCTACGATGCAGATGCGAATGTTCTTGTCCATTTGTATACCTCCATCTAATGAATTGTTGCTGGAATCAGTTTTCTGATCGTATTATACACCACATGGCAAAACATTTCACTATATATTTTCCCATTCTACCAAATTATTTGTATATATCGTTGAATTCGCTTTCAAAATCGGCGTGTCTGTGGTAAAATGAATCCGGACAGGAGGTGATGACCTTGCGATTCGACCATTTTGCGGATTTGCTGGATTATTGGGCACATGAGACGCCCGATGCCTGCGCTCTGCGATACGGAGAAAAACGCTTCTCTTACGCGCAGCTTCGGGAGGCAGCTCATGCCCGCGCAGCGGAGCTGCGCCGCAGCGGGAAGACCTGCATGGGCATCCTGTCCGACGGCAGTCTTGACTGCGTGGTGGAGCTGTTTGCCGCGAATCTCGCCGGGATGCAGATCGTCATGCTGGATGAAAACGCCCCGGAGGAGCTTTTGCGGCGGCTGATCGTCTATACCGACGCGGACGCGCTCTGGGGAGACCCGGATCTGGTGGAGGAGCTCTCCCCTGCCCTGACGAGGGGCGCGGAGAACGGCTGCGGCCGCATCCTCTTCTTCACCTCCGGCACCACGGAGCAGGCCAAGGCCGTGGTGCTGACGGATCACAGCCTTTGTCAGAGCGCGTGGAACGGCTCGGCGAAGCTGCCGCTCTCCCGTTCCGACACGCTGCTGTGTCTGCTGCCGCTGGGCCATGTGTTCGGCTTTGTGTGCGGACTGTTATGGGGCCTATCCTGCGGCGCCTGCGTAGCTCTGGGGCGCGGTCCACGGCACTATACGGACGACTGCACATATTACGCACCCACTGCAGTTTCGGTGGTGCCGCTGCTTTTGGGCTTCCTGCTGAAAAGCGGCGCCGTGAATCCCCAGCTGAAGCTGATTCTGGTTGGCGCCGGCGACTGTCCACCCGCCCTGCTCACCGCCGCCGCGGCCAGAGGCATCCGCGTCAGCTTCGGCTACGGACTAACGGAGACCAGCTCCGGCGTGGCCATCAGCGTGTCCGGCGATCCCTATGCCATGGAGATCTGTCCGGACGACGCCGTTACGCTGGCAGAGGACGGGGAAATCCTGATCCAAGCCCCCACCTGCATGATGCAGGGCTATTACAAGATGCCGGAGGCCACGGAAGCCGTGCTGAAGGACGGGGTGCTGCGCTCCGGCGATCTGGGCCGCTTTGACGAGGCGGGCAAGCTCCATATCACCGGGCGAAAAAAAGAGATACTGGTGCTCTCCGACGGTACGAAGATCTTTTTGCCCGAGTACGAAGGCCGTATTATGGCAGTGTTGGAACACACCGAGCTGGCCGTGATCGCAAAGGACGGACGGCCTGTGCTGGTGTTCGCCGGCGAGGCCACGCAGGAGGAGCTGACGCGGCGGCTCAAGCCGCTGATGGCGCAGCTGTCCCGCGGCCAGCAGCTGGCCGGGATCTATATTACTGACGAACCCCTGCCCAGAACGGCAACGGGGAAAATCAAGCGCTGGGAGCTCCAGCAGAAAGCAGGTACGCCATGACAAGACAGGAAATCCTTGACAAGACCAAGACCGTGATCTACGACTGCTTCCCCGACATGATGGGCACGGAGCTGCGGGAGGATTCGGTCATCAACACCGAGACCGCCATCGACTCCATGGGCTTTGTGCTGATCATCTGCAAGCTGGAGGCGCTGTTTGACGTGCGCATCCCGGAGCGCCAGTGGAAAAAGCTCTCCACCCTGGGCGATGTGGTGGACGCCATCGAGAAGAGGCTGCCCAAGGCATGAGCATCTACCGCCAGGAGCTGCTGCTGCGCAGCAAGCATGTGGATATGTACCGCCGGCTGCGCACCTCGGAGCTGATGAGGCTGCTGCAGGAGGCCTCTATCCGCCACACGGAGGAGCTGGGCATGGGGCGTGACAGGACGCTGGATCGCGGCATCCTGTGGATGCTGGGACTTCAGCGTATGGAAATCACACGGATGCCGGAATACGACGAAACCGTGGTGCTGAAAAGCTGGCCGGGGAAAACCATGCACGTTCTGTTTCCGCGCTACTACAGTCTGGAGACAGCAGACGGCGAGCCGCTTCTCCGTGCCAGTGCGCTCTGGACGCTGGTGGACGCTGAAAAGAGGAAAATGGTCTTCCCGGAAAAGGCGGGAATCGTCATCGATGGCGTCGTCACCGGCGAGGAAATCCCTCTTCCCTCTCCCCCATCTCGGCTCAACTGCGATCACAGCAGCCTGTTCACGGTGCCCTACAGCTATGTGGATCTCAACGGCCACATGAACAACGCCCGCTACTTTGATCTGGCGGAGGACGTGACCGGCGCAGCTGCGGACGGCAAAACGCTGGCAAGCATCCAGATGGAATATGTCAGCGAGGCGCGGCTGGGACAGGAGCTGAAGGTCTTATGGGGACAGGAAGGAACTCGCTATTATGTGACCGGCGAGGCGGATCAGTGCGTATTCCGCATGGGGCTTACATATAGTAAATAGGAAGCCGATGCTTACCTGCCGAAAAAAATTACCCCCCCGATACAGTACTATCCATGTACTGCATCGGGGGGTATTTATTGAATGCTTTGACCGGGGTTTTGTTTATTTGCAGGCCTCTTCCACGGCAACAGCCACGGCGACGGTGGCGCCCACCATCGGATTGTTGCCCATGCCCAGGAAGCCCATCATCTCCACGTGAGCGGGCACGGAGGAGGAGCCGGCGAACTGGGCGTCGGAATGCATGCGGCCCATGGTGTCGGTCATGCCGTAGCTGGCGGGACCGGCGGCCATGTTGTCCGGGTGCAGCGTGCGGCCGGTACCGCCGCCGGAAGCCACGGAAAAGTACTTTTTGCCCTGTTCGATGCACTCCTTCTTATAGGTGCCGGCCACAGGGTGCTGGAAACGGGTGGGGTTGGTGGAGTTGCCGGTGATGGACACATCCACGCCCTCATGGTGCATAATGGCCACGCCCTCGCGGACATCGTCGGCGCCGTAGCAGCGGACGTTGGCGCGCTCGCCCTCGCTGTAGCGGATCTCGCGGACGATCTTCAGCTCGCCGGTGTAGTAGTCGAACTGGGTCTGCACATAGGTGAAGCCGTTGATGCGGCTGATGATCTGGGCGGCGTCCTTGCCAAGGCCGTTGAGGATGACGCGCAGAGGCTCCTTGCGGGCCTTGTTGGCGTTCTTCACGATACCGATGGCGCCCTCGGCGGCGGCGAAGGACTCGTGGCCGGCCAGGAAGGCAAAGCACTTGGACTCGTCGCTGAGCAGCATGGCGCCCAGGTTGCCGTGACCCAGACCTACCTTGCGGTCCTCGGCCACAGAGCCGTCGATGCAGAAGGCCTGGAGGCCCACGCCGATCTTGCGGGCGGCCTCGGCGGCAGTCTTCACGCCGGACTTGATGGCGATGGCTGCGCCTACGGTGTAGGCCCAGCAGGCATTCTCGAAGCAGATGGGCTGGATGCCCTTGACGATCTCATAGGGGTCAAAGCCCTTGGCCTTGCAGATCTCGCGGCACTCCTCCACGGAGCCGATGCCGTACTGGGCGAGGACGCCGTTGATCTTGTCGATTCTTCTCTCGTAGCTTTCAAACAGAGCCATTTTCTCGTCCTCCTCCCTTATTCCTGGCGCGGGTCAATGTACTTGACCGCGGCGTCCCACTGGCCGTAGTGGCCGGTGGCCTTCTTCATGGCCTCGTTGGCGTCGTCGCCCTTCTTGATGAAGTCCATCATCTTGCCCAGATTGATGAACTCATAGCCGATGACCTCGTTGTTCTCGTTCAACGCCATCTTGGAGCAATAGCCCTCGGCCATCTCCAGATAGCGGGGGCCCTTCTCGCGGGTACCGAACATGGTGCCCACCTGAGAGCGCAGGCCCTTACCCAGATCCTCCAGGGATGCGCCCACAGCCAGGCCGTTCTCAGAGAAGGCGGACTGGGTGCGGCCGTAGACGATCTGCAGAAACAGCTCGCGCATGGCGGTGTTGATGGCGTCGCACACCAGATCGGTGTTCAGCGCCTCCAGCAGGGTCTTGCCGATGAGGATCTCGGACGCCATGGCGGCGCTGTGGGTCATGCCGGAGCAGCCCAGCACCTCCACCAGTGCCTCCTCGATGATGCCGTTCTTCACGTTCAGCGTCAGCTTGCAGGCGCCCTGCTGAGGAGCGCACCAGCCGATGCCGTGGGTGAAGCCGGAGATGTCGCTGATCTCCTTGGCCTGAACCCACTTGCCCTCCTCGGGGATGGGAGCCGGGCCGTGATACGCGCCCTTGGCAACGGGGCACATATGCTGTACTTCGGTCGTATAGATCATAATGACGATGTTCCTTTCTATCGTATTTTTTACTCAAATGTCAATCGCGCCGATTATACCAGACACGATGGCCTTTTGCAAGGATTTCTCCCGTTACCGGGCCACAAAGCCGATCTTGCGCTGGACTTTGCTGAGGGTCTTGTTTGCCAGATACTGGGCCCGCTGGGCGCCGGTCTTGTACACGCTCTCCAGATAGGCCTTATCGGTGGCAATGCGCTCGGCCTCCTCCCGGATGGGACGCAGCAGCTCCACCACCGCCTCGCCTACGGCGGGCTTGAACACACCGTAGCCTTGTCCGGCGAACTCCGCCTCAGATTCTTCCATGGATTTGCCGGTGGCGGCGCAGTAGATGGTCAGCAGGTTGGAAATGCCGGGCTTGTTCACCTTGTCGAATTTCACCGCCGTCTCGCAGTCGGTAACGGCGCGCTTAAATTTCTTCATGATGATCTCCGGCTTGTCCATCAGGTTGACGCAGCCCTCGGGCATGGACTTGCTCATCTTGGTGGTGGGATCGTCCAGCGACATAAGCCGGGCGCCCAGCTTGGGGATGAAGGGCTCGGGCAGCACGAAGGTGTCGCTGTAGACGCCGTTGAACCGCTGGGCAATGTCCCGTGTCAGCTCCACGTGCTGCTTCTGATCCTCGCCCACCGGCACCAGATCCGCCTGATAGAGCAGGATATCCGCCGCCATCAGCACCGGGTAGGTGAAAAGGCCGGCGGTGATGTTGTCGGCGTGCTGGGCCGACTTGGCCTTGAACTGGGTCATGCGGCTCAATTCGCCGAACTGGGTATAGCAGCCCAGGATCCACGCCAGTTCCGCGTGCTGGGGCACGTGGCTCTGGATAAACATGATGTTCTTCTCCGGGTCCAGACCGCAGGCGATATACTGGGCCAGCTGGGCAACGGAACGCCTGCGCAGCAGCGCCGGATCCTGCCGCACGGTGATGGCGTGCTCGTCCACGATGCAGAACAGGCAGTCGTACTCGTTCTGCAGGGCCACCCAGTTGCGGATAGCGCCTACGTAAGAGCCCAGGGTCAGCTCACCGGAGGGCTGGATGCCGCTGAAGATCCGTTTCCTTCTCTCCTCCATATGGTTCACGCTCCTTTGCGGGAAATGAAAATGAAAACTATGTTATTTTACCACGCGCCGCGCGGGATTGCAAGAATCGGATCCCCTTCATTGACATTTTAACAGATATAAAATATAATATACGGGAAATTTTCGCGGATCGCAGGAGGAATTATCCATGACCGTTGACCGTTCCTATTTTGCCGAGATGGAGGCAAAGATCCCCCACGGGAAGGTGCGCACCCGTTTCGCTCCCTCCCCTACCGGCTACATGCACGTGGGCAATCTGCGCACGGCGCTTTATACGTGGCTTATTGCCCGCTCCCAGGGCGGCACATTTATTCTCCGCATTGAAGACACCGATCAGGGCCGTCTGGTGGACGGCGCGGTGGACGTGATCTACCGCACCATGGCCGAGTGCGGCCTCACCCACGACGAAGGCCCGGACGTGGGCGGCCCCGTGGCCCCCTATATCCAGTCCCAGCGCCGGGACACCTACGGCAAATACGCCCACCTGCTGGTGGAGCTGGGCCACGCCTACTACTGCTTCTGCGAGAAGACGGAGTCCGAGGAGGACAGCGGCGAGTTTGACCGTGCCGCCGATCCCTGCCGGAATCTCACCGCCGAGGAAGTGCGCTCCCGGCTGGACGCCGGCATGCCCTATGTGATCCGTCAGCGGATCCCCGAGGGCACCACCACCTTCCACGACGCCATCTTCGGCGACATCACCGTGGACAACGCTACGCTGGACGATCAGGTGCTTCTTAAGCGGGACGGCCTGCCTACCTACAACTTCGCCAACGTCATCGACGACCACCTCATGGGCATCACCCATGTGGTGCGCGGCAGCGAGTATCTGGCCTCCGCGCCCAAGTACAATCTGCTCTACGAGGCCTTTGGCTGGGAGGTTCCTACCTACGTCCACTGCTCCCCCGTCATGCGGGACGCTCAGAACAAGATGTCCAAGCGCCACGGCGATCCCAGCTACGAGGACTTGAAGGCCGAGGGCTATCTCACCGAGGCCATCCTCAACTACGTGGCCCTGCTGGGCTGGAGTCCCAAGGGCGAGCTTTCCGAGCAGGAGATCTTCTCCCTGCAGGAGCTGGTGAAGGCCTTTGACATCACCGGCATTTCCAAATCCCCTGCTATCTTTGACCGGGCCAAGCTGGATCACTTCAACGCCGTGTATCTGCGCGCCCTGTCGCCGGAGGATTTCCACAAGGTGGCTCTGCCCTACATCCGTCAGGCCGTCAAGGGCGAGCAGTTCGACACCGCCGCCATTGCCGCCCTGCTGCAGGCCCGGTGTGAAAAGCTCACCGATATCCCGGAGAAGCTGGACTTCTTTGATGTTCTGCCGGAGTACGGCATCGAATTCTTCACCAACAAGAAATCCAAGACCAACCCGGAGATCTGCCGGGACATGCTCCGCGCCGCCATCCCCGCGCTGGAGAAGCTGCCTGAGTGGACGGACGAGGCCATCCACGACACACTGATCGCTCTTGCCGAGCAGCTGGGCGTGAAGAACGCCACCCTCATGTGGCCGGTGCGCATCGCCGCCGCCGGCAAGCTGGTGACCCCCGGCGGCGCCGTGGAGATCTGCCGGATCCTTGGCCGCGAGGAGACGCTGCGCCGTCTGGCGGCAGGCCTTGCCAAGCTGGAGGCGTGATGGAGCGGTCATCCGGTGCATCAAGGTTTTTCCCCGCCATCTATCGCGACGGGGTGTTCCTCCACTGGCTGCGCAACACCGCCGTTGCCTACGGCGTGCTGATCGTTGTCAGTTACGTGTTGGGACTGCTGAAGGGCGATCTGGCCGCCTCGGTCTATCAATGGATGGCGGAGAATGCAGCATCCTCCGGCGTGCAGGATGAATCGGGCGGCATCAGCGCCTTGACGCTGTTCCTCCACAATTTCCGTGCCATGATGTCCATCATCCTGTACGGCGTTATCCCCTTCCTTCATCTGCCGGCATTGCTGCTGGGCATCAACGCCATGAGTCTGGGCTTTGTGGGTGCACACTGCGTCAACAACGGCCTCTCTCTGTTTGTCTATCTGGTGGGCGTCCTGCCCCACGGGATCTTTGAGCTGACAGCCGTGGTGCTGGCGTTGAGTGCGGGCTTCTACGTCTGCGCCTATGCCACAAAGCGTATCCGCACAAAGGAAAAGGGCATCTTCATGGCCGCTTTTTCCCGGGCGGCGCAGCTGCTGTTCCTGCACATTGCTCCCCTGCTGCTGATTGCCGCGCTGATCGAGGCCTACGTCACGCCCTCGATCCTGCGGGCGGTGATGGGAGCATAAACTATCCCTATTATAAAACAGCTCCGGAGTGTGTGTAAAACACATTCCGGGGCTGTTTCTTATATGTTCAGGCAGAGAAAGCACTCTTGCGAATATGCATGGGGAGAGCGCGAGAGGGGAGGGTATGCCCCTCTCGCCTTTTTTGAGCGGAGCGGAGCTATCACGCGAAGCGTGCCAAAAACACCCGATACCGTGACACGGTATCGGGTGTTTTTGGCACGCCGTGAGGGATTCGAACCCCCGGCCTTCTGGTCCGTAGCCAGACGCTCTATC
>CAMVRT010000018.1 GCA_947169975.1 uncultured Oscillospiraceae bacterium
GAAAGCGGCATCGGCGATCTGATCGCCGTGGACGTGGGCGGCGCCACCACCGACGTCTACTCCATCGCCGACGGCATGCCCCGCCAGATGAACACCGTCTACAAGGGCTTGCCCGAGCCGTTTTCCAAGCGGACGGTGGAGGGCGACATCGGCATGCGCTACAGCATCCGCGGTATCGTGGAGGCCGCCGGCATCGACGCCGTGTCCGCCCTGTCCGGTCTGACCCGCGAGCGTGTGGCGGAGCTGGTGGATTTCCTGGCCGTTCACACCGACGTGGTCCCCGGGGACGACGCCGAGCTGGAGGCGCTGGACTACGCCCTGGCCTCCCTGGCCATTGAAACGGCAGTCAGCCGCCACGCCGGCACCATCGAGGAGACCTACACCATGATGGGTAAGACCTTTGTCCAGTCCGGCAAGAACCTGACGGAGGTCAAGCAGGTCATCGTCACCGGCGGCAGCCTGATCCACACCAAGCGCACCGCACAAATCGCCTCTCACGCACTGTTTGACCCCGCCAAGCCCAGCTCTCTGCGTCCCATGGGCGCCGAGATCCGGGTAGACCGATCTTACATCATCGCAGCCATGGGGCTTCTGTCCGCACACTATCCCCAGACGGCCCTGCGAATCATGAAAAAGGAGCTTGAAAACGATGGATATACAGAACAAGCGCATTCCTGACGACGAGTTTGCCCGTCTGCGCCAGGAGGTACTGGCCCAGTGGCCCACCGGCAAGGACGTAGATCTGCAGGAGGCTGTGGACTATCACAAGTCCATGCCCGAAGAGCGTATCTTCTCCAAGAAGCTGGTCGCCGCCAAGGCCGCCCACAAGACGCTGGTACAGCCCCGTGCGGGCGTGCCCGTCATTGAGGAGCACATCAAGCTGATGCAGTATCTGGAGAAGGAGGGTGAGGCGGATCTGCTGCCCACCACCATCGACAGCTACACCCGTCAGAACCGCTATGAAGAGGCGGAGAACGGCATCAACGAGTCCCTCCGTCTGGACCGCGCCATGCTCAACGGCTTCCCGGCCGTGAACCACGGCGTGGCCGGCTGCCGCCGCGTCATCGAGAGCGTGCATACCCCCGTGCAGGTGCGCCACGGCACCCCCGACGCCCGATTGCTCACCGAGATCACCTACGCCGGCGGCTTCACCAGCTATGAGGGCGGCGGTATCTCCTACAACCTGCCCTACTGCAAGAACATCCCCATGGAGCGCACCATCCGCGACTGGCAGTACGTGGACCGTCTGACCGGCCTGTATGAGGAGATGGGCGTATCCATCAACCGCGAGCCCTACGGTCCCCTCACCGGCACGCTGGTGCCCCCCTGCATCTCCCATGCCGCCGCCATCATCGAGGCGCTGCTGGCTGCCGAGCAGGGCGTGAAGAACATCACCGTTGGTTACGGCCAGTGCGGCAACCTGGTGCAGGACATCGCCGCCATCCGTGTTCTGGAGGAGCTGACCGACGAGTATCTGGCCAAGTACGGCTACAACGACGTGGTGGTCACCACCGTGCTGCACCAGTGGATGGGCGGCTTCCCCGCCGATGAGGCCAAGGCCTTCGGCGTCATCTCCTCCGGCAGCCTGATCGCCGCTCTGTCCGGCGCCACCAAGGTCATCGTCAAGAGCCCCCACGAGGCTGTGGGTATCCCCACCATGGAGGCCAATGCCCAGGGTCTGCGCTGCACCAAGCAGGTGGTCAATATGATGGCGGATCAGACCTTTAACGACGTCCGTCTGGCCCAGGAGATGGAGATCATCCGTCAGGAGACCCGCTGCATCGTGGACAAGTGCTTCGAGCTGGGCAACGGCGACATCGCCATCGGCGTGTGCCGCGGCGTCGAGGCCGGTGCGCTGGACGTGCCCTTTGCCCCCTGCCGCGCCAATGCCGGCCTCATGCTCCCCTGCCGTGACAACGAGGGTGCCGTCCGCATCCTGAACACCGGCAACCTGCCCTTCACCCAGGATCTCAAGGACTTCCACGCCGCCAAGATCAACGAGCGCGCCCAGTTTGAGCACCGCGCCGCCTCCTTCCAGATGGTCATCGATGACGTGTACGCCATCGGTAAGGGCCGTCTGGTTGGCCGCCCCCGCTATTGATAAGAATTATTATAGGAGGATTTCACCATGAAAATTGTTGACGTCATCTGCTCTGCCGGCCGTACCGGCTTCTACTTCGACGACCAGCGCGCCATCAAGAAGGGCGCCGGCCACGACGGCGTGTTCTACGTCGGCGATCCCGTCACCGAGGGCTTCACCTCCGTCCGCCAGGCCGGTGAGTCCATCTCCGTGATGCTGGTGCTGGAAGACGGCCAGATCGCCTACGGTGACTGCGCTGCCGTGCAGTACTCCGGCGCGGGCGGCCGCGATCCCCTGTTCCTGGCCCGTGACTTCATCCCCATCATCGACAAGTACATCAAGCCCCAGCTGGTTGGCAAGGAGGCCAATGACTTCCGCGGCCTGTGCGCCATGATGGAGGCCATTCAGGTGGAGGGCAAGCGCCTGCACACCGCCATCCGCTACGGCGTGTCCCAGGCCATTCTGGACGCCGTCGCCAAGGCCACCGGCCGTCTCATGTGCGAGGTTGTTGCCGACGAGTACGGCTGCACCATCTCCGAGACCCCCATCGCCATCTTTACCCAGTCCGGCGACGACCGCTACAACAATGCCGACAAGATGATCATCAAGGGCGCTCAGGTCCTGCCCCACGCCCTGATCAACAACGTGGACACCAAGCTGGGCCGCAACGGTGAGAAGCTGGCTGAGTACGTGGCATGGCTGCGCGACCGCATCCTGAACATGCGCACCGATGAGAGCTACATGCCCATCCTGCACATCGACGTCTATGGCACCATCGGCGCCGCCTTCGGCAACAACAACTACAAGGCCATGGCCGACTATCTGGCCAAGCTGGAGGAAATCGCCAAGCCCTTCCACCTGCGCATTGAAGGCCCCATGGACTGCGACTGCGACCGCGAGACCCAGATGGTGGCTCTGGCCGGTCTGACCCGCGAGCTGGACGAGCGGGGCATCAACGTGGAGCTGGTGGCTGACGAGTGGTGCAACACGCTGGAGGACATCAAGCTGTTCGCCGACAACAAGGCCGGCCACATGGTGCAGATCAAGACCCCCGATCTGGGCGGCATCAACAACACCATCGAGGCTGTTCTCTACTGCAAGGAGAAGGGCATCGGCGCCTATCAGGGCGGCACCTGCAACGAGACCGACCGCAGCGCTCAGGTCTGCGTCCACTGCGCCATGGCCACCCAGCCCGTACAGATCCTGGCCAAGCCCGGCATGGGCGTGGACGAGGGCTTCATGATCGTCTACAATGAGATGAACCGCATCCTCGCCGTCCGCAAGGCTCGCAAGGCCCGGTAAAACTCTCCGAAAAAAGTAAAACCTCCGGATATCCGGAGGTTTTACTTTTTGGGCAAGGGACGGCAACAATTCGAAAAAGCAGGTGGCGCCGCAGCTTATTCCGTCCCAAACAGTACCTTGCGGAACAGCTGCTCCGTCTTTTCCTGACCCAGCGTCTTTTTAAACACGTCGGTGGAGGGACCGCCGTGGGTCAGCAGACCGTCCACGTAGGCGGCGGTCTTGGCCTTCTTGGCGTCCTTGTCCGTCAGCGGCCGGCACTGGGCGCCAAGCCATGCGGCAAAATGGTCCTCTGCCAGGCGGTCGAAGGCCGCGGTGCGGTCCTTTTTTTCCTTCTTCGAAATGCTCTGGGGGAGCCGGATGTTGTCGTACCAGTGGGTGCCGGGATCCCGGTCGGGCAGGTCGGCGCTGCGCTTGAGCAGCTCATCCAATTCCGGCACGGCAAAGCCACCCACAGTGGTGTCGTACAACTCGGCAATCAGCGTGTCGTTGCCCATGGCCAGAATGCGGTCATAGGAGTAGAGAGGCAGATCCCGCTCCGTGGGGTTGACGATGAGGGTATCCATCTTCATCAGCCCGAAAAATCCCTTGGCCCGCATCACGGACACGTGGCCCAGGCCTTCGGCCTCATAGGATTCCACCGTGAAACGCATGCCGTTGGCCTTGAGTGCGGCGAACTCACCGGCATCACAGGAGCGCACCGGGTACGTTTTTTTCAGCAGAGCAAGCAGTTTTTCCGTCATACAGCCTCTCCTCTTTTCTTCAGCCGGAAGGCGGTGAGGCCGTTCTTGTGCAGCAGCAGCACACCCGCCAACAGGGTACCCTGACCCGCCACGTTCACTCCCTCGGCAATCCAGTTCATGGAGGCCTGGGCGAAGTCCTTGGAGGACAGATAGCCCATGCCCAGAGAGCAGACAAAGGAGATCAGGAACAGAACAATCAGCGCAGGCTTTTTCAGTCTGACGGACAGGACGCACAGCACCGCGTCCAGCATGCCCAGTCCCAGCACCATCAGGGAGACGAAGACGAAGGTGCCTTTGAACACCGGCGGCACCACGGCGTAGGCGGTGGATTTCCCCTGCCGGTGCAGCAGCATGGCCAGAATGCCGACGCCAGCCAGCAGGAAACCGATAGACTGAACAGGGAAGAACATGTCGCTCAGCGGCGTGAAGTCGCACACGCCCAGGGCGTACAGCAGCTTGTAGGTGGCCTTGAGCGCGCCGGCGCAGGTGACGTCGATAAGGCCGGCGGCAAAGAGGGCGAAGGCCCCCTTGCTCATCTTGTTGTAGAGGTCGCGCATCAGAATGACGCCGGCGACGGCGAACAGCAAAACGGGGATGTAATCCACCAGCGCCATGGCGATGGAAAACTCCTTCACGGCGCTCAGCCCTCCTTCTTGTTCAGGTGGTAGATGGGCAGCAGAGGCAGGATGATGGGAGTCTTATCGGCGTATTCGTTGTAAGCCTTCAGGTGGCCGTACTGCTTCATCTGCCGTTTTTCCATGCGCTGTGCGCCGTTGAACATGATATAGACGATGGCGATGTAGGCCACGATGGCGAAGATCCACTGTCCCACGCCGCGGTAGGTGGTGAGGCCCGCAACGAACACGCCGGTCCAGAAGGTGATCTCGCCCAGATAGTTGGGGCAGCGCACCATTTTGTAGAGGCCCTTGGTAGCTACCATTTTGGGGTTGACCTTCTTTTGGGCGGATTTCTGCTTGTCCGCCAGGGACTCCAGCAGCAGACCGCAGACGGAAATAACGATACCGACAATAGGCACCACCACGTCCGTGGAACCGTTGTGCCAGCGGAAGAGCATGGGGCTGACCTGCATCACGTACAGGGCGGAGACGAAGATCCAGATGAAGAGCAGCACGAAAACGGGCATCTTCTTCTCGTCGTTTTTGGCCAGAGACTCCTTGGCCACGTTGGTCTTGCGGAAGGAGGCGTTCTTGAACTCACGCGCCAGCAGGAAGCCGGAGAGCCGGGCGCCGTAGGCCACGAACAGCAGCATCTGGATCAGAACCAGCCACAGCGGCGTGGCGGTGGGATGGATCAGGTACATGATAAAGACGGTGACAGCGCCGCCGGCCACGGCGAGGCCGTAGCCCACGGATAGGAAGTAGACGAACTTATAGAAGCCCACGGCGCACATCACGGCGCAGACGATATAGAGAATTCCCAGCAGTCCCCAGCTCATTTAGTTCGCCCCCTTGCCGAAATAGTCCTTGATATAGGCGGCAAAGCTCTTCTCGCCCACCTTGGTGTCGCCTACCAAATCGTGGCTCAGGGTCCAGCGGGAGAAGAGGATGATGTCGTGCTTGCCGGCCTTCTTGATCTTGGGCAGGTTGGCCAGAATGCCGAACAGCCAGATGGGAGCCCACTTGATCTTCAGGGGCTTGCCGGCGGCGTCAAAGCACATCTTGGCCATTTCCTCGTAGGTGTAGGTCTCCTTGCCGCCCACGTTGTAGGTCACGTTGGTGTCGCACATGTGCTCCACGATGAACTTGGCGAAATCGGGGCAGTCCACCACGTTGGCCTTCACCTTGCCGTAGCCCTTGAGGAGCTGCATTTCTCCCTTGTCCACGTAGGGCTTGAAGACCTTGCAGATGTCGTAGAAGTAGCCGGTGGGACGGTAGATGACCCAGTCCATGGACTGCTTCTTCAGCTCCTGCTCCACCAGATACTTGGCATGGAGCATGGGCACTTCCTCGGCGCCCGGCTCGTCGCAGGAGATGACAGAAATATAGTTGAACTTCCTGACGCCGGCACGCTTGGCCTCGTCGTAGAGGTTCAGGTTGCCCCGCTGGTCGATGTCGTAGGAGGTAAAGCGGGTGGAAGCGCCGGTGAGGCCCATGGTGGTGATGACCACCTCGGCGCCGTCGCAAAGGCCCTTCAGGGTCTCGGGATTGGTGGCGTCAATGCTGCGGAAGGTGTATTTGCCCTCGGTGCCCTCTATGGGACGCTCCTTCAGATCGGCGGCCACGACCTCGTGTCCCGCCTTGCACAGCTCCTTCAGGAGCTCCGCGCCCAGATTGCCGAACGCGCCTGCCAGTACTACTTTCATGGTGATCTCTCCTTTTATATTATTTATTCTTTTCCTTGGACCGCTTGTCGTTGATGATCTTCATATGCTCTGCCGTGATCAGCTCCACATTGTTTTCCTTAGCCCAGGACACGCAGCCCTTCAGCACCACCGGCAGGAACACCCGGGGCACGTTGAGGATGGTCTCCAGCGCGTCGTCGGTAAACTTGATCTTGTCATCCACACGGTCGGCGGCGTAGCGCACGGACTCCAGAGAGGCCTTGCGCATGGGCAGCAGCTCGGCGCGCATGCGGCGCTTGCGGTGGAACCAGAAGTTCTTGCTGTCGCGGTAGCCGTAGTCCACCGGCAGAGGCGGGAAGTCCCGGGCCTGTACGCCGTTGATGATGGCGTCGGAGTACTGCTTCTTCATGAGAATGCGGTCCACCCGCAGGATGAAGTGGGCGCCGAACTTGGAGGTGATGCCGTTGAAGTCGTGGTAGGGGGGCTCATAGCCGTCCAGCACGCCGGGCTTGTCGTCCTGGGCGTGGTCCAGCTCCCGCATCCAGGTGCACTCGATGGCCTGGATGGCGTCGGTCAGCACCATGGGCCGCTTCTCGCCGGTTTCCTCCTCGATCTGGCTCTTCTCCAGACGGAAGTTGCACTTGGGCATCTTGTCCTCCGGCTTGTCGCCGGGCCAGCTCAGCTTGACGCACTCCTTGAAGGTGGCGGGCTTGTCGTCCACAAAGTTGATGGCGCACTTGCCGGTGCGCAGGATGTTCTGCGCCGTGTTGGAGGAGTTGCGGCAGCACAGCAGCATGGCGTAGTAGTCCTTGCCCGCCACATAGTAGGGCTGGCACAGGGAATAGGGGCCCAGGGTGGTGGAGCCATCCTCACACAGCGTGCTGATGACCACCGTGGGCATGGGGAAGAACAGGGACGTCTGATAGAAGTTGTCAACGATACGCAGGTTTTCAAAGCTGCTCATAAGATTCCTCCTTTTGATTTGATATCAGCTTTTTCAGCTCTTGGTATATACGCTCAAACGGGGTGTTTGAGATCGTCCAGGTCAGCAGCGCCTCGGAGATAAAACGCGCCGTAAAGCCGTCATCCGACGGTGCGATCGGCTCGACGAGGGCTGTCAGCTGTTCCCGCAGCTGCAGATGCCGGGATAAAAACACACCGGAAACAGCCTTGGCGGCGTCGGGATCGGCAAACAGCGTCCGGTGCTCTTGGGTGAAGGTCAGCAAACCGTCATAGATAGCCCGCAGGCAGGTCTTCGCATCTCCCCGGCTCCTCTCCCCCATGAGTGCAAGGGCCCGATGCCAGTCCTCCGCCACAAAGGATGCCACCAGACTCTCCTTTGACGGGAAATAGTTGTAAACCGTACCCACCGCAATGCCGCAGGCGCCTGCCACAGAGCGGACGGTGGTCTTGGAATAACCCCGCTCCGCAATTTGCCGCCGCGCCTCGGCCAGCAGCTGCTGGCGGATATTTTCTATCTGTTTGGGCATTTGTCACGCCTCCGTTTTCTGCATCAGCGCCAGGATCGCCTCTGCCGTGCGGCGGATCTGTTCCGCGCCGGAGATGGACGGCGTGCCGTCGCCCCGCTGAGGCCCGTACATACCGAACCCGGCGTGGCAACCGCCTTCGATCACCAGTTCAACGGCATCCTCCGGCAGATGGGATCGGTTTTGTTCATAGGAGCGGCGGTTCATCACGCCGTCCTCGCTGCCGTAGACGGAGAGAATGGACAAGCCGCTGCCGGACAGATCCTTGGAGGCGTAGGATGCCAGCAGGATCAGCCCGTCAAAGCCGTCGCCGTGCCTGGACAGGTAGGACGCCGCCATGACGCCGCCCAGCGAGTGCCCGCCCATGTACCAGCGCTGCACCGCCGGATAGGCTTCCCGGATGCCGTCGGCAGCATTCTCATCGAAGACCGCCAGATGACACGGCATTTTGCAGATCACGCAGAACACGCCGTTTGCCGCCAGCTGGCGCATCAGCGGCGCATAGGCGTCCTCTGCCACCTTCCCGCCGGGATAGAAGATCAGTCCGCAGGCTTCCTGCCCGGTTCCGAAGATGAGGTCTCCGTTCTCCAGCACCTGCTCCTCTACGGCAAGATCCGCGGAGAAGGCGGCAATGGCCGTCTCATCCGCCGGGTAATACGACGTCAGATACCAGGCGCAGGCACCTGCCAGAATCGCCAGAATAAGCAGCGGGATCAGGATCTGCCGGATGAGTCTCCCGCGTTTTCGGGTATCTGTTTGCTTATTTCCTGCCACGATCCACCTCCTCTCCGACACGGGGCATAAAGCCAATACAAGCAATTTTTATGAACATGTTCATTGTATGCCGGATCCCGCAATTTGTCAAGCTAAAGCGTTCGCCAAATCACGCTCTGCTTATGCTGTATGGGAAACGCTCCCCGACGTTGAGGATGACCTCGCCCGTCAAGAAGCGTTTTGGCTCATGATTCAGTTATTACCTTGCCCGGTTGCTCATGATCCTCAGCGGCGGCAGAAGCGTTGGATCGCAAGGCCTGCAAATTCCGCCGTACCCTTTCCGCCGGCATTGTCGATGCTTTCGCGGAAAGCCTCATCCGCCATGTATATCTGCCCAAGACCGGCCAGGATCTGGGGAGTGCAGCGGTAGTAGTGGGCCGTGATGTAGTCCTGCAGCTTTTTCACCTGCTCCTGCACATCTTCCGATTCCGGCGCACGATCCTTCATGGCACCGAACTCGGTGAACAATTCCATCAGACCTGCTCCGTATGTCTGCTCCTCTGTCTTTGATCTGCCGCCGGCCTTCTGCTCATACTCGTGGTAGGCATCGGTGTGTCCCCACGTCTTTTTAGCTTGTGCAGCATATTCGTCTATCTTTTTCGCGTCAAATGCCTTGAAGTCCATTTTGATTCCTCCTGCCTCGATGCCCCTTGCCAAAGCAATCATACGTTCCAAGCGTTCTTTCTTTAACTCCAGCAGTCTCGTCTGCTGGGCCAGCGCCTTCCCGCGGTCAAAGTCCGGACTGTTCAAGATCGCCCGAATATCCCGGAGCGGGAACTCCAACTCCCGGAACAGCATGATCTGCTGCAATCGTTCCAGCGCCGCATCATCGTAAAGGCGGTAGCCAGCTTCGGTGCAGGTCGTGGGCGGCAACAGGCCGATCCGGTCGTAGTATTGCAGCGCCCGAACCGTAATGCCTGTCAACTCGCTGACCTGACGCACGGTCATCATGTGCAGCACCTCCCCTTTGAACTGTATTATAAACTATAACGTAACGTAAGAGTCAAGACTTTTTCGTTCGTGCAGCGAGGTTAGCCCTGTTTTTTGACAATGATTTTGCCGTACTATGCACGCAAAACCGTCCCAGATGACTTTGCGTGCAAGATGGCAATCGAACGGTTCTCTTTGACTGTGTCGAAAACCGTATTGCCCAAACGTGGCGGTTGACATGCGGGCGTCAGCCCCGATCTGGATACCAACCGCTCCACCTACCGGTTCGATGTAACGTGCATGGGCACGATGCCCATCGCGCTGGCAGCGTTCTTTGAAAGTGACAGCTTCGAGGGCGCTATCCGCAACGCCGTCAGCGTGGACGGCGACAGCGACACCATCGCCGCCATCACCCGCTCCATTGCAGAGGCATACTACGGCGTGCCGGAGGACATCTGGCAGGAGGCCCGCTCCCGTCTTTCCGACGAACTGGCGGAGATCGTGGACGAGTTCTGCGCGCATCGGTGGGAATAAACGCAGTTTTTTCCGAGGAAAGCAGGACTTTTCCCGTTTGAATCTGCAGAGAATGACTCTCAGCGCGATCCCGGGCGTCGCTGCAGAGGATGCACCGGGTGTTCTCGCAGCGCTTTATGACCATGCAGATTTCTATCGAGCTGCTGCGTGACAGCGAAATGGACGCCCTCCGGAAGCGGTTCCGAAGCTGATTGGGGACGATCTGGCCCTTGGCCCATAATACAGACCGCGGTTTTCCTGCGGTCTTGCTTGCGGTCTTGCAATAATTTTGGTTTACACACGGTACACAATAATTTTAGTTTACACACGGTAGGGGCTTCCCCTTTTTCCCTCTTTGTGATAAAATAATTTAGTTAAGCAGATCATACGCATCAAGGAGTTTTACAGCGGAACTATGACACGCGAATTGCAGGAAAACCGGACGCCCGGCGCGATTGTTTTAAACATGCTGATTGCGGCTGTCAGCCTGTTTATAAACGGCTTTGGGCTGTATTTAACCATCCAGGCCAATATTGGCGTCGCCCCATGGGACGTGCTGAATATGGGGCTTTCCAAAACTCTGGGTATCCTCTACGGAAATGCCTCCATTGCCGTATCGGTCACGATCCTGCTCATCGATATTCTGATGAAAGAGCCCATCGGCATTGCCATGTTTATCGACGCCGTCGTCGTCGGAAAGGCGGTGGACTTTTTCAACTGGCTAAATCCCATCCCGCCCTGCAGCTCCCCGTTTATTGCGATTCCCATGATGATCGCAGGTCTGTTTGTTCTGGCCTATACCCAATATGCCTATATGATCGCGTCCCTTGGCTGCGGCCCGCGGGACACTCTCCTGGTAGGCCTCGCCAAGCGCACAAAGCGGATTCCCATCGGCGCGGTCAGCATTGCTATTCTCAGCACTGCCACGTTGATCGGATGGCTGCTGGGCGGCCCTGTGGGAATCGGAACGGTTATCTGCGCGTTTGGAGCCGGCCCGATCATGCAGCTCGCGTTTCGGACTGTCCGTTTTGACGCAACCGGCATCCATCACCAGCGGTTAAGGGATTCGGTGAAGGTGTTATTCTCAAGAAAGCCTTTGGAGATTGGGATTGATAACGGGGAATCATAAACATGTTGAATTGCATTTCCGTCAGAAATATGCGTCAGAGCGACGCGCTGACCATTGAGAAATACGTGTCCGGCCGCACGCTGATGTACCGGGCCGCTATGGGTGTCTATCTGGCCGCGTCCTGGCACGGCCGGATCACAATTGCCGTTGGCTCCGGCAACAACGGCGGCGACGGCTACGCGCTGGCGTATATTCTCAAACGCAGCGGTATCGACAGCCGGATCGTCATGCTCAGCGAAAAGCGGTCGGATGACGGCGCGTATTTTGCTGAGAAAGCGCTGTCTATCGGCGTCAGGACAGTCCTCTTCACACCCGGTTGTTTCCAAGGCAGTGACATCATTGTAGACTGTCTTCTGGGCACCGGCTTCAAGGGCGCTGTCCGTCAGAGCTACGCAGAGGCCATCCGGGAGATCAATGAGAGCCACGCCTTCGTTGTCAGCGTGGATATCAACAGCGGCATGGACGGTGACACCGGTCTTTCGGAGATGGCCGTAAAGTCCGATCTCACCGTGACCATCGGCTATCTGAAAAACGGGCTCATCACGCCGGAGGCCGCAAAGTGGATGCACCGGTTGGTATGTGCGGACATCGGCATTGTGCTGGAGCAGGAGGAAAACAAAGTGTGCTCCCAGTCGGAGTGGAATGACAGCTTTGCCGACAGGGCAAACTATTTTCTCGCCCCCGCTCATGTAGATATGGCTCCGATCCGCACCGCATCATTTGCGTTGGAGTAAAGAGGACGTGCCTATGATCTACACAGAGATGACCAACAAGGCCATGGTTTTGGCATATGAGGCCCATCAGGGGCAGTATGACAAAAGCGGTATCCCCTACGTTTTCCACCCGTTCCATCTGGCTGAGCAGATGGATACCGAGGAGGCCGTGACCGCCGCACTGCTCCACGATGTGGCGGAGGACACGGATTACACCCTGGAGGATCTGCGGAGCATGGGGTTCCCCGATGCCGTAACGGACGCTCTGGCCCTGCTGACTCACGATCCCTCCGTGCCATATCTGGAATATGTGGAGCGGTTGAAGAGCAACCCTATCGCAAGGTCTGTAAAACTTGCCGACCTTACGCACAACAGTGATCTGTCCCGGCTTCCGGCTATAACCGAAAAGGACCTGGAGCGGGTGGAAAAATACCGTAAAGCTATGAATCTATTAAAACAAGGAGAATAAACTATGAGAATCGCAGTCACGTATGAGAACGGTGAGGTGTTCCAGCACTTCGGCCACACGGAGGAGTTCAAGATCTATGAGGTGGAGGGCGGTCAGGTGATCTCCTCCGAGATCATCAGCTCCAACGGAAGCGGTCACGGCGCTCTGGCCTCCCTGCTGGGCGACCGCAAGATCGACGTGCTGATCTGCGGCGGCATCGGCGGCGGTGCCCAGGCCGCTCTGGCGGATCGGGGCATTGAGCTCTGCTCCGGCGCCACCGGAAACGCGGACCAGGCGGTTTCCGCCTATCTGCGGGGCGAGCTGGTCAGCTCCGGTGTGAATTGTGACCATCACCACGACGAGGACCACTCCTGCGGCGATCACGACTGCGGCGAGGGCGACTGCCACAGCGGCGGCTGCCAGGGTTGCCATCCCCAGCCCGCCATGACCGGCAAAAACGTGGGCAAGAAGTGCCGTGTCCACTATTGCGGCACCTTCAATGACGGCAAGCAGTTCGACTCCTCCTACGACCGGGGCGAAACCCTTGACTTTATCTGCGGTGCGGGTATGATGATCCCCGGCTTCGACGCCGCGGTGGCCAAGATGGATGTCGGTGAGACCGTGCAGATCCATCTGATGCCCTCCGAAGCCTACGGTGAGAAGGACCCCAACGCCATCTTTACGGTGGATATGGCAGTTGTCTCCGGTTCGGAGAAGCTCACCGTGGGACAGCAGGTCTATCTGCAGGGCAGCAACGGCCAGCCTTTCCCGGTCAAGGTTACCGCCAAGGATGACAAGACCATCACCTTTGACGCCAACCATGAAATGGCCGGCAAGGAGCTGAACTTTACCATCGAGCTGGTTGAGGTCACAGAGGCGTAAAAGCCTCTGTGAGATGTGCGCGGAAGCAAGTCTGAACAGGAGGCGACAGACATGGAACGCCCGATCATGAGGGATCCCATCTTTCTCTCGCAGAAATCCGCCCCTGCCGCGGCAGAGGATCTGCCTGTGGCCCGGGATCTGCTGGACACGCTGATTGCCCACAGGGACGGCTGCGTCGGCATGGCCGCCAACATGATCGGCGTTGCCAGACGCATCATCGTCTTTGACAATGACGGTACATATACGGTGATGCTCAACCCGGAGATTGTGAAGGCCGGCGGCCCGTATGAAGCCGAAGAGGGCTGTCTGTCACTGGCAGGCGTGCGAAAGGCGAAGCGGTACCGCTCCATCAAGGTGCGGTATCAGAACGAGGCCATGCAGGTGCGGCTGAAGACCTTTACCGGCTTTCCCGCCCAGATCATCCAGCATGAGATCGACCACTGCAACGGCATTCTGATTTGATACTACCGATCCGAACAACGCCCGGCTGTCAGAAGAACGGTTCCCGTTGTCACCGAGAAGAAAAGCAATGCTTTCCGGGACAACATTTTTCCCTGTTATCCAGCCAGCTCTTCGCCTTTGCCGGAGGCGGGGAACAGGCAACGGAAGCTGCCGTATGGATGTCCAAACGATATTGAAACTGTGGGAGGAACGGATATGCTGTATATTGGTATTGCTGTCATCGTTGTTGTTATGGTGGTCGGAATGCTGATCACCAAAAAGCGGAACAGTGAGATCAAGATGAACGGAATTGAGACCGATGCCGTGGTAACCCGCGTTGAAGAGAATGTGTCCACTGATGCAGACGGGTCCATATCAGGTATCAACCATACCTACTTTGTCACGTACAGAGCCCTGAACGGAGAGACTGTGGAGGCTGAACTGGCCAGCGGGAAGAGCCTGGATATCCATATCGGAAAAGCCGATTGGGACCGGGATCTTCACGAAGGGAGCAGTGTACGTATCAAATATCTGCCCGAAAGGCCCCATTATGTCATTCGGATATAGAGGCGTCAAAAACACGAAGCGGGTATTTGACCGTTCCTGCGGTGCAGCTGAATCATTACCTCCGCGTTTTTCTACCGGAAGAAAAACCGGCTCAGCCTTTTGATACCGGCTCCCATCCTCTTCCCTTGCAAAAGAAATGAGACGTCCGCAAAAGAGAACCGCCACAGCCGTTATGCTGTGAATCGGCGATCTTTTGAGAACGCAGACAAGCAAAGAACACCGCCGGGGAACCGTTCCCCTGCGGTGTTCTTTGCTTGTCCGGGTGTATGGGGCGGCGGATCAGGCTGTCCGTTCAACAGTGCCTTCCGCGGCATCACCTGCAATCCTGTCCGCTGCGTTTCTGTTGCTGACTGCGGAAGAAAAACCGATCGCCATAGACGCGTGTTACGGCGCAATCAGGGGACGTCTTCTGCATCAAAGCCCTCATTATTTATAGTAAGCGCCACGTCTTTCCCCTTATCGAGATTTTCCATCATTCCTCAACGATCACGATACGCCCCTGGCCGGAGAGGTCTTCATATTCCTCGCCGATCACACCGCCAAGGGTATCCGTGATGTAGTCGATCAGCACCTGATTATCCAGCTTCACACAATCCTGAAGCAGCGTGGCGCCGTCAAACATGGTATAACCGTCGCCTCCCTCCAGCAGCATATAGTTGTGGCTGGCCAGGGTGTAGGTCCTGTTGGGGTCAATGGGCTCGCCGTTGACCAGGACATTCTTCACACGGCGCTCACCCTCAATGCCGGCGAACAAGCCGTTTTCATCGGAAACACAGGGGGATTCGATGTAGCTGTGAATCTCATAACTGAGGCCGGAGACCTGCAGAAAACCGCCGGTTTCGCTGGGAACCGCCCGGGAGCCCCATTCCAGAGCGTCCAGGATCTGCTGCCCGGTCACCTCCACCACACACAGAGAATTGCCGAAGGGATGAACGCTGAGAATGCTGCGCAAAGTGATGTCGCCCGCCTCAATATTGGCGCGGATGCCGCCGCCGTTGACGAAGGCGATGTCCGCTCCGGACTGGTCCCGAAATGCATCGGCACACAGGTCACCCAGATTGGTTTCCGCCCGCCTGACCATACGGATGGGCCGGCCGTTGGTGTCCACCTCCACAGGATCGTTGACGGTGAGCTCCACCATCGTGCCGGCTACCACCTCATTCAGTTTTTCATCCAGCGTATCGGTGGCTTTCGCCACTGCGCGGGACATCTCATTGTCTATCCCCAGCAGCGCAGGAGCTGCCACATTGTTGTTCCAGGTATAAAGCCCGGTGCTGAGCTCGCCATCCGCCGTAATGCGGCACCAGCCGATGCATGCCAGCTTCGTTCCGCAGGCGGAGCGAAGGACATCCTCTCCGGACTTGTTTTTCACAACAACCTGATCGGTGTCGTGGCTGTGTCCGTCCAGAAAAACATCAATCCCACTGGTATGGGAGATCACATCGTCGTAGGTCCAGGGAAGGCACGCCGCCTCGTTGCCAATGTGTCCCATGACCACCACATAGTCGGCTCCCTCGGCCCGGGCGGAGTCCACAGCGGACTGCACCGCACGATATACTCTCTCTCCCGTCTCATCCTGGAAAAAGCCGTAGACAAATTCATGATTCTCGTCCATGAAATAGGCAGGCGTAGAGGACGTAAGGGTCTTGGGCGTGGTCACACCCACAAAGGCCACCTTTTTCCCCGCCAGCTCCCGGATCACATACGGCTCAAAGACCAGCTCGCCGTTGTGATTGAAGTTGCAGCTGATATAGGAAAACTTCGCCTTCTCCGCCAGAGCGAGAAACTGCTCCATTCCGTAGTCGAACTCGTGGTTGCCGGGAATGGCCACGCTGTACCCCATCTGATTCATCAGATCCACCAGCGCCTCGCCGCGGGTCATCGTGCCGATGGGCTCACCCTGGATGTTGTCTCCGTCATCTACAAGAATGACGTCGTCCCCCTGAGCGATCAGAAAGTCCCGCACCTGCTGCAGGCCTGCATAGCCAAAGCCCTGATCGACGCCGCAGTGGACGTCGCTGGTGAAAAGAATGACGATATCCCCGGTTGTCTCCACTGGGGGATCTTCCCTCTCCGAGGGAGCTCCAGACCCGGAATCCGTCGCAGCCGGAGTCTGCGGACCGGTTCCCGCCCTCCCGGCAGAGCCGCAGGCTGTCAGAGAGAGCAACATCATCAGCGTCAGTAAAAGCACTGGGATTATTCTTCTTTGCATGGCCTCCTCCTTATTGTTTTCCAGATAATAGTTACCGTGGTTTTTCCATCTTGTTCAGGTGCTTTTCCAGCAATACAGGCTTGCTGTCCATTCACCGAATCTCAAATCAGGAACACGTTGGTGCTGCCATCTTCTTCCCTCGGCGGCAAATCTCCATGTTCCCCCACCGCCCTCGTTTTGCGCTGCAGGACCATGTGGATCAGGCCAGGAGTTGTGCTGATTTTAAAATTATTTTTGTATCATTTCAACGAAAATATTGGATTTAATCTGGCCCAAAACTTACGCTTTGCGCCTCTTTTCGTAATGCCAGTTCGTTCAGCATGATTGCATTTGTTTCCTCTGGGCGTGTACGGCAGTACGCGGGACAAAACGCCTCACAAATGATAAGGCAATGCCAATCGGCCCATGGTTCACGGATCTTGCCGCGCATAACAAAACGCCTCCTGCAAATACTATCAGAGACAACCGATAGAAATGCAGGAGGTTTTTGTATATGAAAGCAACCGGAATCGTGCGCCGGATTGACGACCTGGGCCGGGTGGTCATCCCCAAGGAGATCCGCCGCACCATGCGTATCCGCGAGGGTGACCCGCTGGAGATTTACACCACACGGGATGGGGAGGTCATCTTCAAGAAATATTCCATGATCGGAGGTCTGGAGGACTTTGCCGCCCGTTTCTGTGATACCCTCAGTCACAGCACCTCTTTTACCGCCGCGGTGACGGATCGGGATTCCGTCATCGCCGTGGCAGGCAGCGGAAAGCGGGAACTGTTGGGTAAACATCTTTCCGCGTCCATGGAGCAGATCATGGAGCAGCGCAGTATCTACAGTTATCAGGGGAACGGCCAGTCGATACCTGCCTGTGAAGGGATCGAAAAGTACACCGCCTCCGTGGCAGCTCCCATTCTTTGTCAAGGCGATGTGCTGGGACTGGTCCTCTTCCTCTCAAACGAGGACAAGGTGCCCGGTGAGGCCGAACAGAAGCTGGCACAGACTGTGGCCGCTTTTCTGGGCCAACAGATGGAAGACTAACGTAAAAAAGGAACGGATCGTGAGATCCGTTCCTTTTTTCATGATTTGATTGTTACCGCTTTCCGCCGCCGAAGCCGCCCCTTCCGAATCCGCCGGGCTTGGACGCCGGCTTGGCGGGGGTGGCAGGACGTGCGCCGGGCTTCTGGACGGGCGGACGCGAGCTCTGCGTGTTCGCAGGCTGCGCGCCGGGCTTGTGGATGGGCGGGCGCGTCTGTTGTGAAGAACTGTGATACGTCCCGGAAGGTCGATAGGTCTGGGATGGCCTGTGGTATGTGCCCGTCTGGGATGACACCACGGTTCTGGCGGGCCTTCCCCAGAAGATGGGATAATAGCTGACCCTGGTCATGGGATTCGCCGCTACGCGGCGCTGATAGCGGCCATAGCGAATGCGGTCGATGACGGCCCACACCAGGAAAATGCCGCCGATCAGGAGAATGACAAGCAGGATATTCACACCGCTCCCGGTCTTGGCAGGCTTGTCGCTGCCCTCATCCCAACTCAAATCAGTGTTCTCATATCTGGGCTCATCCTTCCAGATCTTGTAGGAAGTGGGATAAAACGCATCTGCCGCACGGAAGAACTCCACAACCGCCTCGTCAAATTGCCCCTTGTAATAGGGGATATCCATTGCCGCGGTTAAAGCATTCTGGCCTACGTCCAATCCGATTGTTTCATGGACCGCATCTCCGTAGACCACATACCAGTACTCGTCTTTCACCAGTAGCAGGAGCATATCATACGCTCCGAGCCCCCACTTTTTCCCCAATGCCGTCGCATATTCTTCGCCGCCGGCGTTCTCCCCATTGCTCCAGCCCTTCAGCGTCGGAACGGTTGCCACCGCGACAAGACCGCCATAGTCTTTGCTCCACTCGGCGTTCTTCTCCTCAATATAATTCTTGGTGTCGTCGGAGAGCATATGCGCGCTGTCATAAATACATATACCGTCATACTTCACGTTCAGCAGTGCCGTGGGCTTTTTGGCCTCTTCTTTTTCCACAAAACCCGGCTTCCTGATCTGCCCGATAATGACGCCAACGATCACGGCCAGGATCAGAACGCCCACGGCCACGATAGGATTTTGAAATAGCTTCTTCATCTTACGCTCCTTTCAAGGAGGAAATGGGGCAGCTTTGCCGCCGTGCGGCATGAACTCAGCCGCGCAGCTCCATCAGCTTCTGCTTCAGCTCGCCCTCAATGCGGCCCAGCTCGGCCTCGGCGGCCTTGCGCTTGGCGGCGCCCTCGCGCTGGATGTTCAGCACCTCGTCCAGGGTGGAGATCAGCTGCTGATTGGTGTGCTGCAGCGTCTCGATATCCACGATGGAGCGCTCGGCCTCCTTGGCGGTGGCGATGGTGCCCATCTTCAGCTTGTCGGCGTTCTTCTTCAGCAGCTCATTGGTCATGTCGGTGACGGCATTCTGGGCAGCCGTGGCCTGACGGGCATGCTCCATGCCCAGCGCCAGCACCATCTGGCTCTTCCACAGGGGGATGGTATTCACCAGAGAGGTCTGGATCTTCTCGATCATCAGAGTATCGTTGTTCTGCAGCAGACGGGTCTGGGGGCCCATCTGGATGGACACCATTCTCGTCAGCTCCAGATCGTGGAGCTTCTTCTCAAAGCGGTTGCACAGATTCACATAGTCGTTGTAGGCCTGGGCGTCCTCGGCAAGGCCGCTCTTCTCGGCCTTCACGCGCAGCTCCTCCAGCTCGCCGGCACGGACTTCCGCCAGACGCTTCTTGCCGGCCAGGATATACATGGTCAGTTCCTTGTAATACTTCAGGTTCAGCTCATACATCTGGTCGAACATGGCCACGTCCTTCATCAGTGTGATCTGATGGTTCTCCAGATTCTGGGCGATCTTGTCCACGTTGCCCTCGACCTTGGTATACTGGGCCTTCATGGTCTCCAGCTTGTTGCCGGCCTTCTTGAACAGGCCCAGAAAGCCCTTCTTCTCCTCTTCGCCGCCAAAGCCCTTCAGCTCCACCACCAGCTTGCTCAGATCCTCGCCGATCTCGCCCAGGTCCTTGTTGCGGACGTTATTCAGGGCGTTCTCGGAGAAGCTGGCCACGTTTTTCTGGGCAGCGGCGCCGTACTGCAGGATCATATTGCTGTCGCGGACGTCGATCTTGTGGGAGAATTCCTCAACGGCCTTCTTCTCCTCCTCGGTCAGCAGATCCTCATCCATATTGACCGGCTCGATCTTCTTCTCCTCAACCTGCGGCACCTGCGGCGCATCGGGGGTCAGCGTCAGGCTGGGCATCTCAACAGCGGTGGCAGTGGGTTCCAGGGTCAGCTCGGGGGTGTTGTTCTCAGTCATGATGATCGTTCCTTTCTTTGTCGAATATGGTAAACTTTTTGTTGCTTACAGCTGCAGGGTGATCCCATCACCCGTGTCATCCTCCGGCGAGGTCTCGGCGCTCTTCCCGGCTTGCTCTGCCTGGGTCTTGTGGAGCATATCCTCGCTGAAGCCCTCACGGGCCATCATGTTCTCCAGCACGGTGATGTCGGTGGAAATATCCAGCGCCTGATCCCCAAAGAGGCTGTCCAGCTGTTTTTCAAAGGCAGCCACGATGCTGTCCATAATACCTGCCACGCTCTCCTTGGTGGCGTTGATATTTTGGCCGTCCACTCCCTGTGAGGTCACACGGTCGTAGGCGTTCAGCAGCTTCAGGGTGGTGGGCAGATAGTAGCTCATGAACTTGCGGATCTGGGGGAGCTTCTTGGGCTCGGCCTTGACCTGCTCAAAGATCCGCCCGGTGACGCTCTCCAACCGCACGATGTCGGCGCTGATCTTCTCGTCGGCAATGTTGTCATCCAGCCGCCGCATCTCCGCAAGGGCGGAGTGACCTTCCTTGAGCATCTGATCCAATTCATTATTGCCGGTGGTTTCCGGCTCGTCCGGAACCTCCTCCACCACGTCCTTGCAAAGAGCCTTGGCAATGAGGCCCACCACCGCCGCGGCGATGGCGGCAATGATGAAGTGTCCGGGGAATCGATACAGGGGGAAGAACACGGCATACAGCACCCACGTTACAGCCGCCGCATAGAAAGGGATCATTGATTTGCGCACGATTGTCTTCATTGCGTCGCCTCCGATCACGGGCAAAGGCCCGATTTTTCCAATTCTGCCTTTATTATATCCCAAGGAACGGGATGGGTCAAGAAAAAGCGCCCGCCTTTTGTTGACTAAATTGTAAAAACTGTCGGTTTACCGTCCCTTGATCAGGCGATCCCGGAGGCAAATGTCTCCGGGATCGTTTTTTGTCAGTATAATACAGGTCTCGCCGCTTTCTCCCAGTCGATGCGGAGATAGCAGATGATAAAAATGACGCAGCTGCACATCCAGGTCAGGGGATAGGCGGTGAAAATCACAAGCATATCTTTGAAGTAACGCAGCATAACCGTGATATACGCCACGCGCAGCAGGCACCAGCAGCCCAGCATGGTGTACATGGGGATTTTCGCCTTGCCCACGCCACGCATGACGGCGGAGATGCCGTGGGCCATGGCCAGAGCAAAGAAGAACAGGGCCTCCGTGTGGGCGGCCTGTGTGCCGATATCCACCACACTGGGATCATCGTTAAACAGCTTCACCGCATAGGGAGCCAGGCAGTAAATCAGCACGCCGATGATCTCCGCCAGCACGATGGAGCACAGCACACCGAAACGGGCGCCCTTTTTTGCCCGCTCGTAGTTGCCTGCGCCAAGGTTCTGGCCGATAAAGGTGGTCATTGCCATGCCGAAGGCGGTGATGGGCAGGAAGGCGAAGCCCTCCACCTTGCTGTATGCGCCCTGGCCGGCCATGACGGTATCGCCGAAGCTGTTGATATTACTCTGCACCACCACGTTGGCGATGGCGATGATGGAGTTCTGAAGGCCGGTGGGAATGCCCTGATTTGCTACCAGCCGCAGCTGGATCCGGTCGAACCGCACCCGGCGGAGATTCAGGCGGCAGGCGCCCTCCATGCGCATCAGACGGATACCGCACAGCACGGCGCTGAGCACCTGGCTGATGACCGTGGCGCCGGCCGCGCCGGCCACGCCCCAGCGAAATGCGCCTACGAACAGCAGATCCAGCGCGATATTGGTCACGGATGCGAAAATCAGAAACAGCAGCGGCGTGCGGCTGTCGCCGATGGCACGAAGAATACCGGTAAATGTGTTGTAGAGCACCGACGCCAGACTGCCGGCAAAGAAAATGCGGAAGTACAGTGTGGACAGGGGCAGCACGTTCTCGGGCGTACTCATCCAAATCAGGATCTGGGGGGTAAACAGCACACCCACCACTGTCAGCAGGATGCCGCACAGACAGCCGAAAGCCACATCCGTGTGGATGGCTGCCTCCAGACGCTCATCGTCCTTGCCGCCAAACCAGCGGCTGATGATGACGCCGGCGCCCATGGTGAGGCCGATGAAAAAGGCGTTCATCATAAAGATCAGGTTGCCGCTGCTGGCCACAGCGGCCAGCGCCTCTTTTCCGGCGAAACGGCCCACCACAATACTGTCAAAGGTATTGTAAAACTGCTGGAACAGATTGCCCAGCAAAACCGGCACGGCAAATTTGACCATGTGGCGCCAGATGGAGCCCTGGGTCATATCTACCATGCGTGATGCGTCCTTCACTGCCGTCGCCTCCTTCTTCACAGCGTCGTAAGTTGCATTATACCGCCGAAGATAGCGTGCGGTCAAGTCCAAATAACGCAGATGCCCGACGTTCTCCTGCGCCTATCATGCAGTGGACAAATTCGACATATTATGATATCATAACATTATAAATAATCGTCCGCTGCTCCGCGGGGTCGCCGACGAAACAAGGAGGTATCAGCATGGATCAGTTCATCAAAAACGGCATCGACTTTGTCAGTACCTACGGCGGAAAAATCGTCCTCGCCATTTTGGTTCTGATTGTCGGTTACTTTGTTGTCAAGCTGCTGAACAAGGCGGCAGGAAAGGCGATCGACCGGACAAAGCTGGACGGAACGGTCAAGCTGCTGGCCAAAAAGGCCGTCAAGATCCTGCTCTGGGTTATCCTTATTATCAGCGTCATCGAGATCCTGGGCGTGTCCATGTCCAGCGTGGTGGCCATTCTCGCCTCCTGCGGTCTGGCGGTGGGCCTTGCGCTGCAGGGCGCGCTGAGCAATCTGGCCGGCGGCCTGATGATCCTCATCTTCAAGCCCTTCAAGATCGGCGACTATGTGGAATCCGCCGGCTCTGAGGGCACCGTGAAGGATATCAGTATCTTCTACACCACGCTGATGACGCTGGACAACAAGAAGGTTCTGGTGCCCAACGGGGATCTGATGAACGCCACCGTCACCAACTTCTCGGCGGAGGAGCTGCGCCGGGTGGATCAGGAATTCAAGATCACCAACGACATTGACGCCGAGCTGGTGAAGAAGGTGCTGCTCACCGCCGCAGCGAACACCGACGGCGTGCTGACGGAGCCCACGCCCTTTGCCCGCATGACCGCCGTGGACGACGACACCTACATTTTCACCGTCCGTGCCTGGTGCAAAACCGCCCAGTATTGGGATGTCTATTATGATATGCTGGAGAATTGCAGCAAGGCTCTCAGCGACAACGGCATCGACGATCCCGAGGAGCGTATCGCCGTCCGGCTCGTGAAGGACGACGGGGAATAAAGCAGCGACAGACAAATATTCAGGAGGAAATTATGGAAAAGATCAATCTGGAACAATACACCGATTTTATTGTAGAGCGTGCCAAGGAGCTGCTGGGCGTGGACTCCCCTACCGGCTATACCGCCGAAGCGGCAAAGCTGGTCTGTGAGCGCTTTCAGGATCTGGGCTTTGCGCCCCAGCTCACCGTCAAGGGCGGCGTGTTGGTAAAGCTGTCCGACGGTGAGAGCTCCGAGGGCGGATTGCTGCTGGAGGCTCACACCGATACCCTGGGCGGCATGGTCAGCCAGATCAAGTCCGACGGCCGGCTGGAGCTCACCCGCCTCGGCGGCATGAACGCCAACAACGCCGAGGCGGAGAACGTCCGGGTTGTCACCAAATTCAACGGCATTCTGGAGGGTACTTGCCAGCTCATCGACGCCTCCATCCACGTCAACGGCAAGTACGACGACACCAAGCGCGACTGGAGCACCGTGGAGGTCGTGCTGGACGAGGACGTGAAGTCCAAAGAGGACGCGGAGAAGCTGGGCGTCAGCGTGGGCGACATCGTCTGCTTCGAGCCCCGCACCCGGATCACCAAAAGCGGCTACATCAAGAGCCGTTTCCTGGACGACAAGCTGAGCGTTGCCATCCTGCTGGGCTACGCCAAGTACCTCAAGGACACCGGCGCCAAGACCCGTGTTCCCGTCTGGGCCCATGTCACCGTGTATGAGGAGGTGGGCCACGGCGGCTGCGCCAGCGTGCCCGCCGGCGTCACGGAGGCCATCTCCGTGGACATGGGCTGCGTGGGGCAGGGCCTCACGTGCACCGAGCGCCAGGTCTCCATCTGCGCCAAGGACAGCGGCGGCCCTTACAGCTATGAGATCGTCAAGGCGCTGACGGCGGCGGCCAAGGCCACCGGCGCCGACTACGCCGTGGATATTTATCCCCACTACGGCTCCGACGTGGAGGCCACACTGGGCGCCGGCCACGACCTGCGCCACGGCCTTATCGGCCCGGGCGTCTACGCCTCTCACGGCTACGAGCGCAGCCACCGGCTGGGTGCCGAGAACACTCTCCGCCTGCTGATCGGCTACACCGCCGGATAACGAAGATGAAACATTTCCTCGACCGTCCGTTCTTCCGGCGCTTTCCGCTCTATGTGTGGTGTTCTCTCGGCGCCATGTTCGTGGTGCAGATGCTGGTGTACAGCGGCACCCATGTGTTTCTGCCGTACCTGACCGCCCACGTGCTGACGACCTCTCTGGATGACGCCATCCCCTTCATTCCCCAGTGGGTGGTGATCTATTTCCTGGCCTTTGTCACCTGGCTGGTCAACGGCGTGTGGATCCTGTCGGAGAGCAAGCCCCACGGCTACCGCTTCGCCTGCACCTACATGCTGGCCCTGTTGATCTCCGGCGCCGTCTTTCTGATCTATCCCGGCACCATGGCCCGACCTGCCATCACCGGCAGCGGCCTCTTCCCCGCATGGATGCGATTTCTGTATTGGATCGACTCGCCTTCCAATCTGTGTCCGTCTCTCCACGTGCTCATCAGCTACTTCTGCTGGCGCGGCACCCTGGGGTGCCGGAAGATCCCGACGTGGTACAAGTGGTTCAGTTTTGTGTTTGCGATTCTGGTGTGCTTCAGCATCCTGTTCGTCAAGCAGCACGCGCTGGTGGATATCCCTGCGGCGCTGATCGTGGCGGAGCTGTCATTCCTGCTGGGCCGTCTTTTGAAGCCCGAACGCATCCCCTTTGCCATCGAGCGCGCGTTTTACAAAAAAGGAGGAAAATCCCATGAATCAAAGTGACTTCTGGATCATACGTCCCTTCAATCCGGTCTTCTGCGGCGCCTTTGCCCTGTTCATTCTTCTGTTGATCGCCGCCAGTCTGCTTATGCGGGGCAGGAGCGACCGGGCAAAGCGCGCGGTGATCGCAGTCGCCTGCATTCTGACGTTGATCGGCTTTTTCGTCTACAAGTATTTCCTCTCTATCGACGCGGAGTATGACGTCATCACAAAGGGCATGGGCGGGTTCAACTGGTGGGGTGAGCTCCCCCTCCAGCTGTGCAACATCAATATGATCCTCATCCCCATCGCCGTGTTGCTGAACAAGCGGCCGCTGATGAGCTTCTGCTTTTTCCTGGGGCCTCTGGGCGCCATGATGGCCCTCGCCATGCCCTGTAACGGCTTTGACGGATACTCCCTCCTGCTGCCGCGGATGCTGGGGTATTACGGTACCCATTTCATGATCGTTATTGAGGCGCTGTCTCTGGCTACCTTCGGGTTCTATCGCCCCAAATTCCGGGATCTGCCAAAGACCTGCTTCACCATCTTTTTTGTGACGCTGGCCGTCTTCTGCATCAACATGCTGCTTCGGGTAACCGGACTGCACCCCAAGGCCAATTACTTCTACTCCGTGGAGACAGAGGGCAACTTCCTGCTGGAAATCTTCCACAAATGGATCCCCGTCCCCTTCCTGTATCTGCTGCCCTCTTTTGTGATCATCGGCGTTTACGCCTCTGTGATCATTCTGGGCTTCACCCTGGCCGAACGGATCGGCGGGCGGAAAAGGGAAACCGTCTCCGTGTGAAATGACACAAACAGTGCCGCAGCCAATCCGGCTGCGGCACTGTTTGTGACTGTCAAAAAACGGCAATGCCGTTTTTTGACAATAGGCTTGCAGCCTACTGCGCGCACTCATTGTCCGCCAATGGCGGACAATTCGCACACTTCGTAGTCTGATAGGTGTATTTTGCCACGTACTACGACTCGCTTTGCTCGCATGCATAAGTTCGCGCAGCCAAATCAGAGATTTGGGCGCTCACTTAACGCCGCGGCAAAATACGATTATATATCTTCGCGCCGTGCGCGGCGCGAACTCTGCGAGGCTTTTTTGACAAGCTGCAACAGTGCCGCAGCCAATCCGGCTGCGGCACTGTTTCATATTCTATTCTTCACAAAGGATTACGGCTCATAGTCCATGGTATTTCTCATCTCGCACTCCAGCGTGATATCGTGCTCCGGCATAATGAACTCCACCACCATGCCCCTGCCCTCCTCATAGGAATGGGAGATGCTCACGTCATCCAGATAAAATGTGTAGTTCGTGTCGGTGGCAACGGCGTCATAATAGAGCCGCACCCGCTCTCCCGCCCGATAGGTGTCTCTGGCGTTCTGATAGGAGGCCTTCTGGCCGCAGTAGTCCACCCGGTATCTGTCCTCGCCGCAGCCGACCAGTACAGCGATCAGCCCCGCCAGCAACAGCAGCACCGCAATTCGTTTCATATCCGCTCCTCCCTCCGCAACCGACGCATCCGCTCCAGGGCTTTCCGGTGGCCCTCCGATTCCTCATAGAATTCCGCCATCATCTTACAGGGGAAATCCGGGCACCGTCCGCACACGTCGATTCCCTTTCCCTGACAGCAGGCAACGGGCGGGCAGGCGTCCCCGTCGGGCCAGGTGCTCTTCCGGCAGCCGGGGCATACGCCGCCGGTAATGTCAGGGCAGGCAGCGCAATCCACGCCGCAATAACCGATATTTCCCAGATTTTTCACGGTATCCCCTCCCGTGCTTTCTCTTGCATTGTACGGGATATGGACGCCATTGTCAAACCCAAAATGGCATGATATACTGTTATGAAATGTTGGGTGGAGGTGACTTGACGTGATATTTCGGCAGATGACACCGCCGGAGATCGAAATCTGGTATCACGCCCTGTTTTCCGAGGCATTTGCGGAGAACGAGCGCAAGCCCCTGCGGGATATTCTGGCTCTGGTGGGTGAAGAACGCTACGAGCTGTGGGGGCTTTTCGACGGCGAGCAGATGCTGGGCTATGCCACCCTTTGGAAGCGTGAGGGCATCCCCCTGGTGCTGCTGGACTACCTGGGCGTCAGCGCCGCTCGCCGCAACGGCGGACTGGGCGCGGGCATCCTCACCCGCTTAAAGGAGCGGGGCTGTCCCATCGTCACAGAGTCGGAGCTGCCTGTGGCAGGCGATGCGGACGGTGAAAACGAGATCCGTCGCCGCCGCATCGGTTTTTACCGGCGGAACGGCTTTGCTCCAGCCTATGAAATGGCCACCTGCGGCATGCGCTGGCAGGCGCTGCTGGCCAACACCGAGGGTCTGGAGCTGGCGGATATCATGGCATGGCACAAAGCCCTTTACGGGCCGGAACGTACCGACGTGAAGGTGCCTCTGGGTCCGGACGAGGTGCCGGAAATGCCCTACTGGATGAAGGCCGCAGGAGCGGACAAGCAGTGATTCACAATATGCGGAAGGAGGGAGTCCCATGAAAATCGGATTGGCGTCCTATGAATTCAAGAACGGCGATGTAACATTTAATCTGCGGCAGATGGAACAGGCAATGGCTGAGGCACAAGGCCGGGTCGACCTGCTCTGCTTCGGCGAGGCTTTTCTTCAGGGGTTTGACGGTCTGATCTGGCAATACGATTACGATAAGAATGTGGCGATTACCCCGGATTCCCCGGTGATGGAGCAGCTGAAAGCCATGACGGTGCGCTATGGCGTGGACCTGCTCTTCGGGTATCTGGAGCGCGACGGTGAGCGCATCTTTTCCTCCTGCGCCGTCCTGGAGCACGGTGTATTGATCCACAATTACCGGCGCATTTCCCCGGGCTGGAAAGAGTTTGACCTCACTGACGACCACTATTGTGAGGGAGAGACCACGGCGCCGTTCCTCTATCGCGGCCGCACCCTTCAGGTGGCTCTTTGCGGGGATCTGTGGGCGCACCCGGAGCGCTTTACCACAGACGGCCTGCTGATTTGGCCGGTTTATTTGAATTTCTCGCTGGAGGACTGGCGCTCCAGTGAACAGGAATACGCACAGCACGCCCGCCTCGTGGCTCACGAGACGCTGATGGTCAACCCCCTGTCCCGGGATCCACGGTCCCACGGCGGCGCTTTCCATTTCCGGGACGGCGAAATCGTGGGAAAACTGCCATACGATCAAGAGGGCATCCTGATCGCGGAGGTATGAAAGCCTTTCAGCAAAAACGGAGGAGCAGTAATCTGTTCCTCCGTTTTCATGTTTCAGGAAAGCAGCTCCACCGTCACCACATCCTCCATGTCGATAACGGTGCCGTCGGCCATGGTGACGGTGTGGTACACCGGGTCCACCTTCTTCACCGGGCCTTCGGCGGTGACGTAAGCGCCGCCGGCCTTATAGAGATCGTAGACGAAGTGGGTGATCCGGGCCACGGGACGCTCTGCCTCCCGCTCATGGAGCTGCCGCAGAGCTTCGCCGAGCTCGGCGCGACGGCTCTCGTCCAGCTCTGCCGGCGACTCCGTCAGCCGCCCCGCCTCCCGCACGGCGTCGTCATACCCGGTGAGAGCCGCAAAGGGAGAGAACTGGGCCGCCCGGTTCCAACGGGGCATGGGCTTGCGGGTGGGGGACACGTGGTGAGGCAGACCGATGATGTCGTCATAGCGATGTTCGTTTTGCCCGCTCATTCTCCCACCCCCCTTACGCTTTGTGGCCGCCGATCTGGCGGTTGCGCTCCACGGTCATGGCGCCTTCCTCCAGATTCATGCCCTTCAGAATGGCGTTTTTGCCGTATTTTTTCTTCATCTTCAGCACCGTCTCCTGAATGCTCCGTTCCCGCTGAAGCCGCCGCTCCTCCTGTTCCCGCCGCTCCTTCTCGGCGGCGCAGTCGGTGAAGAGATCCAGCTGCTCAAAGGGTTTCTCCTCCTTGGGCACAGAGCTCTCGTCCGCCACCCGGTTTGCCACCACGTACACCCGCCGCACCAGCAGGTCCGGGTCCACGATCCGGTCATAGAGTGCCATCATGGCGTCCATGATGACCTTGGTGGAGGAGGTCCTGCTTCCCAGATTGGCCGAGCCGTGGGCGTGCTTGGGCACCTTGCGGCCGTAGTGGTCGGTGGTGACCTCGCCCTTGTATTTCTTCGCCCGCTCCGGCTCCTTCAGATTCTCGATGTCGTAGCCCACCGTCAGCACGATCTGATCTGTTACCAGGTGCTTGTCCACCAGATCCAGCACCAGCAGATCCGTCATCTCACGGACGATCAGCTTGCCCTTTTCAAAGTCATAGGGCTGCTGCAGCACCTGACCCGAGCCGATGCTGTTGCTTTCCGGTTTGTAGGCCTTGATCTCGGCGATGGTACAGGGCTCCCAGCCCCAGGCGTGGTCGATGAGCAGCTCGGCATTGACGCCGAACAGCTTGTAGAGCAGATCCTCATTGTGGAACTCACCCCTTCCGCCCAGGGAACAGCGGGCCACGTCGCCCATGGTGAAAAGACCGTTGGCCTCCAGCTTCCGGGCATAGCCGGGTCCAACCCGCCAGAAATCCGTCAGCGGACGGTGGGTCCACAGCAGACGGCGGTAACTCATCTCGTCCAGTGAGGCGATGCGCACGCCGTCCCTGTCCGGTTTGATCCGCTTGGCCACCACGTCCATGGCCACCTTGCACAGGTACAGGTTGGTGCCGATGCCCGCCGTGGCGGTGATGCCGGTGGTGCGCAGCACGTCCCGGATGATCTCCATGGCAAAGTCGTGGGCCGTTCTGCCGCTGGTCTTGAGATAATCGGTGACGTCCATGAACACCTCGTCGATGGAGTAGACGTGGATGTCCTCCGGCGCCACGTATTTGAGGTAGATCTGGTAGATCTCCGTGCTGACCTCCATGTACCGCCCCATCTGGGGCGGCGCCACAATATAGTCCAGCCGCAGCGACGGATCCCGCAGGTCGGGGTTGTGGACGGAGCCGTCCCGGAACGCGCCGCCGGGGGCGCGGCGCAATCGCTGGGCGTTGACCTCCTTTACCCGCTGCACCACCTCAAAGAGGCGGGCGCGGCCGGAGATGCCGTAGCTCTTCAGAGACGGCGACACAGCCAGACAGATGGTCTTCTCCGTCCGGCTCTCATCCGCCACCACCAGATTGGTGGTCAAGGGATCCAGCCCCCGCTCCCGGCACTCCACCGAGGCGTAAAAGGATTTGAGGTCGATGGCCAGGTACGTCTTTCCCATCTGTCTCACCTCCGTTCTTCTGTCTATATCTTATAACGACCCGGCGCTCCTGTCAAGAAAAATCTCGAACAGTTGTTTGATATAAAAGATGGAAAATCGAAGTCAGATCCCATCGTACAGCTCTTGCCGATGAAGCGTCCCGCGTTCCGCCGTCGCTCTGTGCAAAGCCAAGGCTCGCCCGCTCCATCAGACGATTGCTATTTTCGGAAGCTTCCTGTATAATCATGTGTAAGCTTTTTTTGAAGGCGGGATTGTATGGAAAAGAAACGCTGCACCCTATTCGGGGACGCCGCCTCGCAGACATTCTTCCTCCAGCTGGTGGACGAGCACGACAGGGAGCTGATGGGCAGCGAGGCTGCGGCCCTGCGGGAGCTGGCCGGCCATACGGACTGGTGCATCGCCGCCATCCCGGTAGCCGACTGGAACCGTGATCTGACGCCGTGGAAGACCGGGCCAGTGTTCGGCAGGCAGAGCTTCGGCGACGGCGCAGCGCAGACGCTGGACATGGTGATCCGCCAGGTCATCCCCGCCATGGAGCGGGAGAATCCGGCCGTGGATCGGCGCTATATTCTCTGCGGCTACTCTCTGGCAGGGCTTTTCGCCCTGTGGGCGGCGTATCAGACGGACCGGTTTGCCGGGATCGTAGCCGCCTCCCCCTCCGTCTGGTACCGCGACTGGCTGTCCTATGCCGAAGCGCACGTTATCCGTGCGCCAAAGGTCTACTTGAGTCTGGGCGACCGGGAGGAAAAGACCAAAAACCCCGTCATGGCCACCGTGGGGAATGCCATCCGGGAGCAGCACCGGATGCTCCGGGAGCGGGGCATCGCCTGTCAGCTGGATTGGAATCCGGGCAATCATTTTGCGGACAGCGACCGTCGGATGGCAAAGGGCATGGCCTGGATGCTGGCGGCATCTTATATGAACATATCATCGAAAAACCAAGTTGAGGTTCAAAATGGCAAATAAGTTCTTCTCAAAAATGGCGGATATTCCGGTCGGCACGGCCGGCGACCGGCTCACAGAGGGCTGCCTCGTACTGGAGGGCGGCGCATTCCGCGGACTGTATACCCAGGGCTTTCTCGACGCGATGATGGTCAACGACATCAACATGGGCTGCGTGATCGGCGTCTCGGCGGGTGCGCTGGGCGGCATGAACTACGTGTCCGGACAGATCGGCCGCTCCGCCCGGATCAATCTGGGCTTCCGGCATGACAGCCGGTATGTAGGAGCGAAGGCGCTCATTCACGGCCACAGCATTCTGGACGTCGGATTCCTGACAGAGGAACGGGGGATTTTCGAGCCCCTTGACCGGACGCGGTTTGAGCGGCCGGACAGGCGGTTCATCGCCGTGGCAACCAACTGTCTGAACGGTGAAACCGCCTATTTCGAAAAAGGAAAATGCAGCGACATCATACAGGCGATCCGGGCGTCCGCTACCATGCCGTTCATCTCCCCCATGGTCATGATCGACGGCATTCCCTATCTGGACGGCGGATGCTCCTGCAAGATCCCCTACCGGTGGGCGCTGGAGCAGGGCTTTGAGAAGATCGTCGTCATCCGGACAAGAGATCCCTCCTTCCGGAAGAAAGAGCGCGGCTCCTCGGCCGCTCTCAAGTTTTACCGTCATTACCCGGCGTTTGCGCAAAAGCTGGCTGACAGCACGCGGGATTATAACCGCCAGTGTGACGAGATCGAGCAGCTCCATGCCGCAGGCAGGCTCATGCGCCTCGCTCCCTCCGAGCCGGTGACGGTTTCCCGCATCGAGGGCGATCTGGAGAAGCTGGGCGCGCTTTACCGGCTCGGCTGGAACGACTGCCTTGCCGCATTGGAGCAGATTAAAGCGTATCTGGGCATTCAGTAATCACAATAAATGGTTTGGAGGGAATGACATGAAATACGGAGAATCCTTTTTTGACATTTTTTATCTCGGGTTTGCCATCATCAGCGGCTGCGTGATCCTGCATAAGGCGCGGAACAAAACAGAGCGGCTAATGGGTTTTGCCACGCTGCTGCTGGGCTGCGGAGACGCCTTTCATCTGATCCCCCGCGTACTGAACTATTTTGTTGACGCGGATTTTTCCGCTGCCCTCGGCGTTGGCAAGCTGGTCACCTCGCTGACCATGACCGTTTTCTATCTGCTGCTGTACTATGTCTGGCTGGGACATTACCGGGCAAAGGAGAACCGTGGCGTCACGGTGGCGGTATGGCTCTTGACGGCAATTCGCTTTGTTCTTTGTATGTTTCACCAGAACGGCTGGCTCCGGAACAGCAGTGACATGACCTGGGGCATCATCCGGAATATCCCGTTTGTCCTTCTCGGCGCCGTTGTGTGCTGGCTGTATTTCCGGCAAAGAGCGGATGATCCGGTATTCCGGCGCATTTGGCTCTATATCCTGCTGTCGTTCCTCTTCTATATCCCGGTGGCTGTGGGCGCAGGGCTTGTTCCCCTGCTGGGAATGCTGATGCTGCCGAAAACGGTGTGCTATATTCTGATGATCGTCGTCTTTCTGCGTTCCCTCAACAAAGAACCGTTCAACCGGGCCTAAACACGACCCAACAGAACATGGGAGGAGAAGAATATGAGTAAAAAAATCATTGCCGTCAACGCAGGCCCCAGAATGGGCTGGAACACGGAGACGCTGATTTCCGAAGCGTCCAGAGGAGCAGAGGCCGCAGGCGCCGCCGTGGAGCGGTTCGATCTGTTCCGGCTGGAGAAGTATACCGGCTGCATCTCCTGCTTCGGCTGCAAGAGGGAGCGGTTCAAGGGGCACTGCATCTGCCGCGACGGGCTGACCCCGGTGCTGGACGCCATCCGGGAGTCAGACGGCCTGATCATCGGCTCGCCCAATTATCTCAGCGAGCTGACGGCCTCTTTCCGTGCCCTCTATGAGCGGCTGATTTTCCAGAATCTGACCTACAACGTGGAGAAGCCCTGCTGTAACGAGCGGCCCATACCGGTGCTGCTCATCATGACCAGCAACGCGCCGGACACCGGCTATCGGGACCTGCTGCGGAACTATCAGCAGACACTGTCCCGCTTTGTGGGTCCCACGGAGGTCTTTGTCAGCGGCAACACCCTCCAGCTCAGGGACTACAGCAAGACGGACTGGCCGTGGTCCATGTTCGATCCGGCGGCCAAGCAAAAGCGCCGCGAAACGGTTTTCCCCCAGGAGTGCAAGCAGGTCTACGACCTGGGAATGGCGCTGGTGCGCTGATAATTGCACCGGTTACAAGGGCCTCCTTTGCATGAGTGCGCAAAGGAGGCCCTTGTATCTTCTGCGTATTTTCTGATGCAAGCCGACGCCGGAGGACACCCGTTACTTTTCAAAATCGGGCTTCCACAGCGCAAACTGGGCCAGCTGTTCATCGGTGCGGTGATAATAGCGTTCGCCTTTATCCAGCATGGCGATCCGGTCCATCTCATCGGCGGTGAGGGTAAAATCAAGGATGTCCAGGTTGTCCCGGATATGGTCCGCGTTTCTGCTGCCGGGGATCACCGCAAAGCCCATCTGGGTGTGCCAGCGAAGGATCACCTGAGGGGGAGTCTTTCCGTACTTGCGGCCCAGCTCGGCGAACACGCTCTCGTGGATAAGAGCCTTGTCTCCGTGGCCCAGCGGATACCAGCTCATCAGCCGGATGCCGTATTTGTCCAGGGTTTTGCGCAGCTCTGTCTGGGTGTAATAGGGGTGCGCCTCCACCTGGATGAACTGAGGTGCGATCTCCCACTGCGTTTCCAGCCGGGCGATGTATTTGCCCTCAAAGTTGGAGATGCCGATGGCTTTGACCTTGCCCTCCCGATAGGCCTTCTCCAGCTGACGGTAGCCGGCCGGCCAGTTTCCTGCGGGCTGGTGGATGTAGAGCAGATCCACGTAGGTCACGCCCAGACGCGCCAGCGTCTCGTCCACGGCGTTGGGATTTTCGTACTCGCTGGGCCAGAGCTTGGTGGAGAGGAACACCTGCTCACGGGGCACGCCGCTGTCTCTCATCCCGCGGCCCACCGCGCGCTCGTTGACGTAGGCATTGGCCGTGTCCACCAGGGAATAGCCCATTTTCAGCGCCTCTCTGACGCTGTTCTCCGCATCGGCGGGGCTGAGCATAAAGGTGCCGATGCCCACCGCCGGGCACCGGATCCCGTTGTTCAACGTGATGTATTCCATGTTATCCTCCTCAATACACAGATGCGCGGGAGCCGGTGAAGCGCCAGACTCCCCCTTCTTTTCGCAGGGTGAAATCTCCCCGCAGCTTCCAGCTGGTTTTTCTGCCGCCGTAGACAGCCGCCAGAACACGGCTTTTCCCCATCATGGTCGCGGTATCGCCGTGGACCGTGACCTCGATGCTGTCGTGTTCGGCGGAGTAGTAGTTGAACGTGCCGCTTTGCAGGCCGCGGAGAAAATCCTCCCGGGACTGCCGGACGCCGGTCATGTGCAGGAGAACGTAATCCTCCGCCATGAGATCGCGCAGCCCGTTGACGTCCTTTGCGATCATGCCCCGCCAATACCGGCGGTACATTTCCCGGATCGCTTATCGCTCTTCTACGTTCATTTTTACAGCAGGCCGTTGGCGGAGAGCCAGCGCTTCACGCTTCCTTCGGAGCTGGCCGCGCTGCTGCCGGTGACGGAAAGGCCGGACTTTACCGCCGCGCCGGGACAGGTACGCCGGATGTCTCCCTCGCTTGAGCCCATGCCGCTGCCCTCGTTGGTGCACAGGGGGAGAATGGTCTTTCCGGTGAAATCAAAGGCCTCCAGGAAGGTGAACACCGCCATGGGCATGGTGCCCCAGTAGTTGGGGTACGCCAGAACGACGGTGTCGTACGCATCGATGGAATCCGGCAGGGAGACCAGCTCGGGTCTGGCCTTGGCGCGGAGATCCCGCTTGGCCTCCTCAATGCAGGTCATATAGACGGGGGAATAGGGTGTCTTCATCTCAATTTTGAAGGTGTCCGCGTCCATCAGCTCCTTCATGATGTTGCACACGATCTCCGTGTTGCCCACCTTCACATACCGCATGGCGCCTCCGAAGTAGTTTTCATCCGCCCGGGAAAAGAATGCAATCAAAGTCTTAGCCATCATTTTATCCTCCATATCTGTTTTGTTGTCCTCATTATATCGCCAGACTATTGCAAAGTCCAATCGAAATAGTGTATAATTGATTTAATCATTAAATAGCACGGAGGCAGGAATGACAACAAAGCAGATCGATTACTGCATTGAACTGGCCCGGACGCTGAACTTCAGCCGGGCTGCCGACAATATGTTCGTGAGTCAGCCCACCTTCTCCTATCAGATCAGGCTGCTGGAGGAGGAAGTTGGCTTTTCCATCTTTGCGCGCAGCGGAAAAGGAGCCTCTCTGACGCCGGCGGGCAGTCAGTTCGTGACGTTTCTCTCCGGCATGCGGGAGGATCTGAAGCGCGCCGTTGAGCAGGGCCAGAATTTCAGCGCGAAATATAAGGACAGCATCTCCATCAGCCTGATGGTGCGGCAGGCGATCTGCTTCCTGCCGGAGGCCATGCGCCTGTTCGCCGAATCCTGGCCGGACGTGCAGATCACGCCGAAGTTCCAGTACGAAAACGGCATGGACGGTTTTCTGAAGGACGAGACGGATATCCTGTTTTCTCTCAAGGAGCAAACCCGGCAGATCCCGGGCATCGTTGTCCACGACCTGTTTACCAGCCATATCTACCTCATTGCCCAAAGAGACGATCCTCTTGCGAAAAAGAACCGGGTCACCGAAAGCGATATTTTCGGCAGGACCTTGATGGTGGGCGGCGGCTCGCCCGCCGCGCTGAAGGCGGTGCAGCACCGGCTGATCTCCACCGGAAAGATCGCCTATTTCAACAGCGCCGACCACGATACCACGCTGACCAACGTAGCCGCCGGGCGCGGCGTCTGCCTGGCGCCGGGCTTTCTGAACGACCACAGCGGGCAGTTTGCGTGGATCCCCTTTGACTGCGCCGAGTGTTTTTCCTGTGTCCTGTGTACCCACAAGGACGACAACAGGCCGTCACTGAGGGCTTTTCTCAGCGTTCTGAAGGAGCTGTATCACAACGCGGTGGCAATCCCGCTGTAAAGAGAATTGCCTGATTTGGTGGGTTATCGTAATCTCGTTTTGGAAAGGAAATGAGAATAATGGCGTCAAGTCAAGGGTATCTGGACTTCATCCTGGATCAGCTTTCGGACCTGGATGGAATATCCCATCGCGCCATGATGGGAGAATACATCATCTATTATCGCGGCAAGGTTATCGGCGGCATTTACGACGATCGTTTTCTGGTGAAACCGACGAAATCCGCTGCAGCTATGATGCCAAACGCGGAACCGGAACTGCCGTATGAAGGGGCAAAGAAAATGCTGCTTGTGGACAACGTGGAGGACAGGGCATTTTTAAAGGCCTTGCTGGAAGCAATGTACGAGGACCTTCCCGCACCGAAAAAAAGCGGAAACAGAGGAAGGACATCGAACGGATGAACAAACGGAATTTGCGGAGGAAACGGTTATGATTACACTGCATTTGTTTTACACCGGGGAAAACGACAGCGCCCGAAAATTTGCACAGGAAATGGAAAACTCCGGGTTGGCGGATCGGATCCGGCAGGAGCCGGGGAATTTACGGTATGAGTACTACCAGCCTCTGGCTGATCCGAAAACCATCCTGCTGATCGACTCATGGGAAAATCAGGAGGCCATTGACGCCCATCATGCCTCCCCCATGATGCAGAGGATTGCGGAACTGAGAGAAAAGTATGATCTCCATATGCGTGTCGAGCGCTTTGTCCCGGAAGATTTGGGACCGGACGCAGCCTTTGTTCGGGAAGCGTGACGGGATTTAGCGCATCAGGGCCAAAGGGCATACCAACGTCAGCATCGTCATCGTGGAAAACGACGGCCTGCCCTTTGCGCTGCTGTCCGATCCCGAAACGGATGTGCTGCAGGCATACGACGTCTGGAAAGAGCGATCGATGTTCGGAAAGCCTGCCATGGGGATCCAGCGTTCCACTTATCTGATTGATGAGGAAGGAACCATCGTCAAAGCGTTTGGCAGGGTGAAGACAAAAGACAACGCCGGGCAGATGCTCAAAGAACTGGATTGACAACATATTCAGACCCTAAGAAACGATTGAAAGACTCCCGGTCATCGGCTTCACCGACGACCGGGAGTCTTCAGCTTGGGGCCGTTGCAAAACGAGGGTTTTGCAGCGGCCCCATTTTTCCGTCAAAACCA
>CAMVRT010000019.1 GCA_947169975.1 uncultured Oscillospiraceae bacterium
GCAGGGTTGGTATATCGGTATTACAGCGGCTTCCCAAGCCGTTAAGGCGGGTTCGACTCCCGTACCCTGCTCCATGAAAAAGGCACTTGCGTGAGCAAGTGCCTTTTTCAACGAAATAAATCCCTTGCGGGATTTGTGAAATGCCCTTCGGGCGTGAAGTACGCCTGCGGCGTGTGAAATGCCTGCGGGCGTGGGGGATTTATTTCACTTCACATTCGGCATCGCCGAATACTTCACGTTTGCCGCGAGACAAACATTTCACATCGAGCGCAGCGAGATACTTCACTATGACGGGAGGAACAACCATGGCGGAATCCAAGCTGAGAGACTTATCCGTTCAATTCGCCGTTGACACGATCAAATTCTGCGAAACGATCAAGGGACATTCCTCTCTCGTCAATCAACTGGAACGCTCCGCCTCATCGATTGGGGCAAACATTCACGAGGCAAACTACGCTCACGGAAGGGCCGATTTTGTCGCCAAGCTGCAGATCGCCTTGAAGGAGTGCTTTGAAACCGAATACTGGCTTGAACTGTTTGTCAAGGCGGGGTTAGCTGACCGGGAGATCATTAAGCCGCTGTATGACCAATGCGGAACCATCCGGAGGCTGCTCGTCGCATCTGTCAAAACGGCCAAGGGGGAGCAGAAATGATCTTGCGTCTGGGAGAAAGGTCGGCATTCATACCCGGAGAGGTGTTTTATTACAGATTTCGAGGCAAGATCTACGGGGCACTCAGCCTCTTTCGGCAGGGTGACTACCGCTTGATTGCTATATCCGAGGAGATACAAGCCGCCCCACAGCATATCACCGTGGAGGCCGTTCTGGACGCTCCGCTGTATACGCTGGGCTGGTTTTCAGACGCTGACATGCTTTCCGAAAACAGGATCCATCGGATCGGGGTTGTCACCATCCGCGGGGATTACACCAACAGCGCCGGCCTGATTATCGGATCGGACGGAAGCATTGTTCTTAAGAACAGCGGCCAATTCGCGACCTGGCGACACGATTTCCGGGCTTTTGCCCTGCCCGGCGCAACGGTCAGAGATGCGCTGGATATGAGGCATATCCCGAATACCACCCCATAACACACCCCCAAAAGGAGGCACCACCATGCAATATCGCCACGACAAATACGGCAATCCCGTGTCCGTGCTGGGCTACGGGTGCATGCGCTTTACCCAGAAGGCCGGACGGATCGATCTGGACAAGGCGGAAAAGGAGCTGCTTTCCGCCATTGAGGCCGGGGTCAACTACTTTGACACCGCCTATATCTACCCCGGCAGCGAGGCTGCCCTGGGCGCCATTCTGGAGCGCAACGGCCTGAGGGACAAGGTGAACATCGCCACCAAGCTGCCCCACTATCTCATCAAGTCCCGGGAGAATCTGGACAAGTACTTCAACGAGGAGCTGCGCCGCCTGCGCACCGACCACGTGGACTACTACCTCATGCACATGCTCACCGATGACAAGACCTGGGAGCGGCTGAAGGCGCTGGGCATCGAGGCGTGGCTGGCGGAGAAGAAGGCCTCCGGCGCCATCCGGCAGGTGGGCTTTTCCTACCACGGCAACTCCGATGTGTTCTGCCGTCTGGTGGACGCCTGGGACTGGGACTTCTGCCAGATCCAGTACAACTATCTGGACGAGCACAGCCAGGCCGGGCGCACCGGCCTCCAATACGCCGCATCCAAGGGGCTGATGGTGGTCATCATGGAGCCTCTCCGTGGCGGACGGCTGGTGAACAACCTGCCGCCGGAGGCCAAAAAGCTGTTTGCCGCCCATCCCAGCCGCCGCAGCGCCGCCGAGTGGGGCCTTCGCTGGCTGTGGGATCAGAGCGAGGTCACCTGCGTCCTCAGCGGCATGAACTCCCTGGAGATGGTGGCGGAGAACGTGCGCATCGCCGACGCCGCCCGCGCCGGTGAGTTCACCGAGGAAGACCGCGCCCTGCTGGAGAAGGTGGTGGCCGCCATCAACGCCAAAATGAAGGTGGGCTGCACCGGCTGCCGCTACTGCATGCCCTGCCCTCGCGGGGTGGACATCCCCGGCACCTTTGCCGCCTATAACCGCAGCGTCTCCGACGGAAAGCTCCGGGGCATGACGGACTACATCATGTGCACTGCCCTGCGCAAGGAGTCCGCCGAGGCCTCCCGCTGCGTGGGCTGCGGCAAGTGCGAGCAGCACTGCCCCCAGCACATCCCCATCCGGCAGGAGCTGAAGAACGCCCGCAAGGCGCTGGAAGGCCCGCTTTACCAGGTGGGCAAGCGGGTGGTCAAGCTGGTCATGAAGTATTGAGGTGACGGACTCCGCAAATGTCCCCAACAGCAACACAGCCCCGGTCGAAGCTTTCGACCGGGGCTGTGCTGTTAACAGGGTATTGCGGATTGCTGCATCGGGAAAGGCCCTCCTCGCAATGGCGGGAAACGGGACGCTTGCGCTATTGTCATTCCGAGGGCTGCAAGCCTGTGGGAATCCGTCCTTTTGAACGAGAATTACGGATTGCCGCGGCCAGAGTGCGAATCGGCCACGCAACGAAAGGCAAAGGGGAGGGGACAGAGCCCCTCCCCTACACAGGAAAACGGATTTGGAAAGCTTACTTCACCGTCAGGGTGGCGGCGGAGGAGATCAGCTTCGTGCCGTTGGCGTCTACGATGACGCAGCGGTACTGATAGCCGTTCATGCTGGCCGAGGGCGTGACCGTCAGCGTGGCGGTGTCGTGGCCCGTGGCGCCGGAGTTCTTCCAGCTGCCGGTGCTGCTGGTGCGGTACTGCCAGCGGTAGGTCAGGCCTGCACCGGTGGCCTGCACCGTGAACTTCACCGCCGTCCCCGCGGTGGTGCTCTTGTTGGACGGCTGGGACGTGATCTTGGGCTTCACGATCAGCTTCGCCGTGGCGGAGATGGTCTTGTTGCCGTTCTTGTCCGTCACCACGCAGCGGTACTGCTGGCCGTTCCGGGCGGCGGTGATGCCCACGGACAGCGTGGCGGTGTCATGTCCGGTGAGGCCGGAGTTCTTCCATGTGCTGCCGGTGTAATACTGCCAGCGATAGGTCAGGCCGTCTCCGCTGGCCTCCACCGTGAACTTGGCGGTGCCGCCCACGTAGCCGGTCTGGTCTTCGGGCTGGGTGAAGATCCTGGGCTTCACCGTCAGCGTGGCGGCAGAGGAGGTAACGGAGCCCGCCGCGTTGCTGACGACGCAGCGATACTGGTAGCCGTTGCGGTAGGGCATGGCCTCCACCGCCAGGCTGGCGGTGTCGCTTCCGGCGACGCCGCTCTTTTTCCACGTTCCCGTGGCGGACGTGCGGTAATACCACTGATACGACAATCCCGTGCCGGTGGCGGTCACATTGAAGTGCGTCAGCACGTACGCCTCCGTGGTTCGGCTCTTGGGCTGGGTGGTGATGGTGGGCTTGGCCGCAGCGGTCACCGTCAGCGTGGCGGCATTGGAGATGGCTTTGCCCTTCTCGTTCTCCACCACGCAGCGGTACTGGTAGCCGTTGCGGGAGGTGGCGGCGGAGATGGTCAGGGTACGGGTATTGCAGCCCGTGGCGCCGGAGTTCTTCCAGCTGCCGGTGCTGCTGGTGCGGTACTGCCAGCGGTAGGTCAGATTTCCGCCGGTGGCGGCCACCGTGAACTGTACGCTCTCACCCGCCACGGCGCTCTTGTCGGCAGGCTGGGTTTTGATGGCGGGCTTGACGATCTCGGTCACGACCTCGGTGGTCTGGTCTATACTCAAATAGCCCTGAACCTCCAGAGAATAATAGTACCAATATTTTACGCCGCTCCAGCTGGTCTGTGCCTGGTGCGCACCGTGGAAGGCGCTGATCAGATTCGGACAGTTACGGATATCCAGCTCCGCCAGCTGGTTGCCATAGCAATTCAACTGCACAATCGCCGAATTCTTGCTTACATCCAGCGCGGTCAGTTGGTTGTCGTTGCAGCTAAAATACGCCAACGCCGTATTCTTGCTGACGTCAATGGCTGTCAGCTGGTTGCTGTAGCATTGCAGATCCGTCAGCGCCGTGTTCTTGCTCACGTTCAGTGATGTCAGCTGGTTGCTGCCGCATTGCAGATTCGTCAGCGCCGTGTTCTTGCTCACGTTCAGTGATGTCAGCTGGTTCTTATAGCAGGACAGCACATGAAGCGCCGTGTTCTTGCTCACGTCCAGGGCAGCCAGCTGGTTGCTGTAGCACACCAGCTTTTTCAACTCTGCAGCACCAGCCACGTTCAGCGTCTTTAGCTGGTTGCTGTAGCAATACAGCTCCTCCAGCGCGGTGTTTTTGCTCACGTCCAGAGATGTCAGCTGATTCTTATAGCAGGACAGCAGATGAAGCGCCGTATTCTTGCTCACGTCCAGCGACGTCAGCTGGTTGTTATAGCAGTAGAGGTAATAGAGCTCCGGGTTATTGCTGACGTCCAGACTTGTCAGTTTGTTATCTCTGCACGACAGATAGGACAGCGCCGTATTCTTACTCACATCCAGCGCCGTCAGCTGGTTGCCCGCGCACTGCAGCTCAAAGAGCGCGGTGTTTTTGCTCACATCAATGGCTGCCAGCTGATTGCCGCTGAAGGTCAGCGTGTCCAGCTTTGTATTTTTGCTGACGTCCAGCGACGTCAGCTGGTTGTTGTCGCAGTACAGCGTGTCCAGCTTCGTATTTTTGCTCACATCCAACGCCGTTAAGCTGTTGTTGGCGCAGTTGATGTGGGTCAGGGCCGTGTTCTTGCTCACGTCCAGCGCTGTCAAGCTGTTTTTGTAGCAGTACAGGAGCTTCAGTGCCGTGAAATACTCCACGCCCTTCAGCGAAGTGATGCCTCTCTGTCCCACGTCGAGCTCCGTCACTGCGGCGATTTCCGACGTGCTGAGCTTGCCGTCGCCGTTGCTGTCGATGTTGTTGGACACGTAGCTGCGGAAGTTCTCGTCCGGGAAGTTGGTGGCGTTGATGGTCACGTCGCCGGCGGCCTCTGCCGTGGGAATCACACCCGGCGCCAGCATGGTCAGCACCATGGCCAGCGCGAGGATCAGCGCGGTCAGTATGTTTGTGTATTTTCGCATACAATCAGCCTCCTTGCACATATTTAAGATTTTATAAATCTTATTTATTACATTTTAGGATGTATATTATCGCCTGTCAAGAAAAATATGATAGCAGATATCGCAAATTATAGCATATCACAACATATAATATGTGGCGGTGATGCATATGAACGAACAGTTTTTCTCCGACCGGCTGGCGGAGCTGCGCATACAGAAGAACGTCTCCGCCCGCGAGATGAGCCTGGCCATCGGGCAGAATCCCAGCTATATCAACCGAATCGAAAACGGGCTGACCTACCCCTCCATGCAGGTGTTCTTTTATATTTGTGAATACCTGGGGGTGACGCCGGCGGAGTTTTTCGACGGAGGAAACAGCGCGCCGGTCCTGCGGCGGGAGCTGCACGGCGCCGTGGATCGGCTCAACGAGGCGCAGGCCCGGCTGGTGATGGCCCTGATCGACGGACTGACGGATAAAAAGTAGAGGAAGCGAACCGAGGGATTTCGGATCGCTTCCTCTTTCCTATGTTCGGGAACGTGTTATTTGTTCTTGCGCGTCAGCAGGCGGCGGCAGAGCAGGAAAAACAGCACGCCCAGGATCACGCCGACGGCGTCGACGCCGACGTCGTAGAGCCGCGCCGCCCGGCCGGGGACAAGGAGCTGGTGCAGCTCGTCGGTAATGGCATAGACCGCGCCGATGGAGAGGGCCCACAGCCAGGGGCGGCGGATGGAGCGGTATCTGCCCAGCGCGGCCAGGTGGAGGCGCAGGGCAAAGCCCAGCGCGGCGAACTCGAGGACATGGGCCGTCTTGCGGACAAGAACCGTCACCGTCCGCCGGATCAGCCGCTGCCGCTCGCCGGGCAGGGACTGGAAATCAGGCAGGAAAAACCGGAGCAGTTTCGTGACGAAGCCGCCGCTGGTGCCGCTGGACTGCCTGGCGGGCATGGCGGAGAAGTAGAAGATCACGCCCATGATCACCAGCACCAGCAGCAGACTCAGCCATATGCGTGGGTCGGTCCACCCCCGTTTTTTCCCTTCCATGACGTTACTCCTCATGCTGTCTCAGGCGGCTTGCGTCCTTTTCCGGGCGATCAGCGCAGCGCTGATGAAGGCGGTCAGCGGGATGGCCAGGATCATGCCGGCGCTGCTGGCGATGCCGCTGATGACCTCGATGGACATGTAGGGGGAGCTGAACAGGACGTATTTGTCCGGGCTCAGGGAGTAGAGGTACAGGATCAGAGAGAAGCCGCTGCCCAGGAAGGCCAGGATCAGGGTGTTGGTCATGGTGCCCACCATGTCACGGCCGATGTTCATGCCGGAGCGGAACAGCTCCCGCAGCCCCAACTCGGGGTTGGCGTCATGGACCTCCTCCAGCGCCGACGAGATGCTCATAGCCACGTCCATCACGGCGCCGAGGGCGCTGATGACCAGGCCGCCCACCAGCAGTCCCCGCAATCCCAGCGGCGTGCCGGACTGGCGCAGCTGCAGCAGGGGCTCCATGTGGTCAAAGCGCAGGCCGTCGATCCGGGCAAAGTGCTGGGCCAGCAGGCCGAAGCCCAGGGCGAGGGCGGTGCCGGCCACGGTGCCCAGCATGGCGCACACGCTCTTGCGGTGCAGTCCGCCCAGAATGGTGAAGCTGACCACGGCGATGAACACGCACACGGCGAACACCGTGGGCAGCGTGGGTGCGCCGCGCATCAGCGCCGGCAGCAGCACCAGGAAAAGGCAGGCCACGGTAAGGGCCAGGGCCACCAGAGATTTGAGGCCCGTCTTCCGTCCCACCAGGAGCGTCACCAGGAAGAACACCGCCACCACGGCGATCAGTATGGGGATGCGGTTGTACTCGTAAATGTTGACGCGGACCTCTCCGCCGGCGGAGTAGGTGTCCACCTGCAGGATCACGCTGTCGCCCTCCCGGAGCGGCACGCTGTAGAGCGGATTGACCGGGTAGTTCTTGACCAGATACACCTTCCCGGCATATTGGCCGGTTTCCACCTTCACGTTGAGCCACTGCTCGCCCCGCCACGCGCCGTCGGAGGCGGGATCCTGCACCAGCTTGCCCACGGGCAGCACCTCGTCGACCACGCCCTTTTCGTATTCCACGTAGTCCGCCCTGGGCAGAGCCTGCTTTGCCTCCGGCCGCAGCCGGAGGCAGGCGGCAGCGAACAGCACAGCGGCCACAGCCAGCACAAGGAGCCCCCATTTTTCCCGCTTCAGCCAGACGATGAAGCGGCCGGAGCTGCCGGCTGCTTTTTGCGGCTGCTTTTGCTTTTGCGTTTGCTTCTTCATAGCTGCCTCCTCCCGACAAATGACAATATCACACATCAAGCATAACAAGTTTGCTTCACGGTGTCAATCCGTGAAAAAAAGACGGTAAAAGCGGGAAAAAAAGATGGATTTTGAGAGGAAATGCTGATATAATAAATTGCTTTATTAAAAAACGCCGCGCATTGCGGCAACAGTTATTTCAAAGGAGGACGACAGATGCACACACAAAAGAGCACGCGCATCGCGCGCAAGCTCCTCTCGCTGCTCCTCGCTCTGGGCATGATCATCAGCATGCTGCCCATGAGTGCACTGGCACTGCAGAGGGCGACCAGCGACACGTGGACCAAGGTGGATCTGGCCGACATCACGGCTGACGACACCGTGGCCATCACCATGACCGCAAGCTCCGGCGCGACCTACATCCTGCCGAATGCGGCTGCCACCAGTGCCGGCCCCGCCGCTGTGGCAGTCACGCCCGAGGGTGACACGCTCACCGCGGACAGCGCCGCCTACGGCTGGACCGTTTCACCCAACGGGGACGGCACCTATGCCATCACCGGCCCCAACGGCGGCCTGAACTTGACCGCGGCCAACACGGGTGTCCGTGTGAAAGGGACGTCCGGCGTCTGGAGCGTGACCAACGGTTATCTGACCAGCCCGGATACCAACAGCGTCATCCGCTATCTCGGCGTTTATGAAACCAAGCCCGACTGGCGCTGCTACACGACGATCCACGCCAACATCGCCGACCAGACCCTGCAGTTCTGGAAGCTGAACACCGAGCCGGTGAACCCCACCGCCCCCGCCGCCCCCACGGCTGACGTGGCCGCCGGCGCGGTAGCCGCGGGCACCGTGGTGACCTTCTCCACCACCACCGAGGGCGCCACCATCAGCATCAGCACCGACGGCGGCGCCACCTGGACCGAGGGCAGCACCTACACCGTCAACGAGGCCGTGACCCTTCAGGTCAAGGCCACGCTGAACGGCGTGGACAGCGCCGTTGCCACCTTCGCCTACACCATCAAGGCCGAGGTGGTCCTCTCCACCATTGCCGAAGCCGTAGCCGGCGCCGACAGCGCCTCCTTCAGCGTGAAGGGCGCCGTGACCCTGCTGGACGGCAAGAACGTCTACGTTCAGGATGAGACCGGCGGCATCTGCCTGCGCTTCAGCGCGGCGCCCAACGATCTGTCTCTGGGCGACACCGTGCTCTCCACCGGCACCAAGTCCACCTACAACGGCATGCCCCAGCTGGCGTGCCAGGAGTACGAGAAGTCCGCCGACCTGACTCTGGCGGCAAAGGACGCCACCATCGGCGCGCTGACCACCGCTGACGTGTGCACCTACGTGCACATGACCGGCCTGGCAGTCACCGAGGTCTATGACAACAACGGCGCTTACTCCAACCCCAATATCACCTTCCAGGATGAGAGCGGCAATACCATCCAGCTCTATAAGGCTGTGATCGGCAAGACCGACGGCGCCTGGGACGTGAGCGTGGGCGACACCGTGGAGCTGAACGCTGCGGTGGGCATCAACAATTCCACCCTGCAGCTGCGCAACACCCTGGCCAGCGAGATCACCGTGACCTCCGCCGGCGTAAAGGCCCCCACGGCTGACGTGGCCGCCGGCGCCGTGGCTGCCGGCACCGTGGTGACCTTCTCCACCGCCACCGAGGGCGCCACCATCAGTATCAGCACCGACGGCGGCGCCAACTGGACCGAGGGCAGCACCTACACCGTCAACGAGGCCGTGACCCTCACCGTCAAGGCCACCCTGAACGGCGTGGACAGCCCGGTCGCCACCTTTGCCTACACCATCAAGACCGCTGCTCCCACCGTGTTGGATAAGCTCACCGAGGCTCCCGCCGACGGCAGCCTGGTGGTGCTCCATCACCCCGGCAGCAATATGGCCCTGACCGCCAACGCCAGCGGCAGCAAGCTGGCCGGCACGGCCGCCACCCCGACCGACGGTCGGCTGGAGCTGGCCGACACCATGGCCTACATGACCGTCCACGTCACCAACGACGTGTACACCTTTGAGCTGAACGGCAGCTACCTGACCTCCGGCGAGACCGGCAACAGCCTGACCTTTGCCGCCGACGGCACCAGCGAGCTGGCCCAGTGGACGCTGGAGCAGCAGACCGACGGCACCTGGTATCTGATGAACGTGGGCGCGGCTTTCAACGGCAGCCACAACCAGGCGCTGGAGTACTACAACGGCTTCACCACCTACGGCGTCAAGACCGACAACGCCGCCTATAAGTTCGACTTCTACGGCGTCACCGCCACCTACGGCCTGGTCACCGATCTGGAGCAGCTGACCGACGGTGCCTACGTGGTCATCTACAACCCGGGCAACAGCCTGGCCATGACCTCCGAGACCTACGGCGACTGGTATCTGATGCCCGGCGAAGCCACCATTACCGAGGGCGTCGTGGCCGAGCCTGCCGCCAACCAGATCTGGAAGGTCACCGTCAACGAGGACGGCACCTATACCTTCACCCAGGACAGCTATGCCGTGGCAGCGTGGCTCAGCGTCAACGGCACCAAGACCTACGTGGAGCTGACCAACAACGGCTCTTACAATGACGCCACCGACACCACCTGGTATCTGGATGTGTGCAACGCCGAGACCAGCACCTTCTATATGCGCAGCGGCACCCTGACCGTGTCCCCCTATGAGGGCGTCTATGCCGAGGTATATAACAAGACCATCAACGGCACTTCCACGCCGGTGTTCTGCGGCTATGCCACCAACGCCAGCAGCCTCACCGAGTCGGCCTACGGCATGCAGTTCTATCTGGTGCCCGCACCCCAGCAGACCGAGCCCGCCACCGGCGAGACCTACGGCCTGACCTCCACCCTGGCCACCGGCGATGAGGTCATCCTCTACAACGCCGCCAGCGGCATGGGCATGGGCAACGCCATTGTCAGCCACAAGGTGTCCGGCGTGGCGCTGACTCCGGTTGACGGCGTCATCACCACCGACAAGACCGACGTGGTGTGGACGGTCACCGTCAACGCCGACGGCACCTATACCTTCACCCAGGGCAACTACACCCTGGGCGGCGTGGTGAGCGGCGATTACAACAACCTGGTTGTTGAGGGCGCTGCCTACACCAACTGGACCCTGACCGGCCCGGACAGCAGTGATTTCAATTACTTCCTGTCCCTGAACGACATGGCCACCAACTTCGGCAAGCTCTATATGGAGTACTACAACGGCTTTACTCTGTACGGCAGCACCGCTCCCGACAAGACCGCTTTCGGTATCACCTTCTACAAGAAGGGCGCCGAGGCCGAGACTCCCAATCCCGAAGAGACCGGCGATCTGGTCACCAGCCTGGATCAGCTGACCGACGGCGCCACCGTGGCCATCTACAGCCCCGGCCATAAGACCGCCATCAGCACCAAGCCCAACGGCGACTGGTACCTGAAGGCCAACCAGGCCACCGTTGAAAACGGCAAGGTGGTCAACTTCACCGAGGACTTCGTCTGGACCGTGAAGAAGAACGCCGACGGTACCTACAGCTTCTACGCCAACGGCGACGAGAGCCGCAGCATCACCGTCTGGAAGAGCGACACCTATGCCGAGCTGAGCCTCAACGTGGCCACCTACCCCGACAACACCTGGACGCTGACCCCCGCCAAGACGGCCAACTGCTACTACTTCAGCAGCCCCACCGTGTCCGGCGACCGCGGCCCGGCCTACATCGAGGCCTATGTCCGCAACGAGTTTGAGGTGTTCTCCGGCTACTTCACCACCACTACCTCCAACAAGTTCACCGAGAGCGAGTTCGCCCTCCAGTTCTATCTGGTCAATCCCGATGACGCCATTGCCGCCTATGACGACGGCGAGTGGGACGGCGTGCTGCAGAAGGGCGGCCAGTACGTGGCCTACAACGCCACGGCGGCTTCCTCCATCGGTCTGTTCGCCGAGGCCAACTACTCCATGCGGGCCATCCCCACCACCATTGAGGGCGGCAAGGCCAACGCCGGCAACGGCGCCTACGTGTTCACCGTGGACACCATGGGCCGCTACTACACCTTCAAGGTGGGCGACAAGTTCTTTGCCACCAACGCCAGCGAGGAGCTGCTGTTCGTGGAGCCCAACGAGGACGGCTCCGCCCCCGAAAACGCCAAGTGGTTCCTGCAGGCCAAGGACGGCGGCTACATCATCTACAACAAGGACGCCACCTACAACGGCACGCCTGTCTGCGTGGAGTACTACTCCAGCGTGTTCTCCGGCTGGACCTTCTCCACCAAGAACGACGTGGGCATCTACCTCTTCAACTTCTATGAGGTGGTGGACGGCACCGAGATCCGCGAGGGCGTGGTGCAGGCTCCCACCGTCATCTTCGACTGCGATGACTCCCGCTACGTGGAGCAGGACTACGTCTGCTCCTTCTCTCTGGACGATCTGGCCGAGAGCATCAGCACCATCGCCATCACCTACACCGCCGGCGACCGCACCGGCACCGTGGCGCTGGAGGACTGCACCGTCTCCTCCGACGGCAAGAGCTACAGCTTCACCATTCCCGCCGCCGACATCGACGCAGGCGAGGTGCTGCCCAGCTTCACCATCCGCGTGAACGTCACCAACAGCTACGACATCACCTATTCCGGCGAGAAGACCGTCACCATCATCGACGAGCCCTTCTTCACCGACCTGACTCCCGCCCCCAACAGCCAGACCCGCGACGACAAGCGTCCCACCATCTCCGTCAAGGCGGGCAACGTGGGCGAGAATCCCACCCTCACCATGACCGTCAACGGCCAGGCGGTGGCAGCAACCTTTGAAAACGGCGTCCTGTCCTACACGCCCAACCAGGACATGGCGGACGGCCGTGTCACCGTGGCCGTCACCGCGGTGCGCGCCGACGGCGTGAAGGCGGAGAAGACCTGGAACTTTACCGTGGGTATCGCGGAGTATCAGCTGTACTTCGGTCAGCTCCACTCCCACACCACCTACTCCGACGGCTCCGGTACCCTGGATACCGCTCTGGAGTACATCGCCTCCCTGCCGGAGAGCGCCAACATCCAGTTCGTGGCCTTCACCGACCACTCCAACTACTTCGACACCACCAGCGCCGCCAACCCCGCTGACGCCCTGAACGACAAGTCCCTGATGACCGACGCCAGCCGCGCTCTGTGGGAGGAGTACAAGGGCAAGGCCGCGGCCTTCAATGCCAGCCACGACAATCTCCTGGCCATCGCCGGCTTTGAGATGACCTGGTCCGGCGGTCCCGGCCACATCAACACCTTTGACTCCGACGGTCTGGTGTCCCGCAACAACGCCGCGCTGAACAACAAGTCCGGCGACGCGGGCATGAAGCTCTACTACGAGACCGTCAACAAGGGCGATTCCATCAACCAGTTCAACCACCCCGGCACCACCTTCGGCAACTTCACCGACTTCTCCTACCGGGACGATAGCACCGATGAGCACATGTTCCTGGTGGAGGTGGGCAACGGCGAGGGCCAGATCGGCGCCGGCGGCTACTACCCCAGCTATGAGCAGTATATCATCGCGCTGGACAAGGGCTGGCACGTGGCCCCCACCAACAACCAGGATAACCACAAGGGCCGCTGGGGCAACGCCAACGACGCCCGCGACGTCATCCTGACCAACGACTTCAGCGAGCAGGGCATCTACGACGCCATCCGCGCCCTGCGGGTGTACGCCACCGAGGACAAGAACCTGCAGATCAGCTACACCATCAACGATGAGCCCATGGGCACCGTCTTCACCGATGAGAACGCCCCCGAGAAGCTGAACGTGGTCGTCACCCTGTTCGATCCCGACGCCGGCGACAGCATCAGCAAGGTGGAGCTGGTTTCCAATGCCGGCGTGACCGCCTACACCTGGGACAACGCCGCCGATCTGGCCAGCGGCCAGCTGACTGCGGAGCTGGATCCGGAGTACAGCTACTATTTCGTCCGCGTCACCCAGAAGGACGGCGATCTGGCTGTCACCGCTCCCGTGTGGGTGGGTCAGGCCGCCAAGCTGGGCATCCAGAGCTTCGCCTCCACCGCCGAGCAGGTGTATGTCAATGAGTCCACCACGCTGACCACCACTCTCTTCAACAACGAGACCGCCGCGGCCACCGTCAAGTCCCTGATCTACACGGTGGGCGGCAGCGAGGTCATCGGCACCGACACCAACACCTACACCATCCCCGCCGGCGGCACCGTGGACGTCAGCTTCGCCCACACCTTCACCACCGCCAAGCTCACCACCGTCACCGTAACGGCCATCGTGGAGCAGGACGGCAAGGAGTACACCTTCACCGCCAACGTGGAGCTGGATATCCTGGACCGCGCCACCGCCGATGATGTGACGCCCATCGCCGACGTCCGCGCCGCTTCCGATCCCGCCGACACCGGCTATCGCTTCACCATCGAGGGCGTGGTCACCTCCAACGCCTCCGGCTACGACAAGGACACCGCGTTCTTCGACTGCATCTATGTTCAGGACGAGACCGGCGGCATCTGCTGCTTCCCCGTTTCCGGCGAGTACAAGATCGGCGACAAGGTCCGCATCGTGGGCCACACCGACTTCTACCAGGGTGAGCCCGAGCTCCAGGTGAAGACCATCGAGGTCATCGGCGAGGGCACCGTGACGCCCTCTGCCATCGCCGCTGCGGAGCTGAACGACCGCAGCGCCGAGGGCAAGCTGGTCACCGTCACCGGTACCGTGGAAAGCGTCGAGGAGGCCAACGGCCTGATCCAGACCATCATGGTCAAGGACGCCAACGGCGATCTGGCCCGGGTGTTCATCGACGGTTACATCACCACCGGTCATGAGGTGGAGAACTGCGTCGTCGGCGCCCAGATCAGCGCCACCGGCCTTGCCTCCTATGACGACACCTTCAACGATCCCGAGGGTCCGTTCCCGCGCATCCGCATCCGCGACCGTGCCGACGTGGTCTGCACCGCACCGGCCGAGGGCTATCACATTATCGTGACCGACTACACCAAGGGCGCAGCCACCACCGACATCGTGGCCGATCAGACTTACAGCGGCGAGGTGACCTTCACCGTGACGTGCGACATCGCCTGCGTGGTTGCCATCGACAATGGTGAGGACAGCTACACGAAGCTGGATTGCACCACCACGGAGAGCGGCGAGCATCAGTTCACCGTGACGGTGACAGATGCCGATGTGACCATCGCCATCGCTCTGAAGGGCGACGCCACACTGGACGGCCAGATCAAGAGCAACGACGCCGTCAGCGCCAAGCAGGCGGCGGCGGGAACCAGGACTCTGACCGGAATGAAGCTGCTGACGGTTGATACCAACAACGACGGCAGGATCCGGATGAACGAGGCCACGAAGGTGGTTCAGGTCGCTGCCGGCAACAGCACCTTCGACTGGTAACGGTTTCACACCAAGCCACAAGACACACAAAAAAACACCCCCGGACATCCGGGGGTGTTTTTTTGGTATGCCGGTTCGTCGTTTTCAGCCCCACAGGGCGGTGAGCATGGGGATGACCTGCTTTTTCCGGGACATGACGCCGGGCAGGAACAGGGCCTGATCCTTCGGCTCTGCGGCGAAGGCGTTGCGGATCACGTCCTCACTGCCTACAAACAGGAGCTGTGTGCCCTCCAGCAGCACGTCGGTAAACATGGTGATGACCATGTCGTAACCCCGCTGGCGCTGCAGCTGGGCCATGACGTCCAGGAACTCGTCCCGCCGCTCCAGCATCCGGGCGGAGTCCATGCAGGTGATCTGGCCCACGCCCAGGTTATGCTCGGCGATGTGGAACTGCTTGAAGTCGCTCATCAGCAGATCCTGGGCGCTCTTGCTGTCGGTGTCGGCGGCGGAGAACAGATCCCGCCCCAGATCCTCCAGAGAGACGCCTGCCATGCGTGCCATCCGCTCGGCCATGGCGATATCCCGCTTGGTGCAGGTGGGGGACTTGAACATAACGGTATCGGACAAAATGGCCGCGGCCATGAGTCCCGCCAGCTTGGGGGAGGGCAGCACGCCGTGCTCCTGGAACATGGTGGCGATGATGGTGTTGGTGCTGCCCACCGGCTCATTGCGCACGTGGACGGGCTGTGCGGTCTGGATATCGGCCAGCCGGTGGTGGTCGATAATGGCCAGCACCTCCGCCTGCTCCAGCCCGGGCACGGTCTGGGCCAGCTCATTGTGGTCCACCAGCACCACCCGCTTGCGGCGTGGCTTGAGCAGGTGGAAACGGGACAGGGTGCCCACCACACGGTCGTTCTCATCCAGCACGGGATAGGCCCGGTAGCGGCTCTTGAGCACCACCTCGCGCACGTCGTCTATGTAGTCGGTGAGGCGGAAGGTGATCAGGTCGTCGGTGTGGCAGGAGCGGGCGATGGGGATGGCCTGATACACCAGCCGCGCCACCCGGCTTGCCTCGAAGGGGGTGGAGATCACGCAGGTGTCCCCGGCGTTTTCCAGCCACTGGGGATCCACGTCGGTCTGACACAGGATCAGGCAGGACACGCCGATGTCCAGCGCCCGGCGGATCATATCCGGCTGATTGCCGCACAGCACAATGCTTTCTTTCGAGTGGAACAGCAGGTTTTCGCAGCTCTGGGGCAGGGCGACGGTCACCTGCCCGCTGACGGTGTCGGCCATGGCGCCGCTTTCGTTGAGGAGCCGCCCCTCCAGCACGCTCAGAAGGTTGAACAGGGGCAGCCGGTCCACGGTGGGGTCGGCGATGGTCTCCATGTTGTAGGTGGCGATGTCCCCGGCGGAGAGCATGCCGTACAGGGAGCCGTCCTCATTGCCCACGGGGATCACCGGCAGATGCTGCTCCCGCATGACGTGCCAGGCCCGGTCCATGGTCACGGATTTGTCCATCACCGGCGGCCGGTCAAAGTCCAGATCCACCACCTGGGTGCGCATGGACTGGACGAGCCGGGGCGGCTCCATACCGAACCGGTCCAGGATGCGCCGTGTCTCGTCGTTCACATCGCCCAGCCGGGCAGCCACGTATTCATGCTCGCCCAGGGCGTGGCGCAGGGCGGTGTAGGACATGGCAGCCACGATGGAGTCGGTGTCCGGGTTCCGGTGCCCGGTGACAAAGATCTCATTCATGGTGAGGCAACCTCCTCCGCTGCTTTATCTTACTACCATTATAAATCGAACCGCCCGTTTGTCAACGGCGGATCGCCCTTGATTTGCGCGGCGCGGTGTGATAAGATAACCCCGCTGTGTTTTTAGAGAGAGGTGAGCGCCGTGAACGATCAGCAGCAGGAAAAGTACATCCGCATGACCACCGCCCCGGTGGGACGGCTCATCTGCCGTTTGGCGGTGCCCACCATCATCTCCATGATGATCACCGCCGCCTACAACATGGTGGACACCTTCTTTGTGGGCCAGCTCCACAGCAACAGCGCCACCGGCGCCGTGGGCGTGGCCTTCTCCCTCATGGCCATTTTCCAGGCCACCGGCTTCTTCTTCGGCCACGGCAGCGGCAACTACATCTCCATGGAGCTGGGGAAGAAGAACACGGAGAACGCCGCCAAAATGGCCGCCACCGGCGTGGTGTACGCCCTGCTGGCCGGCGGCGTGATATTGGCGCTGGGCGAGATCTTCCTCGACCCGCTGGCCCGTCTGCTGGGCTCCACCGAGACGATCCTGCCCTATGCCCGGGACTATCTGCGCATCATCCTTATCGGCGCGCCGTGGATCACCGCGTCCTTCGTGCTGAATAACCAGCTCCGCTTTCAGGGCAGCGCGGCCTACGGCATGGTGGGCATCGTGCTGGGCGCGGTGCTGAACGTGGGGCTGGACCCCCTGCTCATGTTTGTGTTCGGCATGGGCATTGCCGGCGCTGCGCTGGCCACCATCATCAGCCAGTTCACATCCTTTTGCCTGCTGCTCATCATGTGCACCCGGGGCGGCAACCTCTCCGTCCGGCTGCGGAACGCGCAGTTCCACTGGCGCTGGTTCATCCAGATCTGCAAGGGCGGCCTGCCCTCCCTGTGCCGTCAGGGCCTCATGTCCATTTCCACCATCTGCCTCAATAACGCCGCCGGCGCCTTCGGCGGCGGCGACGCCGCCATCGCGGCCATGAGCGTGGTGCAGCGGGCCATGATGATGGCCAACTCCGCCCTCATCGGCTTCGGCCAGGGCTTCCAGCCGGTTTGCGGCTTCAACCACGGCGCGAAGAAGTACGACCGGGTGCTGAAGGGCTACTGGTTCTGCGTCCGCTGGTCCACGGTGTTTCTGGCCGTAGCCGGAGCGGTGATCTTCGCCTTTGCCCCGGATATCATTGCCGTTTTCCGCGACGACCCGGACGTGGTGGATTTCGGCAAGGTGGCCATGCGGGCTCAGTGCTGCACCTTCTTCCTGTGCGGCTTCAACATGGTGTCCAGCATGATGACCCAGACCATCAACAAGGTGGCGCAGGCGTCGGTGCTGGCGGTGGCGCGGCAGGGCCTGTTTTTCATCCCCGTGGTGCTGATCCTGCCCCGCTTTATCGGCGCGCTGGGCATCCAGCTGGCCCAGCCCATCTGCGATGTGTGCGCCTTTTTGCTGACCATCCCTTTGACCGCCGGCGTCCTGCGGGAGATGAAGGAGGCGCAAAAAGCCGTGGAAAACGGATGATTTGCCTTTACAGAACAGCACAATTCGGATATAATATATAAGATATCGAACTTTAGAAGATAGGAGACCACCGTTATGGCAGTCATTGAATACGACGAGTACAAGCAGAAGCTGCTGGCCCTGGAGGAGACGCTGGGCGAGCTGGAGCGCGCGCTGGGCATCCCCAAGGCCCGTGAGGAGCTGGCCGCGCTGCAGAAGGAGACGGAGCAGGAGGGCTTCTGGAACGATCTGGACCGGAGCCAGAAGGTTTCCCAGCAGATTAAGCGGCTGGAGAACAAAATCAAACGCCACGACCGTCTGGTGGGCGACTGGGAGGACTGCCTGACCCTGTGCGAGATGGGTCAGGAGGAGGACGACGCCTCATTGCTCTCCGACGTCACCGAGGGCTACAGCACGCTGGAGAAGGAGATCAGCGAGCGCCGTCTGGCCGCCCTGCTCAGCGGCGAGTACGACGCCAACAACGCCATTCTCACCTTCCACGCCGGCGCCGGCGGCACCGAGGCCCAGGACTGGACGGAGATGCTCTACCGCATGTATACCCGCTGGGCCGAGCGCCACGGCTACACCTATCAGCTGATGGACTACGAGGCCGGCGACGAGGCGGGCATCAAATCCGCCACCATCCTCATCGAGGGCGAGAACGCCTACGGCTATCTGAAGAGCGAGAACGGCGTCCACCGTCTGGTCCGCGTCAGCCCCTTTGACGCCAACGCCCGCCGCCAGACCTCCTTTGCCGCGCTGGAGGTCATGCCCGAGCTGCCCGATGACAGCGACATCGAGATCCGCCCCGAGGATATCGAGATGCAGGCCTGCCGCTCCTCCGGCGCCGGCGGCCAGCACATCAACAAGACCAGCTCCGCCGTCCGTCTGACCCACCTGCCCACCGGCATCGTGGTGTTCTGCCAGACCGAGCGCAGCCAGTTCCAGAACCGTGACAACGCCATGAAGATGCTGCGCGCCCGTCTGGCGGAGCTGAAGCTGCAGCAGCACGCCGAGAAGATCAGCGACCTGAAGGGCGTGCAGATGAAGATCGAGTGGGGCAGCCAGATCCGCTCCTACGTGTTCATGCCCTACCAGCTGGTGAAGGACACCCGCACCGGCTATGAGAACGGCAACATCAACAGCGTCATGGACGGCGATCTGGACGGCTTCATCAACGCCTACCTCACCGCCGCCGCCAACGGCGAGCTGAAAAAGTAACTCACACGAAAAAGAGAGAAAGGGTGGATTTCATGAACTGTCCCTATTGCGGCGCGAGCATTCCCAATCAGTCCCAGTTCTGTCCCGGCTGCGGCACGAAAATTCCCAGCCAGACAGTCCGACCCTACAGTCCCGAGCAGCCGGCGCCCGCTCCGCATCCGGTTCAGCCGGTGCTGGGCATGATCTTCGGGATCATCGGCGCTGTTTTGTCCGTCGTGGCGTATGTTGTCATGCTGGATGGCGCCATCTCCGGTGAGGAGTCCGCCGCGGTGTTCCCCGTGCTGGTTATCCTTACGCTGGTCGCCGCCGTTCTCGGCCTGATCTTCTCCATTATCGGCATGGTTCGCTCCATCCGTACCGGCGGCCGGAGGAAGTACGTGGCGGGCATCGTGTTTTCCGCCGTGGGCATCTCCTGCGCGGTCTTTGCCTTCATTTATCTGATTCTGACCGTCTTCCTCGGCGCGGTTTTCAGCGATATCAACGATATCAGTGACACCGCATACCGGTATGGAAGCTACTATTGATTCCCATAAATGTATAAAAAAAGGCACCCCGCCGGGGGTGCCTTTTTCCATGTGTTATCCCACGTAGTCGCTGGGGTTGATGAGCTTGCCGTTCTGGCTGACGGAAAAGTGGAGATGGGGTCCCATGGAGCTCTCCGCCGCGGCGGTGGAGCCCACGTAGCCGATGATATCACCGGCGCTGACCTCCTGCCCCACCTTCACCGGGGGCTCGACCTGCAGGCTGCTGTACTGGGTGGTGTAGCCGCCGGCGTGGGAGATGACCACGGTGGTGCCCATGAGTCCGTCGTCGTTGACCATCTGCACCGTGCCGGCCGCCGCGGTCTTGACGGCGTCGCCCTCTCCGGCCTGGATGTCCACGCCGTTGTGGGTGCGCCAGTCGGCCATGGTCTCATCGTACATCAGCTCCGTCATGCTGAACACCGTCACCGTTGTGCCGTCCAGCGGCGACACCACCTGGGGCATCAGCTCCAGCGGCGAGCCCACGGGCTCGGGATCCGGCGTGGGTTCCGGCTTCAGCACCGGCTTGTGAGGCACGGTTTCCGTGGTGTTCGGTTTGTCCTGCACCTTTTCCGGCTGCAGCACCGGCGTTGTGGGCGACTTGTCCCCCTGCACGGTCGGCGCTGCGGCCGCCTGGGTCTTCTGTGCCGGCTTGGCGCGGGGTGCGCCGGTGATGGCCAGCGTGATCACGCCGGCCAGGAGCATACACATAGCAAGGGCTATGTAGCCGCCCTTGCCGCCGAACCCCGGCCTGGATCGTTTGTTGTCGTTCATGATATTGCACCTTTCCCGGCCGGAGCGCGCTCCGGCCGCCGCATCGTTTCGGCCTGCGGCGGGCCAAAATGTTCAAAAAAGAACCTCTGGCTCCATTATGGACAGCCAGAGGTTTTTTTATTCATGGATAGAAAGATGCTTTTATTGATGCTTTTATTTCAGGATCAGCGTTCTGCCGTCCATCTCCGGGGGACAGGCCAGGCCCATCACGTCCAGAATGGTGGGGGCGATGTCGGCCAGACGGCCGGGGCGCAGCTCGGTGCCGGCGCCGCAGAGGATAAAGGGCACCAGATTGGTGGTGTGGGCAGTCATGGGGGATCCGTCCGGCTGCACCATCTGCTCGGCGTTGCCGTGGTCGGCGGTGATCATGGCGATGCCGCCCATCTGCAGCGTGGCGTCCACCACGCGGCCCACGCAGGTATCCACGGTCTCCACGGCCTTCACGGCGGCGCTGAGCACGCCGGTGTGGCCCACCATGTCGCAGTTGGCGAAGTTGAGGATGATCACGTCATAGGCGCCGGACTGGATCCGCTCCACGCACTTGTCACATACCTCATAGGCGCTCATCTCCGGCTGCAGGTCGTAGGTAGCCACCTTGGGAGAGGCCACCAGCACCCGATCCTCGCCGGGGTACTGCTTTTCCACGCCGCCGTTGAAAAAGAAGGTGACGTGGGCGTACTTCTCCGTCTCGGCAATGCGCAGCTGGGTCAGGCCCAGGGAGCTGAGATACTCGCCCAGCCCGTTGTTGACCCGGATGCGGGGCCACGCCACCGTCACATTGGGCATGGCGGCGTCATACTCGGTGTTGCAGATATAGGTGGTGGGGAAGAACTCCCGCTGGAAGCCGTCAAAGTCGGGATCCACAATGGCACGGGTGATCTCCCGTGCCCGGTCGGGCCGGAAGTTGAAGAAGATCACGCTGTCGTTGTCGGAGATGGTGCCGCTGGGATCGCACACCACCGGCTCCATAAACTCGTCGGTGACGCCGGCGGCATAGGACTGTGCTACCGCGTCCACGGGATCCTCGTTCTGGATGCCCTCGCCGTAGACCATGGCGTCATAGGCCAGCTGCAGCCGTTCCCAGCGCTTGTCGCGGTCCATGGCGTAGTAGCGGCCCATGACCGTGGCGATCTTGCCCACACCGATCTCGGCGCACTTGTCCCGCAAAGCGGCCACAAAGCCCTTGCCGCTGGTGGGGGACACGTCACGCCCGTCCAGGAAGCAGTGGACATAGACCTTCTCCAGCCCCTTGTCCTTGGCCATCTGCAGCAGGGCGTACAGATGGGTGATGTGGGAGTGAACGCCGCCGTCGCTCAAAAGGCCGTACAGGTGCAGGGACGTGCCCTTCTCGAGACAGGCGTCCATGGCCTTGGTGTAGGCCTCGTTTTTGAAGAAGCTGCCGTCCTCGATGGCGCGGCTGATGCGGGGCAGGTCCTGGAACACCACGCGGCCGCCGCCGATGTTGGTGTGTCCCACCTCGCTGTTGCCCATCTGCCCGTCGGGCAGACCCACGTCCAGTCCGCTGGCGGACAGGGTGGTGTGGGCGTATTCCTTTGCCAGCCGATCCAGCACAGGGGTGGCGGCCAGAGACACGGCGTTGGCCGGACCCGGATCGGCCAGCCCGAAGCCGTCCATGATGATCAGCGTAGTCGGTGTTTTATTCATGTAAAAACCTCCTCGTTCAAAACCGGAAGATTTTGAGCGGACTCCTTACTCCTGATTGGCGGCGCGGATGATGTCCACAAACTCGCCGCTCTTCAGGGCGGCGCCGCCGATGAGGCCGCCGTCGATATCCGGCTGGGCCAGCAGCTCCACCGCGTTGGCGGGCTTCATGGAGCCGCCGTACTGGATGGTGACGGAGCGGGCGATGCGTGCGCCGTACAGGTGGCGGATGGTGGCGCGGATGGCGGTGCAGACCTCGGCGGCCTGCTCTGCGGTGGCGGTCTTGCCGGTGCCGATGGCCCACACGGGCTCATAGGCGATGACGCACTTGCGCACCTTCTCGGCGCTGACGCCGCACAGGGCGGCCTTCACCTGCAGCGTCACCAGCTCCATGGTAATGCCCATCTCCCGCTGCTCCAGGCTCTCGCCCACGCAGATGATGGGGTGCAGGCCCGCCTCCAGAGCGGCGTGCACCTTCTTGTTCACGGTCACGTCGGTCTCGCCGAAATACTGGCGGCGCTCACTGTGGCCGATGATGACGTACTTCACGCCCAGGTCCTTCAGCATGTCGGCGGACACCTCGCCGGTGTATGCGCCGGACTTTTCATAAAACAGGTTCTGTGCGCCCACGGACACCCGCAGGTCCTTGAATGCTTTTACAGCGGTCTGGATATTCACGGCCGGCACGCACACCACGACCTCGCACCACTTGGCGCGGGGCAGGGTGGCCTTCAGCTCCTCGGCGAACTTCTTGGTCTCGGTGGCGGTTTTGTTCATTTTCCAGTTACCGGCGATGATGGTCTTGCGATATCTGCGATTCATGTTGTTTACTCCTCTGACTATATTTATATACACATTTGGCGAAATGATTACCGATCCAGCAGGCAGGCCACACCGGGCAGCTCCTTGCCCTCCAGGAACTCCAGGCTGGCGCCGCCGCCGGTGGAGATGTGGGTGATCTTGTCGGCGAAGCCCATCTGCTCCACGGCTGCCGCGCTGTCGCCGCCGCCCACGATGGTCACGGCGCCGCTGTCGGCCAGCGCCTGGGCCATGGCACGGGTGCCGCCGGCGAAGCGGTCGAACTCAAACACGCCCATGGGGCCGTTCCACACCACGGTGCCGGCGCCCCGGACGGCGGCGCAGAACCGCTCCGTGGTCTCCGGGCCGATGTCCAGACCCATCATGTCGTCGGGGATGGCCATGGTGGACACCACCTTGGCCTCGGCGTCGGCGGCGAATTCCCTGGCGGCCAGGGTGTCGGCGGGCAGCAGCAGGGCCACGCCCCGCTCCTGGGCCTTCTGGATCATCTCCCGGGCGTAGTCCAGCTTGTCGCTCTCGCACAGACTGGTGCCGATGGAGCCGCCCTGGGCCTTGGCAAAGGTGTAGGCCATGCCGCCGCCGATGATGATGGTGTCGGCCTTGTCCAGCAGGTTGTTGATAACGCCGATCTTGTCGCTGACCTTGGCGCCGCCCAGCACCGCCACGAAGGGACGCTTGGGATCGTTCAGGGCGCCGCCCATGATCTCCAGCTCCTTGGCAACCAGGAAGCCGCTGACGGCGGGCAGATAAGCGGCCACACCGGCGGTGGAGGCGTGAGCGCGGTGCACGGAGCCGAAGGCGTCGGACACGTACAGCTCGGCCATGTCGGCCATGGCGCGGGCAAGCTCCGGATCGTTCTTGGTCTCGCCCTTTTCAAAGCGGGTGTTCTCCAGCAGCATGATCTGGCCGGGCTGCAGCGCGGCGGCCTTGGCCCTGGCGTCCTCGCCCACCACGTCGGCGGCAAAGATGACCTCCTGCCCCAGCAGCTGGCTGAGGCGCTCCGCCACGGGGGCCAGGGTCAGCTTGCGCAGGGACTTGCGCCACTCCTCCTCGGTGATGTCGGCTTCGTTCTTGCCCTTTTCCACCTGTTTCTTCACGTAGGAGGAGAAGGTGGCGGCGGGCTTGCCCAGATGGGAGCAGGCGATGACGGCCGCACCCTGCTCCAGCAGATAGCGGATGGTGGGCAGAGCGGCCACGATGCGCTTGTCGCTGGTGATCTCGCCGGTCTTCTTGTCCTGGGGCACGTTGAAATCGCAGCGCAGCAGAATCTTCTTTCCGGCCACGTCCACGTCTTTGACAGTCTTCTTGTTATAATTCATAGAGTTTGACCTCCTTTATGATATTCAGCGTGATTGCTCCGCCATCTCGCCCACCCCGGTGAGACCGGGAAAGCCGTTCTGCCGCAGGGCCTCGTAGGTGAGGATGGCCACGGAGTTGCTGAGGTTTAGGCTCCGGGCCTCTGTGCGCATGGGCAGGCGGATGCAGCGGTCATAGTATTTTTGGCGCAGCCAGGCGGGCAGGCCTGCCGTCTCCTTGCCGAAGAAGAGCCAGCTGTCCGGGGAAAAGCGGGCGGCGGTGTAGTCCCGGGGCGCCTTGGTGGTGGCCAGCCAGCCGTCTGCCATGGCCTCGGGATGGGCGGCAAAAAAGGTGTCGATGTTCTCGTAGTCGAACACCTCCACCAGATGCCAATAATCCAGCCCGGCCCGTCGCACGGCTCGCTCCGAGATGTCGAAGCCCAGCGGGCGCACCAGATGGAGCTGGCTGAGCGTGGCGGCGCAGGTGCGGGCGATATTGCCGCAGTTCTGCGGGATCTCCGGCTCCACCAGCACGATATGCAGCACCCCCACCACCTCCGTTCAAGAATCACATTGTAATCCATGAAACTGAAAAATTCAACTATGAATTCATAAAAATCGCCATTTTTAATAGAAATATAAAATTTAGACAAACCTTTGCAACAAAAAATGACAATCTGCACAGTGAGGGAAAAGCCTGTTTTCCATTTCCCGCCGCCGGAGAAAAAAGAGGAGGATATTTGGATAAAAGGGTTGGCTTTTCACGGCAGTTCTGATATAATGTATCAGAACGATCAGACGATGAAAGGGGAGGCGTTTTCCGATGGGCTATCATACCGCTCTGCTGGATCTCCGGAATGGCTGCGCCAACGGAGAGAAACCGCTCATGCTGCGCGCGCTCCTGTTCTGCCCGGTTTTGACCTGGGTATGTCAGGAGCTGAAGGAGCGCGGTGTGGAGCGGTTTTTTGTCGTCTGTGACGAGGCGTGGCGCGCTGAAGCGGAAAAGGCGGTTGCCTGCTTTGACGCTATGGTGAACGGCGAAGTGCCGGCGGGCGACGCGCTGGTGATCAACGCCCCCGTGCTGCCCATCCCCTCCGGTGAGACGGCCTGTGACCTTGCCCCGCTGAGGAGCGTCGAAGCCGTCGCCGCCGCGATCCCTGCCTGCCGTGCGCGCGTGCTGGATAAGCTGGCAAACCGCGGCGTCACCGTCATCGACCCCGCCAACACCTACGTGGACCCCACCTGCACCGTGGGCGCGGGAACGGTCCTGCTGCCCGGCACCATCCTCCGGGGCAACACCCATATCGGCGAAAACTGCGAGATCGGCCCCAATTCCATGATCCGCGACAGCGTCATCGGCGAGGGCACCACCGTCAACGCCTCTCAGGTCAACGAGAGCACCGTGGGCTGCCACACCACCGTTGGTCCCTTTACCTATGTCCGCCCCAACTGCACCATCGGCGACCATTGCCGGGTGGGCGACTTCGTGGAGATGAAGAACTCCGTTATCGGCAACGGCACCAAGATCTCCCATCTGACCTACGTGGGTGACAGCGACGTGGGCCAGCGTGTCAACTTCGGCTGCGGCACCGTCACCACCAACTACGACGGCCATAAGAAATACCGCTGCACCATCGGGGACGACGTGTTCCTGGGCTGCAACACCAACCTCATCGCCCCCGTGACCCTGGGCAACGGCAGCTACACCGCCGCCGGCTCCACCGTTACCGACGACGTGCCCGCCGACGCTCTGGCTATGGCCCGCAGCCGCCAGACCAACATCAACGGCTGGGCCGCCCGCTTCCGCAAGAGCTGGGAGAAGAAGTAAAACGCGAGCAACAGGCGACCGCCTGCCTCTATATAATACATGAGAAACCGATTTTGAGAAAACGAAAGAAAGCGAGTGTGTGCAAAAATGATTTCTCACGGCAAGGATATCAAGATTTTCACCGGCAACTCCAATCCGGACCTGGCGGCCGAGATCTGCAAGATCATCGGTACCAAGCTGGGCGAATCCGAGGTCAAGACCTTTGCTGACGGCGAGGTTTCCGTCTCCCTGTATGAGACGGTCCGCGGCAGCGACGTGTTCCTGATCAACTCCACCTGCAAGCCCGTCAATGACAGCCTCATGGAGCTGCTCATCATGATCGACGCCTGCAAGCGCGCCTCCGCCGGCCGTGTCACCGCCGTGGTGCCCTACTTCGGCTATGCCCGGCAGGACCGCAAGGCCAAGAGCCGCGATCCCATCTCCGCCAAGCTGGTGGCCAACATGATCACCGCCGCCGGCGCCGACCGGGTGCTGACCATGGACCTCCACGCCGCCCAGATCCAGGGCTTCTTTGATATCCCCGTGGACAATCTGTTCGGCAACCCCGTTTTCGTGGACTATTACGCCAAGAAGTTCGGCGAAAAGGCCGAGGACATGGTGGTGGTGTCCCCCGACGTGGGCTCTGTGGCCCGCGCCCGCACCTTTGCCCAGAAGCTGCACATGGGCCTGGCCATCGTGGACAAGCGCCGCCAGCGCGCCAATCAGAGCGAGGTCATGAACGTCATCGGCGACGTGGAGGGCAAGGACTGCATCCTCTTTGACGACATGGTGGATACCGCCGGCTCCCTGGTGGGCGCGGCCAAGGCCATCGTGGAGGTGGGCGGCGCCAAGAACGTGTACGCCTGCGCCAGCCACGGCCTGCTGTCCGGCCCGGCCATCGAGCGTCTGGAGAACAGCTACATCAAGGAGCTGGCTCTGCTGAACACCCTGCCCACCAACCTGGGCGAGGGCTGCAGCAAGGTCAAGTACCTGTCCGTGGCTCCCATGTTCGCCGAGGCCATCGAGCGGATTTATCAGGAAATTTCCATCGCCAAGCTGTTCAACTGACCGAAAGTGTGATATAATCAAAGGACTGCGCGAGCAGTCCTTTGATTTTTTACGCAAATCTTTTCCAAGGAGCATGAATATATGTTTTTCAAGCGTGACAACGGCGGCTATACCTGGCTGCTGGTGGGCCTGGGCAATCCGGGCCTGAAATATGAGTCCACCCGTCACAACATGGGCTTTCTGGCCGTGGATAAGCTGGCGGAGAACGAGCATTTCAAGTTCAGCAAGCTGCGCTTCAAGGCGTGGACGGCCACGGCGGAGCTGGGGGGCGAGAAGGTGCTGGTGATGAAGCCCCAGACCTACATGAACCTCAGCGGCGAGTCCGTGGGCCAGGCCGCCCGGTTCTATAAGATCCCCCCGGAGCACGTGCTGGTGATCTCCGACGATATCAGCCTGCCCATCGGCAAGCTGCGCATCCGGGCGAATGGCAGCGCCGGCGGCCACAACGGCCTCAAGAACATCATCCGGCATTTGGGCAGCGATCAGTTTCCCCGCATCAAGGTGGGGGTGGGCATGCCGGAAAACGCCGACTACGACATCGCCGACTGGGTGACCGGCCGTCCCATGGGCAACGAGCAGAAGCCCCTGATGGAGGCGCTGGACAAGGCGGTGGCCGCCGTGCCGGTGCTGATCCGGGACGGTGTGGACAAGGCCCAAAACAAGTTTAACTGACCGGAGCATTAGAAGAAAAAGCATCGCAGATTTCGCGTCCGCAGACGCGAAAATATGAAATCGTTTTTCGCCGCGGCGTGTACGTGGCGAAAAACACCGCTCAGTCCGCAAGTGTGCGAGCACAGCGAGTGCATGCGGCGGACTGTATACTTTACTCGTCAAAAATCATCAGATTTTTGACGAAATAAGAAAGGAGGGGACGGAGCGTGCAAAACCTGATCGACCTTTTGCTGACGCTGCCGCAGGTGCGGGAGCTCACCGAAGCCGTGGAGCGCGGAGATTGTCCCGCCCAGATCACGGGCCTCAGCCCGGTCCACCGGGCCCAGATCGCCGCGGCGGTGCGCCATGCCACGGGCCGTCCCCTGCTGATGCTGTGCGCCGACGAGCGGGAGGCGGAGCGCCAGGCCGCCGATTTGCGGATCCTCACCGGCAGGGACGTCACCGTCTTGCCCCGCCGGGAGTGGCAGCTGCGCCCCTCCGCCGCCAGCCGGGACTGGGAGCACCGCCGGCTGCGTGCCCTCTACGACATGGAGCACGCGGAGATCACGGTGACCACGGTGGACGCCCTCGTTCAGCGCACCATCCCGCCGGAGATCCTGCGCCATTCCGTATTGACGCTGGACGCCGACGGGCGCTACGATGTGGCCGACCTCACCCGCCGCCTCACCGCCGCGGGCTATACCCGGTCCGACCAGGTGGAGGGACCCGGCCAGTTCGCCCTTCGCGGCGGCATTCTGGACGTGTACTCCCCCGGCATGGACCAGCCGGTGCGCTGCGAGTTTTTTGACGACGAGGTGGACTCCCTGGGCTGGTTTGACGTGGCCACCCAGCGCCGCACCGCCAACTGCCGACAGGCGCTGATCCTTCCCGCCGGGGAGGTGCTGCCCCACCGGGGCGATGCTGTCGGCATCGCGGACCGGCTGGAGAGTGCCGCCGCCCGGGTAAAGGGGGAGAGTGGGCAGAGGCTGCGCGCCACTGCCGCCTCCGACGCCGAGCAGCTCCGTCAGGGCCTGACCCCTGCCGGAGCGGACCGCTATATGGCCGCCGTCTATCCGGATATGACCACGGCGCTGGACTATCTCCGGCCCGATATGCTGATCTGTGTCAGCGACAGCGCCCGGGTGGGCGAAGCCCTGCGCACCTTCCTGTGGCAGCTGAAGGAGGACGTCACCGCCGCCATGGAGGCGGGATATCTGTGCGGCGCCTTTGCAGATTTCGCGTTGAGCGAGGGCGACCTGCAGAAAAAGCTGGCGGATTATGCCCTCTGCCAGCTGGAGAGCCTGCCCACCAGCCGCTGCCTGCTGCCGCCCAAAAGCCTCTGGCAGATCGGCGCCAAGCAGCTGAGCGCCTACGGCGGCTCCCTGGACGCCGCCGCCACCGATCTGGTGCACTATCTCACCGCCGGCTACAGCGTGCTGGTGCTGTGCGGCGGCGAGGTGCGGGCCAAAAACCTGCTGCATTTTCTCGCCGAGCGGAGGATCCCCGCCGCGCTGGACTTTACCGGCGCCGAGACGCTCCGCCGCAACACCGTGCTCATCGGCATCGGCGCCATCAGCGCCGGATGCGAGTACCCGGAGCTGAAGCTGGCGGTCCTCACCGAGGGCCAGCTTACCGCCCCGGTCAGCGGCAAGGCGAAAAAACCCCGCGTCAGGCGGGATGACAGCCGCCGGAAGATCCAGTCCTACACCGACCTGACACCTGGCGATCTGGTGGTCCACGTCCACCACGGCATCGGCCGCTTCGCCGGCGTCACCCGGATGCCGGTGGACGGGGTGGAGAAGGACTATATCAAGATCAACTACGCCGGCACCGACTGCCTGTACGTACCCTGCACGTCGCTGGATCTGGTGAGCAAGTACATCGGCTCCGGCGGCGAGGACGCCGAAAAGCCCGTCAAGCTCAACAAGCTGGGCGGCGCCGAGTGGGCCAAGACCACCTACCGTGCCAAGGCCGCCGCCCGGAATCTGGCCAAGGGCCTCATCAAGCTGTATGCCCAGCGCCAGCGGCTGGGAGGCTACGCCTTCTCAACCGACAGCCCGTGGCAGCGGGAATTTGAGGACGCCTTTGAGTACGAGGAGACGGACGATCAGCTCCGTGCCGCCGCCGAGATCAAGGCGGATATGGAGAAGCCGATACCCATGGATCGCCTGCTGTGCGGCGACGTGGGCTATGGCAAGACGGAGGTTGCTCTCCGCGCCGTGATGAAGTGCATCATGGACGGCAAGCAGGCCGCCCTGCTGGTGCCCACCACCGTGCTGGCCCAGCAGCACTACGCCACCGCCGTCAACCGCTTCCGCGCCTTCCCCGTCACCATCGAGGTGCTCTCCCGCTTCCGCAGTCCCAAACAGCTGAAGGACACGCTGGAGCGGACGAAGCAGGGCAGAGTCGATCTGCTGATCGGCACCCACAAGCTGCTGCAGAAGAGCGTGGAGTTCAAGGATCTGGGCCTCCTCATCATCGACGAGGAGCAGCGCTTCGGCGTGGCCGCCAAGGAGCGGCTCCGGGAGCGCAGCCGCCAGGTGGACACCCTGACTCTCTCCGCCACCCCCATTCCCCGCACGCTGAACATGGCCCTCTCCGGCATCCGGGATATGAGCACCATCGAACAGCCTCCTCACGACCGCCAGAGCGTCCAGACCTACGTGCTGGAGCACGACTGGGGCATTGTCGCCGACGCCATCCGCCGGGAACTGGGCCGCGGCGGTCAGGTGTACTATCTCCACAACCGGGTGGAGAACATCGACGCCACCGCCTCACGCCTCCGCCAGCTGCTGGGTGACGACGTCACCGTGGCCACCGCCCACGGCAAAATGGCCGAGGCGGACCTGAGCCGCACCATGCAGCAGATGGCCGAGGGAGATATTCAGGTGCTGGTGTGCACCACCATCATCGAGACCGGCATCGACATCCCCAACGTGAACACCCTCATCATCGAGGACGCGGACCGGCTGGGCCTGAGCCAGCTGCACCAGATCCGCGGCCGCATCGGCCGCAGTCCCCGCCGTGCCTATGCCTACCTCACCTACCGCACCGGCAAGGTGCTGACGGAGGTGGCCGCCAAGCGTCTGGGCGCCATCCGGGAGTACGTGGAGTTTGGCTCCGGCTTCAAGATCGCCATGCGGGATCTGGAGATCCGGGGCGCCGGCAATCTGCTGGGCCCGGAGCAGTCCGGCTATATGATGAGTGTGGGCTATGATATGTATCTGAAGCTGCTGAACGACGCCGTGCTGGAGGAGCAGGGCCTGGGCCACCGCAAGCGGCCGGAGTGCTCCGCCGACCTCACCGTCGCCGCCCATATTCCGGAGTGGTATGTGCCCTCCGCCCAGCAGCGGATGGATCTCTACCGCCGCATCGCCGCCGTCACCGGAGCCGAGGATGCCGACGATCTCACCGACGAGCTGCTGGACCGCTTCGGCGATGTGCCGAAGAGCGTCCGGGCTCTGCTGGATGTGGCGCTGCTTCGCGCCGCTGCGGTGGAGGTGTCCGTCACCGACGTGACCCAGAAGGGACGGCAGCTGCTGTTCAGCTTTGCCGATACGCTGGACGTAAATGCGCTGATGGAGCTGTGTACCCAGCCCAGCTACCGCAGCCGGCTGCTGCTGTCTGCCGGGGAGCATCCCCGTCTCACGCTCTACCTCAAGGAGGGGGAGGACGCGCTGAACGCCGCCGGCGAGCTGGTGAACCGGCTGAAGGCCGGTCAGACCGCTCATGAACAAGAGAAAACGCCGCCCGAGAGCGGCGGAACAGGAGGCACCATATGAAAAAGATCCGAATCCTTGCGCTGGTGCTGGCTGCGCTGACGCTGCTGGCCGCCTGCGGAAAGACCCCGGAAACGCCCGCCGGGGAAACGCCCGCCGGTGAAAAGCCCTCGGGCCTCTTCTACGAGGCCAGCGGTATCGATCCCAAGTCCACCATCGCCGCCGTCAACGGCCGGGAGATCTCCGCCGAGGAGTATCTGTACTGGCTGGCGTATCACTGCGAGTCCATTTTGGCTGACCGCGGAGGCAGCGTCAAGTGGGACGAGGTCATCTCCGATGACATCACCTACGGCGAGTACGCCCGCCGCAGCGCCCTGGCCACGGTGATCCAGTTTTCCGTGGCCCGGGATTTCTCCGAGAAGTACGGTGTGGGTCTCACCGATGCCGACCGCGCGCAGCTTCAGAAGAAGAAGGAGGACGACGTACTGCGCTGCGGCGGCAGGGAAGGCTATCTTCGCTATCTGGAGCGGATCGGCGTCAGCGAGGAGACCTATGACCGTATTGACGAGAACTATGTACTGACCAACCGTCTTGTGGAGACCGCCGGCGTCGAGGGCAGCGATCTCTATCCCTCCCAGGAGACGCTGGACAACTTTATGAAGGGGAAGGACTACGCCACGGTGCGTCTGATCGTCCTGCCCGTTGCCGGGATGAGCGACGAGGAGAAGGCGGAGCAGCGGGACATGCTGGCGCAGTGCGCCCGGCAGATCAGAGAGGCTGAGGATCCCGCCGCCAAGCTGGCGGAGATTGCCCGGTCTCTGGGCCTTTCCGACGGCGACAGGGATCAGACGCTTGCCTCCAATGCGGTGGATATTACACTGATGCAGGCCGTCCGGGAGCTGGAGACCGGCGAGGTCAGCGATGTGGTGGAGACCAACGGCGCCATGTGCGTTGCGCTGCGCCGTCCGCTGGATAAGAACGCTATTGCCCGGGAGTGCTTCAGCGCCTATCTGGTGCAGGCACGGCAAAACGCCAAGGTGGAGATCAGCGACAGCTATAAGAATCTGAACGTGGGCACGTTTTACACCTCTCTGGAGGAGCTGCGCAAGACCATGTTCGATGATGCCGCCGTCAAACAGTAATGGCCGTTCTGGCCGCGGGAGAAGCGCGGGGCGCGTCTCCCCATCAGAAAAAAGAAAGGCGTGCGGCAAAAAGCTCACGTCTGTCATCCACGGAAAATGCCGCCCGACGGGCGGCATTTTCCGTGAAATGGCGGATTGCAGGCATTTTGCAATGCGCGCTTCCTGTGCGGATGTGTACGCGGAAAGACCCCGTGCCCACCCTCGTCCGGCGGCCAATGCTGGGTCGTACGTTGTAAACGGTATCGGTGCAGGTATACGCGATCGGGGCGTCACAATACAGCGGGGATTCGGACCCCGTGCCGGCCCGGCGGCACACCACCTGTGTGGACTCATTCTCAGCCACAGAGATCGCATTCGCTCCGCGGGACTACCGACTTTCCGCGCTGTTATACTATAGGTCGGTGGTCCAGTTGGTCTGCTGGATGGTATTGTCCAGCAGCCGCAGCTGGTGGGACATGGCGTCCACCTGCTTCTGCAGGGCGGCCACGTCCACGGTGCTGAGCACCTTGATTTCGGTGCCCCGTGCCCGGTAGGCGGTCTGGCTGGCGTTGTCCAGCAGCTGCCGGTAAGCCCCGATCTGCAGCGTCAGGCAGTCCCTCTGGGCAAGAAGCTCCGTCAGGGTTTTGCCGTCCACGGTGGTGCGGCAGTTCACCAGGTTGATCTGTGCGATGCGCCCCTCCAGCGCCGCCACGCAGCGATCCAGCTCAGAGAGCAGCTCTCCGGGGTCCTCGGCGGGCTTTTCCCCCTCCTGCACCGTGGCGTTGGCTGCCAGACGGCTGCGCAGGTCGGCGATCCGGCGGTTGAGGTCGGCGCGCTCCTGCAATGCTTCGGCAAGTTTCATGGTCTGTCCTCCCTGCATATTTTTTCAATGACAGCATATCATAATTCAGGCGGCAGCGCAAGGGCGCGAGGGCGATCGAAAAGTTTCCGAAGGAAAAGGGTTGACATTCCGGCACCGGTGTGGTATTCTAATCCTTGCCAATATCCGCCGGTGTGGTGGAATGGTAGACACGGGAGACTTAAAATCTCCTGCTGACAACAGCGTACCGGTTCGAGTCCGGTCACCGGCACCAAACCGGAAAGTAAATATCGCGGAGTAGAGCAGTTGGCAGCTCGTCGGGCTCATAACCCGGAGGTCGGAGGTTCAAGTCCTCCCTCCGCAACCATATTGTGCGACCAAAATAGATATCGCACCGGAAAACCCCGATACCACAACGGTTTCGGGGTTTTTTCGTGCCCATTTTGAATGAAAATAAAAAGATATTTTTCCGGTTTGAGAGGACCTGAACCTCCGGCCCCACCGTTTAGAGGCGGATTTTGAGAGAACTTTTCCCCCAAAATCCGCCTCTTTTCTCTTTTCAGCGAAAAAATGATTGTAGAAATTTCAAAACGGTTTTTGTTACATGTGACAATGAGACAACCCCAACAATCCGCCCCTTTTCTATTCTGGTACAGAGAGACAAACGCAAAGGAGCAAATCGCCGCCCGCATCGCACAGAAGCGGGTCATGCTCATGAGCCCTCAAACCGAGTTCAACTCAGCCTATATGAAGGAGTTCCCGACTATAAGATCTGGAATGAAGATGAATCTATAGAATGGGATCTTACTGAACCGGAGGCACTGTACGACTTCATCACAACGGAATGCAAATAAGGCTTTGCCAATGCAACCGGGTCGAGATCTGCAGATCACGGCGCGGAGAGGTGAATTCTCCTGCAACAGCCCCCGGTAATGGCAGTAATGCCAATGCCAAGGGCTGTTCCACGGTATGTTATTGACATATGTCAGAAAATGTGCTATACTGGTTTATAGGAAGGAGATGAAGCCTATGCCGCGCCCGACACGATGCAGACAGATTGGCCAACTACCGATGTTTCGCAGTTTTTCGCCGGATGACGTTGATACTATCAGCAACGTAACCATGACGGTCGATGAATATGAGGTAGTTCGGCTCCTTGATCATGAGGGGCTTAATCAGGAAGTATGCGCTTCCAGAATGAATGTCTCACGAACGACCGTGACAGCGATCTATGAGAGCGCCAGAAAAAAGATGGCAGATATGCTGGTGAACGGTAAACGCCTTTTGATTGCCGGCGGCAATTATCATTTCCCTCCGGTTGACATTCCGCAAACTATAAATATCAAAGGAGATCATGTTATGAGAATCGCAGTCACTTATGAAAACGGAGAGGTTTTTCAACACTTCGGGCATTCCGAACAGTTCAAGCTGTATGACGTGGAGGATGGGAAAATCGTCAATGAACAGGTCGTTGACACCAACGGCAGCGGCC
>CAMVRT010000020.1 GCA_947169975.1 uncultured Oscillospiraceae bacterium
TTTTTCTGCTTGACTGGTGCTCTTTTTTACGCGTTATTTTGCAACGCGCCCTTCTCTCGTTAAAACAGCCAAGCCTTCTGGCAACTCCGCGCACAGCGCCTTGGCATCTCCCAATGTGCCGTCATACACGAAGGCATATGCGCCGTTGTCAGATATGCCGCGCCTGCGCTCCTGATCTTGCCCGTGAGAATGGATTTGCCGCTGCCATTTCCCGCAGATGGGTGACTCCGGCACCGTACCGGATCAAAGTGCTATTTCATTGCCGGCTGCCGCTCGGTTGTGCTCTTTTTCTGCTTCAGAGCGAAAACGATCAGATAAAACACCGCGATATAGAGCAGGAACAGTGCTACGACGCACAGCGGGTAGAGGACCGGGCTGCCGCCTACGGCGTTATAGACGATGTCGTAGGGGGTGCCGTCGCCCCGCATGAGAAACATGTAGTTGTAGGGAATCAGCAGATCCGCGATATAGGCAGCACAGCAGAAACCGATCAGAATGGCAAATGTTATAGAGATATTGCGCTTCTTCAGGCTTGCCATGCCGGAGATCAGAATGTACAGCGCGGCAAAGCCGGAGATGGAATGGGTGATGCCGGAGACTACATTGTCAAAGGAGAGAACGGGATAGGCAGCGTAGTTCTGGCCGGCGCCGTAGGTGCCCAGCACCATGCCCAATACGCCGAAGATGGACACGAAATCCAGCGCCGCGTCCTTGATACGGCCTCTGGAGAAGGCGGCGAGAGGCAGCGCGATCAGTTGAATGCTGCACAGAAACAGCGGCAGGTTATATAGCCAGTTCATGGCGTCATGGCTGCGGAAGCACAGAAGCACGATTTTGAACAGCTCCAGTGCGTCGATGGCGATGGCTGCCACGATCAGTACCCGGTTGCGTACCGGGAGTGGGCGGGGACGGTTCCTGCGGCCCAGAATCACGGCCAGCGCAATGGCAACCGTAATGAGGAGCGTTACGAACAGAATGTGCTGCCAGGACATGTACCCCTCCGGGGTACGGGCGTATCCGCCGAACCCGAAAAACTCACGCATAATGTGGCCTCCTATCTCGCTTTTTCGACAGTATACCACAGCATATCCTATACCCGCAAGAGCGAAAGATAATATGAACAAAGGCTCTGCCGCCTTTGGGCGACAGAGCCTTTTGAGACTGTCAAAAAAGTCCGTGAAACGTTGGATCTCGGAAAGGAAGATAGTCTGAAAGAAACCCATCAGGGGTGTCTTTCAGCTATTGAATCACCGTTTTCCGAACTTTTTGAAAGTTCGGAAAACGCTGCAGCTTGTCAATAAAGCGGCATTGCCGCTTTATTGACAAGCTGCAAAGGCTCTGCCGCCTTTGGGCGACAGAGCCTTTTCCTATGGCGCAGTGGGAGGGATTTGAACCCTCGTGGCGCTTTTGACGCCAACACGATTTCCAGTCGTGCTCGTTATGACCACTTCGATACCACTGCAAATATGAACTTGTTGCCGCGTGGGTCAACACAGCATTGGTTATTATATCAAATATCTGCCGCTTGTCAAGGAAAAAACGCGCCAGATGGAAAATATTTTTAAAAGCCGCCCTGCACCCTGCAGAGCGGCTCTTCCTTCTGGGCGGAGACGGTCACTTCATCAAATGGCTCACATCATCCATAGCCGAATCTACCGCGTTACCCATCCGCTGCATGGCTTTGCCAACAGTGGTTTTTCTGGCCTTCGGATAGGATGGTGCAACCATGTCCACCACCACGCCGGTGATGATGCCAACGCCCAATCCCCACGCAAATGAGGAAAGCTTCATATTTGATCACTCCTTTGCCTCACACCGGTAGTATGACCGACATCATGAAAAAAACCCGCGGAATTCATTGCCAAAACGGGGAAAATGCGTATAATAAAAAATGAAATAATAGGGAAAAGGGGAGAGGGAATATGTCAATCGCCCTTCTGCAGGAACAGATCCGCGGGAAAAAGACGCCGTTGGTGCTGGGCCTCGGGCCGGATGCCGCGCAGATCGCGCCGAACATCCGCCGGAGCTTTACGGAGATGTACGGCGAGAGCGTCATGGCCACGGCCGAGGCGCTGCGCTATCACGGCTGCCAGGTGCTGGACGCCGCGGCAGACCGTCTGGCTGCCGTGGTGCTGGATGCCGCGGCCTATCTGCGCTGCGGTGCCATGGGCTTTGACGTGCTGGCCAATCTGACCGGCGCGGCCAAAGCCCGCGGCCTCTATACCGTTATTGATACACGAGGCGCTGCAGCATCTCCGTGGCTGGCAGGCATCCCCCAGGCGGATGCCGTGACGGTGCTGCCCTGGCTGGGCGGGGACGCCTGTGACGCCGGGGAGGACAAGGCGGTGTTTGCCGTGGTGACCACGGATAACCCCACCGCCGGGGAGATGCAGCGTCTCATCGCCGGGGATCGCAAGCTGTTTCTGGCCGCGGCGGAGCAGCTGGCCCGTCAGGGCGCCGGTGTGGTGCTGGAGAGCGGATATGCGCTGGATATCCGGGATGTGCGGCGCAAACTGGATAAGACGTTTCTACTGCTGACCCATTGCACACCCCAGGCCGCAGAGAGCGCCTTTGACTATTACGGACACGGGGCGGCCCTGGTGGACAGCACTATCCAGTACGCTGCCGATATGCCTGCCGCTGTGGAAAAAGCCGTCTCCGAGCTGAAGGAATGGGTGACGGTGGTATGACCAGGATCTATCTCATCCGCCATGCCGAGGCGGAGGGCAACCTCTACCGCATCGCCCACGGCCACTATGACAGCCTCATCACCGAGCGGGGCTACAAGCAGATCGCCGCACTCCGGGATCGCTTTGCCGATATTCACATCGACGCGGTATATGCAAGCGACCTGTTCCGCACCCGCACCACAGCCCGGGCGATCTACGAGGCCAAAGGCCTGCCGCTGCACCCCACGCCGGCCTTCCGGGAGGTGGGAATCGGCGTATGGGAGGGCCATACCTGGCAGGAGCTGTCCATGATGGATCCGGAGGAGCTGCACCGCTTCAACCGGGATATGACCAACTGGCATGTAGAGGGCAGTGAGACGGTACAGGACGTGCTGAACCGCTATATTCCTGCCCTGCGGACTATCGGGGAGAAGTACGACGGCAAGACTGTGGCTGTTTTTTCCCACGGAACAGCCATGCGTCTGGTGCTGGGCACACTCCAGGGCCTCTCCATGGAGGAAATCAACCGATCCGGCCACGGGGACAACACGGCGGTGTCTCTGCTGGAGTATGAGAACGGCCAGTTCCGCGTGATGTATCGGGACGACAACAGCCATTTGGAGGCGAAGGGGCTTTCCACACTGGCACGGCAGGCCTGGTGGAAGGATAAGCGTATGGCAGAAAAGGGGGAGTACTACGCTCCCATGACCGATAGCGACCGTGCTGTTCTCAATCAGCGCGGCGGAAATGTGCCGTCGGAGGGACATGTGGTCGCCGTTCGGTATGAAGACGAGCCCATCGGTGGGGTGCAGATGCTGCCAGGCGGTGTCATCGGCTGGTACTGGCTGCGTCCCGACTGGCGGGGCAAACGGCTGGGTATCCCGCCTCTGGGCCAGGCCGTCCAGTATTTCCGCGCCCAAGGGGTGGAGAGCCTGCGCCTGTGCTGTGCCGATGACGGACTGCGTCCGTTCTTCGAGAGCCTCGGCTTTGTCCCCGGAGAAGGAGACGAGATGGTGAAATACATCGGTTACAGAGAAAGAGAAACAATATGAAAAAAGGGACGGAGTTTCTGCCAGTGAGCCGGGAGGAGATGCTGGCCAGGGAGTGGTACTACTACGACTTCCTGGTGGTGACGGCGGACGCTTACATCGACCATCCCAGCTTCGGCTCCACGCTTATCGCCCGCACATTGGAATCCGACGGCTTCCGCGTCGCCATTCTGGCCCAGCCGGACTGGCATGACGCCGAGGCCTTTCGTGCCATGGGCCGGCCGAGATACGGCGTACTCATCGGAGGCGGCAATCTGGACTCCATGGTGGCCCACTATACGGTGGCCAAACGCCGTAGGGCGCAGGACCTTTACAGTCCCGGCGGCAAAATGGGTTTCCGTCCCGACCGGGCCACCATTGTCTACGCCAACCGAGCCCGTGAGGCCTTTCCGGACTGCCCCATCGTCATCGGCGGACTGGAAGCGTCTCTGCGTCGATTTGCCCACTACGACTACTGGGACGACAAGGTGCGCCGCAGCATCCTTTTCGACTCCGCGGCGGATCTGCTGGTCTACGGCATGGGAGAACGGGCCACCCGGGAGATCGCCCGGCGGCTGAAAAAGAAGATCCCGACCGCACAGATCACCGACGTGCCGGGTACCGCTTATGTGGCAGCCGATGACAGCGGCTGTTCCTTCAAGCGTGTAGAATGCCCCTCCTTTGAGGAGGTCTGCTCCGACAAGACGGCGTACGCCCGCGCCACAAAAATCCAATATGACGAGCATGACCCCGTTCGCGGCCGTGCCATTCTCCAGCCCTGTCAGGGACGGCTGCTGGTGGTGAATCCCCCGGCCAGACCGCTGAACAGAGAGGAACTGGATCAACTCTATGACCTGCCCTATACCCGTCAGGTGCATCCCATTTACACCGACGGCGTCCCAGCCATTGAGGAGGTGCGCTTCTCCATCACCCACAACCGGGGCTGCTTCGGAGGCTGCAACTTCTGCGCCCTGGCATTCCACCAGGGGCGGATGGTCACGTCCCGCTCCATCGAGTCCTGCCTCCGGGAGGCGGAGCTGCTGAAGAACGAGCCGGGCTTCAAGGGATATATCCACGACGTGGGCGGTCCCAGCGCCAATTTCCGCCACACCTCCTGCAAAAAGCAGAAGCGGTGCGGCATGTGCGCGGGACGCTCCTGCCTCGCCCCGGAACCCTGTCCCAATCTGGATGCCGACCACAGCGAATACACCGAGCTGCTGCAGCGGATGCGTGCCATTCCCGGCGTCAAAAAGGTGTTTGTCCGCAGTGGCGTGCGCTACGACTACATGCTGCAGGATAAGGACAACGCGTTTTTCAAGGAACTGGTACGTTACCACATCTCCGGTCAGCTGAAGGTGGCGCCGGAGCACTGCGTGGCCTCCGTGCTGGACTATATGGGCAAGCCCCATTTTGACGTGTTTGAGCGGTTCTGGCGGCAGTATCAAAAGATCAACGACAGGGAGGACAAGGAGCAGTACCTGGTGCCCTATCTCATGTCCTCCCATCCAGGCTGCACCCTTTCCGATGCGGTGAAGCTGGCGGAGTTCCTCCACAGCACAGGCCACCAGCCGGAGCAGGTGCAGGACTTTTACCCCACGCCGGGTACTGTGTCCACCTGCATGTACTATACGGGTCTTGATCCCCGCACCATGGAGCCGGTGTACGTGGCCCGGGATCCCCATGAAAAGGCGCTGCAGCGGGCACTGCTCCAGTGGCGCCGCCCGGAGATGCGCCCGCTGGTGATGGAGGCGCTGGAGAAGGCAGGGCGCACCGATCTGATCGGCTACGGACCGGAGTGTCTGATCCGGCCGCAAAAGGGGGAAAAGTACTTCGGAAAGAAGGCGGAACCGCCTCAGAAGCCGGCGAAAAAACGGGATGGCCGCCGCCCCAAACCGGAGGGCACAGTCCACCGGGGGAGACCGGCGCAAAAGGGAAAGATGGCGCCTAAAAAGAAGGCGGAATTTGCGAAACAACGCGCCAAAAAGAAATAATAATATCCCATCCGAAACTCGGATGGGATATTTTATGTAAACACGATCATTTCAGCAACAGCATCAGTTTGCCGATCCCCACAAGCACGAGACCCAGCGCCAGGAAGAACACATGGAGAATGCCGATACCCTGCCAGAATTTCCTTGCACCCAGCTTGGGGTAGTTCAGAAACGGGTAGGGATAGACATAATGGGTATTGCCGATGGGACGTCCGGTGCGGGCTCGAAGCATGGCGTAGATGAAGTAGACCAGCGGGATCACCAGCCAGGCCGCCGCGCTCCACACGGTCAGGCTCTCCTTATCCGCCCACAGCAGCCACTGAACCAGTGTCAGCAGCGGCGTAACATAGTGGACCAGCGCGTTGCCCACCGTCTCCTCTGCGGTGTCGGGCAGAGTGCCGCCGTGACGGCGGAAATCCCGCAGCAGCACGAAGTGGTAGATGATATGGGTGACCCAGATGCAGGCCGCAACAGTCAGGGCCACGGTACCGTTGGCAACAACCCGGTGAGCTTTTTCCGCTCCGAAAGCGGCGGTGAGGAAAAGGACAAGCTCATAGATCACCACCAGCAGATTGCTGAGATTGGTATAAAAACAGAAGAAGCCGGGGCGGATGTGGCCGTCGCGGAACATGGATGAGTGAATCACCAGACCGGTTATGCCGGACACCGCAATGACCAGCGCGGAAATATCGTAGGCAGTCATCTTCTCATCTCCTTCAGCATTGCGATCTCGGCGGCGTAACCGGACAGCTCGTTGGGCGTTTCCAGCACAAAGGGGAGGTCCCGCAGGGCGGGATGGTTGATGATGCGGCCAAAGGCCTCCTGTCCCAGATAACCCTCGCCGATGCGGGCGTGGCGGTCCTTGTGAGCACCCACGGGATTGAGGCTGTCGTTGAGGTGCAGAGCCTTCAGACGTGTGAGGCCGATCACCTTGTCAAACCTTGTCAACACACCGTCCAGATCACCTGCAATGTCGTATCCGGCGTCGCTGACGTGGCAGGTATCCAGGCACACGCCCATCTTGTGGCAGAGGGTAATGCGGTCCAGGATCTCCCGCAGCTCCTCGAACCGTCCGCCGATCTCCGTGCCCTTTCCGGCCATGGTCTCCAGCAGGACGGTGGTGTGCTGATCCTCGGTGAGAATGGAATTAAGGGTCTCGGCGATCTGGGCGATGCCGGCCTCCACACCCTGACCGGTGTGGCTGCCGGGGTGGAAGTTGTAGAGATTGCCGGGCAGGTATTCCATGCGCTGCAGATCGTCGGTCATGGTCTGCCGGGCAAATTCCCGGGTTCGCTCATCCCGGGAGCAGGGATTGATGGTATAGGGGGCGTGAGCCACCAGCGTGCCGATGCCGTTGGCCGCCTGCAAGGAGAGAAGTGCGGATGCATCGTCGGGATCAATGGTTTTTGCCTTGCTGCCCCGGGGATTGCGGGTGAAAAACTGGAAGGTGGTGGCGCCGATGGACAGCGCCGTCTCCCCCATGGCCAGAAAACCGGCGGAGGAGGAGAGATGGCAACCGATGTAGAACATAAGGGAAAACTCCTTTACAGCCGGTATGTGGCACAGTCAAAGACCTTGCTGTTGATGGTGATGATGCCATAGGTGGCAATGCCGCCCCGACCGCCCACCGTGCCGGGATTCATGACGTACAGCGAGCCGTCGAAGTCCACCAGCGGGCGGTGGGTGTGGCCAAACAGCAGCACATCGGCTCCATATTCCCGGGCGGCATAAATGGCCCGCTGAGGGTCATATTTCACGCCGCGGGTATGGCCGTGCATCATCAATATCCGCCTGCCGCCCAGCTCGATGAGCTTCTCCGGCTCGTCCAATGCGCCGTAGTCGCAGTTGCCGGGCACGGTGGTCATGGGAATGGCGGGAAACTGCCGGGCAAGACGCTCCGCGTCCCGCACACAGTCGCCCAGATGCAGAATGTGGTTCGGCTCCTCACGCTCAACGCACTGTACCATGTTGTCCACCCGCCCGTGGGAGTCGGACAGAACGAGAATTCTCATAGATCTTTGCTGCCTCTCAAAAAATAGTGGTAAGATTATAGCATATCCGGTTGAAAAATCCAACGGTTTCCCGTAAAATAGGGAGAGCCATCACAGGAGGTCTCCATATGAGCGGCATTGTGGAGCTGGATCTGCACGGAAAAACCGTTTATCAGGCCCGCATCGCCATTGACGCAGCGCTGCGCCGGGCGGGGAAGGGCGTCTACCGCATTCGCCTCATCCACGGCTGCCACGGCGGTACCGCCTTGCGGGACATGATCCGGTCGGAGTATGCCCGGCGGGTGCCTCGATTGGAGACGGGCATCGATCCCGGCGTCACCGATCTGGTGCTGCGGGAATTTTAGAGGAGGATCACGTTATGCTGTTCGTCTGTTATCCCCGCTGTTCCACCTGCCAGAAGGCTCAGAACTGGCTGGATGAGCAGGGCGTTTCCTATGAAGTGCGCCACATCAAGGAGGCCAATCCCACGGCGGAAGAGCTGCTGCACTGGCAGACACTGTCCGGCCTGCCTATGACACGCTTTTTCAATACCAGCGGCCAACTGTACCGGCAGATGGGACTGAAGGATCGGCTGCCGGGCATGTCCGAACAGGAGATGGCCGCATTGCTGGCCACCGACGGTATGCTGGTGAAGCGCCCGCTGCTGGTAGGGGAGGACTTTGCCCTGGTGGGCTTCCGGGAGAAGGAATGGGCCCAGCGCCTGTAAGACGGTAATGATCGCACAATGAACATATTAGGAGGAAAACACATGAAGAAGTACACGGAGATGACCCGCCAGGAGCGTCAGGCGGAGTACGCATCTGTCAAGGCGGCATACGATGCCCAGAAGGCAATGGGCCTGCAGCTGAACATGGCCCGCGGCAAGCCGGGCAAGGAGCAGCTGGACATGGTGATGGAGCTGTCCAACATGCTGAAGGAGCCGGCGGATTACATGGACGGCAAACTGGACTGCCGCAACTACGGCAACGTGGACGGCATTCCCGCCGCCAAGCGCATGTTTGCCGATATTCTGGGCTGCAGGAGCGAGCAGTGCTTTGTGGGCGGCAACTCCAGCCTGCAGCTGATGTTTGACACCATCTCCAAGGCCTATATCAACGGACTGCTCCACTCGGAGAAGCCCTGGAGCAAGCTGGATACCGTCAAGTGGATCTGCCCTGTCCCTGGTTATGACCGCCATTTCAAGGTTACGCAGAACTTCGGCTTTGAGATGATCACCGTGCCCATGACTTCCACCGGCCCGGATATGGACATGGTGGAGGAGCTGATCCGTGACCCGGCGGTGAAGGGCATGTGGAACGTGCCCAAGTACTCCAACCCTGAGGGCATCGTCTACAGCGACGAGACCATCCGCCGTCTGGCATCCATGAAGCCCGCCGCTCCGGATTTCATGCTCATGTGGGACAACGCCTACTGCGTCCATGAGTTCGACTGCGACTTCCGTCCCTTTGAGGACATTCTGAGCCTCTGCGCACAGTACGGGAATGCCGACATGATCTATGAGTACGCCTCTACCTCCAAGATCACCTTCCCCGGCGCCGGCGTGGCCGTCATGGCCACCAGCGAGGCCAATCTGGCCTATCTCAACCCCATCATCAACATTCAGATCATCAGCTACGACAAGGTCAATCAGATGCGCCACGTGAAGTTCCTGCAGGACCGGGAACACACCCTGGCCCTGATGCGCCGCCATGCCGACATCCTGCGGCCCAAGTTCCACGCCGTGCTGGACGCTCTGGACCGTGAGATCCAGCCCCTGGAGATCGCGCAGTACAACCGTCCGGTGGGCGGCTACTTCGTCTCCCTCAACGCCATGCCCGGCACCGCCAGACGGACGCTGGCACTGTGTAAAGAAGCGGGCGTCACCATGACCGGCGCAGGTGCCACCTTCCCCTACGGTGTGGACCCCAACGACTCCAATATCCGCATTGCGCCGTCTCTGCCTCCGGTAGCGGAGCTGGAGCAGGCCATCGCCATTTTCTGCAACTGCCTGAAGCTCTCCGCCCTGGAAAAACTGGGTGTGTAAAGGAAAACTACATGACAGACAACAGCCCGGGAACACTGGTTTCCCGGGCTGTTGTCTGTCCTTGAGAGGGAGACCCTTTCCGTCACTTTGCCCCGCAAAACGGATGAAAAATCGTGGAAATGACAAAAGTGACAAATGTGACAAAAAAGTGTTGCGATGTTCACTTTGAGATGGTATTATATTAAATCATAGAGTAGGCGAATTGTTTTGTTATGCCCATTTTGGGCATCTTACCAATAATATGTGCCAGATGATACATATGTAAATATAGCATCAGGCGTGCCCGTTCAGAGAGCGCAGAGGAAACGGAGGAGAACAACGTGATTGAGACCACAGGCGGTGCGGCAATACGGATTGCCATTCGCCTCTGTGCCCCTTCAGTGACTGAATGCGGATTCCGGCTGAACAGCCTGGCCGGGGATCCGGAGGCCCGGGCCTGCCTTGCCGGAGTGGAAGCAGGTCAGCAGGAAGTCTTGAAGCGCATCGAAGAACGCCTCGGTCATCCAATAAAGGTAGTATGGCGCTTTACTCGCAGCGCCAATGTGATTTCCGCCTGGGCAAATCCCTCAGAACTGGAGACCATCCGCTCTGCGGAAGGCGTTGCCTCTGTGACAGAGGAGACGCGGAACGAGCCAAACGGCAGAGTAATCAGGATTCCCGCACCGCCCCATAACAAAACGAGCATTTGAATGGCGCAAAAGACGAAAATAATGTGTGAAAACACTTTATTTTAAATCTGACAGAGGAGGAACAAGTATGAGCAAGACCTGGAGAAAGCTCCTCTCCGTGCTGCTGGCACTGTCGATGATCGTATCCCTGACCGTGACGGGATACGCCACCGGCAACAGCAGCGCCGCGTCGTCTGCCAAGGCGAGCAGCGGAACGAAGCTGGAGCTGGAAGAGATCGATCCGAGCACGCTGGCCGTGCCTCGTGTCGGTCGAATCACGGAGGACATTGCCGCCGACGAAGAGGAAGACCTCTACGCTCCCGACGATATCGTCCGTGTGACCATCGCGCTCGACGGAAAGGCGACGCTGGAGAAATATCCCGCCAACGGCGTCACCAAGAACATCGGCGCGATCGCCTACCGCGCTGGTCTGAAGCGCCAGCAGCAGGAGGTCACGAGACAGATCGAAACGGCTATCGGCCGTCAGATCGATGTCAAGTGGAACCTGACGCTGGCCATGAACGCCATTTCCGCCAACGTTCGCTATGGCGACATCGCCGCCATCCGGACGATCGCCGGTGTGAAGGGCGTTCAGCTCGAGCAGAAGTACGAGCCTCAGGTCGATGAGGTCAACACGGCCGTTACCACCGAGTACATGGTGGGCGCCAAGGCCCTTTGGGAAGAGGGCTACACCGGCGCAGGCAGCCGCGTGGCCATCATCGACACCGGTACCGACCATGAGCATCTCTCCTTCGACCCCGAGGCCCTGGAGTATGCCCTGGAAGAGGCCGGCGGCGACTACAATCTGCTGACCTGGGACGAGATCAGCGGCCTGGCCGGCCAGCTGAACGTCTCCGTCACCGAGCAGGTGTACAAGAACACCAAGATCCCCTATGCCTACAACTATGTGGATGGCAACTACACCACCGACCACATGAGCGACACCCAGGGCGAGCACGGCTCCCACGTGTCCGGTATCGCCGCGGCCAACCGCTATGTCAAGGTTGACGGTGAGTTCGTCGACGCCGTGAGCGCTGTGGGTGCCGTTGGCGTGGCTCCCGACGCCCAGATCATCACCATGAAGGTCTTTGGCGCGGGCGGCGGCGCTTACGATTCCGACTACATGGTCGCCATCGAGGACGCCATCGTCCTGGGCTGCGACTCCGTGAACCTGTCCCTGGGTTCCGGCGCCGCCGGCTTCTCCCTGTCCCCCGGCTACCAGAACGTGATGGACAGCCTGGTGGGCAGCGGCACCGTCGTGACCATCTCCTCCGGCAACAGCGGCGGCTGGTTTGATACCCCCTATAACTCCAACATGTACCCCTATCTGTACATGGAGGATGTGGGCTATCACACCGGCGGCTCTCCCGGATCCTTCATCAACGCCTTCACCATCGCCTCCGCTGACAACATCGGTGCCAACCTGACCCCGCTGTTCTTCAACGGCGACGAGGAGACCCCGGTCTCCTACAGCGAGACCAGCGGCTACGGCAACGAGCCCATCGCCACCATCGCCGGCACCTACGACTACGTGCTGCTGGATGGTCCCGGCGTGGGCGTCGATCCGGCCAATCCCGATGTGGACGCCAACGAGAACGTGGGCAAGGAAGGCGACGCCTTCTGGGCCCTGGGCTCCGAGGTTCTGTCCGGCAAGGTCGCCATCTGCTACCGCGGCACCTCCTCCTTCTTCGCGAAGGCCAATGCCGCCATGGGCCAGGGCGCCGCTGCTCTGATCGTCATCAACAATCAGGATGGCGTCATCAACATGAACCTGACCGGCTACGAGTACACCGCCCCCGTGGTGTCCATCCTCAAGGCTGTCGGCGATGAGCTGAAGGCCAACTCCGAGGCTGTGACCGACGAGGAAGGCAACGTGCTGTACTACACCGGCACCGTCACTGTGGCGGAAGAGGCCCAGAACGTGCTGAACACGGGTCGCGACGGCGCCAACATGAGCTCCTTCAGCTCCTGGGGCGTTCCCGGCTCCCTGATCCTGAAGCCCGAGCTGACCACCCCCGGCGGCAGCATCTACTCCGTCTGGGGCGCCAACATCAGCGATAGCAGCCCCACCGACTCCCACGAGGATTACGAGATGATGAGCGGTACCTCCATGGCCGCCCCTCATGCTGCCGGTATGGCTGCCCTGGTCGCTCAGTACATTCGTGAGAACGATCTGCTGAGCAAGACCGACCTGGATCAGCGCGCGCTGATCAACTCCCTGCTGATGTCCACCGCCACCCCGATGTTTGACACTTACGGCGAGTTCGTGCCTGTCATGCAGCAGGGCGCCGGTCTGGGCGAGGCCCATCTGGCTACCATGGCCAAGTCCTACATCACCATGAACGAGGACGCCACCGCCTCCTATGCCGACGGCAAGGTCAAGGTGGAGCTGGGCCAGGATGCCGCCCGCGAGGGTGTGTATACCTTCAGCTACAACATCAACAACTACAGCGACGTCGAGATGTCCTATGAGCTGGATACCTCCATCTTCACCCAGTACATTGCAGGCAACGCGGGCTACGGCATGCTGCAGGATCCCGGCACCATCGAGCTCAACGAGCTGATGGAGGAGGGCTTCGGCGAGGCCCTCGACGGCTACACCGTCGAGTACGACTATCCCACCAGACTGCCCAACGAGCACGACGTCAATGTGGACGGCGAGACCAACAAGGACGACGCCCAGGCCATCCTCGACAAGATGACCGGCGAATATCCCGAGGACGCCGACTTTGACGAGAAGGCCGCTGATCTGGACGGCGACGGCAAGTACACCTCCTATGACGCTCACCTGCTGCTGGTGTGGCTGGATGAGACCGATCCCGGTCTGGTCGTTCCCGCCGGCGAGAGCGTCACCGTGGGCGTGACCATCACGCTGACCGATTACGCCAAGATGCTGCTGGATTACTACTACTCCTGCGGCGCCTACATCGAGGGCTACACCTACGTGATCCCCACCACCGAGACTGAGGACGGCGAGATCCTGGGCGTGGAGCATAGCATCCCCATCCTGGGCTACTACGGCTCCTGGACGGACGCCTCCATGTTCGACGCGGTGTCCCCCGTTGAGCACGCTTACGGCAGCCCCAAGCTGGGCTACGTCGTCAACGGCTACAACACCAACTACCTGACCGTCAACTACGGCAAGGCCAACGAGATCTTCATGGGCAACCCCTACACCATCGAGGATGAGTTCCCTGCCGAGCGCCTGGCCCTGAACAGCAAGACCAAGCTGGTTGACATCAAGTACAACCTGATCCGCAATGCTGCTACCACCGGCGTCCTGGCTCTGGACGGCGAGGGCAATGTGCTCAAGAGCAGCATCACCCCCGGCCAGACCTACTCCGCTTACTATTACGTAAACGGCGGCGCCTGGCAGAACACCAGCACCCGCACCGCCGGCCTGGGCTACCCCGTGAGCACCTTCGGCCTGAGCGAGGGCGACACCTTCCTGCTGGGCTACTTCGCCGTGCCTGAGTACTACGGCATGATGCTCCATCCCGGTGACACCGGTGTCACCGCCGAGGAGATCGCACAGCTGCTGAACGACGGCGAGCTGGGCGAGGGCGCCTATGTGGGTTACACCTTCACCGTTGATGATACCGCCCCCGTCATCGACGAGGTCACCATCAATGAGGACAAGACGGTCATGTCCGTCACCGCTCACGACAACGCTTACATCGCCTACATCACCCTGATGGATATCAACGGCAATGTGGAGCTGGTCGAGGGCGTGGTGCCCGAGCAGGCCGAGCCCGGTGAGACCGTCACCGTGGAGTTCGAGATCACCGAGGAGCTGGGCAACGCTGTTGCCGTCGTCGTTGGCGACTATGCCTCTAACGAGGACATCAAGCTCGGCAAGATCAGCGACGGTCCCATCACCGCTATGAAGACCGTTTACGTGCCTGTTACCACTCTGGAGGAAGGCAAGAATTACATCTTCGTCTCCGCCCTGGAGGCCGGTGACGCCAAGGCCATCGCCCTTCCCACCGGCAGCGCTACTTACGGCGCTGTGGTTCCCTCTGACGTTGTCGTCAAGGAAACTGCGGACGGCCAGGCCTATGTGGAAACCGAGGACAGCAGCATCATGTGGACGGCTTCCGCTTCCGGTGAGAACTTCCACCTGGGCAGCGTGGCCAATACCGCTGAGTATCTGGGCTATAACAGCAGCTCGGATGGCAAGCCTCTGTACTACTGGTCCTATCCCTACGATTCCTTCAACGTCAGCGCAGAGAAGAACGGCGCTCTCTACCTGCCTCTGAGCGCTGCCACGACTCTGTGGATCATCTATGATGAGGCTCAGGATAGCGTAGCCGTTCACCGCACTGCGGAGACCTACTTCTATGCGTTCGGCGAAGGCGTCATCGAGGAGGAGATCAACCTCGACGAGGCACAGTCCATCACCGTCACTCCCGAGGAGAACGTGCTGGTCATGGGCACCACCGAGAGCGTGCAGCTCACCGCTGAGGTGAAGCCGATTCTGCTCGAGGACAAGAGCGTCACTTGGGAGTCCTCCAATGAGGAGGTCGCCACCGTTGACGAGAACGGTCTGGTCACCGCCGTCGCCCCCGGCGAGGTGGAGATCACCGCTACCACCAACGCCGAGCCGCACCTGAGCGCCTCTGCGAAGGTGACCGTCATCGAGGTCGACGCCCCTGCTGTGGAGCTCCGCGGCACCATCTTCGGCGCTGACAGCAAGGCCTACTGGTCCAAGTTCATGACCGACGCCCCTGCTGAGTGGACCCAGGAGCATGAAGGCGGCTACTACTACGCCGGCACCCTGATCGGTGACAAGCTGTACGTCATCGATGAGGACAACGCACTGGTTCGCGTGGACGCCGACGTCTACGAGCCCACCGTTCTGGTGGACGGCGTGGCCAGTAGCTGGATCTTCTCCGATGCGGCTGAGGTGCCCTACGAGCTGTCCGCAGGCTGGGACTATGAGGGCTACATCCTTGGCGGCGTCTGCAACGGCGGTACCTACTTCGAGATCCTGAATCCCGACACCGCCGGTCTGATCTACTTCAACCTGTCCGACACCTTCGGCGATGATCCTCTGGCCGCCATCACCGCAGCCGGCTGGTACGACGACAGCACCTTCCTGTACTTCGCCATCACCGAGGGCGGCGAGGTGTACGCGCTGCTGGTGACCGCCCAGGGCCAGATCCAGACTGCTGACATGGGCTCCACCGGTATTGAACTGGCTGGCGTTGCCTCCCTGGAGAATCAGGCCTCTCTGCTGTACGATCCTGAGGCTGACTTCCTGTACCTGTCCTACTACGACGGCAACGGCGACACCGCCGATCTGTACGCCATCGATCCGTGGGATCCCATGTACACGGCCAAGCAGGGCGACTTCGGCAGCAACGTCTGGCCCGTCACCTCCCTGTATCAGTACGAGCCGCAGACCGATCTGTCCATGGAGGTCAATCCCACTGAGGTCACTGTCCGCGAGGGCGGCACCGCCCAGGTGGAGGTCTTCATCAAGCTGGGCGAGACCAACGAGTTCACCACCTCCTCCAGCGATGAGACTATCGCTACCATGGATGAGAACGGCGTCATCACCGGCATCAAGGAAGGCGAGTGCGTCATCACCGTGACCACCGTCGATACCAACGCCGCCGGTGAGCACCTGACTGCCGACATCAACGTCACCGTCGAGGCTGCTGCTTTCGCGGGCTTCTACTTCGAGGACGAGGATGAGGTTGGCCAGTGGACCTTCGTCGATTCTGACGGCGACGGCAACAACTGGATCTGGACGCCTGAGAACGCCAACTTCTCCTCCATTGAGGCCTATGAGGGCGCGGGCATGATTCTCTCCCAGTCCTACATCAATGGCACCGGCGCCCTGACCCCGGACAACTGGGCCATCTCCCCGGCCATCGACATGAGCGAGCTGGAGGGCGAGGTTGCCCTGTCCCTGTACGCCAAGGGCCAGGATGCCAGCTACGCTTCCGAGAACTTTGCTCTGTACGCCGGCACCTCCGCCGATCCCAACGAGATGACCAAGATCTCCGATGACTTTACCGCCACCGGCGATTGGGAGCAGTACACCGCCGACCTGTCCGAGTTCGCGGGCGCTGACGAGGTGTACGTGGCCATCCGCCACTACGACTGCACCGACTGGTACATGCTGGATGTCGACCAGGTAGAGGTCATCGTGCCCAGCCTGAAGCTGAAGGTCAGCCCGACCGACGTGACCGTGGGCGTGGGCGAGAGCGTTGCTCTCGACATTCAGGTCACCTTCGGCGAGACCAACGAGTTCACCGTGGAGTCCGCCAATGAGTCCATCGCCACCTTCGACAGCAAGACCAACTCCGTCGTCGGTGTCGCTGCGGGCGAGACCACGCTGACCGTCACCACCGTGGACGTTGACAGCGAGGGCAATCCCAAGACGGCCACCGTCAACGTGACTGTGGTGGAGAGCGTCGGCTCCTTCGGTTTCGAGACCGAGGACGACATTTCCGAGTGGACCTTCGTGGATAAGGACGGCGACGGCTACAACTGGAAGTGGAACCAGGATATCGCTGATTGGTTCTCCGGAACGCCTGACTTCGACAGCATGGCCTATGAGGGCACCGGCTGCATCGTGTCCGCCTCCTTCATCAACACCGTCGGCGCGCTGAATCCCGACAACTGGGCCATCTCTCCGGCTATCGACATGAGCGAGCTGAACGCCCCGACTGTCACCTTCTATGCCAAGGGCATGGATTCCAACTATGCCGCTGATGTCTTCGCTGTCTATGCCGGCACCTCCGCCGATCCTGACAGCATGACTAAGGTTGCGGGCGACTTCACCGCCACCGGCGAGTGGGTTCTGTACTCTGCCGACCTGAGCGATTACGCTGGCGCTGACGAGGTGTATGTGGCCATCCGCCACTACAACATTACCGACATGTACATCCTGGAGGTGGATAACTTCGAGATCGTGGACGGCGCTCCCACCTCCTACACCGCTCCCGAACAGCACACCGGCGCACAGATCACCCTCATCGGCGACGGCTTTGTCAACCTGAAGACCGGCACCGAGTTCACCCGCTCTGACGAGTCTATCCCCGCCGTCAGGTTCGGCAAGGTTATGGGCGGCAGCCTGAACGTTTTCACCGGTGCGGCTACTGCTACCCGCAACCTGCCCGCTCTGGAGAAGTCCGCCATCGCTCTGGAGAGTGATGAGGAGAACGTGACCATCAACATCACCGAGGATGTAAACGTCACCAACGGCACTTACGAGGTCACCTATGATCCCGAGCTGCTCACCTACGTGGGCAACGAGGCCGAGCACGACACCTTCTCCATCCATGTGGATGAGGAGAAGGGTGTCATCAGCATTGCCTTCGCTGATCTGGACGAGACCGAGGCCGGCGAGACCCTGGTCGCCCTGAAGTTCACCGTCGCCTGCGAGGATACCGAGGTCACCGTGACCACCACCGAGCGCAACGACGAGACCGAGCTTGAGGAGACCGAGACCGTCGCCGTCGAGGGCATCGGCCACGATTGGGGCGAGCCCACCTGGGAGTGGGCCGATGATTACAGCTCCGCCACCGCCACCTTCGTCTGCGGCAACAACGACGAGCATGTGGAGGAGATCGAGGCTGCTGTGACCTCCGAGACCACCGATGCCACCTGCACCGAGGACGGCGAGACCGTTTACACGGCCACTGTCACCGGCCCCAACGGCAACGAGTACACCGATACCAAGACCGAGACCATCGATGCCACCGGCCACACCGAAGGTGAGCCTGTGATCGAGAACGAGGTCGAGGCCACCTGCACCGAGGCCGGCAGCTACGACGAGGTCGTTTACTGCGAGGTTTGCGGTGAGGAGCTGAGCCGCGAGACCGTCACCGTCGATCCTCTGGGCCACACCGAGGGCGAGCCTGTGATCGAGAACGAGGTTGAGGCTACCTGCACCGAGCCCGGCAGCCATGACGAGGTCGTCTACTGCGAGGTTTGCGGTGAGGAGCTGAGCCGCGAGACCGTCACTGTCGATCCTATCGGCCATGCTTGGGGCGAGCCCACCTGGGCCTGGGAAGGCGATACCGTTACTGCCACCTTCGTGTGCCAGAACGACGAGTCCCACGTGATGGAGGTCAAGGCTACCGTGACCGCCGAGACCACCGATCCCACCTGCGATGAGGATGGCCAGGTCGTTTACACCGCTACCGTCACCGTCGATGGCGAGGAGTACACGACCTCCAAGACCGTGACTCTGCCTGCTATGGGCCACGATTGGGGCGAGCCCGTGTGGACTTGGTCCGACGATCACAAGACCGCTACCGCTACCTTCACCTGCACGAAGTGCGGCGAGACCTTCACTGTCACTGACAGTGCGATCCTGACCGATACCACTGAGGACGGCAAGATCACCTACACCGCCAGCGTTGTTGGCCCCGACGGCAAGACCTACACCACCACCTTTGTGGGCAGTGTTGACACCGGCGATGCCATGAACCTGTCCCTGTACTTCGGTCTCATGCTCATCAGTGCTGCTGGTGCTATCGTGGTGCTGCGCGCCATGAAGAAGAAGGAGAACTGAGACGGAGCGGAAGAATGGATCTTCTGATCGGTTGAAAACCAAAAAGGAGGCGCTGCCGAAAGGCGGCGCCTCCTTTTTTGGTTAAAGAGTCAAAAAACAGTACCATTATCTCCAACTATCCTATATAATGTCAGTATGGGAAAATGAATTTTTTGTCACAGAGGGGGAACTGACATGATTCGGACCGATAAGAACGTTTTTATCCTGGAGACGAACCAAACCGCATACGCTTTTCGCACTGTGGAGACAGGGGTGCTGCAGCATCTGTACTACGGCTGCCGACTGCCCCGGGCGGAGGACTATGACAGCGCTCCGGTAATCCTGAACCAGCCGGGCAACTCTCTTGTGGACAACGACGGCCGGTGCAGGGAGGATCTTCTTCAGGAGGCCGGAACCGTGGGCTGGGGAGATTTGCGTGCACCGCTGGTGGATGCAATGCTTCCCGATGGCGGAAGAAGCTGCGATTTCCGGTTTTCTCACTTTGAACGTCCGGAGCACGCTTTGCCGGAAGGACTGCCCGCATCAGAGGGTGGCGAGACGCTGAAAGTGGTACTGAAGGAGCACACCCACGCACTTTATCTGGAACTGTACTACACGGTGTTCGAGGATACAGACGTGATTGCCCGCTGGAGTCGTCTGATTAACGACGAAGCGGAGACGGTCTGGGTTACTCGCCTCATGAGCCAGCAGCTGGATCTGCCGGCAGGGGAGTACGACTTGATTACCTTCCGTGGCGCGTGGGCGAGAGAGATGGACATGGTGCGCCAGAATCTGGCGGGAGAACTTCGCTGGAGCAGCAATACAGGGGGAAGCTCCAACCGCTGCAATCCCTTTGCCATGGTCTGCCGCAGAGGGTGCGGAGAAGAAGCCGGCGAGGCGTGGGCATTGAACCTGGTGTATTCCGGCAATCATCTGGGCATTGCCCAGGTCAATGCCTATGGCAGCGTTCGCTTGACCCAGGGAATGGGAGAGCTTGGCTGGCAGCTGATGCCCGGCGAAAAGCTGGATTCCCCACAGGCTGTTATGACCTATTCAGACCGGGGCTTCAGCGGCATCAGCCAGCATATGCACCCATTTATAAAGAAGCACATTGTCCGCGGCGCGTGGCGCGACAGAGAGCGACCGGTGCTGGTAAACAGTTGGGAGGGCTTCTACTTCAAAGTCAGCCATCGCAAGGTGGTGCAGCTGGCAAAGAATGCCAGAAATATCGGCGCTGAACTGCTGGTTTTGGACGACGGATGGTTCAAAGGACGCAGCGACGACAGCCGTGCTCTGGGTGACTGGAAGGCGGACCCCAAAAAGCTGCCGGATGGTCTTGCCGTTCTGGCAAGAGAAGTCAACGAGCAGGGCGTCCGGTTCGGCCTGTGGGTGGAGCCGGAGATGGTCAGCGAGCAGTCGGAATTGTTTGCCGCCCACCCCGACTGGATCCTTGGCCACAAGAACCAGGCTATCGGCCGCAACCAGTATGTGCTGGATCTGACCCGGCCGGAGGTTTGCAGCTATGTGTGTGACAGTATGACAGCCATCTTAAGCGGAGCGGATATCGCATACATCAAGTGGGACATGAATCGTATTATGTCTGACGTTTTCTCCCCGGCTCTTCCGCCGGAACGGCAGGGTGAAGCGTCACACCGCTATATTCTGGGCCTTTACGGGATTTTGGACAAGCTGACAAAGGCGTTCCCTGATGTGCTGTTTGAGAGCTGCGCCAGCGGAGGCAACCGCTTTGACCTTGGCATGCTCTGCTATATGCCCCAGGTCTGGGCCAGCGACAACACCGACGCCGCCTGCCGCAGTCATATCCAGTGGGGTTACAGCTATGGCTATCCTCAGTCGGTCCTGGGCTGCCACGTGTCCGACTCGCCCAATCACCAGACGCTCCGCCGCTCGCCGTTGCGCAGCCGCTTCAATGTGGCTGCCATGGGCCTGCTGGGCTATGAGCTGAATCCCGGCGAGCTGAGCAGCGATAAAATCCAGGAGATTCGGGAACAGGTGGAATTCTACAAGGCGCACCGCCGCCTGCTTCAGTTTGGCCAGTTTCACCGCTGTCCGTCTGCGGCGGGGGAGTGTTTTACCATGGTGACGTCACCCAATGGGGAAGAGGCTGCCGGTGTCCACTTTGTCTGGGAAAACCAGCCCAATCCCCAGTCTGTGCCGCTGTATTGCCGCGGATTGGAAGGGGAGAAGACGTATCATCTTACCAGCCGATCCACACCGCCGCGCATTACTGACTTTGGCTCTCTGGCAAACTACATGTCTCCGATCCGGATTCGCAGCGGCTCTCTGGTGGAGAAGGCGGCGGACAGATTTGTTAAGCTGCCCCAGGATGCGCTGGAGCTGAAAGCCTCCGGCAGGGCCTTTTGTCAACGAGGTTTTTATCCGATTCAACCCTTCGGCGGAACAGGCTTTAACGGTGCTACACGTCTGATGCGGGACTTTGACAGCCGTCTCTACCTGTGGACGGAGGACGCAGAGTGACGGCTCCAACAGTTGGAAAGCAAAACAGCCTTACAGAGATAAGTGCGGCGCAGACCGGGAGAGTTGCCCGGCCTGCGCCGCTTCTGGCTTCAGCACGCGAAAAAAGAATAGGTACGCAAGGGGGGAGCTGATTGGATAAAACGCAAAAAAATATACTTTCGGACAAGAATTTTACTTGCTAATTTGACGGATTAAAGCTATAATGTGATAGATGAGCCATGCTGTTTTTACAGTTGGTTCAAGAGGAACTTTTTGGAAAATAACGTGGCAACACATTATTTTATCCGCAAGACCCGAATCCCAAACAGACCAGAGGAGGAAAGAAGCATGAGAAAACACCTTAGGCGTCTCCTTTCCATCGTACTGGTACTTACCATGGTCGCGTCCTTTGTGGTAACAGGATGGGCCGTGGAGGAGACCGGTACAGGTTCTGTCCCGAGAAATACGGGCACGGAACTGGAGATGGAGAATCTCGATCCCAGCACACTGCACATCCCCAAGCTGGGCGAGAACGTGGAAGAGGTGGGATCAGCCAGCGAGCTGGTCGCCGTTTCTCCCAACGACATCGTCCGTGTATCCATCTTTCTGGATAACCCCGCCGTACTGGACGCGGGTTACTCCATGAAGGGTGTGGGTACCAACTCCGCTGCGGTCAACTACCGTGATAACCTGCGCCGTCAGCAGGACAGCGTCACGGCAGCCATTGAACGCGCCACAGGTTCCCAACTGGACGTGAAATGGAACATGACCCTGGCGGTCAACGCCATTTCCGCCAATGTCCGCTACATGGATATCCCCACGATCCGCATGGTCGACGGCGTCAAGAACGTGGTTCTGGAGAACCGGTACGAGGCCCCGGTCACCGAGCCCGACCAGCCCAACACCGCCAACACCGGTGAGAACATGGTGGGTGCGTGGGACGCCTGGGATCTGGGTTACACCGGTGCCGGCAGCCGGATCGCCATCATCGATACCGGTATCGACACCTCCCACCAGTCCTTTGCCGCCGAGCCGTTCAACTATTCCGTGGGTCAGGCCGGCGCCACCTCCGAGCTGATGACGCAGGCCCAGGTCACCGCCCTGAAGAGCCAGCTCAACAGCGGAACCGCCAACTATGTCAGCACCAAGATCCCCTACGGCTACAACTACGTTGACAAGGGCACCACGATCAATCATCTGAGCGACACCCAGGGCGAGCACGGCTCTCACGTGGCCGGCATCGCCGCCGCCAACCGCTACATCGGCAGCGCCCACAATGACGCCGCCGCCACGGTGGGCGCTGTGGGTATGGCTCCCGACGCCCAGCTGTTCATCATGAAGGTGTTCGGCTCCAGCGGCGGCGCCTATGACTCCGATTACATGGTCGCCATCGAGGACGCCATCGTTCTGGACTGCGACGTGGTCAACCTGTCCCTCGGCTCTGCTGTCCAGGGCTTCACGTTCTCTGATGACTATCAGGACATCATGAACAATCTGGCCAACAAGACCCACAACGAGGGCATGGTGGTTTCCATCTCCGCCGGCAACGCCTACGACTTTGCCAAGCTGACGAACGCCGCCAACCTGTACAAGGAAGACGTCTATTACCACACCGGCGGAACGCCCGGCTCCTTCATCAACAGCCTGTGCGTGGCCGCCGCCCAGAACACCCTCACCAAGGGCATGCCGCTGATCTTCAACGGCAACCAGACGGTGTTCTACGCTGAGGACCTCGAGGACAGTGACGGCAATGCTTACGGCAACGCCCAGATGAGCACCGTCGCCGGCACATACAGCTACGTGTACATCGACGCGGCGGGCAACGCCAGCGACTACTCCACGGTCAACAGCGCCGTGTCCCTCTCCGGCAAAATCGTCATCGTCAACCGCGGTGAGATCTCCTTCGTTGAGAAGGGCAACAACGCCAAGAGCTACAGCCCCAAGGGTGTTGTGGTCGCCAACAACGCGGACGGCGTTATCCACATGGCGCTGACCGATTTTGAGGGCACCTTCCCCATGGTCAGCATCACTTTGAAGGACGCCAACCTCATCAAGGAGGCCAGCACCAGCGCCACCGCCGGCGGCATTACCTATTACACCGGCAGCGTGCAGGTGACCAATGTGGAGCAGCAAACCATTGATGACCGCTCCGAGGCCACCGTGACTGACTTCAGCTCCTGGGGTGTTCCCGGCTCCCTGATCATGAAGCCGGAGATCACCGCCCCCGGCGGCGATATCTACTCCGTGGCCGGCACCCACAGCACCGGCTCCTCCAGCACGGCCGGCGGCTCCGACCAGTATGAGAGCATGTCCGGCACCTCCATGGCGGCCCCCCACATCACGGGCCTGTCCGCCGTGGTGGCCGAGTACCTGCGGGAGAATCCCGTCTCCGCCAGGAACACGGATCTCAACAGCAACTATTCCACCCGCGCCATCATCCAGAGCCTGCTGATGTCCACCGCCACCCCCATGCAGCCTGCGGGAGAGTACATCTCCATCCTGCAGCAGGGCGCCGGCCTGGCTGACGTCAGCAAGGCCGTCACCGCTCCCTCCGTCATCATGATGACCGACGAGGGCAACACCCTCACCGCCCGTACCGGCTCCATCGCCGACGGCAAGGTGAAGGCTGAGTTCGGTGATGACCCCGACAAGGCCGGTGAATACTCCTTCGGCTTCACCGTCTACAACCTCTCCGACAATGCCCTGACCTATGAGCTGAACACCGACCTGTTCACCCAGAGGCTCAGCGGCGACTTCCTGGCCCGCGGCACCTCCATGCTGCCCGCCGGCGGCGTGACCTATACCTGGAACGGCGAGGCCGCTGTCAGCAATGAGAGCCACGACGTGGACAAGGACGGCGACACCGATAACGACGACGCCCAGGCCATCCTGGATTACCTGGCATTCAAGGTGGACGAGGAGGAGCTGGATCTGGAGGTCGCCGACATGGATGGCGATGAGCTGATCACCTCCTACGACGCCTACCTGCTCATCGACTGGGAGCCCACCGGCGGCACCTCCACCGAGGGCTACACCGTGGCCGCTCACGGCAGTGCCGAGGTGGTTGTGACCATCAAGCTCACCGCCGCTCAGAAGGAGTTTTTGGCCAACTACGCCAACGGCGCCTATCTGGAAGGCTTCACCTACGTCACCTGCGTGACCGACGGTGAGGAGCATGAGCACACCATCCCCCTGCTGGGCTTCTATGGCTCCTGGACCGATCCCACCATGTTCGACACCAAGTCCTATGTGGACGGCCTGTACGGCTCCGAGAAGCTGAACTACTCCGGCGTGGAGACCACCAACTACCTGCGCATCAATGCAGGCGGCTCCAACACGGTCTTCACCGGCAACCCCTACAAGGTGGAGGATGAGTTCCCCGCCGACCGCCTGGCCATCAGCTCCAACACCACGCTGGTCAACATCGCCTACAACCTGATCCGCGCCGCCGGGACCACCGGCTTCGCCGTGACGAGACTGGATGGCGACGGCAAGGTGGCCAGCATCATCAGCTCCTCCGTCACCGGCAACAAGGTCTATGGCCAGTACTATTCCAGCAGCTCCGGCTGGCAGAATACCGGCACCAAGCTGTACTCCATCGGCAAGAGCGTGTCCTCCTACAACCTCAGCGAGGGCGACCGCTTCCGGGTCGGCTTCTACGCCATCCCCGAGTACAACGCCATGGTGGTCAACAACAGCTATGACGCTGCCGATTCCGGCGTGCTGAACCTGGGCGGCTTCAACACCCTGCTCACCAGCAACGTTCTGGGCAAGGGCGCCTTCGTGGGTTACGACTTCACGGTGGACAACACCGCCCCCGTGATCTCCAACGCCACGCTGAACGGCAACACCCTGTCCGTCACCGCCAGCGACAACCAGAACCTGGCCTACGTGGCGGTGCTGAGCCTGGACGGCGAGGTGAAGTATGCTGAGGCTACCCCCGGCACCAACACCTACACCGTCAGCTTCGACGCCTCTGACGCCATTGCCAACGCGCCAGGCTATGTGGCCGTATTCGCGGGCGACTACGCCGGCAACGAGGTGGCCAAGGCCGTCAAGGTCAACGACAATGCCTACGAGGAGAAGACGGTCTACGTGCTGACCGACACCCTGACCGCCGGCAACGACTACCTGATCTCCGAGGTCAATGCCGCCGGCACCGGCCACATCCTCAGCTATACGGCCGGCTCCTGGAGCAACACAATTACTGCCACTGCAGTCACCGTGAAGACTGGTACCAGCGATACCAATAACAAGCCCTATATCGAAAGCGCTGACGCCCCGTCCACCGGTATCTGGACTGCCAGCTCCGGCATCAAGCTGATGAACGGCAGCAATTACCTGCGCCGTAACAGCAATACCGGTTCTACGCTGCAGGTCAGCACGACCAACAGCTATAACTCCTGGTCTTATGATGGGACCAACAGCCGTCTGGGCTTCAGTGACCGTGCGACCTACATGCGCTACTACAACAGCACATTCAGCCTGAGCACGGCAACCAGCAACAAGATCTACCTCTATCAGAAGACCACTATCCGCACCGAGGTTGATCCGTACAGCGTGTCCAGCGTGACGGTCACGCCCGCCACATTGGATCTGTACAAGGGCAACACCGCCGACGTGACGGCCAAGGTCCTGCCGCTGACCGCCTCTGACCGCACGGTCACCTGGTCCAGCAGCAACAACTCCGTGGCCACGGTGGACGCCAACGGCGTCGTCACCGCCGTCGCCGCCGGTACCGCCAACATCATCGCGACCTCCAATGCCGACAGCACCAAGACCGGCACCTGCGCCGTGACGGTCACGTCCGTCAACAAGACCCTGTACGGCATCGTGTGGGACGAGGAAGGCGGCGTGTTCTTCTCCAACTTCAACGCCAGCAGCCTGCCCACCTGGAACAAGAACCACACCTCTGCCCAGTCCAACCAGTTCCACAGCGCGTTCATGCAGTCCACCTCCAATCTGTACGCCGGTACGCTGGACGGCAGCAGCCTGGGCACCACGCTGTACACCGTCAACCGCACCAGCTATGCGGTGACTCAGGTGGGCGAGAACTTCGTCGGCGCCATGGATCTGGCTCGCGGCGTGACCAGCACGTCCTACACAGCGTATGCCGGCATGGTCTACTGCTATGGCCCATATCTTGTGGCCGGCAACTATACATCCAGCTCTGTGAATCTGAATGACGGCTCCACCTTCACAGGCACCGGCATTCCGTACGGCATGCTGGACGTGTCGGAGACCACTGGCTCCTATGCCTGTGCTGTTGCCACCCGGAGCGCCGGCTCCACCAGTTCCAGCTACTACTTCCTGGATGAGAACGGCATCATCTGGACCACGACCCTGTCCCTTGGAAGCAGCAGCTTCGACTTCTCCACGCCCACCAAGGTGCTGGAGACCGGCATCTCCTGCAGCTTCACCTATCAGACCCTGTACTATGACGGCACCTATCTGTACTGGGGCCATCAGGCGGACAACGTGGCCGAGCTGATCATCATCAACCCCAGCACCGGTTCCGTGTACCACGCCGGCAACTTCGGCGAGGGCGTGTGGCCCGCCGTCGGCTTCTACACCAACGGCTCCGTGGCTCCCGCCTCCGAGGAGGAGCCTGCCGAGGCTCTGGACGTGGAGCTGCAGCCCGTGGCCACCCGCGACGAGCTGCTGACCGAGGAGGTCCAGGCGCGCATGGCCGCTGAGCTGGCCAAGTTCGCTCCCGCCTCCGCTCAGCCTGTGGCCGGCGGACTGAACGCCTTCACCGGTCCCATCCAGCCCATCGATCCGATCCAGCCCGGTGACGAGATCAACGACATCGGCGAGCCTGTGATCGGCGACGGCAACGTGACCATCGATCTGATCGAGAGCGTTGCTGCTCACAACGGTCTGTACACCGTGCAGTACGATCCGGACGTGCTGACCTATGTGAAGCTCACCTCCAACCCTGCCCACTCCGCCTACAGCGTGGACGAGGAAAAGGGCATCATCACCTACGCCTTTGCGGACAAGGACACCACCTTCGCCGCCAACACGGCCATCGCTACCGTGGAGTTCGCCACCTCCTGCGAGGACACGGAGATCAGCTCCATTACGCTGGAGTGCAACGACACCTTCGAACTGTCCGACAACTTCGAGAAGGAAGTGGTCGGCGTGGGCCACAAGTGGGGCGCTCCCACCTGGACATGGGCTGCTGATTACAGCACCGCCACCGCCAGCTTCGTGTGCGAGAACAACGCCGAGCACACCACCGAGATGGAAGCCGCTGTGACCAAAGTCGTTACGGATCCCACCTGCGAGGAGAACGGCACTACCGTCTATACCGCTACCGTTGAGTTGGACGGCCATACCTACACGGACACCAAGACCGTGAACGCTGATGCCATCGGCCACGCCTACGGTGAACCCACCTATGAGTGGGCTGCCGATAACAGCACCGTGACCGCCACCATGGTTTGCGCCAACGACGAGAGCCACGTGATCACCGAGACGGTGAACACCACTGTCGAGACCACCGACGCCACCTGTGAGGCCGCCGGCCAGACCGTGTACACCGCCACCTTCGAGAACGAGGCCTTTGAGACCCAGACCAAGACGGTGGAGATCCCCGCCATCGGCCACGCCTACGGTGAACCCACCTATGAGTGGGCTGCCGA
>CAMVRT010000021.1 GCA_947169975.1 uncultured Oscillospiraceae bacterium
AACTATATCCGCTTCGCCGTGGAGGAACCGCAGCTGTTCCGCTTTCTGTTTCAGTCCGGATATGCGGAGGAGCACAGCCTGTTGGAGATGATCGATTCCGAAGAGCTGATCCCGGTCCTTGCCGCCATGCAGGAGGGCGCCGGATTAAGCATGGAAAAAACCAAGCAGGTCTTTCTGACCGTTGCGCTGTTTGCACACGGCTATGCCAGCATCATTGCCAACAACGGTCTGGAATATAATGAAAAACTGGTCGCGGAGCACCTGGAACGGGCCTGGAACGGTGCTTTTCTTGCGGCGAAACAGGAGGAAAATGAACATGAAGAAACTGTATGAAAAGAAGCCTGTACTTTTTGCGGTACTGTTTATCGTACTGTACTGCGCAGTGACCATCCCCATCCGGGGCGAGTACGGAGACGGCAGCATCCAATCTCTGCTCGGCCTGACCGCGGTTGCCGCTGTCATTGCCGTCGTCAGCAGTCTGATTCCTCTTTGGAAAAGGCTCGGGGTCGCTGCCATACCGCAGCACGTTCGCTTGTGTCTTTACTTCCTGCCTATGATCCTTCTTGCCACCGGCAATATCTGGGACGGCTTCCAGCGCCACTACGCCGGTGCTGACCTTTGCTGCGCAATCGGCTCCATGGCCCTTGTGGGCTTTGTGGAGGAGATGATCTTCCGAGGCTTCCTGTTCCGTGCTCTGCTGAAGAAGGACGGCCCCAAGGTCGCTGTCATCGTATCAGCCGTGACCTTCGGCATCGGCCACATTGTGAACCTCCTGGCAGGCATGGCCACCGCGGAAAACCTGCTGATGGTCGTTTTCGCCATAGCCTGGGGGTTCGTTTTCACCATGGTCTACTACAAGTCCGGCAGCCTGCTGCTCTGCATTCTGGTCCATGCCGTTGTGGATGTTCTCTCTGTGGTTGCCGCGGAAACCGCTTGGGGCAACTGGCTCTATATCGGCGCCACCGTCGTGATCGGCGGGGCCTACAGCCTGTATCTGGCAAAGCGCGTTGAGACGCCGGCGATCCATCGGGCAGACCGGCAGAAATAAGCTGCGCCCGGTCCGCAGAAGCCATGAACTGCTTATGTCCACAGTTGTAACGAGCATCGGATTTTGATCCCAAAATCCAAGGCAAAACCGGCGCGATCTTTGCGGTCGCGCCGGTTTCCTGTTCTTTTGCGCTGCTGATTGCTTCCTCAAAGCGCCTTCCTTACGGAGGGTGCCCCACCGGGCGGCATTTTTCAGCTTGTTTCCATTTGGTTTAAACCGTTTTGATGAAGTAGAAAAACGTCTCGTCCTCGCCGTTGCGGCGCATGCAGGACGACAACATCCGATAGGACGCCGTGTTCTCCTTATAGCACTTGGCCACCACGCGGTCCAGTCCAAGGCGGTACAGCGCCCACTCTGCTGCGGCGGCAAAGGCCTCGGTGCCGTAGCCGTGTCCGGCGTAAGCCGGAGCGATGCGGCAGCCCAGCTCGGCGCCGCCTCGCCAGTCCAGATTGTACAGCACCGCCTCGCCGATGAGCCTTCCGTCCAGCCGCACGGCGAAATTCACTGCCATGCGTTTGGCAAAATCCTGCCGGGCCACGTCCAGGAAGTAATCCTCTGTCAGCTCGCCGCGGAGATCCTCCCGGTAGTCGTAGCCCCACCAGCGGTTGCGCTCGTCGTCCAGGCACAGGGCATTGTAGGCGGCCTTGTCGCTCTCTGTCAGTCCGTCCAGCACCAGCCGTCCGGTTTTTATCTCCGGAACGGCGTCCAGATCGTCCAGCTCGCTGCCCACGGCCAGATGGACCTTGCTGCCCAGCTCCGCCGGGAGGTACTGCAGCTTGGAGGTGCGCAGGCCCTTGTCCCGGGCGTCATCCTCCCGGTTGATCCATTGGCAGCCGCCGCCGAAATGGCCGGCAAAGGCCTGCACCACCGCGGGATAGGCCCCGGCAAAGGAATAGAGTGCCTTTTCGATGTGAATGATCAGCGTTTCACCGCACTTCTCCGCCAGGCTCACGGCCACCAGGCGGCCGTCCTCTTCCAGACCGCCGGCGCAAAACCAGCCCTTGTCCAGCAGCCGGAACATCTCCCGGGCATAGCGCAGCTCACGCCGGGCGTTGAAGCTGTCCTTTTGAAATTCCGCTTCATAGGCCTGCCAGAATTCCTGCAGCCGCGGCAGATCCGCTCCGGTCAGCTCAACAAAGCGGGCGTCCGGGTGCTCCTTGCGGAACTTGTTGATGTGGTTGCGCTGGCCGCTGTAGCGCCGTCCGGCAAATTCCGCCAGATCCGAGGCGCGGTAGAGGTAATCCTTCCACATGCGCTTATTGGTCAGGATCACCCGGGCGTAGCGACCGCAGAGCAGCGCCGTCTGCTCCCGGGGCACCACGGAGATCACCGGGCGCAGGCCGGATTTGGTGCAGTATTCCTCGATAGCGGTCAGGGCGGCGTCCATGTCCCCCTCCGGCGAGGGCACCGGCAGATCGAACTGGACATCCCCCTCGATCTCGTTCCGGACGATCAGGCATCCGGCTGCCTCGGCGAAGGACGGCTTCAGGTAGCCGCTCCACATGAGCTTGGTGCCCACGGCGTACTCGCACAGACGGTAGGAGCAGTTTTCGTAATACGGACGCAGAATATGGGCATTTTCCGGTGTGATAGGCGCAAATGTCAGCATGGTGTTGTTTCCTTGTCTCCGTGATGGGTGAAAAAGAGAACGCCGGCCCTGGGGCAGGCGTTTTCTCTTGTGGTCAATCATTTCCGGCGGCTCTGCCAGAAGCGGCGCAGCTTCTCGTAGGTCTCCTCGCTGAGGTGGTGCTCGATAAGGCAGGCGTCGTGCTCCGCCGTCTCGGGGGTGACGCCCAGGGCGCAGAACAGATCCGTCAGCAAATGGTGCTTGTCCAGCGTCTCGCTGGCAATGGCCATGCCCTTTTCCGTCAGTACCAGCTGTCCGTCATTCATCCGCTCCACGCAGCCGCTGTCCACCAGCTTGGCCACCGCCACGCTGACGCTGGGCTTGGAGAACCCAAGCTGCGACGCTACGTCCACGCTGCGGCAGCTGCCCTTGGCCTGCCGGATCATCAAAATGGCCTCCAGATAATCCTCGCTGGAACGATGTCCGTCTGCCATTTTTTCATCCCTCCCTGCCGGCATTTCACTGCCGATATTCTTCCTTCATCCTACCCCACGCCGCCGCCCTTGTCAAGCAGAAAAACGTCTGTGCCGCGAAGCGGCACAGACGCTTGAGACTGTCAAAAAACGGCAATGCCGTTTTTTGACAAAAGGCTTGCAGCCTACTGCGCGCACTCATTGTCCGCCAATGGCGGACAATTCGCACACTTCGTAGTCTGAGAGGTGTATTTTGCCACGTACACGCCGCGGCAAAATACGATTAAATGTCTTCGCGCCGTGCGCGGCGCGAACTCTGCGAGGCTTTTTTGACAAGCTGACGTCTGTGCCATCACTTTTTACAGCTCTGCCAGACGGGCATGCAGCGCCTGGGCGCGGGTACGGTCATGGGTCACCATGACCACGGTCTTATCCCGGGCGATCTCATCGATGAGCTTCAGACAGTTTTCCGCCGCCGCCTCGTCCAGTCCGGTCAGCGCCTCGTCCAGCACCAGCACATCAAAGGGATGCGCCAGGGCGCGGCCAAGGGCGGCGCGGCGCCGCTGTCCGCCGGAGAGCTCAACCGGCAGGCTGTCCAGCACGTCCCCCAGCCCCAGCCGCTCCAGCACGGCGCGGGCGACGGATTCCTCGGCAAACAGGGCGGCGTTTTCCAGCACCGTCTTTCTGCCGATGAGCCGGTCCTCCTGAAACACGGCGGAAAAGCGCAGGCCCTCCGTGCCGGTGACCTGTCCCCTGCGGGGCTTTTCCAGTCCCATCAGCAGCCGCAGCACCGTGGTCTTGCCCCGGCCGGAGGGGCCGAACAGGCAAAGCCGGTCGCCGGGGCGGATCTCCAGATTCAGATCCTCCAAAACGGGCTTTTTCCCCCGGTAGCCGAAGGTCACATTCTCAAATCGTATCACGGCGGCCTCCCTTCAGAAGAAACCGGGCGCCGCTCTCCAGCACCACGCTCCACACCACGATCACCAGCGTCAGGGCGAACACCTCGTCATAGGCGATGGCGCTCTTGCTGCCCCAGATCATATCGCCCAGGGACATGTTGGTGCGGCAGATGATCTCCGCCGCCACGCCGGATTTCCACGCGAAGCCCAGGCCGGTGGCGACGGCCGCGGTGAAATACGGCCGGATCTCCGGCAGGGTGATCCTGCGCAGGATATCCCAGCGGCTCATGCCGAAGACACGGGCCATCTCCGCCAGGCCCCGGTCGGCGTGCCGGATCCCGCCGGCCACGTTGCTCCACACGATGGGGAACACCGTGAGAAAGGCGATGAAGCCGGGGATCCGCTCACGGGGCAGCCACAAAAACACAAGGATGGTCACGGACGCCACCGGCACCGCGCGGATGAGCCGCAGCAGCGGCTCCGACGCGGCATGGAACAGCCTCAACCGCTCCGAGAGGACGGCGCCCGCCGTGCCCACCAGCACCGCCATGGCAAAGCCTAGGCAGATGCGGGCGGCAGAGGCGCCCACAGCCTGCCAGAATTCCTCCGTGCCGCCCAAACGCCGCAGGGCGTCCAGCGTTTCCGCCGGCGTGGGGATGGGGATCAGCAGATTGCGATTGGCCAGCAGGGCGCCAAAGTGCCACACGGCGATCCAGAACACCACGGCGGCAGCGGTATGCCACCATTTAGCCGGCATAGTAGAAGTCGTCGGCCGGCAGCTTGCCGCCCACGCTCTTGGGGTTGGCCTCGAACATCACGGTGAGATAGCCGCCCAGCTGGGTCTTCATCTCCGCGCCGGCCACATAGGTCAGTCCGCACTGGGGAATGGCCTTTTTGGCCAGAGGGGCCTTGGGGATGATGCCGTACTGCTCGCAAAGATCGGCCGTGCCCTCCACGTCGGTCCGGGCGGCCTCGATGGAGGCGGCATAGTCCTTCAGGAAGTTGGCCACCGCCTGGGGATGCTCGTTGAGGAACGCGGTGCGGACGATGACGCAGCCCATCATCAGCGTGCTGTCGCCGCCGGAGATCTTCTCCCACTCCTCGGTCATGTCAAAAGCCTTGGATGCGCCTTCGTTCTGCATCAGCAGAGCGGTAGCCACAGGCTGGGGCGCCATGATGACAGCATTGGGATCATTCTGCCACACGGTCATCAGCTCGCTGCCCTCGCCCACGAACTGGATGGTCACGTCCTTGTCGGGGTCAAGGCCGTTGCCCTGCAGCACATAGCGCAGGATATACTCGGGGTTGGCGCCCTGACCGGGGCTGTAAATGGTCTTGCCCTTCAGGTCGGACACGGCGTTCAGCTCGGTGCCGTTGGTCAGGATGGACAGCACGCCCAGGGTGTTCACCGCCAGCACCTTCACGCCGCCGCCGGTCTTGTTATACAGGGTGGCGGCCAGATTGGTGGCCACGCAGGCGATGTCCGCCTCGCCATTGGAGATGGCAGCCACCACCTCGTCGTTGGCGCCGGTCATGGTGACGTGATAGTTGTTGGCGAGCGTCTCCCCCGCCTCGGCCTTGGCCCGCAGATTCACCGCGCCGATGCCGGTGGGGCCGGCAAGCACGTAAAGGTTGATGTCCGCAGGTCCCTCTGCCTGCTTGGGATCGGCCTTGGCCGGATTGGTCCCATTGTTCTGTCCGCAGGCTGCCAGAGCAAATACCATCGTCAGCGCCAGCAGCAGGCTCACAATCTTTTTCATTATCTTACTACCTCCATTTTTCCGTCCTTCCGGACAATTAAATTCTTTTTTGTCAGGTTCTCCAGAGCGCGGTACAGACTGGTGCGGCCCATGTTCAGCGTGGCCGCCAGCCGCGTCATGGTCATCCGGCCGGGCAGCCGTCCGTCCTCGCCGCAGTTCTCCGCCAGATAGCGGTACAGACGGCTCTCGGCGTCGCTGTGCTCCAGCACGGCGATCTTGCCGTTGAGCAGCCGCACACGGGATGAGAGAAAGGCGATGTAGTTCACCGCCGTGCGGGGATGGCGCAGAAACAACTGCTCCAGCATCTCCTCCGGCAGAAACAGCACCGCGCAGTCGGTCACGGCCCGGATCCGGCTGACATAGCTCTGCTCCATGCCGAACAGCGCCGCCGCGCCAAACACCGCTCCGGGACCGAATGCGGAGAGCACCGCTCCCTCCCTTTCCGGAGACACCGCCTCGGCACGGCCCCGCAGCAGCACACCCAGCGCCCGGGGACAGTCAGCGCCGTCGTAGATCAGCTCGCCTCTGGCGTAGATCGCGGTCTCCGCCTGTCTCACGTCGTCCAGTGCCTCCGCCGCACCGTCAAAGAGGAACAGCTCCGCCGGATCGAATACCTTTCCAGCCACAGTCTCGCCCTCCATTCTGTTCCAAACGGAACACTTTTCGGAGTGTAACAGATTGTGATGCGGTTGTCAAGGCAAAGAACGGCAATCAGATCGCTCCTCCCGCGCCGATCCGGCAAAAAAGGAGCACCCGCCGGTCCGGCGGGTGCTCCCCGATCCCCTGTTCAGTTGGTGCCGGTCAGCGCCGCGCCGTCCACGTACAGCGTGTAGCCGTTGGCGATCACATTGGCCGCGTCGCCGTGGAATTCGGTGACGTAGCTGTCGCCGTCCAGCGTCCAGGTGCTGCCGCCGTCCAGGGTGACGGACACGGCGCCCGTTTCAGTGGAGACGACGTCGCCCGCGGCATTGGTGATGCTGCCGTCGATGTGGCCTGTAAACCGGGAGCCGTCGGTCAGCTCCAGGGTCAGCTCGGCGTTATCGCCCACCAGGATCGCGCCGGAGAGCTCCTGGGCCACGGCCTTCAGCGCGGCCGTGTTCCCGCCGCCGCGCCAGCCGTCATCGCAGACGGAGAGCAGCACATTCCCGCTGTCCTCGTTGACGATCTTCACGCCATTGAGGGTGATGACGGCGCTGGTGTTGGTCACGTGGAAGACGTGGCCGCTCCTGCTGGTGAGGGTGCCGCCGGTCATGGTGAAGCTGCCTGTGCCGCCGGCGGCGTCGCCGGACATGGACTGGTAGATCATGACGCTGTCCAGAAACGTGGCGTTGCCGTTGCATTTGGTGTTGTCGGCGGTCAGGTCGCAGTCCGTCAGCGTGACGGAGTTGAGGCCTTCGATGACGACGCCCTCGGAGAGATTGGACGTCAGCGCGGCGTCCTTTACGGTGATATCCGCCGTGGAGTAAATGGCCGGCGAGCCCATACCGTTGGAGGTATAGGTGCCGCCCTCCACCGCCACGGTGCCGCCGCCCCGGTCGGTGCGGATGGGCGCGGAGGACCGGCCGGAGGTGGTGACCGTGAGGTCGTAGGCGTAGGTGACGCCGCCGCCGGTGGTCATGATGCCGCCGGAGCCGCTGCCGGTGGTGGTGATCACGGTATCCCGGACGGTGACGGTGGTGCCGTCGCCGGAGGCGCCGTTGCGTCCGCCGTTGCCGCCGTAGCAGAACACGCCGTTGGCGCCGTCGGCGTCGGAGGTAATGGTGCCGCCGGTGATGGTGGCGTTGGCGCCGTCCTTCACCAGAACAGCCGCGTTCAGGCCGTAAAAGTTGCAGTTGTCGCCGCCGTCGGAATCCCCGGTCTTGGTCACGGCGGCGTCCGCGACGGTCACCGCGTCGGAGGTGGCGATCAGCAGCGCGTTCTCATCCGCAGCGGAGCTGGCGTATGTCTCTCCGCTCCGGGTGTCGGCGGAGGTGATCTCCGTGGCGCCGGAATAGTCGATATCCCCGCTGCTGCCGCCGGGGCCGCCGGGACCGCCCTCAGGTGGCGGACCGCCGGGACCGCCTTCCGGCGGCGTGCCGGGCTGGCCATCCGGCGGCATGCCGGGTCCGCCTTCCGGCGGCGTGCCGGGCTGGCCATCCGGCGGCGTGCCGGGCTGGCCTTCCGGCGGCGTACCGGGCTGGCCTTCCGGCGGCGTGCCGGGATCGTTGCTCTCCTGTGTGGTTTGGTTATCCTCTGCAGCTGTATCCGTCTTGGTTTCTGTGCCGGACGTGCTCTTGTTGCCGCAGGCTGCCAGAGCCAGCAGCATGGCCGCCGCCAGCAGAACGCAGATCCACTTTTTCATCGTCTTCATAGGCGTGTCTCCTTTCCTGTTGTGAGTAAAAGGTAACCCGCCAACCTTAAATCCGCCTTAAAGCCGCAGGCGGAATGATGAACATTCTGTAAAGACGCAAAAAGGGCGTGCTGCAAATTGCGTTGCAGCACGCCCTTTTTCGTTTCCTTCGCAGCGGCAGGGCTTACAGCCGCGCCACGCCGCTGCGGCGGGCGGCCTCGGCCACGGCCTTGGCCACGGCAGGGCCGACGCGGGGATCAAAGGCCTTGGGGATGATATAGTCGGCGCACAGCTCCTCATCGGAGATGAGGTCAGCCAGAGCATGGGCGGCGGCCATCTTCATCTCCTCATTGATATCGCTGGCCCGGACGTCAAAGGTGCCGCGGAAGATGCCGGGGAAGGCCAGCACGTTGTTGATCTGGTTGGGATAGTCGCTGCGGCCGGTGGAGATCACCGCCGCGCCGCCTGCCTTGGCGTCGTCGGGGAAGATCTCGGGGGTGGGGTTGGCGCAGGCGAAGATGATGGGATCCTTGGCCATGGTCTTCACCATCTCGGTGGTGACGGTACCGGGGGCGGACACGCCGATGAACACGTCAGCGCCCACCAGCGCGTCGGCCAGCGTGCCGGCCTTGCGCTCCAGATTGGTGACCTGGGCCATCTCCTCCTTGATCCAGTTGAGGCCGTCGCGGCCGGCATAGATAGCGCCCTTGCGGTCGCACATGGTGACGTGGCGGAAGCCGGCAGAGAGCAGCAGACGGACAATGGAAATGGCGGCGGCGCCGGCGCCGGAGGTGACGATCTTCACGTCCTCCTTCTTCTTGCCAACCACCTTCAGGGCGTTGGTGAGACCGGCCAGCGTGATGACGGCGGTGCCGTGCTGGTCGTCGTGGAAGATGGGGATGTCGCACTTCTCCTTCAGCTTGCGCTCGATCTCAAAGCAGCGGGGGGCGGCGATGTCCTCCAGATTGATGCCGCCGAAGCTGCCGGAGATGTTGTACACCGTCTCCACGAACTCGTCCACGTTCTTGGTCTTGACGCAGAGAGGGAAGGCGTCCACGCCGCCGAAGGCCTTGAACAGCACGCACTTGCCCTCCATGACAGGCATGCCGGCCTCGGGGCCGATGTCGCCCAGGCCCAGCACGGCGGTGCCGTCGGTGATAACGGCGCACAGATTGTGGCGGCGGGTCAGCTCATAGCTCTTGTCGATGTCCTTCTGGATCTCCAGACAGGGCTGGGCCACGCCGGGGGTGTAGGCCAGCGACAGATCCTCCTTGTTGGCCACGGGCACGGTGGCGATGACCTCGATCTTGCCCTTCCACTCCTGGTGGAGGCGCAGAGACTCTTTTGCGTAATCCATATTGATTCCTCGCTTTCCTTTTGAATACATCCGTTAGTACTGAAAAGATAATGTATTATATCACAGCTTTGCGCCTCCGCGCAATCGTTTTCTTGCCCACCGGTTCTGCACTTTTGTGACCATTATGCAGAACCGTCAGAAGTAGCCATCCATTTTCATTATAAATGCCATCTTGTTCTGCGGCGGCTTTCGGTGTATGATTATATAGAACAGATGTACTATACTATCACAGGAGGAAAAGCGATGCCATGCAAAGAAAAGGCAGCGGGTGCGATCCGGCAAACGCGGAAGGAGGCGGTGAGCCGTGGGTGAAAAGCAGCGACCGGGCATCATGCTCTATTTTGACCAGTATGCGCCCGTTCTCCGGGTTCTCCTACGAGTCCATCGGACGGCTTCTGGACGCCTGCATGCGGTACGCCCAGACGGGAGAGGAGCCGGAGCTGTCCGGCGAACTGGCCGTCGCCTGGGGCTTCTGGCGGCCGCTCATCGACCGGGACGCGGAGACCTACCGCCGCAAGTGCGCGAGAGCCAGCCACGCCGCGCAAGCGCGGTGGGAGGCCCGGGAGGAGGCCGGTATCTCGAAAGAGCCGGAGTCCCTGACCGGCTTCGAGCAGAAGCGCCGGGACGCCATCGCGGCCATGCGGGACTTCAGTAAACGATGAGTAAACCGAAGTGCGCGCCTTGGCGTTATATCAGCAAACCGGGCAAATCAAAAAACAGGGCATATCAGTAAAAATGTATAACAGCAAAAAAGGGGGGCGTGGTTTCCCCCCTCTCTCATACTCTCTCCCCCTTTCCACGCCCGCGCCGGTGGGGAAAGGGGGAGAGAGTATTTTCCTTGTCTTTTTCTTTTGTTGATGTTGACGTTGACGTTGACATTGACGTTGACGTTGACATTGAATTTGTAGCTGTAGTTGACGTTGTAGTTGGCATGTTAAGCATATCGATGCAATGCTAAAAATGCGTCCGCATGCCAACGCATGCGGACGCATCAGCGCCCCGCTTCGCGTGATTTAACGTGCTTCGCACGAGGTCGGTCGGTTCGAATCCGATATGCGCAGACAGTCCCGCCCCTGCATGGGGTGGGCTTGGGAGGGGAGGGTACTCCCCTCCCAATGTATTTAAATCAGCACAGCTCCAAAAAAGAAGCACACCCAGCAGGTGTGCCTCTTTTTTGGAGCTGCTGGGCGGATTCGAACCGCCGACCTCATCCTTACCAAGGATGCGCTCTACCGACTGAGCTACAGCAGCATATGGCGACCAAGATGGGGCTCGAACCCACGACCTCCAGCGTGACAGGCTGGCGTTCTAACCAACTGAACTACTTGGCCATTGGTTGCTTTTCTGAAATCGAGCTTATTCAATATAGCAGATACTCATCCCGTTGTCAATAGCATTTTTTCTCTTTTTCGAGATTTTCTGTCTGTGCGGGGGGCGGCGATTGCCGCCCCCACAGTGTGTCGACACTTTGTCAACACACTGTGGGGGCAAATTCAGAACATTGCAAAATGTTCCTGAATTTGCATGGATTTCACGTGATGGGGGACTCCCCTTTGCCCCACCGTTGTGTCAGCCGGTGCCCGAGCACTTACGTGCCCGGCCGCCGGGACACTTCCTCGAAATCAGCTCGCTTCATCCGCCACCGGCGGCGCTTCGCTGATTTCCCCTTCACAATCCCCCATGCGTGTCGTTTCCTTGCTTCATATAACCTTTGTCTGCAGTTTTGCGGGGGGCGGCGATTGCCGCCCCCTGTCATTGGCTATAAGAGATCGTGTCCTGCATTTTTTACAAATGCATCGAATTTGCTCTGGCCGTCGTTATACATCTGCTGCAGACCGGCCTGCCAGCTTTGACGGCTGCGCTCCAGCACGTCCATCACAGCCGCCATTCCGCGAAGCATGCCGTCCGTGAGGGTATCGTGAGCGGGAAAGCCTCCGCTTTTATACTTCTCGATCACCTCGCCGTAGCGGCGATATGCCCTGCCGACCGCCTCCTCCCAGGAGAGATAGAGATCCCGCTGGGCGCCGTCGCCCACCTGCGCCATCCTCTCCGGAGCAGCTATCAGCCGCCGGAGCATGGCCGCCATGGAGTCGGCGTTTTCCTCGATGAGGAAGCCGTTGACGCCGTCGCTCACATCCTCGGCGGCGCAGCTGCCGGCCACCAGCACACTGGCCAGACTGCAGGCAGCCGCCTCCCGCACCACCAGGCCGTTGGTATCAAAGGTGGAGGGGAACAGAAACAGATCCGCCCGGCAGTACCATGCCCGCAGACGCTGACGGTCATAGACGGGATCGGAGAACAGCACCTTGCCGTCCAGTCCCAGCGAACGGGCATACGCCACGATCTCATCCTTCTCAAGGCCGCCGCCTACAAACACCATGCGGAAATCCGCTCCGCCGTCAGACAGCTTCTTCAGGGCATTCAGCGTGATCCGAATGCCCTTATACCACATCATGCGGCCCACATAGAGGAACACCGGCACCCCGGCAGGCAGATCAAAGGCGCCGCAGGTATCTTCGATCAGGGCGTCATCCACCCTGCCGCGGGGCAGATCCACGCCGTTTGGCATCACAGAATACGCCCCTTCGTAGCCCAGCTTGCGCAGGTTTTCCCCGGCTCCGCTGCTGACCACCCACACCTCGTCGCAGGCGGCGATATTCTGAACCAGCATCCGCGCGGCGCTGTCACGCAGCAGCTTGCCGCGGACGGCGTTGGCGATGTCCACATCGAACTTCGTGTGATAGGTGAACACCACCGGCGCATGGATCCGCTCCCGCAGGGCCCGGGCCAGAAGTGTGGAGGTAATGGGGCAATGGCTGTGGATCACGTCGAATTGCTCCGTCTCCAGCCGGTGCAGCACGTCGAAGTCAAAGGGCATGCCGGCCCGGTAGCCCACCAGCTTTGTCAGATCCACGCTGGGATAGCGCACCACCGGGAACGGAAAGGCGCTGTCGTCCGCGTCGGGATAGTAGGGCGTAACCACCGTGGCCGCGCCGTGATGGGCGGTGAGACAGCGGCCGTAGTTCACCACGGCGTTGGCCACCCCGTCGATGATGGGCGGAAACGAGTCGTTGACGAGACATACCTTCAGCGGATCCATGGGGCATCGACCTCCTTTTTCATGTATCGCTATCATACAGGATTATCCGCCGTTTTTCAACCGCAACCTTTCCTCCTGTCCCGGAGGTTGACGGCGGGCTCCGGGATTTGCTATAATAGCTGCAACCAATATCGGAAAGGAGCGGATCCCATGAAATACGAAATTCAGGGCGGCAATCTGCCCGTGGTCATCTGCGAGCTGGAAAACGGGGAGAGCATGGTCACCGAGAGCGGCTCCATGTCCTGGATGAGCCCCAATATGGAGATGCAGACCACCGGCGGCGGCATCGGAAAGATGCTGGGCCGGCTGTTCTCCGGCGAGGCCATGTTCCGCAATATTTATACCGCTCAGGGCGGCCCCGGCCTTATCGCCTTCGCCTCCAAGTTCCCCGGCGCCATTCTGGCTGTGGAGATCACCCCGGATAAGCCCATCGTCGTTCAGAAGTCCGCCTTCCTGGCGGCCACCGCCGGTGTGGAGACCTCCGTGTTCTTCCAGCGGAAAATGGGCTCCGGCTTCTTCGGCGGCGAGGGCTTCATCATGCAGAAGGTTTCCGGCCGCGGCCTGGCTTTTCTGGAGATGGACGGCTCCACCGTGGACTACGATCTGGAGCCGGGCCAGCAGATCGTGGTGACCAGCGGCAATCTGGCCATGATGGACGCCACCTGCTCCATGGACGTTCAGATGATCCGCGGCGTGAAGAACGTGCTGCTGGGCGGCCAGGGCCTTTTCAACACCGTGATCACCGGCCCGGGCCGGGTGACCATGCAGACCATGCCTCTGTCCGCCTTCGTGGACCTGATGGCCCGCTCTCTGCCCACCAAAACAAGCAGCAGCGACTGATCCCCGCCCCTCCCAAAACGCAACGGCCCCGCCGCATCTGCGGCGGGGTTTTCCGTTCTGCGCCTTGTCAGACGGGCGGCGGACTGCTATAATGAAGCTGAAAAAACACTTGGAGGGATCTTACATGACGCTGGAAAATGCCAGAACTGCTCTGGATAACCTGCAGAAAACCGCAACTGCCTATCACCACGCCCTGGGGCTGCTGTTTTATGACGGGGCAACCGCCGCGCCGCGGGGTACGGCTGCCAACCGTGCCCGCACCACAGCGGTGCTGACGGAGGAGCTGTACCGGCTGAACACACGGCCGGAGACCGTGGCGCTGCTGGAGGAGCTGAACGCACGGCGCGATGAGCTGACCCACCGGGAGAGGCGGGAAGTGGAGCTGCTCATCAAGGGCGTGCGGAAGATGCAGCGGATCCCGCTGGAGGAGTACGTGGCCTTCCGCCGTCTGGGCATGGAGGCCAACGCGGTGTGGCGTCAGGCCAAGGCCGACAACGATTTTGCCGCCTTCGCGCCCTATCTCCAGAAGCGGTTTGAGATGTCCCGCCGGATAGCCGGATATGTGGCTCCCGAGATGGATCCCTACGACTACTGGCTGGACGACAACGAGGAGGGCATCGACCGCGCCCTCTGCGACAGCTTTTTTGACACCGTGCAGCAGCGGATCGTGCCTCTGCTGCACCGGGTAATGGAGAAGCCCCAGCTGCCCAACGACGTGATCCGGGGCCGCTTCCCCGCCGCGCAGCAGGCGCTCCTGTCGCCCAAACTGATGGCGATTCTGCGGCTGGACCCTGACCATGTGGGTCTTGCCACCACCGAGCATCCCTTTACCACCAGCCTGGGCACTCACTTTGATGAGCGCATCACCACCCACTACTATGAGGAGGACTACTCCTACTCCATGTTCAGCATCATCCATGAGGGCGGCCACGCCCTCTACAACACCGGCAGCGACGATGCGCTGGCCGGCACGGTGCTGGACGGCGGCGTGTCCATGTGCGTCCACGAGAGCCAGAGCCGGTTCTACGAGAACTATCTGGGCCGCAGCCGGGCATTCTGCGAGTATCTCTTCCCCACCCTGCAGGAGATTTTCTCCGACCACCTGAAAGGCCGCACGGCGGAGGAGTTCTACAAAGCCGTCAACCGGGCGGAGCCCACATTGATCCGCACCCAAGCCGACGAGCTGACCTACTGCCTCCACATTCTGGTGCGCTATGAGCTGGAAAAGCGGGCCATGGCCGGGGAGCTGGCGGTGGAGGACATGCCGGCCGAGTGGAACCGGCTCTATAAAGAGTATCTGGGCATCGACGTGCCCGACGACCGCCGGGGCATCCTGCAGGACTGCCACTGGGCCGACGGCTATCTGGGCTACTTCCCCTCCTACGCCCTGGGCAACGCCTACGGCGCACAGTTCCTGCGGAAGATGCGACAGACGGTGGACGTGGACGGCTGTCTGCGCCGGGGCGATCTGGGTCCCATCAACCAGTGGAACCGGGAGCATATCTGGCGCCACGGACACCTGTACCGCCCTGCCGAGCTGTTCCGGAACGCCACAGGCGAGGGCTTCGATCCCACCGTCTACACGGATTATCTGGAGCGGAAGTTCACAGCGCTCTACGAGCTGTAAAGAGGTTACAAATATAGGTATTAACAGGGGAGTAAAAATGGAAAGCGAAAAACCAATTATGAAAACGGCGGGGACCGTTGTTTCCGCCATTATTGTGCTGACACTGATCGTTCTCGGTATCATTTTCAGCGACTATTCCCTTACAGGCAATCAGCGCCAGACGCTGATCACGCTGCTGATCGTCTGCGCCTGCAGCATTTTGTACTGCTTCGTCGCCGGCGAGGCGGCGCAGAACTTCTCTCAAATGGACAAGCTGTGGAGCCTTCTCCCCATCGCCTATTCGTGGATCATCGCGGCAGGGGGCGGCATGAGGGCAAGGCTGGTTATCTGCGCCGTGATCGTCACCGCGTGGGGCATCCGTCTCACGGTCAATTTCGCGAGAAAGGGCGCGTACCGGCTGAAATTCTGGACAGGCAACGAGGATTACCGCTGGGCCATCGTCCGCGGCAGCCGCTTCTTCCAGTCCCGGATCGCATGGACCGCCTTTGACCTGTTCTTCATCTGCATCTACCAGAATCTGCTGGTGCTGGCCATCACCCTGCCCGCCCTGGCCTGCATGGAATCCGACGCGCCGCTGGGCGTCTGGGATGCCGCGGCGGCCATCCTTGCCGCATTGTTCCTTGTTCTGGAGACGGCGGCGGACGAGTATCAGTGGAGGTTCCACCAGACGAAAAAGAGGCTGCTGGCGGAAAAAGGCTCTCCGGCCGACCTGCCTGCCCCCTATGATCTGGGCTTCAACACCACCGGGCCATGGGCGCGCATGCGCCATCCCAACTACCTGGGCGAGCAGGGCATCTGGCTGAGTCTGTATCTCTTTGCCGTGGGCGCCGGTGTGACGCGCCACGGGGTCTTTCACTGGTCGATGCTTGGGCCGCTCCTGCTCATTCTCCTCTTTATGGGCAGCTCGACTCTGGGCGAGGGGATCTCGGCAAAGAAGTATCCCCTGTACCGGGATTACATGAACTGCGTATACAAATACATCCCTGTTCACAAATACCGTACGGCAAGCAGGGTTGAGATAGGCGAATATGCAAAACAGGCGTGACTGCGGTCACGCCTGTTTTTTCTGTTTCAGCCCCGGATCAGCGCCACCGTCAGGTCGTTGACGTTGGTGCCGGTGGGACCGGTGACGATCAGCCCACCGGTCTCGGCGAGGGCGTGGTAGCTGTCGTTGTCCCGGAGATAGTCCTCCGCCGGTCGGCCCGACTCCCGCAGCCTTGTCGCCGTGGCGCCGTCCACGCAGCCGCCGGCGGCATCGGTGGGGCCGTCGGTGCCGTCGGAGCCCACGGAGAAGACGGCCACGTCCTCCAGTCCCTCGATGCCGATGGCCGCGGCGAGAGCCAGCTCCTGATTGCGTCCGCCCAGACCCTTGCCGGTGACATGTACCACCGTCTCGCCGCCTGCGATGAGGGCAACCCGCCTGCCCTTGCCGCTGTACTTTGCGGCTTCCCGGGCCATGTCACGCCCCGCCTCCCGTGCCTCGCAGGTAAGCTTGTCCGTCAGCACAAGGGGTTCATAGTCCAGCTCCGCCGCCGTCTTTTTGGCGGAGGCGCAGAGCTGGGACACGCTGCCGGTGATCACCGTCTCCACGTTGCGGAGTTTCTTGGGCGTCTCGGTGTCCAGACAGGAACGTGCTTTCTCCGAAAGGCGCAGGCCGTACCGTCCGGCGATCTCCCGTGCCTGTGCGCAGGTGGAGCTGTCCGGGCAGGCGGGACCGGAGGCGATCATATCCAGCGGATCCCCCACGATATCCGACAGCACTACGGAGAACACCGAAGCCGGGGCGCAGAGCCCGGCAAACCGGCCGCCCTTTACGGCGGAAAGCCGCTTGCGGACGGTGTTGATCTCCACGATGTCCGCCCCGCAGGAGAGAAGCTGCCCGGTGATATCCGCCAGCTCCGCACCGTCGATGAGGGGGCACTCAAAAAGCGCGGAGCCGCCGCCGGAGATCAGGAACAGCACCTGATCCCTCTCCCCCAGATCCCGCACCAGCTCCATGGCGCGGCGGGTGGCGGCAAAGGAATTCTCATCGGGCACGGGGTGGCCCGCCTCCCATATCTCCAGCGGACCGATAGCGCCTTTGGCGTGGTGATATTTGGTGATGACGATACCGCCACGGATGGCCTCGCCCAGCTCCTCCCGGGCGGCATGGGCCATCTGCCAGGCGGCCTTGCCCACCGCCACCACCCATACCGGGCCGGTCAGCTTCCTCTGCCGCAGGGCCTTCTTCACCGCCGTGTCCGGCTGCACGAACCGGATGGCCTCCTCGATGATCCGGTCGGCGTCCTGTCGCAGCGTGCTCATAGACTGTTCACCACGTTCCGGGGATGTCCGGCCAGGAACGCTCTGATGTTTTCCACCGTGGCGTCCATGATCCGCTGACGGCTCTCCCGGGCGGCCCAGGAGATGTGGGGTGTGATGATGCAGTTCTTTGCCTTCAGCAGGGGGTTGTCGGGGTGGATGGGCTCGGCGGACACCACGTCCACGGCGGCGCCGCCCAGCCTGCCGCTGTTCAGGGCCTCCGCCACGTCCGCCTCATTGAGCAGCTGGCCCCGGGCGTTGTTGATGAGCAGGGCGCCGTCCTTCATCCTGGCGATGGTATCGCGGTTGATGAGGCCCGTATTCTCCGGTGTCAGATTGCAGTGGAGGCTCACCACGTCGGAGCGCTCCAGCAGCTCGCCCAGCTCCACGTAGGCGCCGATGGCTTTGCCCTCGTTCGTGGGGTACGGGTCCACGGCCAGCACCTCCATGCCCAGAGCCCGGGCAATGGCGCCTTCCGCCCTGCCGATGCGGCCGAAGCCGATGATGCCCATGGTCTTGCCCGCCAGCTCCACCATGGGATAGTCCCAGTAGCACCAGTCGGCGCTGTGGCTCCAGCGGCCATTACGCACCGTGTCGCTGTGGTGGCCGATGTGATGGCACAGCTCCAGCAGCAGGGCGATGGAATACTGGCTCACGGAGGCGGTGCCGTAGGCCGGCACGTTCACCACCGGGATGCCCCGCTCCCGGGCGGCGGCGCAGTCCACCACGTTGTAGCCGGTAGCCAGCACTGCGATCAGCTTCACGTTGGGGCAGCGCCCCAGCGTGGCGCGGCTGACGGGCGTCTTATTGGTCACCACGATCTCCGCCTTGCCGATTCTTTCTGCAATCAGCGGCGAATCCGCATAGGCGGTGCGGTCGTACACCGTCAGCTCACCCAGCTTTTCCAGTCCCTCCCAGCTCAGGTCGCCGGGATTCTCCGTATAGCCGTCCAAAACGATGATCCGCATTTCGGTCGTCTCCTCTCCGGGCGAAGGCCCGCTTTTTTTCATGATCAGTGTACCATATCCGGCGCTTCGATGCAACCGATGCGGTGTTGACGGCAGGCCCTTTTCCTGCTACTCTATAGGGGTAGAAACAGCGCATACTGCGACGGCACAAAAAGGAGCGATTCGACATGCTGAACATAGAACATCTGACCAAAACCTACGGCGAGAAAAAAGCGGTGGACGATCTGTCCCTGCACATTCGCCCGGGAGAGATCTTCGGCTTCATCGGCCACAACGGCGCCGGCAAGAGCACCACGCTCAAATGCGCGGTGGGCATCCTCCACTTTGACGCCGGCACCGTCACCATCGGCGGGAAGAACCTCGCGGACGATCCGCTGTCGTGCAAGCGGGAGCTGGCCTATATCCCGGACAATCCGGACCTGTACGACTTCATGAGCGGCATCAAGTACCTGAACTTCATTGCGGACATCTTCGGCATCGGCGCCGACGTGCGGCAGGAGCGGATCCGTCACTACGCCGATCTGCTGGAGCTGACGGGCGATCTGGCTCAGCCCATCTCCGCCTACTCCCACGGCATGAAGCAGAAGCTGGCCGTGATCGCGGCATGGATCCACGACCCGAAGCTGATCATCATGGACGAGCCCTTTGTGGGCCTGGATCCCAAGGCGTCCCATCTGCTCAAGGAGATGATGCGCCAGCACTGCGACAAGGGCGGCGCCATCTTCTTCTCCACCCACGTGCTGGAGGTGGCCGAGAAGCTGTGCGACAAGGTGGCCATCATCAAGCAGGGCAAGCTCATCAAGGTGGGCACCATGGAGGAGGTCAAGGGCGACGACAGTCTGGAAGAGGTCTTTTTGGAACTGGAGGCGGAGTAAATGCTGAAAGTCCTTCTGAAAAAACAGCTGGCCGAGGTATTTAAAGGCTACTTCTTTGACGCGAAGAAGAACAAAATGCGCTCCAAGGGCGCCATCGTCCTCTGGTTCATCCTCTTTGTCGTCCTGATGGTCGGCGTCCTGGGCGGCATGTTTACCATGATGGCCGTGGGACTGTGCGATCCGCTTAACCAGGTGGGCATGGCTTGGCTCTATTTCCTCATCATGTGCGGCATCGCCATTTTGCTGGGCGCCTTCGGCAGCGTGTTCAACACCTACTCCGGCCTGTATCTGGCCAAGGACAACGATCTGCTGCTGTCCCTGCCCATCCCGGTGCGGACGGTGATGGCCGCGCGGCTCATCAACGTCTACCTGCTGGGCGCCATGTACTCCGGCGTCGTGCTGCTCCCCGCCCTGATCGTCTACTGGGTGGTGGCGGGCGTCACGGCGGCCCGGGTGATCTGCGGCGTTTTGCTGCTGCTGATCGTGACAACGATCGTATTGCTGCTCTCCTGCGTGCTGGGCTGGGCGGTGGCGAAGATCAGTCTGAAGCTGAAAAACAAGAGCTTCATCACCGTACTGATCTCCCTGGCCTTTATCGGCGCCTACTATTTCTTCTACTTCAAGGCCAATGACCTCATTCAGGACATCATTCTCAACGCCGCTGTTTACGGCGAAAAGGTGAAGGGCGCGGCATACGGGCTCTATCTCTTCGGCCGCATCGGCGAGGGCGACTGGCCGGCAGTGGCTATTTTTACCGGCGTCACGGCTCTGCTCTCCGCGCTGCTGTGGATCGTCATGTCCCGCAGCTTCCTGCGGGTCGCCACCTCCACCGGTGCCGTGAAAAAGGCACGCTATGTGGAAAAACAGGCAAGGGAGAACTCCCCGTTCGGAGCTATGCTGACCAAGGAGTTTGCGCGGTTCACCTCCAGCGCCAACTATATGCTCAACTGCGGTCTGGGCGTTCTGCTGCTTCCCGCCATGGGCATCCTGCTGCTGATCAAGGGCAGGGACCTGGACATGGTGTTCAGCATTCTCCTCGCCGAATATCCGGATGCCTTCGCCGTCCTGCTGTGCGCCATGCTGTGCCTGCTCTCAGCCATGAACGATACGGCGGCTCCTTCGGTGTCTCTGGAGGGCAAAAGTCTCTGGATCCCCCAATCCCTGCCGGTTTCGGCGAAGACGGTGCTGCGGGCCAAGGCGGCTGTGCAAATGATTGTGACCGTCCTTCCCGCTCTGTTCGCCGCGATCTGCGTTGCGCTGGTTATCGAGGCATCCCCCGCCGTGAAGGCGCTGGTGTGCGTGCTGCCGCCGGTCTACGCCGTGTTTTCCGCCCTGTTCGGCACGGTCATCGGCCTGAAGATGCCTCTGCTCAACTGGACCAACGAGATCACGCCCATCAAGCAGAGCGGCGCGGTGGCCGTGGCCCTGTTCGGCGGCTGGGGCATCTGCTTTGCCTTTGGCGGGCTCTATATGCTCATCGGTCACCGGATCGGTGCAACGCCCTATCTGCTGATCTGGACCGTGCTGTTCACCGTTGCCGCGCTGGTTCTGCTGCGCTGGCTGGACACCCGGGGCGTAAAGGCTTTTGCCGAGCTGTAATTGACAACACCCTTTCAGCGCCTGCCGCACTATTGACGGCGGGCGCTCAGCTTGTCAAAAAACGTCTTTGCCGTTTTTTCGACAATGGGTTTCTTTCAGACTATCTTCCTTTCCGAGAGTCTGCACTCCGCCGTTCTCTTGACGGCGGGCGCTTTTCCTGTTAATCTATTTGGTGAAAATCTGCCCCACCGGGCGACAAAGGAGAGTTTTACTATGATCAAGATCAGCACCGACCAGGCCCCCGCCGCCATCGGCCCCTATTCCCAGGGCTTCATCACCGGCAACCTGGTGATTACCTCCGGCCAGATCCCCGCCGATCCCGCCACCGGTGAGATCGCCGGGCCGGACATCACCGCCCAGGCCCACCAGTCCTGCAAGAACGTGGGCGCCGTGCTCCGCGCCGGCGGCTCCGACTTCGACAAGGTGGTCAAGACCACCTGCTTCCTGGCCGACATGGGCGATTTCGCCGCCTTCAACGCCGTGTACGCCACCTATTTCACCGGTGCTCCCGCCCGCAGCTGCGTGGCCGTGAAGACCCTGCCCCGGGGCGTGCTGTGCGAGATCGAGGCCATTGCCGAGCGCTGACGCCATGACCGGCCCGGGCGCAGGATTCACTCCGCTGACGCGGCTCTATAACGACTATCTGCGCGCCGCCCGCCAGCCGTTTCACATCGCTGTGGAACGGCCGGACGGCGCGGCGGTTTGTCATGCCCTGATCTGCGGCACGCCGGAGCGGTTTGACGACGACGTGTATTTCGTCCGGCAGACGGTGAAGGCGCTGCTCTGGGCCAGAGGCGGCTATCGGGTCCTTTTATCCGGCGACGGAGAAGTGTGCCGCGCCGTGGCAGACATCTTCTCCCCGGTTGGCGAACGGGCCTTTGACGCGGAGTTTATGGCAGGTATCTACGGCAGACCGTTTTCGGTGGAGCGTGTAGCTCGCGTGCCGGAGCCGTGGGACTCGCCCCGCGATGCGGGCGGTCACACCGACGGCTGCCGCGTGGGCTTCGACGCCGGCGGCTCCGACCGGAAGGCCGTGGCCGTGGTGGACGGCAAGGTGGTTTACAGCGAGGAGATCCCCTGGGCGCCCAAGGAACAGGCCGATCCCGCCTGGCACCGCGCGGGCATCGTGGCCGGGCTGCGGGCCGCTGCGGCCCATCTGCCCCGGGTGGACGCCGTTGGCGTCTCCACCGCCGGGATCTGTGTGGACGGCCGCGTGGTGCGCTCCGCTCTCTTTGAGCGGGTACCCCGGGACGTCTATGAGCCGGATATCTATCTCCGCGCTGTGCGGGATACCTTCGGCTCCGTGCCCTGCGCCGTGGTCAACGACGGCGACGTGTCCGCTCTGGCCGGCGCCGCCCTTCTGGGCGAAACGGACGTGCTGGGCATCGCCATGGGCACCAGTCTGGCCGCCGGATATGTGGACGGCAAAGGCCGGATCACCGGCTGGCTCAACGAGCTGGCCTTCGTCCCCATCGACGCCTCGCCCAATGCCCCCGTTGATCCCTGGAGCGGAGACCGGGGCTGCGGCGTCAGCTATCTCTCCCAGGAGGCGGTCTGCCGTCTGGCGGGCGAAACCGGAGTCGAATGGGATGCCGCCCTCTCCCCCGCGGAGAAGCTGCGGGCGGTGCAGTCGCTGGCGGAGCGGGGCGATCATCGTGCTCTGGCGGTGTTCGACACGGTGGGCATGTATCTGGCTCACGCCCTGGCGCTGTACCGGGAGCTGTACCCCTTCCGCCACGTGCTGCTGCTGGGCCGGGTCGTCTCCGGCGTCGGCGGCGAGCGGATCCTTGCGCGGTGCCGCGCCGTTCTGGCGCGGGAATACCCCGCTCTGGCGCAGAGCTTTTCCCTCCATCTTCCCCGGGAGGATCAGCGCCGGACAGAGCAGGCCGCTGCGGCGGCGACACTCCCCCCATGAAAAAGGCAAAAAAAGTGCCTGAGATCGTCGATCTCAGGCACTTTTTCAGTTCTCAGTTTTCTCCCAGTCATGGAGGAAGTATGTCACTGCCAGCAGGTCGGCGCAGCCGCCGGGGGAGAGGTTCCTTTCGATAAACCATTCGTCCAGTGCGGCGATTTCGTCCGTCTCCGGCAGGGGATTTCTCCGGAGCAGGTCTCTCACCTTCTCCGTCGCCTCTGCTGCCAGGGTGATGCCGCCCCGGGTCATCATGTTGGTGTCGGTGCCGCGGGCGATGAGGTGAAGCAGGGCGATGGCGCCTGCGTCGTTGGCGCTGCGTCCCGCCTCCAGGGCACGGCGATAGGCCGGAAGCGCAACTTTGATGACGCCGGGCAGGCCGTCGGCCGCCTCACCCCGGATGCCGGGCAGGCCGTGGTAACGGTACAGCTTCTGCCCCGCCGTCAGCTGCTCCTCCGGCAGGTTTTCCATGGCCGCCCAATCCGCCGCCACGGCGGCGCGGGTCATGGCGGCGCACTCCTGTGCGATCCGCTCCGGGTCTCTGCAGGGCGCTTCCGGGCTCCACAGGCGGCCCACGGCGCCGCAGACGGCGCCCAGCGTGAAGATGGCGCCTTTGTGGGTGTTGACGCCATGGGTGGCGGAGAGCATGGTCTGCTCCGCCTCTTTTCCGGCCTCACGCAGCTGATGGAAGGTTTCCTCTGCCGTGTCTGAAGCCGTCTCCCGGCCGATGGAGAAGCACTGGCCCCAGTAGGATGCCAGGGCCTCGATGCTGGCACGAAAGGTGTCCACGGTCATGTCCCGGTGGCTGCCGTTGTTGGCCCGGTCCACCAGCCCCGGCTTGGGGGTGGTGATGACCTCCCGCGACAAGGCAACAGAGCCAAGCCACGAGATCTCTTCGCCGTCGGCGGAGGCAAAGTGGTTGATCATGATGCGCCTTGTGGCATCTTGCAGCTCGGCCACGGTGTGGACACGCCGGGAGGCGCAGCCCCGACCGGGGGCGCCGCAGACGATGCAGTTCCGGTCACCGCCGCCTACGGCAGCGCGATCCAGCTTCTCTCCGCCGATATCCAGCACGTCCATGTCAAAGAGACGGCCCTGGGGCGTTTTATCCTCCACCTCTGTGCAGACGCGCTTCACGGCAAGCGCTTCGCCGTCCACCGCGTAATACGCCTCGCAGCCGGTGGCGGCCAGCTTTTCCCGGCGGCAGCGCACGGGCAGCTCCGCCCTCTCCAGCGCCGTTTCCAGCATGGCGCAGCCGGCAAAAAAGGCGCGGCGGATCAGGGCCGTGTCCTTGACAGGCCCTGCAATATTCATGGTAAAGGAGATCAGCGGCGCGCCATAGGCGGCAAGTAGCTCCGCCTGCCGGGCCACCCGTTCCTCCCGGGCCGCCAGAACCTCCGATAAGGTCACTTCCCGTTCCATCCTTCACTCCTGATCAATGGTGGATCACGTCGTTTTCGGCGCGGATGGCGGCAATTACGCCCTCCGCCTCCGGCGAGGCGAAATACGACGCCGTAGCCGGCGGCAGCATGTCCAGCACAGTGTCCAGCGCGCCGTCGTGGATGGCCTGGCGGACGGTGCTGGCGCTGATGACGCGGCCGTTTTCCGTCAGCCGAGGAATGACCCGGCACTCAATGCCCAGCTTGGGCAGCTCCTCCGCCATGACGCGGTTGTAGCAGGCGGTGACGCCGCTGGTGGGTTCCTCGCCCACATAGCGGCGGGTGACGTGAAGCGCCGCGGCGATGCGGCCGAATACGGTCACATCCAGCCGGGCATGAGCCTGCGCCACGTCCTCCTCATCCCGCAGGAAGTAGCTGGGAAAGGTGGCGGCGCTGATGATATACGGCCCGGAGTCATGGACGATCACCCCCGGCAGATGGGCCACGCCCTCCTCCACCAGCCGCCGCCGCACGGCAAAGGGAATGGGGCTTGCCTCCTCACTGAGCACGAACAGATGCACCGTGTCGTTCTCCGCGGCGGCACGCTCCACCAGATGGAGATGGCCCTTTGTAAAGGGGTTGGCGTGCATGACCACGGCGGCGCTGACGCCGTCTGTTCTGGTTTTCGCCAGATCGGCGCAATAGTCCAGAAATCCGGTGCGGCGGTTCTCCATGAACACCAGACGGTTGTCCACCCGGACGATCTCGCAGAAGCCCAGATCGCTGAAAAACCGGGCGCTCTGGGGCTTGGTGCAGAGGAACACATGGGCGTTGCCCCGGCGGATCTGCACCTCCATCAGGTGGCCCACCACCCGGTTCAGAAGGCCCTCGCCCTGCCGCTCGTGGGACACCGCCAGACACCGGATGGTGTTTTTGAAGCAGCTGCCGGTGGCGATGAGGTCCCCCTCGTCGTCAAAAAGGCCGCAGGTATAGTCCAGATTGCGGTCACGCCGGATGCCCTCCTGCTCCAGCAGGCGGTCCACCTTTGCCATGGAGCGCCTGTCCGACGGGTAGACGGACGACAGCCATTCCGCCATGTGCCTCACCTCGTTTCTCACATTTCCATCCCATTATAGCAGAATATGCCCCAAAGGAAAAGAGCAAAAACGCACCCGGCAAACAGGCCGGGTGCGTTTTATGACGGGAAAGCTTACAGGGTATAGGGCTTGATCTTGCGCACCACGTCCAGAATGGTGCCGTCCCGGGCCTCCAGCACGGCCACCACCTTGTCCTCCCACTCCAGATCATCGGGACGACCCACCAGCGAGTAGGCCTTTTCCTTCAGCTCCTCGATGGGCACGTGCTTGATGCCGGCATTGTCCAGGCACTCGATGAGATCGGGGCGCAGGGGATTGACGGCGATGCCGTAGTCGGTGACCAGCACGTCCACGCAGTCGCCGGGGGTGGTGACGGTGACCACGTGCTCGCACACGGTGGCCATGCGGCCGCGGATCAGCGGGGTGACGATGACGCAGCACTTGCTGCCCGCCGCCGTATCGGGGTGGCCGCCGGGCGCGCCGCGGAGCACGCCGTCGGAGCCGGTGAGCACGTTGACGTTGAAGTCGGTGTCGATCTCCAGCGCGGCCAGCACCACGAAGTCCAGCTTGTTGACGAAGGCGCCTTTGTTGGCGGGGTTGGCGTACTGGGAGGCGGACATCTCAAAATGGTTGGGGGTGCGGTGGATGCTGTTGACCGCGTCCAGATCGAAGTCCTGCACGTCGATGACCTTGCCCACCTTGCCCTTCTTCAGCAGCTCCACCATGGGGCCGCAGATGCCGCCGATGGCCCAGCCCATCTTGATGCCGCGCTCGTCCATGTACTTCTCCAGGAACAGGTTGGCGGCCAGAGAGGGACCGCCCACGCCGGTCTGGAAGGAGAAGCCGTCCTTGAAATAGGGGGTGGCGGCGATGACCTTGGCCACGTTCTCCGCCATCATCAGATCCCGGGGATTCTGGGAGATGCGGGCGGCGGCGGAGGCGATCTTTTTGGGGTTGCCGATGGAATCCACCACCACGACAGCGTCCACGTCGATGGCCTCCACGCTGGCGGGCATGTTGGGGAAGTCCACCAGGCAGTCGGTGACCACCACCACGTGGTCGGCGTACTTGGCGTCGG
>CAMVRT010000022.1 GCA_947169975.1 uncultured Oscillospiraceae bacterium
CGAACCCGCCTTAACGGCTTGGGAAGCCGCTGTAATACCGATATACCAACCCTGCGTGGAACGGGGCTATTATAGCATCCCTTTTCCCGTTTTGCAACCGGAAATTCTGTCGAACCGGTCATGCACGGGCAAGGCCGGTCATACCATGTGAAAAAAAGGGGGCTTGTAACATGAGACGATTCCTTTGCGCCATGGCGGCGGCTGTGATGCTGGCGGCGGCTTTTCCCGCCCGGGTCTGGGCGGTGGAGCTGCCCATCCACTCGGAGGCGGTGATCCTGATGGAGAAGGAGACCGGAAAGATCCTCTACGCCAAAAACGAGCACGAGCAGCTCCAGCCGGCCAGCGTCACCAAGGTGATGACCCTGCTGCTGACCATGGAGGCCATCGACAGCGGCGCTCTGCGCTATGACGACATGGTGACCGCCAGCGACTACGCCAGCTCCATGGGCGGCAGCCAGATCTTCCTCTCCCCCGGAGAGCAGATGAGCGTGGAGGATCTTTTGAAGGGCGTGTGCGTGGCCTCCGGCAACGACGCCTCCGTGGCGCTGGCGGAGCATCTGGCCGGGGTGACGGAGCTGTTCGTCACCCGGATGAACAACCGGGCAAAGGAGCTGGGCATGAACGACACCAACTTCGTCAACTGCAACGGCCTGCCCGCCGAGGGACACGTCACCAGCGCCTACGACATCGCTCTCATGAGCCGGGAGCTGATCCTCCACCACCCGGATATCCGCCGCTTCACCACCATCTGGATGGACACCCTGCGAGACGGCAAATCGGAGCTGAGCAACACCAACAAGCTGATCCGGTTCTACGACGGCGCCACGGGCCTGAAAACCGGCTCCACCAGCTCCGCCGGCTACTGCATCAGCGCCACCGCCGAGCGGGACGGCATGGAGCTCATCGCCGTGACGCTGAAGGCGGACACCTCCCAGGACCGCTTCGAGGACGCCAAGACTCTGCTGAACTACGGCTTTTCCACCTACGCTCTGGCAGACGCCGGAGAGGGCGTGACGCTGAAGGCCATCCCGGTGGAGCTGGGCACAGCGGACTGGGTGCAGCCGGTGCTGTCCGGCGAGGGACGGCGCATCCTGCTGGAGCGCTCCCAGCTGGCCGATCTGGAGCGGACGGTGAAAATGGACGGCTCGCTGGACGCGCCGGTGAAGCGGGGACAGCAGGTGGGGCAGGTGACCGTCACGTCCGGCGGCACGGTGCTGGCCACGATACCCATTGTGGCCGGGAAGGACGTGCCGCGCCTCACCTGGGGACAGATGTTCCTGCGCCTTCTGCGCTGCGCCCTGCCGGCGCCAAGGGCGGATTAGGGGGAATCGTCCCGCAATTTTGCCCTTGTATTTTCCCTGCCGTAGATTTATCATAGAGGCAGTAAAATCGGCTGTTTTTCAGCGAATGCCCGATATACATAGGAGGTCTCACCATGATCCAGGTTAATCTCGCCAATATCCGTCCCTTTATCGGCCTGCCCTACGAGGCGGCGCTCTCTCCCCGGCTCCACATCGCCCACAAGCATCTGCAGCAGGGCGACGGCGCCGGCAGCGACTTCACCGGCTGGGTCCATCTGCCGGAGCAGTACGACCGGGAGGAGTTCGCCCGGATCAAGGCCGCCGCCAAGCGTATTCAGGGCGACTCCAAGGCCCTGGTGGTCATCGGCATCGGCGGGTCCTATCTGGGCGCCCGGGGCGTCATCGAGTGCCTGTGCTCTGCCAACTACAACCTCAAGAAGAAGGACACCCCCAACATCTACTTTGTGGGCAACGGCCTCAGCTCCGACCAGCTCAGCGAGGTGATGGAGCTGCTGGAGGGGGTGGACTTCTCCGTCAACGTGATCTCCAAGTCCGGCACCACCACCGAGCCCGCCGTGGCCTTCCGGTTCTTCCGCCGGATGCTGGAGGATAAGTACGGCGTCAAGGGCGCTGCCCGCCGCATCTACGCCACCACCGACCGCGCCCGGGGAGCCCTGAAGTCTCTGGCGGACAGCGCAGGCTATGAGACCTTTGTGGTGCCCGACGACGTGGGTGGCCGCTACAGCGTGCTCACCGCCGTGGGTCTGCTGCCCATCGCCGTGGCCGGGGTGGACATCGACGCCCTGATGGCCGGCGCCAACCACATGATGAACGCCTGCGCCGCCGACGATATGGCCGCCAACCCCGCCTGGCAGTACGCCGGCGCCCGGTATGAGCTGTACCGGGGCGGCCGGAAGATCGAGATCCTGGCCTCCTATGAGCCCAACTTCCGCTTTATGGCGGAGTGGTGGAAGCAGCTCTACGGCGAGTCCGAGGGCAAGGAGAACAAGGGCCTGTTCCCCGCCAGCGTGGAATTCACCGCCGACCTGCACTCCATGGGCCAGTACATCCAGCAGGGCGAGCGGCACCTGCTGGAGACGGTGGTGCGCTTCGGCGCATCTGCCCACGAAAATCCCGTGCCCTATGACACCGCCGACGGCGACGGGCTCAACTTCCTGGCCGGCAAGTCCATGGATTTCATCCGCCAGCAGGCCATGGACGGCACGCTGCTGGCTCACGTGGAGGGCGGCGTGCCCAACATCATCCTGCAGGCCGGGCAGATCAATCCCTTCACCCTGGGCGAGCTGATCTATTTCTTCGAGTACGCCTGCGGCCTCAGCGGTTATCTGCTGGACGTGAATCCCTTTGATCAGCCCGGCGTGGAGGCCTATAAGAAAAACATGTTCGCCCTGCTGGGCAAGCCCGGCTACGAGGCGCTGCGCCAGGAGCTGGAGCAGAAGCTGGGCCGGTAATACGGCAGCACCGAACCATTTGGCAAGGGCACCGTTGCCAAAATCCACAAAAAACCGGAAGTTTTTTCTGCCTTGCCAATTCCGCCGGGATATGCTATCTTATACATAGGAGCAAAACCGACTCCCATCTATTCAAAAGGAGTGATTTCTTATGGTCAGATTGATTATGGGCGCCAACGGTGCAGGTAAGACCAAGCAGCTCATCGAGCAGGTCCACACGGCGGTGGAGACCGAGGCCGGCAGCGTGGTGTGCATCGAGCCCAATGCGGATATGAAATTTGACATCAGCTACAACGCACGCCTGGTGAACGCCAGCGAGTACGGCCTCAATTCCTTTGAGAGCCTCCGCGGCTTCCTGTGCGGCCTGTACGCCGGTAACTACGATATCTCCCACGTGTTTGTGGACAACCTGTGCAAGATCGCCCACAGCGACGACCTCCACGAGGCGGAGAAGCTGCTGCGCTGGCTGGACCGCTTCAGCGAGGAGAACGCCGTCAAGTTCACGGTGACCATCAGCGGCGACGCTGACAGCCTCACCGAGGGCATGAAGAGCTTTCTGTAAGGGCGCGGACATATAAACAGTAACCCCGGAGGAGCAGAGTTCCTCCGGGGTTTGTGTTGTGAAGAAGGGGGGCAATGTGGGGGGAGATGCTGTTCTGTGCAATCATCGTTTCATTCCCCTCATCAGTCGCCTGCGGCGACAGCTTCCCCCAAGGGGAAGCCTTGTTGACGCTTCCTTCTGCCTTCCCCTTGAGGGGAAGGTGCCCCGAAGGGGCGGATGAGGTGAAATTGCAACGGCAAAACGGCGGGGATACCCCCGCCGTTTCGTTCATTCTCTGTATTTGAGGGCGTCGAAGTCCCGGACGATCTCGCCCAGCTTCTCGTCCCGCACGTAGACCAGGTTTACCTCGTCAAAGGCCAGGCGCATGGCAAAGTCCTTGGCCTCGTCAACGTCGTCGGTCTGGAAAAAGTCGCGGTAGGCATCCTCCGGCTCGTTGATCCGGCGCCACATGATGTGAAAGCGCATGGGTTTTCCTCCGTATGCCCAAAAATGGGGTAATTATCAGTATACCCGAAAACGCGGGAAAATGCAACGGTAGCTTTGGCCAAAAATCCGGGCTGATTTTTGGCGAAATACCGGGGGCAAAATTGGGATAAAATCCTTTTTTCCGGCGGCGTTTTGTTGTATAATGTGGCTTGATTTTGGAATAGAGAGAGGGGTACCACGGTGAAGATCGGCTTTGATAACGACAAGTACCTGGCACTGCAGGCCCAGCACATCAAGGAGCGGCGCAGCCAGTTCGGCGGCAAGCTGTACCTGGAGTTCGGCGGCAAGCTCTTTGACGATTACCACGCCTCCCGGGTGCTGCCCGGCTTCCAGCCAGACAGCAAGATCCGGATGCTGTGCACCATGCGGGACGAGGTGGAGATCGTGGTGGCCATCTGCGCCGCCGACATCGAGAAGAGCAAGACCCGGGGCGATCTGGGCATCCGCTACGACGACGACGTGCTGCGGCTCATCGACGTGTTCCACGACCTGGGCTTCTACGTGGGCAGCGTGGTCATCACCCAGTATGCGGGCCAGCCGGCAGCCGACGTCTTCATCAAGCGGCTCACCAATCTGGGCATCCGCAGCTACAAGCACTACCCCATCCCCGGCTATCCCTCCGACGTGGCCCACATCGTCAGCGACGAGGGTCTGGGCAAGAATGACTACATCGAGACCAGCCGCTCCGTGGTGGTGGTCACCGCTCCCGGTCCCGGCAGCGGCAAGATGGCCACCTGCCTGAGCCAGCTCTACCACGAGAACAAGCGGGGCATCCGGGCCGGCTATGCCAAGTACGAGACCTTCCCCATCTGGAACCTGCCCCTGAAGCACCCGGTGAATCTGGCCTACGAGGCCGCCACCGCCGACCTCAACGACGTGAATATGATCGACCCCTTCCATCTGGAGGCCTACGGCAAGACCACCGTCAACTACAACCGGGACGTGGAGATCTTCCCGGTGCTTGCCGCCATGTTTGAGAAGATCCAGGGCCAGTGTCCCTACAAGTCCCCTACGGACATGGGCGTGAACATGGCGGGCTTCGCCATCGTGGATGACGCCGCCTGCCAGGAGGCCAGCCGCATGGAGATCCTGCGGCGCTACTATGCCGGCATGGTGGACCGGGCCCGGGGCCTGTGCGATGAGACCGTGGTGAACAAGCTGAAGCTGGTGATGCAGCAGGCGGGCGTCACCACCGACATCTGCCCGGCGGTGGCCGCCAGCCTGGACAAGGCCGCGGAGACCGGCGCGCCCGCCGGCGCCATGGTGCTGCCGGACGGCCGTGTCGTCACCGGCAAGACCTCGTCCCTGCTGGGCCCCAGCGCGGCGCTGCTGCTCAACGCTCTGAAGAATCTGGCGGGCATCGACCACCGGCTGGAGCTGATCCCCGCCTCGGTCATCGAGCCCATCAGCACCCTGAAGATCGACTATCTGGGCCATCACAATCCCCGGCTCCACTCCGACGAGGTGCTCATCGCCCTGACCATCTCCGCTCTCAGCAATCCGCTGGCCAAGCTGGCCCAGCAGCAGCTCACCAATCTGCGGGGCTGCGAGGCCCACTTCTCCGTGATCCTGCCGGAGGAGGACGCCAAGGTCTACCGCCGTCTGGGCGTGCAGGTCAGCTGCGAGCCCAAATATGAGATCCGCAAGCTGTATCATAAGAAGTAAGATAACACCTGTCCGCCTGTCGTGTCATTGCGAGGAGCGAAGCGACGCAGCAATCCGCTTTCACAGAAAGAACGGATCGCCACGGCCCCTGCGGGGCCTCGCGATGACAAGGAAGATCATCCCCTTCACGGCCCCGCCCGGTGCGGGGCCGTGACATGTCACAACGAAAGGAACCACAACTATGACCGACATCATCACCGCCCTTGCCCAGGAGCTGAACCAGCCCAAGAACTACGTGGAAAACGTGGTGCAGCTTTTAGACGAGGGCAACACCATCCCCTTCATCGCCCGCTACCGCAAGGAGCTCCACGGCTCCATGGACGACACCGCCCTGCGGAATCTGGCCGACCGGCTCTCCTACCTGCGCAATCTGGCGGAGCGGAAGGAGGAGGTCAAGAACGCCATCGCCGGGCAGGAGAAGCTGACCGACGAGCTCGCCGCCGCCATCGACAGCGCAAAGACCCTGGCGGAGGTGGAGGATCTCTACCGCCCCTACAAGCAGAAGCGCCGCACCCGGGCCACCGTGGCAAAAGAGAAGGGGCTGGAGCCGCTGGCGCTGGCCATTCTGGCCCAGCCCAAGGCCGACGATCCCGCCGCTCTCGCCGCCGATTATATTGACCCGGAGAAGGGCGTGGAGACGGTGGAGGACGCGCTGGCAGGCGCCAGCGACATCATCGCCGAGGTGCTCTCCGACGACGCCGCCATCCGCAAGGAGCTCCGGGAGCTGATCGGCCGCAAGGCCACGCTGCGCACGGCGGCCACAAAGGAGGAGGACAGCGTCTACCGCCTGTACTACGACTTCGAGCAGCCCGTGGCCAAGCTGGCGGGACATCAGATCCTGGCCATCAACCGCGGCGAAAAAGAGGGCTTTTTGAAGGTCAGCGTGGCGCTGGACCGGGAGTGGGCCCTGGGGCTCATCTGGAACCGCATCGTCAGGAACGGCGGCAAGTGCGCCGCCTTCGTCCGCGCCGCCGCCGAGGACGGCTATGATCGGCTCCTGTTCCCCTCTCTGGAACGGGAGACCCGCTCCGACCTCACCGACGCGGCGGCGGAGGGCGCTATCCACAACTTCGCCCTGAACCTGAAGCCCCTCCTCATGCAGCCGCCCGTCAAGGGCCACGTGACCATGGGCCTTGACCCCGGCTACGCCCACGGCTGCAAGGTGGCGGTGATCGACGGCACCGGCAAGGTACTGGACACCACCGTGGTCTACCCCACCCAGGGCGAGCGGCGGAAGCAGGAGGCCATTACCCGCCTCTCCGCCATGATTCGCCGCCACGGCGTCACCCACATCGCCATCGGCAACGGCACCGCCAGCCGGGAGACGGAGCAGATGACGGCGGAGATGCTCCGCGATCTGCCCGGCGTCAGCTACATGATCGTCAACGAGGCGGGGGCCTCGGTGTACTCCGCCAGCAAGCTGGCCGCCGAGGAGTTCCCCGACTACGACGTGAACCTGCGCAGCGCCGTGTCCATCGCACGGCGGATGCAGGACCCGCTGGCCGAGCTGGTGAAGATCGATCCCAAGGCCATCGGCGTGGGCCAGTATCAGCACGACATGCCCCAGAAGCGGCTGGATGAGACCCTGGGCGGCGTGGTGGAGGACTGCGTCAACGCCGTGGGCGTGGACGTGAACACCGCCAGCGCCAGCCTGCTGGGCCGGGTCTCCGGCCTGACGGCGACAACGGCCAAAAACATTGTCAAATACCGGGAGGACAACGGCGCCTTCACCGGCCGCAGGCAGCTTTTGAAGGTACCCAAGCTGGGGCCCAAAGCCTTCGAGCAGTGCGCCGGGTTCCTCCGGGTGCCGGAGAGCCGCTCCGTACTGGACAACACCGGCGTCCACCCGGAGAGCTATGAGGCGGCGGAGAAGCTGCTGGCCCTGTGCGGCTATACGCTTGCCGATGTGGCCGCCGGAGAGATCGGACTGCTGGAGTCCAAGGTGAAGCTGATGGGCAGGGAAAAGGTGGCCGAGAAGCTGGGCATCGGCGTGCCCACGTTGGACGACGTGGTGAAGGAGCTGATGAAGCCGGGCCGCGACGTCCGCGATGAGCTGCCGCCCCCGGTGCTGCGCACCGATGTGCTGGACATGAAGGACCTGAAGAGCGGCATGGTGCTCACCGGCACCGTGCGCAACGTGGTGGACTTCGGCGTGTTCGTGGACATCGGCGTCCATCAGGACGGTCTGGTCCACATCTCCCAGGTCTGCGACCGCTTCATCAAGCACCCCAGCCAGGTGGTGTCCGTAGGCGACATCGTGAAGGTGATGGTGCTGGACGTGGACGAGAAGAAGCACCGCATCAGCCTGTCCATGAAGCAGGCGAAATAAGCGGAAGGTGTTGCCAAAATGGAAATCGGGGTGTATAATAGCCCCAATTACAGGACAGGAGGGCGTTTTATGAATCCTTACATTCAGCAGCAGGTTGAGAACATGATCGATCAGGTGGATCTGTTCGCCAAGGGCTGCCACAAGGCGGCTATGAAGGACGACGGCTCCATGGACGTGACGGAGCAGTACACCATCGCCACCATCGAGCGCCTGAGCGAGGAGTTCATCAAGGGTCTGAAGAAGATCTATTGATCGCCAATGAAAAAAGGAGCGCACCGCCACGCCGCGGTGCGCTCCTTTTTTTGCTACTCCCCCCGGTACTTGCGCCGGGTGGCCATGCCGCCCCGGATGTGGCGCTGGGCCTTGTTCTCCTCCAATATCTCCTTGACCTGCAGCCACAGCGGCCGGTTGTAAAGCGGCAGCCGCTCGGAAAGGTCCTTATGTACGGTGGATTTGCTGACGCCGAACTTCTTTGCGGCGGCGCGCACTGTCGTGCGGTTTTCTATCAGGTAAAGGGCCAGCTGCTCAGCCCGCTGCTCCAGATTCTCTTTGATAGCCTACCACTCCCCACATGTGCTTTGACGGTACATGTATATGCGGGAGGTGCATGGGATAGAAGCCGTGGGAGCCGCAGCGAAGTCTATGCGGCCATTTTGATACCGGTCTCCCATGAAATCATATGCTTTTCATGAAAAAACAGCATGACAACCGGAAATCCGCCCCGGCCATCACCGGAGCGGATTTCCGACTTTTCAAAACGGGTTACTTCTCAATGGACTCGGTGCGGATGATGAACTGTACGCTGCCGGGCATGTGGGCGTCCGTTCCGCCGAAGGAGGTGTACTCGCCGCTGAGCTCCTGCAGGGCACGCAGCCGCTCGATGAGCTCGTGGGCGTCGTCCTCCATGAGGTCGGACAGCTGCCGGATGCCCTCGCTGTCGAACCGGGCCATGCCGTCCCGCAGCTCTTCGGCGCCGGAGAGCAGCTGCTCCACGCCGTCGGTCAGAGCGGCGCTGCCGCTGCGCAGCTGGGCTGTGCCGGACTTCAGCGTGGCCGCGCCGGAATCAAGGGCCCTTGCGCCGTCTGCCACCTGAGCCGTGCCGTCAGAGAGCTGCGCGGCGCCGCCCGCCAGGGCATTGGCGCCGTCGGCGGCGTCCTTTGCGCCGTCAGACAGGGCCTTTGTACCGTCGGTCAGGGTCCTGGCGCCGCCGGCCAAATCGGCCACGCCGCCGGCCAGAGCCGCCGCGCCATCCCGCAGCTGGGCGCCGGCGTCGGACAGAGTGCGGCTGCCGGAGGCCAGCTCCTTTGCACCGGAGGCAGCGGCGGAAGCGCCGTCGGACAGAGCACTGGCGCCGTCGGCCAGCTGATCCACGCCGCCCACCAGCGTCCGGGAGCTGTCCGCCAGAGCGGACACGCCGCCGATGATGGCGCCCAGATTCTCATCGCTGACAATCTGCTCCACGCCGCCGGCCAGCCGGCCCGCGCCGCTTTCCAGACCCTGTGCGCCGTCGGACAGCGCGGTGGCGCCTGCGGCGATGCGGTCCGCGCCGCTCCGGAGCTCACCGGCGCCGCTGCTGATGGCATTGGCGCCGCCGGCAATGGCGGTGAGGGCCTCGTCGGCCTGGGTGAGATCCACGGACACACCGCTCAGGCCGTCGTCCACGGCGGAAATGTATCCCAACGCCGTCTGGATGGCGGCGCGCTGCTCGTCCGTCAGATTTTCGTCGTTCACAATGGCGGTCAGCTGACCGGAGGCGGCATTCAATCCGCCGGAGGCGGAGGCCGCTGCGGCAGCCACCTGGCCGGGGATCCGGTCGATGCCGCTTTGCACCTGTGCCGCCGCCGCGGCGATCTGATCGGCGCCGGTCTGAATGGCAGCTGCGCCGCTCTCCATGCCCCTGGCGCCCTCGTAGATGCCGGGGTTGGCCGCGTCGCCGCTGACCAGACCGGCGGACAGAGCCGCCGCGCCGGACTGCAGAGCCAACGCGCCCTCATAGACGCTCTCGCCCTGCCGGCCCTTCAGCGCCTGCCGCACCTGAAGAAGGCCGTTATAGAGGGCCTGCACCCCTTCGGGCAGACCGGCTACCTGGGACTGCAGCCGGGCAAGACCGTCGCTGACCTGGGACGCGCCGCCGGATAAGGTATCCAGACCGCCGGAGAGTGCGTCCATGTTCTCGGAGACGGTGGCTGCACCGTCTGCCAGTGCCTTGGTGCCGTCGCTGAGGGTGCTGGCGCCCTGAGCGGCCTTGGCGGCGCCGTCGGAGAGCGCCCTGGCGCCGGAATCCAGCTGGGCCGCGCCGTCGCGGAGCGCCGCGTTGCCGTCGGACAGGGCCTTGGCTCCGTCGGACAGGGCGGCTGCGCCGTCGGCGGTCTGCCCGGCACCGTCGGAGAGCTGCCTGGCGCCGCCGGCCAGATCGCCTGCGCCGTTATCCAGCTGGACGATGCCGTCTGTCAGCCGGTTTGCGCCGCCCTGCAGAGCGCTGACGCCGTCATACAGGGCGCCGGAGCCCTCCACCAGACGCCCGGAGGCGTCGGTAAGTTGGGTGAGAGCATTCTCCAGATCATTGACGGTCTGGACGTTGCTCAGATCCAGATTCTGCAGCAGGCTGTTTTCAACGACTGTCACGGTGGTGAGCAGGGTGAAATCCGCCACGTCCGCCTCGATGACCACGGTCTCGGGGACGTCCAGATCCAGCTTGTTGCCCTTTTGGTCGCGCAGGTCGTCCAGCCCCAGACTCTCCCGGAGGCCGGGCATGGCCATGCCCACGGCTACGGTGCGGTCACCGGTGTGGATGACCTTGCCGTTGGTCACGGTGACGTGGGCGGCATTGGCGTCGTCCAGCATCAGGCCGGACACCGCCAGGAAGGGCTGATAGAGGGTAACTGTTTTGCCGTTTACCGTCCGCTCTGTGGCGGTGTGGTTGGTGTAGCGGAAGGTGACGGTCAGGTGACCGGTGGCCCCGGCCAGCTCCTGCGCGGAGACCTCCCTGCCGTCCAGCGCGTAGGTGATGGCGGCGGTAACAGGCAGCTGCCGGTCGGTGGTGCCCTGATAGTGAATGTCCTTGCCGTTTGCCTGCCAGACGATGGCGCCGCCTTCGCCGGCGGTGAAGGTCTCGTCGCCCTTGACGTTCCGGATATCCGTCAGCTCAGCGCGATCGGCCAGGGTGTCGGCCCCGTCGGGGTTTTTCAGCCAGGCGCTGACGATGGTCTCGGTGGGGTTGCCGGCCGCGTCGGCGATGACGTAGACGGTCTCCTCCTTGCCCGCCGTGTCGCTGTGGCCGCCCAGCAGGGCGACGGCGGCGTCGGTGACGGGATCGGTTTCCGTTTTCCGGGAAACGGGTGCGGTTTTCGTTGCCTGCTGCGCGCCGCAGCCGGTGAGGCAGGAGGCCAGCATCAGGCCGGACAGCGCGATGGCTGTGGCTTTATTGATCCATTGTTTCATAGAGTGATTCCTCCCATCTATGTCAAATGTTCTGGAGTTGTGTTTTCATACCCAAAGTGGTCTTTCCGATGACGCCGTCCAGCAGCATCAGCAGCGCCGGCAGCACCAGCAGCACAGAGAACATGCTGACGATGGCGCCCCGGGCCAGCAGATTGCACATGGAGCTGATGAGGTCGATGTCGGAATAGAGACCCACGCCGAAGGTGGCGGCGAAGAAGCTCAGCGCGCTGACCAGCACCGAGGGCATGGCGTAGCGCAGGGCTTCCGTCACGGCCTGACGCTTGTCATTCGTGCGCCGCAGCTCCTTGTAGCGGGTGGTGGTCAATATGGCGTAGTCCACCGTGGAGCCCAGCTGGATCGTGCTGATGCAGATGGGCGCGATGAAGGGCATGGTGAAGTGGGTGTAATAGGGGATGCCCAGGTTGATGAACACGGCGAACTCGATCACCGCCACCAGGATCACCGGCAGCGACGCGGAGCGCAGCGTCAGCAGAATGATGAGGAACACGAAGCCGATGGACACCCAGGACACCACGGTGAAGTCCTTGTCGGTGATCTCGATCAGGTCCTTGGTGCAGGGCGCCTCGCCGATGAGCATGCCGTTGGGATCGTATTCTTTCAAAATGCCGTTGATCTGGTCGATCTGGCGGTTCACCCCGTCGGTGGAGACGGCGTATTCGGAGTTGATGAGCATCAGCTGCCAGTCGCCGCTGCGGAGCATCCCCGTCACGCTTTCGGGCAGGAATTCCACGGGGATATCGGTGCCCACCAGACTGTTGAGGCTCAGCACGTTGGTGACGCCGTCCAGCTTCTCGATGCGCTGTGTCATGGCCTCGGCGTCCTTGGCCGGCAGATCCGCGTCACAGAGGATCATGTGGGTGGTGGCCACGCCGAAGTGCTCCTCCAGCTTCTTCTTGGCTGTCAGGAACTGGGTGTCCTCGGCGTTCATGCCCTCCACGTTGTCGCCGGAAAAGATTCGGGTGAAGTCGTAGTACACCGGGGTGCGGAAATAGCCGATGGTGGCCGGAATCAGGATCACGGCGAAGGCGATGAGGAACACCCAAAAGTGGTTGGTGATCCAGGCGGACACGCCGCCCAGATCCGGGATCAGGGAGCGGTGCATGGTAGCCGTCAGCGGCTTATCCAGCAGCAATATCAGGGCCGGCAGGATGGTGACGCTGCCCAGCACGCCCAGCAAACAGCCCTTGGCCATGACCAGGCCGATGTCGGCGCCCATGGTGTAGCTCATGAAGCACAATGCCAGGAACCCGGCAATGGTGGTGAGGGCGCTGCCCGCCACGGATACCACCGTGTCGCGGATGGCCAGGGCCATGGCCTCTTCCCGGGAGGGGTTCTCCTTCCTTCTGGCGCAGTAGGCGTGCCAGAGGAAGATGGAGTAGTCCATGGTAACAGCCAGCTGCAGCACCGCCGCCAGCGCCTTGGTGATGTAGGAAATCTGGCCGAAGAACACGTTGGTGCCCATGTTGTAGAGAATGGTGATGCCGATGCCCGCCAGGAACACCGGCGGCACCAGCCAGGAGTCGGTCAGCAGCTCCATGGCGATCAGCGCGCACAGCACGGCAATGCCCACGTAGATGGGCTCCTCCCGCTCGCACAGGTTCTTCAGGTCTGTCACCAGAGCGGAGATGCCGGACACGAAGCACTGCCTGCCGCAGAGCCCGCGGATCTGCGTAATGGCCTCGATGGTCTCATCCGCCGAGGATGAGGTGTCAAAAAACACGGCGATCATGGTGGCGTCGCCGTCCACGAACACGTCGCGCACCTTGTCGGGCAGCAGCTCCTTGGGGATGCTCAGATCCGCGATGCTGTCGTACCACACGGCGCTGTCCACGTGGGGCACCTGCTCAATCCTCTGACGCAGGGCGGAGACGTCCTTGTCCTCCATGCCCTCGGCCACGATGAAGCTGAAGGCGCCTTTTCCAAACTCATCCATCAGGATGTCCTGCCCCTTCATGGTCTCGATATCACCGGGCAGATAGGTGAGCATATCGTAATTGATGCGGGTGGCCTGCATTCCCAGCCAGGCGGGGATCAGCAGCACCAGCGCCAGAATCAGAATCGGCAGCCGCAGCTTGACGACCGCTTTTCCGAATTTGTACATGCCTTTGCCTCCTCTCGAATAAATGACCATCGGTCACTTAAGCATATGCAGTTATAGCACCAAAATGACCGTCGGTCAACCCTTTAAGGGCATAAATTTGACCGTCGGTCATTTTTTCGTCGCCTTGCACAAAACGCGGCAATGACCGTCGGTCATTTTTTGTTTGACATCTGCCATCGTCCGCGCTACAATGCAGATAACGACACAGAAACGGGGTGTGGATATGGGACGTGTGGAGGAGAACAAGCAGCTGAAGCTGACCAGTCTGATGGACACGGCGTTCCAGCTGTTTTCTTCGCAGGGCATTGCCAAGACGTCCATTGCGGACATTGCCCAGCGCGCCGGCGTGGCCAAGGGCACGTTCTATCTGTATTTTAAGGATAAGTACGATCTCCACGAGAAGCTGGTGATCCACAAGTCGGAGCAGCTGTTCCGCCACGCGCTGGAGCACTCCGGCTACCGGGATCAGGGCGATGCCGCCGGCAAGCTGCTGACCCTCATCGACGATATTCTCTATCAGCTGCGGGATAACAGACTGCTGCTGCAGTTCATCAACAAAAACCTGAGCTGGGGTGTGTTTCGCCGTGCCATCAGCAAGTGGGAGCCGGACTACGCCGCCGTGTTCGAGGAGATCCTGGGCTCCGACCCTGCCCGCCGCAAGACGCTGGAGATCGAGGTCTACACGGTGCTGGAGCTGGTGGGCTCCACCTGCTACAGCGTGATCCTGGGTGGCGATCCCGTGGATCTGGACACCTATCTGCCCTACCTTCACCGCTCGGTGCGGGCGATTCTCCGGGACTTCGAGACAGAGTAAGCGCGGCGAAATACGAACGGCAAAAGGGCGTGCTGCAAAATGCGTTGCAGTCGTCATTCCGAAAAAAATGCCGCCTTGACAGGCGGCATTTTCTGTGGATGACGGGAATGGCCATTTTTGCCACAGCCCCTTTTTGATTCTCCTCATGCTCCCCGGTCACTCTGGCCGGCCCAGCTCCCGGTTCTTCTCGTATGCCGCGATCACCGCGTCCATGACGGTGCCGCGAAAAGCGCCCTTTTCCAAAGCGCGGACGCCCTGAATGGTGCTGCCGCCGGGGGAGCAGACCGTGTCCTTCAGCGCGCCCGGGTGGGTGCCGGAGAGCCGGGCCATCTTTGCCGCGCCCTCCACCATCTGCGATGCATAGACCATGGCCTTCTGCCGGGGCAGACCGCAGGCCACGCCGCCGTCGGCCAGCGCCTCCAGAAACAGGTCCACGTAGGCGGGACCGCAGCCGGAGAGGGCGGAGGCGGCGTCGATGAGATGCTCCGGCAGGGGGTCCACCGTGCCGGCGCCGGCAAGCAGGGCGGCAAAGTCCGCCAGCTCATCGTCCGTTGCGCCAAGGCCGCAGTACTGCACCGCGCCGGCGCCCACGGTGATGGGGGTGTTGGGCATCATGCGGATCACGGGATACTCTCCGCCCGCCATGGCCCGGATGGTCTCCATGGTGAGGCCGGCGGCCATGGTCACCAGCACGAAGCGGTCGCGCCGCTGCGCCAGCGCGGGAGCCAGCTCCGACAGCACACCGGACATCATCTGGGGCTTGACGGCCAGAAAGATGAGGTCGCAGGCCGAGGCGATCACGGTGTTGGCGCTCACAACGGCGCCGGGCAGCTCTCGGGCCAGCGCCGCCGCCTTCTCTTCGGTGCGGTTGGCAAGGTACAGCGCCGCATCCGGCGCCGTCCGGGCTATGATACGCGCCACGGCGCCGCCCATGGCGCCGGTGCCGATGAATCCAATCTGCTGAAACATAACGATCCGCTCCTTTCTCTTTGGACGTATCATACCATATCCGGCCGTTTCCCGCAACGGTGGGGCGGTTTTCTTTGCCTTTGGCCGTGATATGTGGTAAAATAGCCAAAAACATGCCAAAGGATTTGTAACGTATGCAGAACGTGACCGTCGGGATCCTGGCCCACGTGGACGCGGGAAAGACCACGCTGGCCGAGGCAATTTTATATCGGGCCGGAAAGCTGCGCCGCACCGGGCGGGTAGACGACGGCGACACCGTTATGGACGCCCACGAGCTGGAGCGTGCCCGGGGCATCACCATCTTCGCCAGTCAGGCCCAGCTGACGCTGGACGACTGGAGCGTGACGCTGCTGGACACCCCCGGCCACGTGGATTTCTCCAGCGAGACGGAGCGGGTGCTGCAGGTGCTGGACTACGCCATTCTGGTCATCAGCGGCATCGACGGCGTGCAGGCCCACACCCGCACCCTGTGGCGGCTGCTGGAGCACTACGCCGTGCCCACGGTGATCTTCGTCACCAAGATGGACTTTGCCCGCCACAGCCGCGCAGAACTGCTGGAAAACCTGCGCCGGGAGCTGAGCGGTGACTGCGCCGACGTGGAGAGCCCGGACTTTACGGAGCAGGCTGCCATGTGCCGGGAGGAGCTGCTGGAGGCCTTTTTGGACAGCGGAACGCTGTCGGATCAGGACATAGGCCGGGACATTGCCGCGCGGCAGATCTTCCCCTGCTGGTTCGGCTCCGGTTTGAAGCTGGACGGGGTGGATGAATTTCTCGGCGGCCTGTCCCGCTATATGCTGCCCCGGGTCTATCCCGCCGACTTCGGCGCCCGGGTATTCAAGATCGGGCACGACGGACAGGGCAACCGCCTGACGTATCTGAAGATCACCGGCGGCGCCCTCCGGGTGAAGGACACCGTGACCTACACGGGGCACAGCGAGAAGGTGAATCAGCTGCGGCTTTACACCGGGGCAAAATTCACACCGGCAGACGAGGTGCGCGCCGGCGGCGTATGCGCCGTCACCGGGCTCACCGCCACGGAGAACGGACAGGGCCTGGGCAACGAAAGCGCCGGCAAGCCGCCCCGGCTGGAGCCGGTGATGACCTACCGGGTGGTGCTCCCGGAGGGAGTGGACAGCCAGACCATGCTGCCCAAGCTGCGGACGCTGGAGGAGGAAGATCCCCAGCTCCGCGTCACCTACGACACACGGCTCCGGGAGATCCACGTGAGTCTCATGGGGCAGATCCAGGCGGAGATTTTGAAAAGCCTCATCGCCCAGCGCTTCGGCGTGGAGGTGGGGATCGACCACGGCCGGGTCCTCTACAAGGAAACCATCGAGGATACGGTGGAGGGCGTGGGCCACTACGAGCCGCTGCGCCACTACGCCGAGGTCCATCTGCTGCTGGAGCCTCTGCCCCTGGGCAGCGGGCTGCGATTCGTCTCCGCCTGCAGCGAGGACGTGCTGGACCGCAACTGGCAGCGGCTGATCCTGACCCATCTGGCGGAAAAGACCCATCTGGGCGTGCTCACCGGCTCGCCCATCACGGATATGAAGATCACCCTTGCCGCCGGCCGGGCCCACATCAAGCACACCGAGGGCGGCGACTTCCGGCAGGCCACCTACCGGGCGGTGCGGCAAGGTCTGATGCAGGCAAAATCCAAGCTGCTGGAGCCGTGGTACGCCTTCCGGCTGGAGCTGCCGCCCGAGCAGCTGGGCCGTGCCATCAACGATATTCGCGCCCGCCACGGACACCTGGAGCCGCCGGAGACAGCGGGGGAGCTGAGCCTGCTGCGGGGCAGAGCGCCGGTTACCGCCATGAACGGCTACGCCGCCGAGCTGGCTGCCTACACCGGCGGGCGGGGACGGCTGCTGCTGGAGCCGGACGGCTACGACGAGTGCCACGATCCGGAGGCGGTGATCGCCGCTCTCGACTACGATGCGGAGAGCGACCTCGACAACACGCCGGACTCCGTGTTCTGCGCCCACGGCGGCGGCTTTGCCGTCAAGTGGGACAAGGTGAAGGAATACATGCACCTGGAGAGCTGCCTCAAAAAGGAGATCCCCTACGTGCCTGCCGTCAGCCGCCGGAACCTGTATCTGGACGAGAAGGAGCTGGAGGCCATCATGCTCCGGGAGTTCGGGCCTATCAAGCGGCCTGCCTACCGGGCGCCGTCCGCCACCTTTGCCGGCGACGCCGACGCCCCCGACGAGGCCAAAAAGCGGTGGTTCATTGTGGACGGCTACAACGTGATCTTCGCCTGGGACGATCTGAAGGCCCTGGCTCAGGCGGAGCTGGCCGCCGCCCGGGACAGGCTGATGGAGCTTTTGAGCGGCTTTGCCGCCTTCCGGCAATGCGAGACGGTGCTGGTGTTTGACGGCTACCGGGTGCCCCAGAGCCGAGGGGAGAAGTTCGACTTCCACGGCGTGCGTGTGGTATTTACCCGCGAGCACGAGACGGCGGACATGTACATCGAGCGGCTGGTGCAGGAGATCGGCAAAAATCAGCAGGTGCGGGTGGTGACCTCCGACGGCCTTATCCAGCTTTCCGCCGTGCGCTCCGGCGTGCTGCGGATGTCCGCCCGGGAGTTCGGCGAGGAGGTGGCCGCCGTCAGCGAGGAGATCGGCAAGCTCATCGAAAAGCAGTCCGGCACCACCCAGAACGTGGGCCGGAGCGCTATCATCCGGCGGGATGAGACGGAATAATGCTGCGGCCTTTCCCCCTCATCAGTCTGCCCTTCGGGCAGACTACGACTCGCTTCGCTCGCATGCATAAGTTCGCGCAGCCAAATCACAGATTTGGGCGCTCACTTAAGCTTCCCCTCAAGGGGAAGCCTGTTGCGCTGCTCCCCAAAGAGCCTTCCCCTTGGGGGACGGTGGCGCAAAGCGCCGGATGAGGGGCAAGCTGCCGCCAATTACACAAAAAACGAGATCTGCCATACGGCAGATCTCGTTTCACGTTACCTGGCAATCGTTTACTGGCCGGCCTTCTCGGCAGCGGCCTTGGCGGCGGCAGCCTTGCGCTCGGCGGCGGCCTTCTGGGCGGCCTTGAACTTCTCCTTCTCCTCGGCGGTGGGGATGGGCTCAATGGCGCCCTTCGGGCAGGCCTTGGCGCACATGGTGCAGTTGCGGCACTTGTCGTAGTCGATGACGGCCACGTTGTTCACCACGTGGATGGCGTCGAACTTGCAGGTGCGCTCGCACATGCCGCAGGCGATGCAGGAGTTGGCGCAGACCTTGGTGACGGCAGGGCCGCGATCCTTGTTGGAGCAGTTGACAAACACCTTCTGCTTGTAGGGGACCTCCACGATCAGCTTGCGGGGGCAGGCCTCGCGGCAGGCGCCGCAGTTGGTGCACTTCTCCTTGTCGACGACGGCCACGCCGTTCTCGCCGATGTGGATGGCGTCGAACTTGCAGGCGGCCACGCAGGAGCCGAAGCCCAGGCAGCCGTAGCGGCAGGCGGAGGCGTCGCCGCCGCAGACCTTGGTGGCGGCCAGGCAGTCGGTAACGCCGCGGTACTCAAAGTTCTTCACGGCGTTGGTGCCGCCGTTGCACATCACGTGGGCCACCTTCTTCTCACCGGAGGGAGCCTCCATGCCCATGATGGCGGCGATCTTGGCAGCGCCCTCGGCGCCGGCGGGAGCGCAGGCGCTGACGGGAGCCTTGCCGGCCAGAATGGCCTCGGCGCAGCCGGCGCAGCCGGGATAGCCGCAGCCGCCGCAGTTGGCGCCGGCCAGAGCGGCCTGGATCTGGGGCAGGCGGGGGTCAACCTCCACCTCGAAGACCTTGGCGGCGATGGCCAAGATCAGGCCGAACACCACGGCCATGACGCCCAGTACGATTACAGCATAGACAATATTCATTGTTCCACTACCTCCTTACCAGACCTTCAGGCCGCTGAAGCCCATGAAGGCCAGGGCGATCAGGCCGGCGGTGATCAGCGCGATGGGGAAGCCGTCGAAGCACTTGGGGTTGTCGGCAAACTCCAGCTGCTCGCGGACGGCCGCGAACAGGAAGATGGCCAGCAGGAAGCCCAGGCCGCCGGTGATGCCGTACACCACGGACTGAATGAAGTTGTAGTCGTTCTGCACGTTCAGCAGGGCAACGCCCAGCACAGCGCAGTTGGTGGTGATCAGGGGCAGGTACACGCCCAGAGCGGTGTACAGGGTGGGGACGTTCTTCTTCAGGAACATCTCCACGAACTGCACCAGAGCCGCGATGACCAGGATGAAGGCCACGGTCTGCATGTACTCCAGGCCGGCGGCCACCAGCAGCTGGTTGATGCCGAAGCACACGGCGGAGGCAAGGCCCATGACGAAGGTCACGGCGGCGCCCATGCCCACGGCGGTGTCGATCTTCTTGGAGACGCCCAGGAAGGGGCAGATGCCCAGGAACTGGGCGAAGATGAAGTTATTGGTGAGAATGGCGCCAAGGGAGATGGCGAGCAAACTGGTGATACTCATAACTTACGCCGCCTCCTTTTCCGTATTTTCTTTCTGTTCCTTCTTCTTGGCGGACTTGGCCAGGGCCCACTGCATCACGGCGATCAGCGTGCCCAGGCAGAGGAAGCCGCCCACGGGTAGGGTCAGCACACCGATGGGGGTGTACCAGTCGCCCAGGATCTGGATGTCCAGCAGCTTGCCGGCGCCGAAGAGCTCGCGGAAGAAGCACATGATCAGCAGCACCACCGTGTAGCCCAGGCCCTGGAAGATACCGTCCAGGAAGGAGGCGCCCACGCTGTTCTTGGAGGCAAAGGCCTCGGCGCGGCCCAGGATGATGCAGTTGACGACGATCAGCGGGATGAACACGCCCAGGCTCTTGTCGATATCCGGCAGGAAGGCCTTGAGCAGCAGCTGCACGCAGGTAACGAAGCCGGCAATGACCACGATGAAGCAGGCGATGCGGACCTCATTGGGGATGACCTTGCGCAGCAGGGAAATGATGATGTTGGAGAGGGTCAGGATGATGATGACGCTGACGCCCATGCCCAGACCGTTCATGATGGACGTGGTGATGGCCATGGTGGAGCACATGCCCAGCAGCTGGACCAGCACCGGGTTCTGGGTCAGCAGGCCCTCTTTGAATTGCTTTTTCACATTCACGGTTTAGCTCCCCCTTTCTCAGCCCAGGGCCTTCACAGCGGCCAGGGCGGCGTTGGCGCCCATGGTGACGCCTCTGGTGGACACGGTGGCGCCGGTGATGGGCGTAACGTTCTTCTTGACCTCCAGGGTGCCGGCGCCGGACATGCCCTTGAACTGATCCAGCACAGGCGTGCCGTCGTCATTGTTCAGGTTGTCCATGACCTTGGAGCCGATGCCGGCGGTTTCGGCATTGTCCACGATGGAGATGCCGGTGATCTTGCTCTCGGCATCCACGCCGACGATCATCACGATGGTGCCCTGGGAGCCGGAGGCGGACACCTTGCAGGCGTAGCCGCCGGTGGACACGGTGTACATCTCCAGCAGCTTGCCGCCCTGGTCGGAAGCGGCGGCGATGGCCTTGTCCGTCAGCTTCACGGACTCAAAGGTTGCGCCCTCGGGAGTCACGGCGGCCAGAGCCTGCTCGGTGGCCTCCTTCTGGAGCTGGGCGATGCGGTCCTTGGTGATGTGGTTGACCAGACCCAGCAGGGCGGCCACCACCAGGGCGATGGCGGTCAGGGTGCCGGCCACCTTCAGCATGAATTTTCCGTTCAGGTTTTTCATTTTGCAGCCGCCTCCTTCTTCTTTTCCTTCTTGGGTGCGCCGTAGATCACGGGGCGGATGTACTTATCCAGCAGCCAGGTGGTGCAGTTCATGATCAGGATGGAGTAGCACACGCCCTCGGGATAGGAGCCGAAGCGCCGGATAAAGCAGGTGATGAGGCCGCAGCCGATGCCGAAGATCAGCTGGCCGGGCTTGGTGACGGGGGAGGTGGCGTAGTCGGTGGCCATGAAGATGGCACCCAGCATGAGGCCGCCGCCCAGCACGTTGTAGAGCATGTAGTCCACGTTGTTCACGCCGGCAGGGGCGGCGATCAGGGTGATGACGGCCACGGTGCCGATGAAGGCCACGGGGGTGTGCCAGGAAATGACCTTACGGGCCAGCAGGTAGAGGCCGCCCAGCAGCAGCATCAGCGCGGAGGTCTCGCCCAGGGAGCCGCCGATGCGGCCCAGGAACATATCCGCCACGGAGACGTCCTGCGTCAGCTGTGTGAAGGCGCCATCCTTCATGACAGCCAGAGGGGTAGCGGAGGTGGTCACGTCAGCGGCCATCTTGCCGATCACGGGGATGTCCACGCCGTAGTACCACTTGGTCATGGGACCGGCGAAGCTGGCCACCAGAATGGCACGGCCGGCCAGAGCGGGGTTGAGGAAGTTGCAGCCGATGCCGCCGTAGAGCTGCTTGACCACCACGATGGAGAAGAAGGCGCCCAGAACGATCATCCAGTAGGGGATGGTGACGGGGCACACAAAGGCCAGCAGCATGCCGGTGACCACGGCGCTCAGATCGCCGATCATCTGGGGCTTCTTCAGCAGCACGCGGTACAGCCACTCCCAGAACACGCAGCTGACGACGCTGACGGCCGTCATGGTCAGGGCGCGGAAGTTCCAGCTGCCGAAGTTGTAAACGCTCATCACCAGAGCGGGGCACAGGGCAATGATCACGTCCAGCATGATGGAGCGGGTGTTCTCATCGGAGCGGATGTGGGGGGAGGAGGACGCGATCAGCTTCAGATTTTTGTAATCAGTCATGGTTTACGCCTCCTTCTTGGCGGCCTGGGCCTTCTCGGCCTCGGCCCTGGCCTTGGCGGCCATTCTCGCGTTGTTGACCTGCTGCTTGCCCATGCGGAAGGCGTGGGTCAGGGGCAGGCGTGCCGGGCAGGTGTAGGTGCAGGCGCCGCACTCGATGCAGTCCATGCCGTGGAACTGATCGCGGAAGGCCTCCCAGTTGCCCTTCATCAGGTACTTGTACATGAACACGGGCTCCAGCCGGATGGGGCACACGCCCACGCATTTGCCGCAGCGGATGCACTGGGGATGCTCCACGTACTGCTCCTCCTTGCCGGCGAAAGCCAGCATGCAGCCGGTGCCCTTGCCCACGGGTACGTCCACGCTGTACTGGGCCATGCCCATCATGGGGCCGCCCATGATCAGCTTGTAGGTGTCGTCCTTCAATCCGCCGCAGGCGTCGAACAGCTTGCTGATGGGGGTGCCGATGGGGCACTCCAGGTTCTTGGGCTCAATGACGCCGGAGCCGGACACGGTGACCACCTTGCTCACCACGGGCATGCCGGTGTAAACGGCCTTGTAGATGGCGCAGGTGGTGTTCAGGTTGAAAATGCAGCAGCCGGCGTCGGCAGGCAGCTTGCCCGAGGGCACCTGACGGCCGGAGATGGCCTGGCAGAGCTGCTTTTCAGCGCCCTGGGGGTAACGGGTGTGGAGCACCTCCACCACCACGGGGGCCTGGAGCTCGGCGATCTTGGCGTTGAGCACGTCCGCCGCGTTCTTCTTGTTGGCCTCCACGCCGATGTAGACCTTGTCCACGCCGAAGCACTTGGCCAGCAGCGTGGCGCCCTTGATGACCTGGTCGGGCCGCTCCAGCATGGTGCGGTGGTCGCCGGTGATGTAGGGCTCGCACTCGGCGGCGTTGATGATCACGTAGTCCACCTTGCCCAGGCCGGAGCTGATCTTCACGTGGGTGGGGAAGGTGGCGCCGCCCTGACCCACGATGCCGGCGTTCTTGACGATCTCGGTCAGCTGCTCGGGTGTCAGGCTGTCGGGATCCTCCACGGGCTTGACGTCCTCGGAGACGGTGTTCTGGAAATCGTTTTCGATCACCACGCACATCACCGTGCCGCCCATGGAGGATGTGCGGGGCTCCACGGCCTTCACCTTGCCGGACACGGAGGCGTGGATGGGAGCGGAAACGAAGCCGCCGGGCTCGCCGATCCGCTGGCCGATCTTCACCGTATCGCCCACGGCGACAACAGGCTTGCAGGGTGCGCCGATGTGCATGGACATGGGAATGACCACTTCCGCCGGCGGTGCCAGCTGTTCGATGGCCTTCTCATTGGTTGCGGCCTTCATGTCGTTGGGATGAACGCCGCCAAAGAAAGCTTGTGCCATTGTCTTCACCTCATCTTACTACTCTCGTAAACGCTGAACAAATCGCCGCACACGTCTTGACGGCATATTTTCCGCCTGCTTTTGCCTCAAAAACCTGAAATACACAAAGTACTCCTGGGTTTTTTCAGCTTCATCAGCCGAAAAATCTGCTCGCCAATCCATGCACTTCGATTTATCCATCGTTTGCTCCGGTGGCGCTATGCCACCACATACTGCGCTATAGTTTACTACAATTCCGGGGCGTTGTCCAGTCCTTCCCGCCCACTTTCCGCCCCTTTTCGAGGCAATTCTTCCCAATTTTACCTGCTGCATCCGTCAGGCGGGACACGCCGGAGCCCTTGTATTTTATTCCCGTGGGTGCTATACTTATCACCGCTGAATCCTGCCGCAGCCGCGGCAGAAAGGACGTGTCGCCCATGCCGGATCGCGTACAACTGAAGCAGGAGGCCCGGGGGATCCTGAATGTCGCCCGTGTGTCGCCGTATCTGTTCACCTTTTTGCTCATGGGCCTGCTGGCTGCCATCAACAGTCTGGACGCCTTCGTCTCCGGCTCCTATGCCGAGACGCTGCGCCTGTACATGCCCCGGGAGGCGCTCCCGGCGGAGCTGCTTCGCGCGCCGGCTGTGCCCGCCGTCATCTCCACCTTCGTGGGCGTGCTGGTCATGCTGGTGGGCGCCGTGCTGCGCGCCGGCTACAGCCTCTACCATCTGGGCATCCGCGACGGGCGGACCATGCCCTATTCCACGGTCTGGAGCTGCTTCTCCATCGCCGGCCGCGTGATCCTGCTGGCCGTGGTGGAGACGGTTCTGATCACGCTGTGGTCCCTGCTGTTCATCCTCCCCGGCATCGTCGCCGCCTACCGCTACCGCTTCGCCGTTCTGAACCTGCTGGAGGATCCGGAGCTGGGCGTCTGGGACGCGCTGCGCATGAGCAAGGCCCAGACCTACGGATACAAGCTGGATCTTTTCCTGCTGGATCTCAGCTTCCTGGGCTGGATGATCCTGTGCCTGCTCACCTTCGGCGTTCTCTATGTGTGGATCGGGCCGTATATCTCCCAGACCAACGTGTGCGCCTTCCGTGCCGTGAAGCGCGCCACCGGCGTGGGCTCCTTCCCGGAGGAGCCGTCCGACGTCCCCCCTGACGGCGGCTTCTCCGTGTAAACCCCTCATTTTTCCCCTCATACTTATTATACGAAAAAATGCTCCCATTTCCTCTTTTTTCGACGAACTTTTTTCAAAAATTTTCGGGCAATTCGGGAGGGGGGTCGTGCGCCGTCAGGCGCACCCGGGCGCACCGGAAAGGTGCGCCTTTTCTCTTTCTCTTTTTCTCTTTCTCTTTTAACTTGTCTTTATCTTTGTCTTTATCTTTGTCTTTGTCTTTGGAGGTTTGCTTTGCTTTTTTTGCTTTCCTTTGCTTTTGTTTGCTTTTGTTTGCTTTCCTTTGCTTTCGCCTGCTTTCCTTTGCTTTCGCTTGCTTTCCTTTGCTTTCGCCTGCTTCGGCGCTTCGGCGCATTGCCACGCGCCGGCATCACCCTTGCGACAGGGTGCTAAAGTTGCCATCGAATTGGCTGCTTCCTGGCAAATTTGTCTATTCTGCACAGAACGTCCACCTGCGTTTTGGTAATCTTTTCTTGTCGCGTCATCTTGCTTTTTTGGAAGTTTGTTATAGAATAAACCTGTCTGTTTATCTTTTCACAAGGGGGGCCGGCAGTCCTCCCGGAAAGGAACCAAAACCGATAAATAAAATAGGAGAGTGAGAACGAGTATGTTCAAAAAGTTCACCAATGGCTGCGTTCGCGTAGTCAACCGTTGGCTGCCTGATGCGTTCCTGTTCGCCATCATCCTGACCATCGTGGTCTTCATCGGCGCGCTGATCGCCACCGGGCTGCCCGTTATTTCCACCGACGGCACTCCCAGCATTCTGGATGCATGGGGCAACGGCAAGGGCTTCTGGAGCCTGCTGGGCTTCGCCATGCAGATGGCTCTGGTCGTGGTGTTCGGCTCCGCCGCCGCCTCCTCCAAGCCCATGAAGAAGGTGCTGCGCGCCATCGCCGGCCTGTGCCACAACAACATGCAGGCCATCGTGATCACCACTGTGGTGTCCACCATCTGCTGCTGGCTCAACTGGGGCTTCGGCCTGGTTGTCGGCGCTCTGCTGGCCAAGGAAGTGGTCAAGCGCGTGCCCACCGTTGACTATCCCCTGCTGATCGCCTCCGCCTACTCCGGCTTCGTGATCTGGCACGCCGGTATGTCCGGCTCCATCCCCCTGAAGCTCACCGGTCTTGGCACCACCTTCGGCGAGGTCGCCTACACCGCTGAGATCTCTGACACCATCCTGCACCCCATGAACCTCATCATGTGCGGCATCGTTCTGGTGTTCATGCCCTTCGTGAACTATGCCATGCACCCCACCAAGGAGAAGACCGTCACCATCGATCCCGCCCTGCTGCAGGACGAGGCCGAGAAGGTCTATCCCGACAAGAAGGACCGCACCCCCGCCGAGAAGCTGGAGTTCTCCAAGATCCTGTGGGCTATCACCTGGATCATGGGCTTCGGTTACATCGTTCTCTACTTCATCCAGCAGGGCAAGCAGGACATCAGCATCGGCAACTCCCTGAATCTGGATATCGTCAACATGATCTTCCTGTTCCTGGGCATCCTGCTCCACGGCGACCTTCGCCGCTACGTGGACGCCATTGCTGACGCCGCCTCCGGCGCCGCCGGCATCCTGCTGCAGTTCCCCTTCTATGCCGGTATCATGGGCATGATGGTGGCTCAGAACGCCGACGGCGTGTCTCTGGCCAGCGTCATCTCCAACTTCTTCGTCAGCATCTCCAACAACCTGACCTTCCCGATGCTGACCTTCCTGGCTGCCGGTATCGTCAACTTCTTCGTTCCCTCCGGCGGCGGCCAGTGGGCCGTCCAGGGTCCCATCATGATGCC
>CAMVRT010000023.1 GCA_947169975.1 uncultured Oscillospiraceae bacterium
TTGCTGATGATCTCGGTCAGCTTGTCGGTGTAGTCAACCATATCGAGCTTCGGACAGCCGATCATGGTGATCTTGCCCTTCATGAAATCCTCGTGCAGGTTGGCGTAAGCGTAGGCCGTGCAGTCGGCGGCGATCAGCAGCTTGGCTCCGTCGTAGAAGGGAGCCTTGGTCGGCAGCAGCTTGATCTGGCAGGGCCACTGGTTCAGCCGGGAGACCGGCTTGCCAAATACTGTGGCCGGAGCCGCGGTCTCCGGGGTTTCTTCCCGGGAAAGCCTCTCGAACCGGGAGCCGGGGCAGCCGCCCGCGGCGGGATGATGGGGCATCTGCGAAACCGTCTTCAGGATCTCCTGCTTCCGCTTGCTCTCCTGCACCGCGGCCTCGTCGTAGGCAGGGGCTTCGCGCTCCTCAAAGGTGATGGCGCCCGTGGGGCAGCCGGGCAGGCAGTCGCCGAAGCCGTCGCAGAAGTTCTCCCGCACCAGCTTCGCCTTGCCGTCCACCATTTCAATGGCGCCCTCATGGCAGGCGTTGGCGCACAGGCCGCAGCCGTTGCACTTTTCCTCGTTGATGTGAATGATTTTCCGGACCATAATCGGTACCTCCTCTTGAATTTCTGACGTCAGTATAGTATACTGAGCCCGGAAAGTATGTGGTTTCGGCTACATTTCGGAGGTTTTTTATGGACCTTGCAGCAATCGCACAAACGCGGCTCCTTCGCGGTCTGGATGAGGGCGAGCAGAAGCTCTGTCTCGCCGTGCTGGACGCAAGGGAGAAGGAATACCAGAAGGGAGCCCTGCTGATTCACGCCGGGGAAACGACGGAGCGGATGGGCCTGGTGCTGTCAGGCAGTGTCACCGTCGAAATGAACGACGCCTGGGGGAACCGCACGGTGCTGAGTCACGTGGGACCGGGTCAGGTGTTCGCGGAAACCTACGCCCTGCTGCCTCAGAACGTACTGCCGGTGGACGTGACGGCCAACGAGGATTGCCGGGTGCTGCTGCTCCGGATCACCGGACTGACGGAGCAGAACCCGGATACCGTCTGGCGGCAAAAGCTGGTCCGGAATCTGCTTGCCATCTCGGCGCAGAAAAATCTGACGCTCTCCGCCCGGAGCTTTCACACCGCGCCGAAGAGCGCCAGGGGACGGATCTTATCCTATCTGAACACCGTCGCGCTGCAGACCCACAGCGCGGAATTCGACATTCCCTTCGACCGGCAGCAGCTGGCCGATTACCTCAATTTAGAGCGCACCAGCCTGTCCAAGGAGCTGGGCCGGATGCAGCGGGACGGCCTGATCACCTGCCGCAAGGGTCATTTCAGGTTGAACGGATGTATTGGCTCAATCCCGAAACGCTGGACGAGCTGCGAAGCAGGCGCGGTGAGCAAGAAGTAAGGAGTGAAAACGATGCTTACAATCTACGGAAGCCCTCTTTGCCCGGACTGCCGTGCGTGCAAGACGAATCTGGACGCCCACGGCGTGGCATACGAATACATTGACATCAACAAGAGCATACGGAATCTCAAGGCGTTTCTGATGCTCCGGGACAGGCTGCCGGTGTTCGAAGTCTGCAAAGAGGTCGGTGCGGTGGGTATCCCTGCCCTTGTTTTGGAGGACGGCACCGTGACTCTGGATTGGGAGGGCTGGATGCAGGAAAACAAGCTCCCCATCGTGTACAACGAGAGCGGACAGGCCTGCAGCATCGACGGAAAAAACTGCTGAGAAGAGGAACTATATGCGAGTAGAACAATTCGTCATGGCCTACGGCGTGGAGCAGGATCGCGTGCGTGCGCTCCTGCCGGAGGGCTTTGAATCGCTCCGGCCTGTTCTGCGGATCAACACGGAGATTCGGGATGACGCGGAGGTCTATGCGGAACTGAACGCTCCGGTGGAATATGCAGGTCAGCGAGGCTGGCTGAATATCGCAAACTGGCGCGGCGGCACGGACGAGCTTGCCTTCACGCGCTCCGGCAGGACGGTGCGGATCGAAGCCCCCTTTTTGACCCTGGTATACACCGGCGTGGGGATCGAGGGCGGCTGTCCGACGGAGCGCGACAACTGCGGCTGCTTTTTCCCCTCCGAAGACGGGTATGTGCTCCGCCCTGCCGAGACGATCACCGCAAATAAGGAGTTCTGTGACTGCGAATTCGCCTGGGCCTTCCACCAGGACGACGCCCACGGTGTCAGTATCGGGAAAACCCTGCCTGCGTTCCGGGAGGAGGTCGCAAGGCGGTACGAAAAACGGCCCCTGACGGCGGAAAACGCCGCGGCGATCCCATGCCGACAGGTGCTGGGCGCGTACATCGTCCGATTTGAACGCGGGTAGAGATCACAGAGGAGGCGGCATGTTTTGATTACATTGGAAGAATTCGACAAGGTCGAAATGCGGGCGGGAACCGTTCTGGAGGTCAAACCCAACAAGAAATCCCGGAATCCCGCCTACGTGGTTGCCATTGACTTTGGCGAGGAGCTGGGGATCAAAAAATCCTCCGCCCAGATCACGACCCTGTATCAGCCGGAGGATCTGATCGGGACGCAGGTGATCTGCTGCGTGAACCTGAGCCCCATCCACATCGGCAGCGTGAAGAGCGAGGTCCGCATCCTCGGCACGGAATCCGAGCAGGGCGTCGTTCTGCTTCGCCCCACAGAGCCGGTGAAGAACGGCGACAAGGTTTTTTGATTCTACGCTGCAACCTGGATGGCGGAGCCCTTAGCGGACAGAATTACATAAAGGAAGAGGCACTATGGTCATTCACAAATTTGGAAGCCCATCCGCAAAGACCGTCCTGATCCAGCCGGTGGACGAACACGATTTTGCAGGAGTGGAAAATGAAATCAGAAGCATCCGAGAGGGCACTGCTGAAGAATTCCGGCTGATCGCCATTAAAATCGATAAGTGGAACCGGGATCTGTCTCCTTGGCAGGCTCCTGCCGTATTTGGAAAAGAAGGCTTCGGCGACGGCGCAGCCCAGACCCTCGCGGAGATTCTGAAGCTCTGCGAGGACAGAAGCAAGATTTATATCATCGGCGGCTACTCCCTGGCCGGCCTCTTTGCCCTGTGGGCTGCTTATCAAACGGATCTGTTTCACGGCGTCGCCGCAGCTTCCCCGTCCGTCTGGTTCCCCGGCTTTTTGGACTATATGAGAGAGAACGAGCTCCGGAGCGAGACGGTGTATCTCAGCCTGGGCGACCGGGAGGAAAAGACGCGAAATCCCGTTATGGCCGCTGTAGGCGACAACATCCGGGAAGCCTGCAGCCTGCTCCGCAGCCGGGGCGTGACCTGCACGCTGGAGTGGAATGAAGGGAATCATTTCCGGGACGCCGACCTCAGGACGGCAAAGGCCTTTGCCTGGGTGATGAAACAGAAAAGATAACAGCAGTATAAACGTGCAAGGTCCCGTGAGGAGGTGCTGTCATGCGAAAATTGATTTTTCATATTGACGTCAACAGCGCCTATCTGAGTTGGGAGGCCGCTCGGCGGGTGGCCAACGGCGAGCCGGATCTCCGGCTCATTCCCTCTGCCATCGGCGGGGACCCGGAAAAGCGCACCGGCGTCATCCTGGCCAAATCCATCCCGGCGAAGAAGTTCAAGATCACCACCGGCGAGCCTGTGGCCATGGCGCTGCGGAAATGCCCGGACCTGGTGATTGCCAGGCCGGATTTCCGGCTCTACGTGCAAAACTCCCGGGCCTTCATCGAAATCTGCAAAAAGTATGCCCCTGTGGTGGAGCAGGTTTCCATCGACGAGTGCTTCTGCGACTTCGACAACACGGAACGCATCTACCCGGACCCTCTGGCGCTGGCCTGCCGCATCAAGGATGAGATCCGCGATACGCTGGGCTTCACGGTGAACGTGGGGATCAGCGAGAACAAGCTGCTGGCCAAGATGGCCAGCGACTTTGAAAAGCCGGACAAGGTTCACACGCTCTATCCCGACGAGATTCCGTCCAAACTGTGGCCGTTGGCTGTCGGCGAACTGTTCACTGTGGGGAAAGCGACCGCCCAGCGGCTGGTCCGGGCCCGGATCGAGACCATCGGCGATCTGGCCCACACGGACCCTGCAGTGCTGGAGCGGATGTTCGGCCCCAAGATGGGCAGCCATCTGCACCGCTACGCCAACGGGATCAGCAATTCCCCGGTCTTAGCAGAGCCGGAGGAAGCAAAGGGCTACTCCATCTCCACCACCCTGGAGGACGACGTGGAGACCACAGAGGCGGCGTATCACATCCTCCTGGCCTTGGCCGACAGCGTCACTGCCCGGATGCGGGCGGACGGGTTCAAGGCCTGGTGCGTCGGAGTGACCATCCGCAGCAACGACTTCAAAAACAAATCCCATCAGCAGAAGCTCCGTGAGCCGGCTGACGGGACAAATGAAATCTATCAGCTTGTAAAAAAGCTGTTTTCAGAATTGTGGAACGGGAAGACGCCACTGCGCCTACTGGGAATCGCCCTGACAGATCTGACAAAGGAGGACTTCATCCAGACCTCGCTGTTTGATGCGGAGGATGAGAAGAAAACCAAATCGAAGAAACTGGATCAGACTGTGGACGCGCTGCGCTCCAAATACGGCCGCACCACCATTCAGCGCGGCGCTCTGCTGCAGGACACGCACGAGGTCGGGAAAAAGTATAAAGCGCAGATGGAGACAGAAGCAAGGCAAAATCACGAAAAGCGTCAAAGGCGTCAGAATCAGTAGAAATATACTATCATAACGGAAAACTGCGCTTGATGTCTTTGCTGACCTTCGTTATACTATATTCGAAAAGACACAAAGGCAAGAGCCGCTGTGAAGCAGAATCCTCGCGTTTTCATGGCAGAGCAAAAAAGGTACCGGAATTGATGTCTCGAGCGGAAATGAATAATATTCAGAAGCGTGTGCATATTTATATTAAAAAACGGCGCTTCTGATGCATTCATTTTCGATTCCAGAGGAGACTCGCACGTTCGAGTCCTACATCGTTCCTCAGAAGGGTAGATCAAAAAAGATACCACCCCAAAAAACCCCGGAATTCCGGGGTTTTTTGCATGTCTGGGGGCCAAAAAAGTACAAGGTTTTTCCGTAGATACCAAACCCCCATTTTTCCAATCATGTAGGACTCGAACTTGCGACCAACCGGTTTTTGGATCAACTCGAGACGCGGTTCAATAATATTTTTTCGCGGGTTTCGGACAAACCTATCCCCCGGAAACAGAATAGTATAGAAAACAGCAGACAGCTTTCAAGAAAAATTATCTCGAAATCCTGTCTGCTTTTTCCATGTGCATTCTGAATCACGCTCGTCTGATTATGTGGGCATCGTTATGAGAAATCTATCAGGATAATATTACTCCATCATAAATCATTACAATTATTCCGTTTCTCTTACGATTGTGCAATACTATTTTTCTTGCTTTTGCTATGATATCTACAGTCAGGTGAAATACCGTCTATTTGAGATAAGGAGGCCATCCCATGAAAGTGTTTATGATCGGCGGAACGGGGCTTTTGGGCTCTGAGGCCGCAAAGGAACTGATCGCCAGAGGCCATGAGGTGTCCAGCATTGCCCTGCCGCCGCTTCCCACAGGCGCCGTGCTGCCGCCGGAGATGAAGCTCGAGTTCGGCAACTATCTGGAGATGAGCGACGATGAGCTCAAAGCGCAGCTCGCCGGCTGCGAGGGCTTTGTCTTTGCCGCGGGCGTGGACGAGCGCGTGGAGGGACCCGCCCCCATCTACGAGCTCTACAAAAGGTACAACATTGACCCGGTCAAGCGCCTGCTTCGGCTGTGCAGGGAGTGCGGCGTGAAGCACGCGGTCATCCTGGGCTCCTATTTCTCCTACGCAGCCAAGAAGTGGCCGGAGAAGGAGCTGACCAAGTGGCACCCCTATATCCGGAGCCGCATCGATCAGGAGGTCGCCGCCATGAGCTTTGCCGGCGACGAGCTGGACGTGGCGGTGCTGGAGCTGCCCTATATCTTCGGCACCCAGCCGGGACGCAAGCCCGTGTGGGTCTTTCTGGTGGAGCAGATCCGCGGCATGAAGGGCGTGACCATGTATCCCAAGGGCGGCACGACGATGGTGACCGTCCATCAGGTGGGCCAGGCCATCGCAGGTGCGCTGGAAAAAAGCAGGGGCGGCCGCTGCTACCCCATCGGCTACTACAACATGACCTGGGTGGAGCTTCTGAAGATTGTCCACAAGTATCTGGACTGCCCGCGAAAGAAGATCGTGACCATCCCCAACTGGATGTACGCCTTCGGCGGCAAGAAGATCATGAAGGAGCAAAAAGAGAAGGGCATCCAGGGCGGCCTGCACATGATGAAGTTCACGGACATCATGTGCTCGAACCTGTTCATTTCCAAGATGGAGGGCTGCGCAGAGCTGGGCGTTACCGGGGACGACATCGACGGCGCCATCGGCGATTCCATCCTGCTCTGCCGGGACATTCTGGACAACAAGACTGCCGTGATCGGCATGAAGGGAGAATGACATGAAGCCTACCGTATTTATGACCGGCGCCGGCGGTGGCATGGGCTATGAGAGCTTCAAAATGATGCTGCCCGATCTCGGCAAGCTTTACAATCTCGTAATCCTCGTCCGGGACAGCGACAAAAACCGCAAGCTCTTTGAGCGGTATATCGGCCATCCCGGAATTCTCGTGAAGTTCGGTGACCTTCTGAACAAGGACGACGTTGCTGACTGCATCGCCCGCAGCGATCTGTGTCTGCACATTGCGGCCTTCGTCTCCCCCCAGGCGGACTACTTCCCCAAGAAAGCCATGGAGAATAATTACGGCTCCACCCGGAACCTCATCGAGGCGATCAAAGAGCAAGGCAAAGCGGATTCCTACAAATTCGTCTACATCGGCACCGTGGCCGAGACCGGCGATCGGATGCCCCCGATCCACTGGGGCCGGGTGGGCGATCCCATCAAGCCCAGCATGTTCGACTACTACGCAGTCTCTAAGGTGGCGGCAGAGCGCTATGTCATCGAAAGCGGTCTCAACTACTGGGTCAGCCTGCGGCAGACCGGCATCATCGGCCCCGCCATGGCGAAGATCCGGGACGCGATCCAGTTCCATAACTGCCTCGAAAATGTGCTGGAATACGCCTCCGACCGGGACAGCGGCCGGGCCATGCGCAACCTCTGCGCCTTCGCCGCCGAGGGCACGCTGGAAGCCTCCTTCTGGGGACACATCTACAACATTGGCGGCGGCGAGAGCTGCCGGGTCAGCACGCTGGAGATGTACGAGGTCATGTACGGCAAGCTGGGCTTCCAATCCTTGGACGCTGTCATTTCCCCCAAGGACTACGCCACCCGCAACTTCCACGGCCAGTACTATCTGGATTCGGACAAGCTGGAGAACTATCTCCATTTCCGCTCCGACAGCATGCAGTATTATTATGACGCCTATCTGAAGGAGCTTGGCGCGGCGCTTCCCGCGGGGAAGGTCATGACGAAGCTGCCGAAGGGCGAACAACTCATGGGCAGCATCATTCAGGGCACCTTCAAGAAGCTTCTGAACTCCGAGCATGGTACAAAGCATTGGCTGGAAACCAATATGGAGGATCACATCGACGCCTATTGGGGCAGCCGGAAGGCCTGGGAGGCTATCCCGGAAAAGGTCAGCGAAATGAAGCGCTTTACCGATTGGGACACTGTCGTCCCCATCGACCACGGCTACGACGAAACCAAGCCCGAGCGGGAGCTCTCTCTTGCAGACATGCAGGGCGCGGCGAAATTCCGCGGCGGCGAGCTGCTGTCCGCGGAGATGGAGACCGGCAATTGGAAAGCGAAGCTGCGCTTCCGCTGCGCCTTCGGGCATGAATTTGAGGCCAGCCCCCGGCTGGTGCTGGAGGGCGGCCACTGGTGCCCGGAATGCGAGCGCCGAAGCTGGAATTACGGGCAGCGCGCCAAGGTCGATCCCTTCTTTGCTCAGGTCTGGAAGCCTCTGCACGAAGACAGTGAGCTGCGGGAGTATCCGAAGATCGTTACGGAACTGGATGTTTGAACGGAGAGACGGCAATGAAAAAATGGAAGAAAAAGGCCGGACAGATGATCCAGCGGATTATTGACTCCGCCATGGGAAACGGCCTGATGCAGGAGGAGACCACGGCGGACGGGGAACGGTATGTGACGCCCGGAATCGGGAAGCTGATCCGGCAGGCCGGCGCGGAGAGCTGCGTCCTGCTGAAAAACAACGGGGTATTGCCTCTGGGCCGGGAAGCCGAGGTGGCCGTCTTTGGCCGCTGCCAGTTGGATTGGTTCTATGTGGGCTACGGCAGCGGCGGCGACGTCAGCGCTCCCTATCATGTAAATCTGCTGGAGGGTCTGGAAAACGCCGGCGTTCCCATCAACGAGACGGTGCGGCAGGCCTATGAGACCTGGACCCGGCAGGAGGACAATCAGGCCGATCATGGCTGGTGGGGACACTGGCCCTATAGCCACCCGGAAATGCCGTTGGATGAAGCGCTGGTACAAGCCGCTTCGAAGCGGACGGACACCGCCCTGATTGTACTGGGGCGTGCCGCCGGAGAGGACCGGGAGAACACGCTGACCAAGGGCAGCTACTATCTGACAGACGCCGAGCGTGCCATGCTGGACACGGTGACGGGGGCTTTCTCCAAGGTCGTGGTTCTTCTGAATGTCGGCAGCATCCCGGATATGAGCTGGGCGGAGGAATACGGGGACAGGCTCTCCGCACTCCTGATCGTCTGGCAGGGCGGCATGGAGAGCGGCAACGCGGCGGCCGACGTGCTCACCGGCGCGGTCAGTCCCTGCGGCAAGCTCAGCGATACCATCGCCCGCCGCTATGAGGACTATTCAAGCAGTGCCAACTTCGGCGGCAAGGCCTACAACAACTATGCCGAGGGCATCTACGTGGGCTACCGGCATTTTGACCGGCACCCGGAGCATGTGCTCTATCCCTTCGGCTTCGGTCTGAGCTATACGGAATTTGAAATTCGCCCTGTCCGCTTGGCCCGCGATGATGCCGGGGTGGAAGCGGTCGTCTCCGTTGCCAATACCGGCAAGCGTCCCGGAAAAGAGATCGTTCAGCTCTGGTGCCACGCCCCGGCGGGCAGGCTGGACAAGCCGTTGCGCGTGCTTGCGGCCTTCGGAAAGACCGGGACCCTTGCCCCCGGCGAGTGCGAGACCCTGACCCTCCGCTGTGACGACAAATGCTTTGCCTCCTATGACGAGGACGGCAGCCGCTTTGTGCTGGAGGCCGGAGAATACCGCTTCACCGCCAACGAAGCGGCGCTGGGCAGCTTCCGCCTGGACCGGGAGGTCACCGTGGAGCAGTGTATCCCCCTTTGCAAGACCAGCGCAGAGCTGCGAAACCGGATCCTGGAGCATCTTCCCCGGGCCATCTCCGCCGCACGCTCCTGCACGCTGGATCAGGTCCGAACGGGAGAGGTCAGTCTGGAGCAGTTCATCAGCAGCCTGACGGATCAGGAGCTGGAAGCCCTGACCCGGGGACACGGGATGATGGGCAGCAAGCTCGGTGTGGCGGGCAACGCGGGCGCCTTCGGCGGTGTGATCGAGAGTCTGAGGCAAAAGGGCGTTTCCCCCATCATCACCGCGGACGGTCCTGCGGGTCTGCGGCTGAGAAAATTCTGCGCTTTGCTCCCTTGCGGTACCGCCCTCGCCTGCACCTGGAACACGGAATTGGTGGAGACTATGTCCGCCAAGGTGGGGGAGGAAATGATCCACTACGGCGTGGATGTGCAGCTCGCCCCCGGAATGAATCTACACCGCAATCCCCTCTGCGGCAGGAACTTTGAGTATTTCTCCGAGGATCCGCTGCTCTCCGGCAAAATGGCCGCCGCCTTGGTGCGGGGCGTGCAGAGCCGGGGCAAGGCGGCCTGCCCCAAGCACTTCGCCTGCAACAACCAGGAGACCAAACGCAACACCAACGATTCCCGGGTCTCGGAGCGGGCGCTGCGGGAGCTCTATCTGCGAAACTTCGAGATCGTGGTAAAGGAGGCAAGGCCCCTCACGATCATGACCAGCTACAACAAGGTCAACGGAGTCTGGAGCCACTACAACTACGATCTTGTCACCACGGTTCTGCGGGGCGAGTGGGGCTTTGAGGGCTGTGTCATCACCGACTGGTGGATGCGGAAGGCCAGGAGCCCGGAGTTCCCCCGGCTGCGGGACAACGCCTATCGGGTTCGGGCCCAGGTGGACGTGCTGATGCCCGGCGACATGGGCCACATGGCAAAGCAATACAAATCCGACGGGACCCTGCTGAAAACCCTGGAGCAGCCCGAGGGCATCACCCGGGCCGAGCTGCAGCGCACTGCTGCCAACGTCCTGCGGCTGGTGCTGGCGCTCCGCAGTTGAAAATTGAAAATTGAGAATTGAAAATTTCGGTATTTTTCATATCTCGATATGAAAAATGTATTCAAATCATCGTGAAGCGATTCCTTCATTTTCCACTTTCCATTTTCCATTCAAAAAGCACAGCGTCGGGTCAGACGCTGTGCTTTGCTTTGTATTCGCTGGGTGTCATTCCCGCGTATTTTTTGAAGACCTTTGCGAAGTGGCCCTGGGAGGAAAAGCCCAGGTAGGCGCTGATGGCAGACTGGGCCTTATCGGAGTAGCGCAGCAGCCGCTTGGCCTCTTCGGTTTTCTCGCTGAGGATGAAATCCGTCAGGGTCTGTCCTGTCTCCTGCTTGAACTTGGCGGAGAGATAGGGGCGGCTCAGGAAGAACGCCTCTGCCATCCGGTCCACGCTGATGGGCTCGGACAGATGATGCCGGACGTAGTTTGCCACGTCCAGCGCCAGCTTGCTCCGGTGTCTGCCCCGGCGGAGCCGGTCCACCTGCTCGGTAAATTCCATGATCATGTTGTACTGCAGGTTCATGATCTGTCCGTAGCCCGTCAGCAGCTCCACCCGCTGGATGTAGGCATCGGAGAGGGAGAAAGCGTCGTCCTCCCGCATCCCGCCCCGGATGGCAGCCCGGGAGGAAAGCGTGGCGGTGACAATGAACAGATTCCGCATCTGCCGCAGTTGATCGCCGGCAATTTTGCCTCCCTGGACCGGCGGAGCCTGTGCCAGCCAGCGCTGCAAGGCCGCTGTGTCTCCCTTGCTGACGATCCCCATCAGCAACTCCTCGATCTTCAGGGTGTTGTGCGCCTGCCGGGCAGGAGTGACCGCGTCATAGTTCTTTGCGGTCCGCCGCTGCTCTACCCGGGTTTTGATCAGCTTCTGCTCGTTGTCTACGATCGCCACGTCGGAGAGCTCCAGCGTTTCCCCATCGTTCAAAAGATGGTTCATGGTGCAGAGCATCTGCAGCAGGGTCTCCGTCGGCAGGGGCAGGATCGCCCGCATCCCGTCCACAAAGGCCCCGACCTCCTCTCTCGGCACGTCCAGCCGGAACGCCAGCTCCCGGAGCTGCTGATCGTTTGCCATGATCTGAGAGGTGGGGCCGAGCACAAAGCGTATGCCCGCTGTGTTCAGGACCCCATAGCAGTGGAACAAGGGAGAGGTATAGTACCCCACGTGGCTTTGAATGGAGAATATTTCTTTTTGATACAGCTCCAGAGGGTCTTTGGTCAGCGGCGCCGGGTAGAAGGCGCAGCGCAGCGTTTGGCCTTGAAACACCCGGACCGGGATACCGGAGAGCCTGACCATGGAGCGGGCGAGGTATTCGTAATCTGGCTGCAAACAGATCACCTCCTGTGCGGATCTCATTACAATTTTACAGGATTTCTTACAAATATGCAAGACAAATCTGGCGCGCTATGGTATATTTGATGCAGAAAGATCAAGAAGGAGGAGCAATCCATGAAGCTGCCTGCAAGTGCTGTCAAATCCCCGGAGGTCGCGGCAAAGGAAAAATGGCTTGGCTATCTGCTCGGTCCGGCCGGCGCCCTGCTGCTCAACGCAGTGCTGGCCACCTATCTGAACGTCTACTATACGGACGTGATGAATCTCACCCCGCTCTGGGGCGGCCTGTTTCTGACGATCTTCCCCATCGTCTCCAAGGTGATCGACGCGATCACCAACGTCATCATGGGCCAGATCATCGACCGGACGAAGACCAAAGAGGGCAAGGCCAGACCCTGGCTGCTGCTGTCGGCCATTCTGGTTCCCGTCACCGGCATTCTGCTTTTCACCGTCCCCGAGGGCAGCGACACGGTGAAGGCTCTGTGGGTGATGATCTCCTACAACCTGTTCTACTCCTTCGCCTATACGATTTTCAACATGAGCCACAACCTGATGGTGCCCCTCTCCACCCGAGACGGCACGGCCAGAGGCGGACTTTCGGTGTTCAACCAGATCACGACCATCATGATGTCCGGCATCCTGGTTGCCCTGGTGTTCCCCATGGTGATCATGCCGGCCATCGGCGTGGACAAATCCAAGTGGATCACCCTGATGTCCATCCTCTCCATTCTGGCCCTGCCGCTGACGCTGCTGGAGTACTTCTTCACCAAGGAGCGTGTGACGGAGGAGACAGCCGAGGCGCAAAAGGAGGAGCTTTCCTTCGGACAACAGCTCAAGCTGCTGTTTTCGGACAGATACATGGTGTTGATGTACGTCTATTTCCTGGTCAGCACCGTCGGCGTGACCCTGAAAAACCTGGGTCTGGTGTACTACTGCAATTACGTGCTGGGTACCTACAACGACGGCAGGACCCAGATGCTGGTGTCCGTGATCGGCGGCATCCCCATGGGCATCGGCATCTTTGCGGTCTGGCCGCTTGCAAAGAAATTCGGCAAGCGGAACGTCACCATGGTGGGCTTTCTGCTCTACGCCGTGGGCAGCCTGGTCTGCTGGCTGTTCCCCCGCAGCCTGGTCATCGTGCTGATCGGCCAGTTTATCAAGAACATCGGCGGCCTGCCCTCCTCCTATGTCTTCATGGCCCTGTTCGCTGACTGTCTGGACCATCTGGAATGGAAGACGAGCAAGCGGATCGACGGCACGGCCATGTCCATCTACAACATCATAGCGGTCGCCATGGTGGGCATCATGACCGGCGTGTTCAACTGGATGCTGGCAAGGGCGGGCTATCTCGCCCCCTTCACCGCGGGCAGCACCGCGGAGGCCGCCTCCATGCTGGCCGCCAACGGCTGGACCTCTCAGCTTGCGCTGGCGTCCATCAAGCCCGCCGCCGACGGCGTGCTGACCGTGGCCCTGCGGCAGCCGGAGGCTGTCTACGGCGTCATCAACTTCGCCTTTTTAGGGCTGGAGGTCTTCACCGGCCTGATTCTGGCTGCGGTGCTGAAATTCCTCAATGTGGAGAAGAACCTCAGCAAGGAGCAGGCGGAGATCGCCGCGCGGAGGGAGAAGAACGTTTAAAGAAAAGCCGTCGAGACCATCCGGAAAGAGGTGCTGATCCAATGGCACAACGATTATGCGGCGAAATCTTTCTGCGCGATCCGTTCGTGATGCCGTTCAAAGGCAGGTATTATCTGTACGGCACACGCAGCGAGACGGCTTTTGTCGGGCAGGCTTACGGGTTTGATGTTTACGTGAGTGACGATTTGACACATTGGCATGGGCCTGAGGAAGTGTTTCGCCGACCGGATTCCTTTTGGAGCAAGAAAAGCTATTGGGCTCCGGAGGTCTATGCGTATGGCGACCGTTTCTATATGTTTGCGACGTTTGCCCGGCAGAAGGGCGGCATCGGCACGGCAGTTTTGATTGCGGACCATCCGGAGGGGCCTTTTCTGCCTTGGTCTGATGGATTTGTAACGCCGTCGGAATGGCGCTGTCTGGACGGCACGCTGCACCTGTCGTCAAACGGCACGCCGTATATGGTGTTTTGCCATGAATGGCGGCAGATCCGGGACGGCAGTATCTGCGCTGTTCGCCTCTCGGAGGATCTGAAATCGGCGGCGGGAGAACCGTTTATCCTGTTCCATGCTTCTGACGCAGCGTCCTATGTGAAGCCGTATTTTATCCGCAACTATGTTACAGACGGCCCCTACTTGATACGCACCGACGATGGACGGCTGCATATGCTTTGGTCTACCTACACGGCGAACGGTTATGCAGAGGCAATGGCCCATTCCGATACCGATGCGTTAACCGGCAAATGGACACCCGATACAGAGTTATTATTTGATCATAACGGCGGCCACGGAATGATTTTCCGCGACTTCACGGGAAAATATCGGCTGTGTTTGCATTCTCCGAACACGTTCCGAAAGGAGCATCCGGCATTCTTTCCGTTGGAGTACAAAAACCATCGCTTCTATCGACAGGAGGAAGCCAAATGAAAGCCATCTGTTTGCGAACTGAATATCTGACAAACCCCGTCGGGATCGACATCCGGCATCCGCGGCTCATATGGAACTGCGAGGGCGGCACGAAGCAGACCGCCTGGCAGATCGTCACTGATCGCTGGGACAGCGGCAAGGTGGAATCGAGCTCCATGTGGGCGGAGTACCCCAAGGGGCTCCATGACCGGGAGCGGGTGACCTGGAGAATCCGCCTCTGGGACGAAGCTGATCAGCCGGGAGATTGGACCGAGGCTTTTTTCGAGCAGGGCATCTCTGTCTGGGAGGCTCAATGGATCACCGGCGATTACACGGTCAACAAAAAGCTGCGCTACCCGGTTGACTGCTTCCGGCGGGTGTTCTGCCTCGAAAAGCCGCCTGTGAAGGCAAGGCTTTACATCACCGCCTGCGGCCTGTATGAGGCAAAGCTCGACGGGAGGAGGATCGGCAGCTTTGTTATGGCACCCGGCTACACGGATTATCGCAAGCGGGTCCAGTACCAGACCTATGACGTGACTGACTTGCTGGCGCCCGGAGAAAACGAGCTGACTGTGCAGTTGGCGGACGGCTGGTATCGGGGCTCCTGCGGCGCATGGGGCCGCAAAAACCAGTACGGCTCCGAAACCAAGCTGCTGGCACAGCTGGAAATTACCTTTGCCGACGGCAGCCGGCAGACCATCTGTACCGACGAGCGATGGCAGTGGTCCAACGACGGCCCGATCCGCTTTGCCGACAACAAGGACGGCGAGATCGTGGAGGCCTTCCGCACGCCAATGTACCGCGGCCTTGCGAAGGTGACGAAGCATGACGTCCGTCCCGCATGCTCCAACAACGTCCCCGTCACGGAGCATGAAGCTTTTACTCCTAAGCTGATTACAACACCTACCGGGAAAACCGTGCTGGACTTCGGCCAGAATATCGCGGGATATTTGGCCTTCTCCCTGAATGCAAGGCTGGGACAGCGGATTTTCCTTCGCTTCGGCGAGCTGCTGGATGCGGACGGGGAGTTTACACAGAAGAACATCCAGTGCTCCAACAAAAAAATCACGACCCCTCTGCAGCAGGTGGACTACACCTGCGCCGATGGCCGCAACGACTACAAAACCACCTTCGCCGTCTTCGGCTTCCAGTATGTGCTGGTGGAGACGGACGTACCCTTCCACCCGGAGGACTTCACCGCCATTGCGGTCTACTCCGATTTGGAGCGCACCGGCTGGTTTGAGAGCTCCAACGCGCTGCTGAACCGCTTCTTTGAGGCCACGGTCTGGTCCGCCAAGAACAACCATCTGGACGTCCCCACCGACTGCCCCACCCGGGAGCGCCACGGCTGGACCGGTGACGCCCAGATCTTCGCCAGAACCGCCAGCTATCTCTTCCGCTTCGCCCCCTTTGCCCGGAAATATGAAAATGATCTGCAGGACATCCAGCACACAAACGGCTGCTATCCCCAGATCGCCCCCAAGGGCGGAGTGGACCCCTATATGAGCCCCATGGACGGCTCCGCAGGCTGGTCCGACGCAGGCGTGCTGATTCCCTGGGTCATCTACAGCCAGTACGGAGACCGGCGGATCCTGGAGGAGCACTACGAGAGCATGCGCCGCTACGCCATGTACAAGCGGGGAACCATGGGCAAGTGGTATCCCACCGCCCTGCCCACCGGAATCGGTCTGTCAAAGCGGAATAACATCTCCAACTACGGCCAGTCCTACGGAGAATGGGCGGAGCCCGCCGACGTGAAGCCCTTTGCCGTGTCTGATTTCGTCTCCCCCCACCCGGAGGAGACCACCGCCTATATCGTGTATTTGATGCGGCACATGGAGAAAATCGCCAAGGTGCTGGACAAGCCCGCCGACGCCGCCCTGTATCACGAGACGGCTGAGCAGGCGAAGCAGGGCTATCAGGCCCTGGTCCGGACGAAGAAGTTCTCCCTGGATACCGACCGCCAGGCCAAGCTGGTGCGGCCCCTGTTCATGGAGCTGCTGGACGAAGGGCAGACGAAATACGCCGAAAAGCGCCTGCTGACGGCCCTAGACCGCTACGGCTGGCGCCTGGGCACCGGCTTCCTCTCCACCTCGCTGATCCTCTACGTGCTGGCGGACCTGGATATCGAGTACGCCTATCGGCTGCTGGAAAACGAGGAGGTTCCCGGCTGGCTCGCCATGCCCAAGGCCGGCGCCACCACGATCTGGGAGGCCTGGGAGGGTCCCGATTCCAAGAGCGGCGGCATCGGCAGCCTCAACCACTATTCCAAGGGCGCCATGGTGGAATGGCTCTTCACCTCCCTGTGCGGTATTTGCGTGACAGGAGAGAATCACTTTGTCATTTCCCCGAAACCCGGCGGGCATTTCTCCCATGCAAGCGCCTGCTACAACAGCGTTTACGGCGCGGTGGAAAGTGGCTGGAAACGGGAAAATGGCAAGACGACCTATACGATCACCGTTCCTGTCAACTGCTGCGCAGAGATCCGGCTTCCCGGCGGTAAGACGCAAGCTGTATGCGCCGGGAGCTTCACCTTCGAGGAGGAATGAGCGATGCGACGTTTTTTAGCGATCGACATCGGCGCCTCCTCCGGGCGGCACATCGTCGGCTGGCTGGATGGCGGAGAAATGAAAACCAGGGAAGTCTACCGCTTCCCCAATTGGGTTCTGGAGCAGGACGGGCATCTGGTCTGGGATATGGAAGCGCTGCTTTCTCATGTGAAAGCAGGCATCGACGCGGCGCTTGCGGTGTACCCGAAGATTGAGAGCCTGTCCATTGACACCTGGGGCTGCGACTATGTGCTGCTGCGCGGCGATACCGAGGTGCTGCCCTGCTATACCTATCGGGACAAGCGGACGGAGGCCGTGATTCCGTACGTGCATGCCAAAATCCCGTTCCATACGCTCTACCGCCGTACCGGCAGCCAGTTCCAGCCGTTCAACACCGTCTATCAGCTCTGCGCGGACCGGCAGGCAGGGCGGCTGGACGGCGTGACGAACATTCTGATGATCCCGGAATACCTGACGTACAAGCTCACCGGCGTCAAGGCCTGGGAGTACACCAACGCCACCACCACCGGCCTGATCAACGCCGAAACCGGCGCGTTTGACCGGGAAATCATCGAAAGGCTCGGTCTTCCGGCACACCTGTTTCCTGAGCTCCGGCAGCCCGGAACGGTGATCGGTGCCTACAAGGGCATCCCGGTTGTCCTCTGCGCCACGCATGACACCGCCTCGGCCGTCGAAGGAATCGCGATGGAGGACAATTCCCCGTATATCTCCTCCGGCACCTGGTCGCTCCTGGGCGTCAAAACAGAGCGGCCCATCACCGACGAAGCCAGCGAGGAGACCAACTGGTCCAACGAGGGCGGCGTGGGGTACAACCGCTACCAGAAGAACATCATGGGCATGTGGCTGGTCAACCGCCTTCGCTCCGAGCTCTGCCCGGAGAAACCATGGAACGAAATTGTGGCGGAAGCTGAACGAAGCTATTTTGAAGAGATCGTGCCTGTTGACGCACCCTGCTTCCTTGCACCAAGCTATATGAAGGATGCCTTTGATCAAAAGCTGGCGCAGAAGCCCGCAAACAGCGCCGACTACTTTCGCTGCGCCTATCGCAGCTTGGCGCAGGGATACGCTGTCGCGCTGGACGAGCTGGAGCGCAACACCGGCAAGACCTACGACAAGCTCTACATCGTCGGCGGCGGGGCAAAAAACCAATTCCTGAACAGGCTCACAGCAGAATTTACCGGAAAACAGGTGATCGCCCTGCCCATCGAGGCCACGGCGATCGGAAATCTGAAGATTCAGATGGAGGCATCGTTATGTTAGTCGAAACCAAAGCCAGAATCGGCGTCTTCGCCATTGCATTAGGGGCCTATCTGCCCCAGTTCCCGTCGCTGGTGCCGGAGTTTGAAGCGCAGTACGCAGACTTCAAAACCCGCATCCCCGATTCCGTCGAGCTGATCGACGGCGGCATCGTCACCACAAAAGAGAAGGCTATGGAAGCGGGAGACAAATTCCGGGCCGCAGACGTGGATCTGGTCATCCTCCAGCTGCTCACCTACGCCACAAGCTACAATATGCTTCCGGCTGTCCGCGACCTGGACGTGCCGGTTGTGCTGGTAAACCTGCAAAAGAAGAAGGCCCCCGATTACGCCAACACCGACACGGCCACCTGGCTGGGCACTCTTTACGCATGTGGCGCTGTGGGCGAGATGGTGGCAGATCTCGAACGTGCGGGTAAGCGCCACGCCGTCATCACCGGTGTTGTCGAGGGCGGCGATCCGGAGGTGGATCGGGAGATCGCGGACTGGTGCAAAGCAGCCCAGGTGCGCCGGAGATTCCGGGATCTGAACCTCGCTCAGATCGGCCGACCCTACCCCGGCATGATGGATCTGTACATCGACGAAACCAATCTCTACCACCGCATGTGGCTCTACACCAAGCAGTTTGACTGGGAGAAAATGTGGGCGATTGCCGACGATATTACCGACGAGACGGCGATCCGTCAGCAGGCTCAGGAGATTCTTGATACCTTTAAAATCGAGGGCGGCGGCACGGTGGAAAAGGTCTGGGACATGGCGAAATACGTGGTTGCCTTCAAGCAATGGGTCAAGGATGAGCAAATCGGCTTCGTGGCCTCTCATTATGACGGCTTTGCGCAGGGCAAGGCCGGCGTGCTGGACAGCATGCTGATTCCTGCGTTCTCTATGCTCATTAAGGACGGGGTAGCCTGCGCTGTGGAGGGTGATATCAAGGTCTCCATGGCCATGTCCATCCTCAAGACAATCTCCGGCATGGGACAGCTCAGCGAGATGTACTCCATCGACTTTAACGAGGATATCTGCATCATCGGTCACTCCGGCTCGGGCGACGCGGACATTTCCGCAAAAAAGCCCACGATGAAGATCGTTCCTGTCTTCCACGGCAAGACCGGCGGCGGGTATCTGACGCAGTTCTATCCCCATCTCGGCCCTGTAACCTATCTCGGCATCACGCAGGACCGTGACGGCAACTTCAAGTTTGTTGCGGCCGAGGGCGTCAACGAGCCCGGCCCCATCTTCACCTTCGGCGACACGAATATGCGCACCCGCTTTACCTGCGGCGCACGGGAATTCTGTAACCGCTGGAGCGAGGCAGGCCCCACCCATCACATGGCTGCGGCCTCCGGCCGGCACATCGACACGATTCTCAAGGTCGCCAAGATCTTTAACGTGCCGGTGGACGTCATTACCCGCTAATCTGTAGAGGGCGGCGTCTCGACGCCCCGCAAAAAAGGAGATTTTAAGCATGAAAGATATTCTGACTGCACCTTTCCTTGTAGAGCTGGTGCGCACGCTGACCAACATGTACGCCCACGGCTGGGACGAGCGCAACGGCGGCAACGTCTCGGTTCTGCTGGACGAGGCCGATCTTACCGATTATCTTGATCTGACACAGGTCGTTCGCACGATCCCCACGGGCTTTGCCGCGCCGGAGCTGGAGGGGAAATACTTTCTCGTCACCGGAACGGGCAAGTATTTCAAAAACGTGCAGTATGATCCGGCGAACAACCTCGGCATTGTCCGCTTGATCGAAGGCGGAACGAAGGCAGAGCTCCTCTGGGGCTTCACTGACGGAGGTAAGTTCACCTCCGAGTTCCCAGCGCACATGATGAGCCACGTGACCCGGCTGAAAGTCGATCCCAATAACCGCGTGGTCATGCACTGCCACCCGGCGAATCTGCTGGCCATGACCTACGTCCACGATCTGGACGAGATCCAGTTCACCCGCACGCTCTGGCAGATGTGCACCGAGTGCATCGTGGTCTTCCCCGACGGCGTGAACGTCCTGCCCTGGATGCTCTGCGGCACCAACGAAATCGGAGAGGCCACCGCGAAGAAGATGGAGACCGCCCGTCTGGTGGTCTGGGCCCAGCACGGCATCTACGGCGCGGGAAAGGATCTTGACGAGACCTTCGGCCTCATCGAAACCGCTGAGAAGGCCGCCGAGATCTACATGAAGATCGCCCACCTGCCGCTGGTGAACACCATCACTGACGAGGCCCTGCACCTTCTGGAAGCTCACTTCGGTGTAAAAGCCAGAGAAGGGTATTTGCTGTAAAAAAGCATTTCAAACCGCTTGACGCCCTAACTGATTTCTGCCATACTGTGAACGAAAAAACAAAGAATAGCGTTGCTGGTTTGGCTCAATACTCACCGTTTTCATGGTAGAGCAAAATAGATGCCGAATGCAACGAGTCGAGTGACAGTGGATATTATTCAAAAGCGTGTGCATATTTACATTGAAAATGCTGGTTTTTAACGTATAAAATTGCATTCGGGCGGAGGATTCGCATGTTCGAGTCCTACATCGTCCCCCAGAAGGGTAGAGCAAAAAAGATACCACCCCAAAAAACCCAGGAAATTCCTGGGTTTTTTGCATGTCTGGGGGTCAAAAAAGTACAAGGTTTTTCCGTAGATACCAAACCCCCGTTTTTCCCATCATGTAGGACTCGAACTTGCGTAAAACCCGATTAGGGAGCAATTCGAGCCTCTGATCAAAAATATTTTTCGCAGATTTCGGAGGAACCTCTCCCCCGGAGACAATAAAATATTGAGAGCAGCAGACAGTTTTCAAAGAAATATTTTTCTTGAAATCCTGTCTGCTTTTTTCATATCCGGCCCCGGTCGTTTTGGATTGATTGCAAAGCGACCGGGGCTTTTTCTATTTCTCCCAAAAAACAATTTGGACTTTTGGTAAGGAGGCATTATGAACGATTTTGAGAAGCTGCTGCGCGGAGTTATGGATCGGACGGATACATTTCTGGATGCGTCCTACACCGGCAGGGCTTGTTATGCCCGGCTCTCCAATGACTTGCGAATTAAGGCAGAATTCATCTACACTTCTGTTAAGGACCACTATAACGCGCTGAAGCTCACCGCAATCAGCAGCAGGAACGGGATTCTTGATACCTTGGTGCTTCCCTTCTCAGATTACTGTGCGCCGAATCCCCGGCTTTCTTCAGGAGATACCTACCCCCATATCTGGACGGATCGCTACAGAACAGATTGGTACTGCGCACCAAAGCCGGGAGAACTGGATCTGCTCGCTGCCAATGTAGATGATTTCGTGTATCAGTATGACCACGAGCCCTCCATGAAGGAGGATTTCAGTCAAGAGCTGGGATGATCACTTTCGGCTTATGAGGCTCAACCTACACAATGATTTACGAAATGGAGGAAGAACTATGTTAGGAGCCGTCATTCGCAACGGCAACAATACGCTGGTGGTCGAACTGCCCACCGGTACGATGGATCTGCAGACCAAGCTGAGCTCCATCGGCATCACGCAGACAGTGGACCGCATCCCGATTTCCGATGAGGATGGCGATCAGGTTCGTGTGAAACTCTACGCCAGTTCCCCCGAGGAGGCGCACCTCCTCTCCCTTCTGACTTCGGAACGTTCGCTCTCGGATGCAAATCTCAGCTGCGAGATGCTGCAAAAGGCCGAGCAGGAGTCTCTTCCCCGCCTCAAGGTATGTCTTCTGGGCGATTCCTATCGCAGCCTCACCGACTATATCTCAGATGCAAAAAAGGTCTTTGCGGAAGCTGCGCAGAGGGACGCACGAGAAGAAGCCTTGGCGAAGTATGAGTCTAATCCGAACATTCGCCTTGTAGTCTCCTGTACCCATGCAGACGGGATGGAGGTTCTGACGCTCCCCATGGACGAACGGAACTGCGTGGCTGCCTGCAGCCGTCTGGAGGAATACGGCGAAAGCGCAGTCCTCAAAATTGAGGCCTGCCGCTACCGGGGCAATTGGAAAGAAATCTTCAATGATATCCTTCAGGGTGAAGGGCTGTATGCGCTCAACAACTTCGCAGAATCCTTCCCCTTCATGGAGAACCTGCAGACCTACGAAGCGATTGTGGAATACGCCGGGGTCACGGACAGCCGCTCCCTCATCAAGCTGGCTGACCACATTGATGACTTCGAGTTCTATCCCGGCGTATATGACACGGAAGACGTGGCTCGGGAGTGGCTGAGCAATCAGCCCTACCTGCAGCTCAGCGCAGAGCTGGAGGAATACTTCGATTTCGACAGCTACGGCAGCGATCTGCAGGACGAATACCACGGGGAGTTCGTCTCGAACGGCTATGTATTCATGCCCGAAGGACACCAGCTTGATGACATCCTCGATATGAACGATGATATGGATCTTCAGTGAGGGTGCCGCCATGAATGATTTTCAAAAGCTCCTTCACAGCGTCCTCGATATGACCAACAGCTTCTGGAACGCCAGGTACATCGGAAGGGCCTGTTACGCACAGATTACAAACGATTTGCGGATCAAAGCTGAGTTCCACAACACGCTGGTCGGAGCGAACTATGATTCCCTGAAACTCACCGCCATCAGCAACCGGAACGGCGTCATTGATACCATGATCCTGCATTTTTCGGACTATCTTTCCATTGATCCCGGGATCAAGGTCGTTAACACCCGTCCTTATATTCTGGCCACCAATAGCAAGACCGGGTGGTATGGCACACCAAAGCCCCAGGAACTGCTCGAGATTGCCCAGGCCGCCGACGAATTCGCCATTCAGTACGACCCGGAACAGACCATGCGCATCAACCCCGATCTGGAAATGGGGTGATGGTGTATCGGAGGAATCAGATTTTTCGACATGTTCGCCGGCATCGGCGGTTTTCGCTCTGGCCTCGAAGCTGTTGGAGATTTCCGCTGCGTAGGCTACTGCGAGATCGATCCTTTTCCCAAGCGGGCTTATGAATCTTTATATGACACAAGAGAGGAGGCATTTTACCAGGATGCAAGAACCATCGATCCCGCCTCGTTGCCAGATATCGACCTTATTTGCGGAGGATTCCCTTGTCAAAGCTTTTCAATCGCTGGACGAAGGGAAGGCTTTGCAGACACCCGAGGAACGCTGTTCTTTGAGATCGCTCGATTGGCTCAGGCGAAACGACCTCGCTATCTGCTCCTTGAGAATGTTCCCGGCCTCTTATCGCATGACCAAGGCAGGACGTTTGCGGCCATCCTCCATGCGTTGGATGAATTGGGGTACGATGTGGCATGGCAAGTGCTTAACAGCAAGGATTTCGGCGTCCCGCAATCCCGCAATCGGGTGTATATTGTCGGATATCTTAGAGACAGATGTGCCGGCGAGGTACTTGCTTTCAACCAGGCAAGTCCGTCGGCTCTTTCCGAGATTGGCAAGCACCCGGAAGGAAGCCGGGTCTACGACCCCAACGGCTTGAGCTGTACTCTGGCTGCCAACTGCGGCGGCTTCGGCGGGAAAACCGGCATGTACGCCGTGCCAGTTAACTGTAAGACCAAGCTCGGCTACCACACGGCTTATGTTGGAGACGGCAGCGGCCTTGTTCTCTCAGGACAGGCTTCTGAAAGAAGCCGGGCTTGTTTCGTGGATCTGAATGAGAATCCCGCTTTCACAGACATTGCCCGATGTATCACGGCAAGGCAGGACGCTGGCGTCGGATCACACCCCAGAGAGCGCTCTGGCGTCTTCCAGGAGATTCGGGAGGGTGAGAACGACGGCAAATTCGTGCTTATCGTCACAGATGCTGACGGCGAGGTCCACTGCGGTGCCATCCGAAAACTGACCCCCAGAGAGTGCTGGCGGCTGCAGGGTTTTACCGACGAACAATTCAATAAGGTCGCCACCCTCGGCTTCTCGGACGGGCGGCTCTACAAAATGGCGGGAAACGCGGTCAGCGTTCCCGTCATTTCCGCATTAGGCAGAAGAATCAAGGAAATAGACGCCA
>CAMVRT010000024.1 GCA_947169975.1 uncultured Oscillospiraceae bacterium
TCAAACTTCTCCAGAGAGGGACGGTTCATGACGATCAGGGAGGTGGGACGGGTGACCAGGGGGCTGTCGATCTCCTGGTCGGACAGCATCACGCTGCAGTTGGCGGTACCGCCGCGCATCTCGGGACCGTAAGAGGGGATCCAGGAGGTGTTCTTGCCCTCCATCATGCCGGCAGCTGCCAGCAGCTGGCCCATGAGCAGAACGCCCTGGCCGCCGAAACCTGCGAAAATGTTTCTTTCAACCATGTTCTCAGACCTCCTTCATAATGCCCAGAGGATAGTAGGGGATCATGTTCTCCGCCAGCCAATCCATGGCCTCACCGGGGGCCTTGCCCCAGTTGGTGGGGCAGGGGGACAGGATCTCCACCATGGAGAAGCCCTTGCCGGCGATCTGGGCCTCAAAGGCCTTCTTGATGGCGGCCTTGGTCTTGTTCAGGTTGGCGGTGTTGTTCAGCGCCGTGCGGGCGATGAACGCAGAACCGTTGATGGTGGCCAGCATCTCCGCCATGCGGATGGGCTCGCCGCAGTGGTCCTTGTCACGGCCCAGGGGGCTGGTGGTGGTCTTCTGGCCCACCAGGGTGGTGGGAGCCATCTGGCCGCCGGTCATGCCGTAGATGGCATTGTTGATGAAGATGGTGGTGATCTTCTCACCGCGATGCGCGGCGTGGACGATCTCGGCGGTACCGATGGAAGCCAGGTCGCCGTCGCCCTGATAGGTGAAGCACACGTTCTCGGGGTGGACGCGCTTGTAGCCGGTGGCCACAGCGGGAGCGCGGCCGTGAGCGGCCTCGTACATATCCACATCGAAGTAGTTGTAGGCGAACACAGCGCAGCCCACGGGGGCAACGCCGGCCGTCTTCTCGCGGATGCCCAGTTCCTCGATGACCTCGGCCACCATGCGGTGCACGATGCCGTGACCGCAGCCGGGGCAATAGTGGAACGGAACGTCGGTCAGAACAGAAGTTCTCTTAAAAATCGTCGCCATACGTTACGCCCTCCTCATGTTCATAATCCGCTCGGCGATATCCTCCGCCGCGGGAATGGCACTGCCGGCCTTGCCCATGAACTCCACGGGCTTGCAGCCGTTGACCGCCAGACGGATATCCTCGTTCATCTGGCCATTGCTGACCTCCACCGTCAGCACGCCCTTGACGCTGTCCTGCGCCACGGCGTTGTGAACCGCCTCGGTGGGGAAGGGCCACAGGGTGATGGGGCGGACCAGGCCGACCTTCACGCCCTGCTCGGCGCAAAGACGGACAGCGGCCTTGCAGACGCGGGCCACGGTGCCGTAAGCGCACAGGATAAACTCGGCGCCTTCGGTGTTGTAGGTCTCCACCATGATCTCGTTGGCCTGGATGCGGTCATAGGTGGCGCTCAGACGGGTGTGCAGAACGTCCAGATCCTCGGTCTCGATGTACAGGGAGTTGATGACGGCGCGCTGCTTCTTGCCGCCGGGCACATAGCCGGTGGCGGCCCAGGGCTTGTCTTTCTTGACGGGATCGGGGTTGTTGGGCATCTCCACAGGCTCCATCATCTGACCAATCAGACCGTCAGCCAGGATGATGACGGGAATGCGGTAATCGTCGGCCAGGTCAAAGGCCTTGCCCATCATGTTGACCGTCTCCTGAATGGAGGAGGGGGCGATGACGATGGGGTGATAATCACCGTGGCCGCCGCCCTTGACGGCCTGGAAATAGTCGCCCTGGGAGGCCTGGATGTTGCCAAGGCCCGGGCCGCCGCGCATCATGTTGACGATGACGCAAGGCAGCTCAGCGGCGGCGATGGTGGAGATACCCTCCTGCTTCAGGCTGATTCCGGGGCTGGAGGAGGAGGTCATGACACGGGCGCCTGCGCCGGAAGCGCCGTACACCATGTTGATGGCTGCGATTTCGCTCTCGGCCTGCAGGAAGCAGCCGCCCACCTGGGGCAGACGCAGGGACATGTACTCGGGAATGTCGTTCTGGGGGGTGATGGGGTAGCCGAAGAAATAGCGGCAGCCCGCCTGGATCGCGGCCTCGGCAATGGCCTCGCAACCCTTCATCAATTTCAGAGCCATATACCTATCCTCCTTATTTCTCGATTTCGATGGCTACGTCGGGGCAGGTCTTGGCGCAGGACGTGCAGGCGATGCACGCGGCCTGGTCAACGACCTCCACAGGGTAGTAGCCCTTTGTGTTCAGGTGGGTCTTGGAGATGGCGAGCACCGCCTTGGGGCAGGCACGCACACACAGACCGCAGCCCTTGCACTGGTTTTCGTAGATGGTCACTTTTATCATGGCTTTTCCTCACTTTCCCAATTTGAGTTTTTTTGAAATCATTAGAGTCCTTCGCTCAGGAACTTGTCCCAGCTTCTGTGCATCATCACCTCGATCGGGTATCGTTTTCCGATATACGCCTCGTCCAAGCCGTTGTCCTTGGCGTATGTTTCGAACTCCTTTAATACGTCCGGCCTGCCGCAGGTACCCCACACGGGGATCCCGGTCTCGTCGGACAGCGCCCGCACCAGCTCATAGCCCGCGGCCAGATGCTCCACGGTGGTCATGCCGGCCAGATTGCCGTTGTTGACAATGCCCGTCACGCGCTGGCGGGACGCACCCTGGATCTTCTCCAGCATGGTCCGTGCGCTGGGCAGGTCGGAGGCCAGCGGCCGCATGGGATTGACCACATACAGCACGTGGAGATTCTCCGGCGGCACGTTCTGGAAATTGGGCTTGTACTGACCCAGGGCAATGGCGCCCACATGGTCGCCGCCCACGTCGAAGATCACGGTGCCCTCCCCCGGCGTGAACGCGGCGTACACCCGGGCGGAGACAGACATGATCTCGATCTTCTGCAGGGCATAGGGCGGGGAAACCAGATCCACGCCGGCCTTTTCCAGCAGCTCATGGCGCTCACTGGTGCGGAAATAGGGGTTGATCACGTCCATATCCACCAGCATGCAGGGGCCTTTTTTTGCCGCGCGGACCGCCATATTCAGCGACAATTCGCTTTTTCCGCCGCCGAAGCTGCCCACCAGCACCCAGTATTCCTTCAAGGCCGTATCCTCCCCTGTTTTATAGTTGTCTGACAAGTCAAAAAAGATGTCTGACGAATGTATATATTTTAACAAAAAATTGCTCAAAAGTCAATCTGTACTTGGCCTTATCCTATGGGAATGTGTGGACAAACATACCGCTTGCGGCAGAAGAAAAGGGCCGTCCTGAGCGGACAGCCCTTTTCACTCATGATTCATTCTGTTTTACTCGCCGGGATCCATCATGGTGCCGATAAAGAACGGCGTGCCGGTGGCGGTGTCGATGAGCATATAGACGAAGGGGCGATCCAGCGTGACGACCTTGGGCGGTTCCTCCTCAAGGGCGCAGCCGTCCACCATCACCACCACGGTGGCGGCGCCGGCACGGGTGCCCTGCTCCGCGACGGAGATGAAGGTCTTGTGGATCACGCTGCCGATATAGATGTTTCCGCCGGTTGAGGTGCCCAGAGCGGAGAAGTCCGCCTGATCCGGGTCAAAGGCCAGGGGCATGCCCATGGCGGCGAGCACGCCCACCAGTTCCGCGTCAAAATCCGTCTCGAACTTGGGCAGGGCGGCGCTCACGGGGACGCTCCGGGGATGGGCCAGCAGCCGGTGCAGGCTCTCGCCGGTGAGGGAATCCAGATAGTCCGCCACGGTGACGCCCTCGTTGGGCAGCAGGGCGGCAAAGGCGTAGCGCCCGCCGGCGTAGTACTTGATGAAGCCGGTGGCGTTGTCGTCCTCGAGATATGCGTTCTCCCGGCTGCGCATCAGCTCCACGGTGCGCTTGGTGCCGTCCTCCAGCGTGAAGGGGGCCTCCGTGACCTGAGTCTTCTCATAGGGCTCGACCCACTCCGCCTCAAAGGCCAACGCGTTGACCAGGCACATGACGGCGCTGGCGGGCAGCTGATCCAGGACCTGGGGGATCATGCCCCGGGTCTTGTCCTTCACCCAGTCGTTGATGGCACGGCAGGTCTCGCCGTTGAAGGGTGCGCGATAGAGATCGGCGCCGTAGTAGTCGGCGTTGGTCTGGAGAAAGTCCCGGTTCACCGTGAACCGCTCATCGTCGGTGAACCAGATGGAGTTGGCCAGGGACATCCGGTCGTCCCCCTCACGGGAGAGCTCCTGGATGTAAGCGTAGAGGAAGGCATTGAGATCCTCCACCTTCATGCCCAGCACGGCCTCCATCTGCGTCCGGGTCTCCCCCTGGGCGCCGTTGGCTGTCATGGACAGGGCGCACAGCACAGACAGCGGGGAATAGAGGGTGTTCTTCCCCTCCGCCTGTCCCTCCCGGAACAGCCGCAGGCCGAAATCCGTAAGCCGCGCGGCAGCCATGGCGGGATCGGAAACCTCTGCCGGCGGATGGGCAGTGACGTCCTCGGTCAGATTATGGGGTTTCTCCACAGAGGCCTTTGCACCGCAGGCGGCCAGACTCAGGGTCATGGCGCCCAGCAGCAATATGCTCAAGATCAGGCAAACCATCTTTTTCATTTTCATTATACTCCTATTTCCACAGCAGCGGCGAGATCAGCAGTCCCAGTCCGTAGGACAGGGCGTTGGCGGCCAATGTCAGCCAGAATAGGCCGCGCCGCGCTCCGAAGGTCAAACGGTAGATCCCGTACTCAACAGCTACCACCGCCGCCTCCAGCGCATAGACGGCAGGTCCATACAACGCGGGAACGCGCCAGAGCAGCAGGTTGAGCAGCAGGTTGGTGAACACATTGGCGCAGACGATGACGATCAACTCGTCCCGTTTCCGGTAACCCCACAGGGCCAGAAAGGGCGTCTCGATCAGCACCGTCAGGCCGCAGGCCAGCAAGAAGCTCATGCGGCGATATGGCGGCGGCGACGGATGACGACCCACGCAATGACCGCGGCGGCGATGACCGCCACGCCCACGATCAGCACCGTCAGCAGCGTGGTGTCAGGCTGGGCGGGCACAGGAGCGGGATCGGGAGAGACAGGGGCGGGATCGGGGGTGACGGGCGTGGGGTCGGGAACGGGTCGGGGCTGCCGGGGCTGACCGGGAATGATGAGATCCGCAAAGGCAGGCATAACCGTCAGCGAGGCCACCAGCATAGCCCAGAGCGTGCCGAGGGTCCACTTCCTGATTCTGATCTTTTTCATGACAATCTTCCCTTTCTATTTAATGTTTTTTCGGCGTACAGGATGGCCCCCAGGCCGAAAACAAAGCTCACGATGACACACAGCCACAGCAGCGGTCCGGTCAGATGCATCAGCCCGCCGGCGATGGTACCCGGCCACAGGGCTGCGGCGGCCAGGCCGAAGGCAAAGCCGGGCGAATCGGGCATGGCCCGGTAGAGGAGCCACAGCGTCACCGGCATGGTCAGGTTCAGCAGCAGCTGTCCGGCCAGCGCGGGCACAGCCCACGCGCTGCAAAAGGCGATCAGCACAGCGGCGGGAACGATGGAGACCAGCGCCGTTTTCCCCGGGCCGAGACGGTCGCAGAGAAAACCTCCGGCGGTCTTTCCGGCAAAGACAAACGCCGTCATCAACAGCGCCATCAGAGCGCCGGTCTTCCACGGGAAGCTGACGGCACAGCCGCCCACCGCCCGCACAGCCACGGCCAGCGTCAGCAGCAGGGGGATCGCCAGCCCGATGGGGGGCTCACCGCGGCGCTCCGGCAGTTCTTTCACCGGCGCGGCCTTCTCCAGCGGGATCACCGCCACGGCGAAGGCGACCAGCAGCGGAGCAAACAGGCTGCCCAGCTGCGGCCAGAGGGTGCCAAGGGTCAATCCCACGGCGCCGGGAGCCACAAACACGCCCAGCGGCCCGGCCTTGCCGCCGCTGCGCTCCAGCGTCATAACGCCGCCGGCCACATGGAACAGGCTGTTGCCCGCACCGATGAGGCAGATCCGCAGCCACGCGGGAACAGGAAGGACAAACCCCAGCACCACCGCGATGGCGGCCGCCGCGGCTCCCCATCCGTGTCGGCCAATGCGATCTGCCGCAATGCCCACCAGACACTGGGTGGAAAAGGCCAGGGTGTTGTACAGCAGCACCAGCTCCGTGAAGCCCGGCGCATCCCGGACAGGGCCGAATACGGTGGCGGCGCACAGGCCGTCCACCAGCAGGTGGGCCAGCGCGTTCAGAAACAGCAGCATAGACTCACCGCCTTATGCCGCAGGATCCATCATGGTGCCGATAAAGAAGGGGGTGCCGGTGCGCATATCCACCAGCATGTAGACGAAGGGGCGGTCCAGATAGACCTGCTTCACCTCGTCGAAGCCGGGGCCGATGGAGGTGTTCTTGGCCATCTCCACCACGGTGGCGGCGCCGGCCTTGGTGCCCTGCTCGGTCACGGAGATGAAGGTCTTGTGGAGCACGCGGCTGATGTAGATGTTCTCGTCTGCAGTGCCCAGAGCGGTGAAGTCCGCCCTGTCGCCGTCGAAGGCCAGGGGCATGCCCATGTCGGTCAGCGCCTCGGACAGCTCCACGTCGTATTTTGTCTCAAACTTGGGGATGGCGGTGTCCACAGGCACACTGACCGGGTGGTTGAGCAGCTCATGGAGCTGTGCGCCGTCCAGAGAATTCACCAGCTCCGCCACGGTGACGCCCTCATTGGGCAGCAGGGCGGCGAAGGCGTACTGCCCGCCCATGTAGTACTTGAGGAAGCCGGTGGCGTTGTCGGTCTCCAGATAGGCGTGCTCCCGACCGTACAGGAACTCCACCGTCTCCGCCTCGTCCAGACTCAGGCGGAAGTCACCCTCCCTCACCTGGTGCTCCAGATAGGGCTCCGCCCACTCCGCCTCGAAGGCCAGGGCGTTGACCAGATACATCACCGCGTCGGCGGGGATGCGATCCAGAATCTGGGGGATCATGCCGTCGGTCTTGTTCTTCACCCAGTCGTTGATGGCCTTGCAGGTGGCGTCGTTGAAGGGCGCCTTGTAGAGGTCGGCCCCGTAGTAGTCGGCATTGGTCTGGAGGAAGTCTCTGTTCACCGTGAAGCTCTCATTGTCGGTGAACCAGATGGAATTGGCCAGATCCAGCTTGTACTTCTCATCGGACGGCAGGTCTCTCATGTAGGTATAGAGGTACTCGTTGAGCTCCTCCACCTTCATGCCCAGCACTTCCTCCATCTGCGCCCGGGTCTCCCCCTGCGCGCCGTTGGCGGTCATGGCCAGGGCGCACAGCACGGACAGGGGCGAAACGAGGGAGTTCTCCCCGCCCCTCTGCCCCGCCTGGAACAGCCGCACGGCAAAGTCGGTGAGCACCGCGCTGTCCGCGGTCAGATCGTCCACGCCCTCCGGCGTCCGGGCGGTGATGTCCTTCATCAGGTCGCCGGTCTGGGCGATCTTGGACGGATGCTGTTCCGGCTGGGTGGGGTGGGCGCCGCAGCCGGCCAGTCCCAGGGTCATGGATAACAGCAGCAGCGCGCTGCATGCGATACAGGCGATCTTTTTCATGGTCGTTCCTCCTTAACTGTAGTAGAACTCAACTTCCGGCAGGGCCTTCCATTCCTCGGTATCTGTGAGGATCTCCCGAATAGCCCGGCAGGTATCCAGAAACCGCTGTCCTTTTTCGTCTTTGGCTTCATCGGTGATCGCGATCCCCTCGGCCTTGATGGTCTTCTCCCCGTCCGCCGTGCGGACGGTGAGGATCAGTGTCATGGGCGGTTTGGAAGTCACGCCGGGGTTGGGATCGTATACGTCAGGGTAGCTCTCCACGTCCAGCTTTTGAATCAGCTGCCAGATCCGGCCGGCTTCCTTTTCGTCGATGTAATGGGTGGCTGCGTAGTCCTCCGGATGGGTGGCGTCGGTGGTCTTCACCAGCTTGCCCGTGGCGCTGTCGTAGGAGCTGACGCCGTAGGCATTCCAGGTCAGGGCGAAGGAGAAATCATCCGGACAGATTCTGCCGGAATCGATGATTTTTCCTTTGTCATCCAGGGTAACGCGATAAATATCGTCAACGATGACCGTCCAGACGGCCGAACCCTCGTCATAGGATACCCGGGTTTCGGCGTGAGGCAGCCCCACGTTCCATACTGCCTCATAGACGATCTGTTCCTCGCCGGCGAGGCCCTGCGATATTTTCATGCTGTTGATGATCCTCGTCGCCTCGGTGTGATACTCGCTCCACCAGGAGTGGGAGCCTCCGTTGAGCAGGGTGACATACCGGAAATCATACCCGTATATCACGTCCCAGTCCTGTCCGTGGAATTCCTCCCACTCCAGTTCGATGTCCGTTCGGGGCACACAGGTGGGAAACGGGGAAAGGAAGGTCGTTGTACAAATGATTTCAAGGGGCTCTGCCACGTGGCCGGCGGGCCACAGGTCGATCGTCACAGGAGCAAAGGCGGATTCCTCTTCGTTCGTTTCCACCCGGTATCTCCATCCGTCGGGTACGGGAAGCTCAACGTGGAAGCGTCCTCCTCTGACCGACAGGGTCTGTTCCCCTTCCGTGGGAAGGTCCTTATCCACCTTCAGGGAAGCAAAGAGCTCTTCCGCGTCGTCCCCGAATGACCCCCACCAGCCGTCCGGCAGAAATCCGCTCTGTATGTGTCCGTAACGTCCGATATCCATGTCGATCATATCCGGGCCGAGCTTTCCCACTCTGGGCATATAGGGCGTCCCGGGATTGAGCGCCAGCCTGTCAAAGCATAAGATATGGATCGGATGATCCCATCCTCCGGGAGGCCACAGGTAGATCGACGGTTTGCCGTCATCGTCATTGTATTCCGCTTCCTCTTCTCCCACCCGGTAAACCCAGCCGTCCGGCAGGGTAAAGCTCACATGATAGCCTCCGCCGCTGACCGACACGGTATTTTCTCCGCTGGAGATATATACGGTGTTCTCTCCGATTGAGGCAAACACGGTGTTTTCTCCGTTTGAAGTCGATTCTCCCCCGCTTCGGCCCAACGCCGAAGCCGCCGTGATGCCAAGCGCCGTGCAGAGCGCCAGCGCGAGGATGGCGATGATGCGCTTCCTGTTCATCTCCGCCACCCCCGGTCACTCGCCGTAGGTGCTGCCCAGGATCGTTCCGTATTCGTCCAGCGTCACGGTCTGGTCGCCGCCGGCCCAGCCCTCCCGGTAGAAGTTCACCTGCCAGGTGGCGGTCTCCTGGTCAAACCACGCCTCGGTGCAGTCATATTCCACCGTGACAACGGTCTTGGCGATCTCCACCGCCTGCTCTTCGGTGATCTTTTCGCGGATATCGGGATCAGGCAGCTTGCCCATGCCCGTTGCGTGGAGGTTGACAGACACATGCTCCGCGTCCGACACAAACACACCCGCCGCCGGCTCGATGAGGATGTGCCACTCCGCCATGTCGCAGGTCCCCGCCTCCGGCTCCATCACGTTGATGGCGACGGACAGCACGTCCCTGTTCACGCCGGTCCGCGCAACGTCAGTCACCTGATAGCGCACGGAGCCGCTGCCGGCCTCCAGCAGCACCGCCAACAGGATGCGGTTGCTGAAATAGGCGTCGTCGTACTTTTCGCAGGCAGCCGGGAATCCGCTCAGATTATAGCGGTCCTTGTTGGCCTCGTAATAATCGCTCAGCTCTGCCGCGGAGCGGATGACGATCACCTGCGGGTACCTCACGCCGCTATGGTAGCCGTCGGTGCGCAGATACTGGGCGTTGAAGCCCACGCTCCGCATATCAAGGGGCAGAATATTGCCGGGTGTTAAGCCCGGATCTGCCGGATCGGGATCCGTCGTGCCCGGATCCAACGGGGCCGGATCCACCGGATCTGGATTTGCGGGAGCGGGCTCGGGCGTCTCGCTCTGACTGACCGCCTCCGCCCGGGGCCAGTGCGCCGCGGCGGCGATGCACAGTGCGGTGCAAAGCGCCAGGGCGGCGATGGCAACGATTTTCTTTTTCATCGGAATACCTCCTTGGCCGTCAGCGGCCGTCCTCCTCCGGCAGATCCAGCGCCTGATACAGCTCCTCTGCCTCCTCCTCGGTGAGGGGGCGTTCCCAGCCCTCTGTTTCGCACCGCAGCAGATCGCCGGAGATAACGTAGACGATCTCACCCTCCGGGGTGGTCACCGTCACGCGGCGATCGCCCGTCCCGGAATACCCGATAACAGCGTTGTCAGCCGTCTCTCTCACGGTGTCTCCCGGAGGCAGGGCAAAGTCGGGATCGCCATCCGTCTGATTGGACACGTGCTTTCTCCCGTCGTTCTCGTCCACCGGCGCGTAGGACCGCAGCAGCGCCGCTGCGTCGTCCACGCTGCTGAACTCGTAATCCTGCGGTGCGGCAGGTGTCATACTGTCAGAGCCCACCTCCTGCACCATGGGGGCGGCGCTTTTCCCGTCACGCAGCAGCATGGGCGCCGTCACAGCGCCGATGACCAGGCAAAGCACCAACGGCACGCACATAGTCAGGGCGCGGCGGCGCATGCGGGTGCGCTCCTTGATTCGATTCTCACTGCGGCGGAAAACCTCCGCCTTGCAGGTCTCCAGATCTCTCATAACGATTGCTCACCATCCTCTCCCAGTATGAGGCGAAGCTCCTTCCTGGCGCGATACAGCAGATTGTCCACCTGCTTGCGGTTCTTCTTCATCACCCTTGCGGTCTCGTCGTAGGTCATGTCCTCGAAATAGACCAGATGGACCGCCAGACGCATCTCCTCCGGCAGAGCGGCCAGCGCGGCGTTCACCGCCCGCTTGCGCTCGTCCGCCAGCACCGCCTCCTCCAGCGCCAGCTCCTCCGCCGGCACGTCCCGGGCCTCGTCCAGCTCCGCTACCGTCAGCACCTTCCGGTGGCGCAGGCAGTCCAGCGCCCGGCTGCGGCCCAGCACGAAGAGATAGGTCTTGAGGGGCGTTTTGAAATTGTACCGCCGGGGGTGCACGATGAGATCGGAGAACACGTCGATGGCGATATCCTCGGCGGTATGTACATCGTGCACGTACCGGTCGATGAAGAAGACCAGGGGGCGGAACAGCTCCGCCATGATCTCGTCAAAGGCGCTCTCCTCACCATTCAGAAAACGGCGGTAGCTACCGGCGCCGTTGTCCATGTGGAATCCTCCTTGACCGGGGCGGCCACGTCTGACCGCGCCCTTTGTAAGTAATACGTTTCACGGGGCAAAATTCCTTATACCTCGCGGAAAATTTTTCTGTGCCCAGTATAGCACACCCCGTCTTGCGTTGCAATCAGGCGGCGCGGTGTGCTATACTGGAGGCAGAAACAGAGCAGGAGGTGATCTCCTTTGAACGAACAGCTGACCTTCCACGATCATACCGTGCCCCAGCCTCTGCCGGCACGGCTGCGGCCTCAGACCATTGACGAGATCGTGGGCCAGCAGCATCTGCTGGGTCCGGGCAAGGTGCTGCGCCGGATCATCGAGCAGGACATGGTGTCCTCCATGATCTTCTGGGGACCACCCGGCGTGGGCAAGACCACCCTGGCCAACGTGATCGCCAACCACACGAGGGCCAAATTCATCAATTTCTCCGCCGTCACCAGCGGCATCAAGGAGATTCGCGCCGTGATGCAGCAAGCCGACGACAACCGCCGCTTTGGGGAAAAGACCATCGTCTTTGTGGACGAGATCCACCGGTTCAACAAGGCCCAGCAGGACGCCTTTCTGCCCTTTGTGGAGAAGGGCAGCATCATCCTCATCGGCGCCACCACGGAGAACCCCTCCTTCGAGGTCAACGGCGCTCTCCTGTCCCGGTGCAAGGTGTTCGTGCTGAAGGCTCTCTCCGCCGAGGAGATCACCGCGCTGCTGGATCGGGCCATCTGCGATCCCCGCGGCTTTGGCAATCAGAAGATTGACGTCGCCCCGGAGGTGCTGGAGCTGATTGCCCGCTTCGCCAACGGCGACGCCCGCACCGCCCTGTCCACACTGGAGATGGCGGTGCTCAACGGCGAGAGCAGCGGCGACACCACCACCGTCACGGCGGAGACGGTGGAGCAGTGCACCTCCCGCAAGTCTCTGCTGTACGACAAGAACGGCGAGGAGCACTACAACCTGATCTCCGCTCTCCACAAGTCCATGCGCAACTCCGACCCGGACGCCGCCGTCTACTGGCTGGCCCGGATGCTGGAGGCCGGGGAAGATCCCCTCTACATTGCCCGCCGCCTCACCCGCTTTGCCAGCGAGGATGTGGGGCTGGCAGATCCCCGGGCGCTGGAGCTGACTGTTGCCGCCTACCAGGCCTGCCATTTTATCGGCATGCCGGAGTGCTCTGTCCATCTGACCCAGGCGGTGGTGTATCTGTCTCTGGCGCCCAAGTCCAACGCTCTCTACGTGGCCTACGAGACCGCCAAAAAGGACGCGCTGAAGCAGCTCAGCGAGCCGGTGCCCCTCCACATCCGCAACGGCGTCACGAAGCTGATGCGGGAGGTGGGCTACGGCAAGGGTTACCAGTACGCCCACGACACGGAGGACAAGCTCACGGACATGCGCTGCCTGCCGGACTCCCTGCTGGGCCGGGAGTACTACCGCCCCACGGAGCAAGGTCTCGAGCACCGCTTCAAGGATCGGCTGGAGCAGATCAAGCAGTGGAAAAAGGAACACGAGTAAACTGCCGCAAAACGGCATGATCCTGTCATTCCGAAGAAAACGCCGCCCGGATCGGGCGGCGTTTTCTGTGGGAATCCGTTTCTATTCCCAGGGAAAGGCGGATTGCCACGGCCCCGTTGGGGCCTCGCAATGACAGAACCGTTCTGTTTTGCAGTTGTTGATTTTACCGGCGGTAGACGGTGGTCTCATCGGTCTTGACCTGGCTCACCAGCGTGCCGCTGCCGTCAAAGGTGTAGCGGTACACCTGACAGGTGCCGCCGATGGTGAAAGCGCTGGTGGCCGGGGAGAAGAAGGTGGAGGCAAAGCTCTCCACGTCCCACGTCAGGCGTCCGTCCTCCACAGTCAGCTTGCCGCCCAGGGAGCCCTCCACCTGGTAGAAGGTCTCCGGCTGGCCGCCGTCGGGATCGCACACCAGCAGCACCGCGGTGTAGTTGGCCCGCATCATAGGCGTCAGCTCCTCGTCGGTGATATACCAGCCGTTGTCCTCGCCGCTCTCAAGCCGCTTGAACAGCACGTTGAGCACACCCGCGATCTCGTCTCGGCCGCCGGCGTTGGCCTCGTCCTCCGGCAGCTTGGGCACGGCGTAGGCGGACAGATAGACCTTGCCGTCAAACTCCGCCATATCGGTGATATAGTACCGGGTGTCGTCGCCGCTGTAGGAAAAGTCGCCGATCAGATTGCCGTCATGATCCAGTCTGACGATCCGGGCGAACTCACTTTCCGTCCAACTGCCCAGCTGCACCAGATAGCCGTCTCCCAGACGGGCGGCGCCCATGACGCCGTAGTTGCCCAGGTCCATCTTTTTCATATGTGTTCGCTGCCCGTCCGCCGAATAGCGGCTGAAGCACACGGTTTTATAATCGCCCCGGCTGATGACGGCATAGCCGCCGTCCTCGGCCACCACAGTGCAGATATACTCGTCCCGAAAGCCGTTTTCCAGACGCCGTCTCCACACCTCATGGCCGTTCTCGTCCAGCTTCGTCATCCAGGCGGACTGGTTCTGCCGGCTGTCGGTGATCTCCGACTGCCCGCAGACGATGACCCCGTCCGTGACCGGATAGCATTTGTCGGCGACGTAGGTTCTGATGTCGGCCTGCCACAGCAGTGACGCCCCGTCATATTTGCTCACGGTGCACTTCTCCACGCCGAGGTAGACGCCCCTCTCGTTTATCGTCTCCACATAGTCGATGGAATAGCGGATCCCCTTCCGGTTCAGCCCCAGATGGTAGTCGTTCCACATGGCCTGCACCTGCTCCGGGGTGAGGGCGTCGGGGACCTCCTGGGGAATGGCGTAGCCGTCCACCCGGGCGGTGGACATGCTCTTTCCGATGACCTCCGCCGTCTTGGCATAGGTAAAGGACGCCGTGGTGATATCCCGGTACACCGCCTTGATCTCCCCTCTCGTCAGGCCGTCGATGCTCAAGTGGTTCTCGTTGAAAAACCGCACCGCCTCGTTATATGCCTTGTTCTCCATGGCGTAGGCGTAGGTGCCCAGACCCAGGATCAGCGCCAGACATGCAGCCAGCGTACCGTACAGCCACCGGCGGCGCTTTGGCCGCTTCACTTTCTGCTCCGCAAGCCCCGCGTTCTCCAGTGCGGCCTCACGGATGCGCCGGGCCGTCATGCCGTCCAGCGGCTCACTTTCCACGCCTGCCAGCATTTCGTCCAGCTCACCGGCGTCCATACGGTCAAAAAGCTCTGAAAAGTTGTTTTTCATGTTTCTTCACCTCCGAATCGTTCCCGCAGCTTCCGGATCGCCCTGTGGGCTCGCGTGTCCACATTGGACACGGTCATGTGCATGGCCCGGGCGATCTCCTTGGAGGACTGGGCCAGCCAGTATTTTCGCAGGATGATCTCACGGTCGGGCTGGCCAAGCGCCTTGACCGCCTCCGCCAGCTCGGCGCGGAATGCCCGGTCCTCCAGATCTCCCTCCACTGAGAAATCGTCGGCGATGGGCGGCGCGGCCTCATCGTCCAGCGACACCGTCTGTCCCTCGCGATAACGGCGGCGCAGTGCGTCCATGGCGTTATGGCGGGCGATGACGCACAGCCAGGAGCGGATGCTGCCCTGCTCCGGGCTGTATTTCCCCAGATCGCAGTAGAACTCGCTGAAGCTGTCCGCCACGCAATGCTCCACGTCCGTTGCGCCGAAGGCCGGGGCGCGCAGCTTGCTTTTGACCACAGCATAGACCAAACCGCTGTATTCGTCCATCAACGCCGTCATCCCCGCCTGGGAATCGCTTTGCAGCAGCGTCAGCAGCGCTGCGTCGTCCATTCGCCTCACCTCCCGTGGCCGTTCCTTTGGATCGATCCATCATCTACTGCGCTCAACGCGCAAAAATCTTACATTCGATACGGCAAATAACAGAAAAACGGGGAGGACGGCAAACGTCCTCCCCGCTGTCATTTACACTTTTCTCGCACAGATAAACAGGCCTGCCACAATGAGCGCCACGCCCACGGGGATGTACCACCCCCAGGGATCGCCCATGACGACGCCGGACACCACCGCCACCACCGTGGTCCAGGAATTGCCCAGGTTGGAGGCCACGGCGGTGTTCTCCACCTTGGAGAGCACGTAGTTCATCAGCAGATAGCACAGGCTGGAGCACAGCACGCCCAGAAAGAGGCAGGCAAGCCCCGCCTTGGGGTAGGCGATACAGTCCCGGTAGGTGGCAAGGCCGTAGCCCATGGCAAAGTTGAGCGCGTTGAAAAACACGCAGCCCATGACGGACATGGCCGCCGTGATCTGGGCGCTGGTATAATACGCCCCCGCCTTGCTGCTGAAATGCATATAGGCGGCGCCGGCCATGACGGCCACCAGCAGCAGCACGTAGCCCAGCAGCCGGCCGCTGACGGTAAAGCCCGGCGACAGCACGGTGCAGACCGCCACGCCCACAAATGAGAGCAGGATACCCGCCACCGTGAGCCAGTCCGTCCGCTTGCGCCGGATGAGCCGCTCGATGAGCAGGGAGAAGATGGGCATGGAGCCGATGATGACGCCGCTCTCGGACACGGAGGTCATGCGGATGCCCGGCGCCTCGAAAAGGCCGTATACGCAGGGCATGGCCGCTCCCGTAGCCAGCAGACAGCCCAGTCCCGGCGTTTTCCCCGGCAGGCGGACCTTGCCGGCCGCCGCCAGCGCCAGAAATACCAGCGCCGCAGAGGTCCACCGCAGCGTCAGCGTCTGGATGGGGGCAAAGTGGGACATGGCGGTATTGGTGGCCAGAAACGAAAGTCCCCAGATGGATCCCATCAAAAGGATCAGCAGACCCAGAAACCACTTTTTATCGGTTATTTTTCTCTTCATGCTTTCCAATCTCCCGTTTTTTCTCTCACCAGTATAGCACAAAGGCGGATTTCCGCAAGAAGCGGTTTTGCCCCCGGGTGAAATATCGCGAAAAGGATTGACAACCCCACCCCCCAGGGTGATACACTGAAGAAAAAACCGGAGGGATCAAACATGTGCCTTGGCAAACTGTTCAGGAAGATCGCCAACAAGGCCGTCGGCTCCGTCATGGGCAATGACCTGTCCCAGGATTTGACCGTGGCGGAGGGGGAGCGGTACGTGACCCCGGGCATCGGCGCGTGCATCCGCCGGGCCGGAGCCGAGAGCTGCGTGCTGCTGAAGAACGACGGTGTCCTTCCCCTGTCGCCGGACCGGAAGATCGCCGTGTTCGGCCGCTGCCAGCTGGATTGGTTCTACGTGGGCTACGGCAGCGGCGGCGACGTCCACGCCCCCTATCTGGTGAATCTGATGGACGGTCTCACCAATGCAGGCGCCTCCTTCTGCCGTCCGCTGGCAGAGGCATACCGGGCGTGGACCAGCGCCAATAAGGTCGATCCGGGCTGGTGGGGCCACTGGCCCTTCAGCCACCCGGAGATGCCCCTGTCCGACGAGCTGGTCTCCGCCGCCGCAGCCTCCGCCGACACTGCCGTGGTGGTGCTGGGCCGGGCCGCCGGAGAGAATCAGGACAACGAGTGCAAGAGCGGCAGCTACTATCTTACAGACAGCGAAAAGGCCATGCTGGACGCTGTCACCGCCGTCTTCCCTCACACGGTGGTGTTGCTGAACGTGGGCAGCGTCATGGACATGAGCTGGACGGAGACGTACGGCGACAGGCTCTCCGCCATCCTCATGGTCTGGCTGGGCGGCATGGAGAGCGGCAACGCCGTGGCCGATGTGCTGTACGGGAAGGTCAACCCCTGCGGAAAGCTGCCGGACACCATCGCCCGCCGCTATGAGGACTATCCCAGCAGCGCCAACTTCGGCGGAAAGGATTTCAATGACTACGCCGAGGGTGTTTATGTGGGCTATCGCTGGTTTGACGATCACCCGGAGCAGGTGCTCTGGCCCTTCGGCTTCGGCTTGAGCTACACGTCCTTTGCCGTGGAGGCGTCAGCCTTTGAACGCGGCTCCGTCACCGTACGCCTGACCAATACCGGCACCCGACCCGGCAGCGAGGTGGCCCAGCTCTGGTGCCATCCGCCCCGGGCGGGTCTGGATAAACCGCAGCGGGTGCTGGCCGCCTTCTGCAAGAGCGATGAACTGCAGCCCGGCGAGACCCGGGAACTGACCCTGACCTATGACGATCGGTGCATTGCCTCCTATGACGAAACCGCCCACGCCTTTGTGCTGGATCCGGGCGAGTACCGCTTCACCGTCAACGGCACAGACGTCGGTTCCTTTGCCCTGTCCCAGCGCCTCACGGTGGAGCAGTGCCAGCCCATCTGTCTCCCCCCGGAGCAGCTGCGGCAGCGGATATTGGAGCGCATGCCGAAGCCCGTTCCCGCCTCCCGGAACCACGGCGTCAAGCTGGGCGACGTCATGGCCCGCCGCGCCTCGCCGGACGACTTTATCGCCCGGCTCTCTGACCGGGAGCTGGAGGCGCTGACCCGGGGCCACGGCATGATGAACTCCCCCCTGGGCGTACCCGGCAACGCCGGGGTCATGGGCGGGATCCTGCCCTCCCTGCGCGCCAAAGGCGTGCCGCCCATTGTCTGCTGCGACGGGCCTGCGGGGCTGCGGATGGCCCGGTACTGCGCGCTGATCCCCTGCGGAACAGCGCTGGCCGCCACCTGGAACACGGAACTGGTGGAGCGGCTCCACGTCCTTGTGGGACAGGAGATGATCCACTACGGTGTGGACGTACAGCTCTCTCCCGGCATGAATATCCACCGCAATCCCCTGTGCGGCCGTAACTTCGAGTACTACTCCGAGGATCCCCTGCTCACGGGTAAAATGGCGGCGGCAGCGGTGCGGGGCGTGCAGTCCACCGGCCGGGCCGCCTGCCCCAAGCACTTTGCCTGCAACCATCAGGAGTATCGCCGCAACTGCACCGACTCCCGCGTATCGGAGCGGGCCCTCCGGGAGATCTACCTGCGGGGCTTCGAGATCTGCGTAAAGGAGGCCGCACCCCTGACCCTCATGACCTCCTACAACAAGGTCAACGGCGTGTGGAGCCACTACAACTACGACCTGGTCACCACGGTCCTCCGGCGTGAGTGGGGCTATACGGGCATGGTGATGACCGACTGGTGGATGCGAAAGTCCGCCAGCCCGGAGTTCCCCCTGCTGCGGGACAACGCCTACCGGGTGCGCGCCCAGGTGGACGTGCTGATGCCCGGCGACATGAGCCGCACCGCCAAGCGCTACCGCTCCGACGGCACGCTGCTGAAGACCCTGGGCAAGCCCGGCGGCATGACCCGGGGCGAGCTGCAGCGCTCCGCCGGGAACGTCCTGCGGCTGATCCTGCGGCTGAAAGGCTGATCTGATTTGGTAAAAAAGGCTCCGCATCCCGTGGGATGCGGAGCCACAGCTTGTCAAAAAACTACCCAACGCCGCCTGTTTCTGGTATAATAGAAGCAGGGGGTGTTGA
>CAMVRT010000025.1 GCA_947169975.1 uncultured Oscillospiraceae bacterium
CGATGCGCTTAACGATTTGATCACTAAGTGGTTAGAGGATGAAGCGGCAGAGGAAGAGGCGATCAAGGACGTAGAAGACCACGCAAGGCTGGAAGCTGATGGGGCATGAACACGGACATTCGTCTGAGCGTGAACTTTTTCAGTCACCTCAAGACGTTAAAGCTCGAAAGACGCTGTGGAAAGGAGGCCGTGCTATGTCTCTTGAAATTGTGGGTGTGGGCCGCCGTGAATCAGCCTTCCGGCGATTTATCCGGTTACTGCTCCGAAGACTTGGAGTTGTTCTGCGGCTGGACAGGGGAAAGGGGGGAGTTTGTCCGTGGTTTGCGTGATATCGGATGGCTTGACGGCGAGGAGAGGGAGTACCACCTACACGGTTGGGGGGAATTTCAAACCTGGGTAACAGGGACGGCGCGGCGGGAGGATATTGCCCGGCTCGGGGCTTTAGCCTCTAAAAACCGCGCCGCCTATGAACGACTCAAAGCTAAAGGCGTGAAGGGTATCACAAAGGAGGAGTACGCGGAATATTTGCACTGGACAAGCGGGTTCAGCTTAAGCTGTGCTCCTGCTCCTGCTCCTTCTCCTTCTCCTTCTCCTGCTCCTAAAAAAAAGCATAGGGGGGCCGAAAAGCCAAAAGACCAAAAACCAAAAGACGATTTAGAGCGCAAATGGAACGGGGAGCCCTTCCAAAAGGCCAGTCCCCTGGACTACATCCGAAAGATACAGGAAATTGCCGCCCAGGCTCCAAAGTTTGAACCTCTGGACAGGCGGCGGCAAACGACCCAAAAGGAGGATATCAGCAATGGCAGCGACCAGCGCAACGAAACCGAGTTATCAGAGTATGAGCGAGGCGGAGCTACTGAATAACGTAACGAGCTTTAAACAGGTCCGGATAGACCTTGAACGGCTCAAAAAAGAAAAGGAGGCCGTAGAAAAAGTCATCAAAGCCGAGCTTGAGGGGCGGGGCATTGAGGAGCTTATCGTTGGCCTCTACAAAGTAACCTACAGAAATTATACCCGAAAAGTCTTTGACCGTCAAAAGTTCATGGCTGAGTGGCCAGACCTCTACGCCACCTACACCAAAGAACAGAGCTACAAGGCCCTGAGCGTCATGTGATAGGGCGGTGCGAGAATGGCAAAAGGCCCGAGAAAGTCGTACAGGCAAAGGCCCCGCCTTTACCCGATCAGTCTAAAAATACGCCTGAGCTGTGATGCTTATGGCTGGATAATGGCGCAGGCGGCAGAAAGAGAATGTTCCTGTGCTCAGATCGTCCGGGAGGCGTTGGAAGCGTGGCGGGTTATCGTTACCGAGTTTGAGACCGGCGCGCTCCGGCCGTTGGAAAAAGTCAATTGAGTTAAAGCCTGTTATAATGCCCCGGCAGGGCCTCCGGGAAGCGTCCCACGCTTCCCTCCGACATAGCCGACCGACCGAACGCCGCGCTCCCTGCGGGACCGCGTGAGCCCGGTCGGCTGGCCAGATGCCGGGGCAACACCGCGCCGCCCCCCGGCGGCGCGGCAGGGGTGGCGGCCGGGGGGAGGGAGCCGCAAGGACGCGGCCGGTTCACCTTCGGCGTTCATCAGTTTCTCAATGATGCTGTTCGCGTCGTCCTGTATGGCGCAGCGGCCAGGTTGGCGAAGTGTCCAATCCTGGGCCGGTCCCTCTGGCATTGAAGCCCTTTTTATGGTATTCTTCTATGGGAGTAGCTCAAGGCATTAGAGCTTAAGATAAGGAATAAGGAGGAAGTCGTCGGATATGGCATTTCGCAGCATGGAGGAGCTCTGCGCAGAGCTCCAGGAAAAACGCGCAACCGCCAGCGCCGGAGGTGGGGAGAAAGCCATCGCCAAACAGAAGGCAAAAGGGAAGGGGACGGCCCGCGAGAGGATCGACCAGCTTCTCGACCCGGGCTCCTTCGTCGAGATCGACGAGTTTGTGACACACCGTTGCACGAACTTCGGCCTTGAAAAGACCAAACCCCTCGGCGATGGCGTCGTGACGGGCTGGGGCACCATCGACGGCCGCAAGGTCTTCATCTTCAGCCAGGACTTCACCGTCCTCGGTGGTTCCCTTGGCGAGAAGCACGCGGACAAAATCTGCAAGGTCATGGACATGGCTATGGAGTTGGGCTGCCCGGTCATTGGGTTGAACGACTCCGGCGGCGCCCGCATCCAGGAGGCGGTGGACGCGCTGAACGGCTACGGCAAGATCTTCTACCGCAACACGCTCGCCAGCGGCGTCATCCCTCAGATATCCGTCATCATGGGCCCCACGGCCGGCGGCGCGGTTTACAGCCCCGCCCTGACGGACTTCATCTTTATGGTTGACAAGACCAGCGTTATGCACATCACCGGCCCCGCGGTCATCAAGGCCGTGACGGGCGAGGAGGTCACCAGCGAGGAGCTGGGCGGCGCAAAGACCCACAACACCATCAGCGGCAACGCCCACTTCATGGCGAAGGACGAGGCGGAGTGCTTTGCGCAGATTCGCAAGGTGCTGTCCTACCTGCCCCCCAACAACCTGGACGATGCCCCCGTGGCCGAGACGAACGACCCCGTGGACCGCGCGGACATGAGCCTGCGCGACATCGTGCCCACCAACCCCAACAAGGGCTATGATGTCCATACCGTGTTGGAGAAGGTGCTGGACAATGGGGAGTTCACCGAGGTCCAGGCCGGCTGGGCAAAGAACATCGTCACGGGCTACGGCCGCGTGGGCGGGCGCCCCATCGGCATCATCGCCAACCAGGCGGCGGTCATGGCCGGGTGCCTTGACATCGACGCCTCGGACAAGGCCAGCCGCTTCATCCGCCACTGCGACGCGTTCAACCTGCCCATCGTGACCTTTGTGGACGTGCCCGGCTACCTGCCCGGCGTCACCCAGGAGCACAACGGCATCATCCGTCATGGCGCGAAGATGCTCTACGCCTACAGTGAAGCCACCGTGCCCATGGTGACGGTCATTCTGCGCAAGGCCTACGGCGGGGCGTACCTCGCCATGAGCAGCAAATCCCTGGGCTCGGACATCGTTCTGGCGTGGCCCCAGGCGGAGATCGCGGTGATGGGCGCGGAGGGCGCGGCCAACGTCGTGTTCCGCAAGGAGATCGAGGCGGCGGAGAATCCCAGCGCCATGCGCATGGAAAAGATCGAGGAGTACCGCCAGGCCTTCGCCACGCCCTACGTCGCCGCTGAGCGCGGGCTGGTGGACCGCGTCATCCTGCCCGAGGAGACGCGCAAGGTCCTGGCCCAGTCTCTGGCTGGCCTGGAGAACAAGCGCACCGCCCGCCCGTCCAAGAAGCACGGCGTGATCCCGCACTGAGGACGCTGCGGCACTAAAGGGGGATTTTATCATGCACTTTGAAGGTATTTCCGGCGCGATCAACGTCAGCATCGTGGCGTTCTCCATCGTCTTTGGCGTTCTGCTGGTCCTGACGGCGATGATCTACGCCATTAAGGTATTTTCCGGCAGCGGCGACAACAAGCCCGCCGGCGGAGCCCCTGCGGCGAAAGGGGGGGCTGCCCCCGCGAAAGCTGCCGCTCCGGCAGCGGCTCCTGTGGCCGGCGGAAAAGACGGCGCGTCCTGCGCCTCCGCCGGCACTAGGGCATCCTGCCCGTCGCAGGCTTCGGGTTCGCCCCAGGCTAAGATCGTGGCGGCCATCACGGCGGCGATCATGGCCATGACAGGCGGTCGGGGACGCATCCTGTCCATCCAGCCCGCCGCGGCGGGCGGCCGTCCCTTCAGCACCTGGAGGGCGTCGGGGGTCGTGTCACTGGTGAACAACCGGCTGACTCGTCCGTGGAATCGTTAGATCAAACTGAAACTCAGGGGGCAAACCCCTGAAGCCCCAGGAGCTCAGGGAGGGAAAGTCCCCCCCTGAAACTCCGAAATTTCGAAAGGAGTAATTTTCAGTGGCAAACAAATACAGGGTTATCGTTGATGGTACGGCATATAATGTAGAGGTTGAGGACCTGGGTGCGGGCGCGGCCAGCGTGGCTCCTGCGGCCCCTGTGGCAGCTCCGGCTCCCGCTCCGGCGGCAGCCCCCGCAGCTCCTGCGGCAACTCCGGCCCCTGCGCCGGCAGCGGCTCCTGCGGCGGCCCCGGCGGGCGGTTCCCCCGTCACGGCTCCTATGCCCGGCAAGGTCCTGAGCCTCAAGGTGGCTGTGGGCGACTCCGTGAACAACGGCGATTTGGTCCTCCTCCTCGAGGCGATGAAGATGGAGAACGAGATTTTCGCCACAGCCTCGGGCAAGGTCGCGGAGATCCGCGTAAACTCCGGCGACTCGGTCAACACAGGGGACGTCCTTCTCGTTATCGCTTAGGCGGGCGGACGCTGAGATGCTTATCCCTCCCTCATCCCTGAACGGGTCGGGGGAGGGATTTTTTGTGCCCGGCAGGGCGCGTTCGTGCTATTATTAGACAGTCCTGTGTGGGCTGTGGCAGTGCTCAGATGGAGGTGCTTACAGATGAAGGTAGCCGTTGGGTGTGATCATGCCGGTTTCGTCCTGAAGAACGCGGTGCTGGACTTCTTACGCGCAAAGGGCCTTGAGCCTTTGGACTTCGGCGCCTTTTCCGAGGAGGGAGGGGACGACTATCCCGACGTGGCCCTCAAGGTGGCGCGCGCTGTTTCGTCGCAGGAGGCCGCCTGCGGTGTCCTGATGTGCGGGACGGGGGCCGGCGTTTCCATTGCTGCGAACAAGGTCAGCGGGGTGCGGGCGGTCCCCTGCCATACGGCGGAGTTGGCCCGGCTCGCCAGGGCCCACAACGACGTGAACGTCATCACGCTGGGGGGGCGCGTCATCAAGCCGGAGCAGGTCCCGGATATCCTGGAGGCGTGGTTCTCGACGTCCTTTGAGGGCGGGCGGCACCTTCAGCGGCTCAACAAGATCGCCGTGGCGGAGAAGTCGACGGCCATCTGCGGCAATACCCTTGAGGGTGCCGGACGGACCGTCATTTTCGATCACCCGCTGGTGCAGCACAAGGTGGGCATCATCCGCCGCAAGGACACGACGGTCAAGCAGTTCCGTGAGCTGCTTCAGGAGATCGCCGGGCTCATGGTCTATGAGGTCACGCGCAGCCTGCCCCTCACGGAGATCGAGGTGGAGACGCCCATCGCAAAGACGACGGTCCGCACCCTTGCGGGAAAGAAACTGGCCATCGTGCCGGTGCTGCGCGCGGGACTGGGCATGGTGGACGGCATTCTTCAGATCGTGCCCAACGCCAAGGTGGGGCACATCGGGCTCTACCGTGACCCGGAGACCCTGAACCCCGTGGAATACTACTGCAAGCTGCCCCAGGACATCCAGGAACGCGACGTCTTTGTGCTGGACCCCATGCTGGCGACGGGCGGGTCCGCCGCAGCGGCCATCTCCCTTATCAAGAAGCGCGGGGGCAAGAAGGTCTCGCTGGTGTGCCTCATCGCCGCACCGGAGGGCATCGAGCGCGTTCACAAGGAGCACCCGGACGCGGACATCTTCATCGCAGCCCTGGACTCTCACCTGAACGACCACGGCTATATCGTGCCCGGCCTGGGCGACGCCGGGGACCGCCTGTTCGGCACGAAGTAGGGGAGAGCGTCCTTTGATTGACGTGAGGCTCTTTGTCCTGGGGTTGGCGGGGTTCTTCTGGGGCGGGCTGACGACGCCCCTTTCCATCCACCTTGCCCGGCGCTACGGGATCATGGATATCCCCGACGCCCGGAAGATCCACACCGTACAGATGCCGCGCGGAGGAGGGCTGGGCCTGTGGACCGGCTACCTCCTCATGGCGCTGTGCCTGGTGGGGCGTCTGCCGTCCCTTCGCCTCGCGGCGACGGGGGCGACGGTCATCTTCTTCTGCGGCTACCTCGACGATATGTGTTCCCTCAGCCCATTTCTGCGGCTGGGACTGCACTTCATCGCGGCCTCGCTGACAGTGCTGCCCCTGGGGCTTCCCCCGGTGACGGCCGCCGTTGCGCTGATCTGGGTGGCGGGGATGACGAGTGCTTACAACCTCATCGACGGGGTGAACGGCCTCTGCCTCTCCCTTTTTATCGCTGCTTCGGCCACGCTGTGCGGCCTGAAGGCCCCCGGCAGCGCGTCCGTGGGGGCCTGCATGGGGGCTATGGCTCTGGGGGTCCTGTGCTGGAATTTTCCCTCGGCTCAGACCTTCCTTGGGGATGGGGGGAGCACGCTTTTGGGCTATCTCTTTGCGTCACACTTTGTGACGGCCGCACTGCCCGCGTTGGCCAGGAGAGCGGAGACAGGAACGGCGATCCGGCTTCACGAGCTCATCCTGCTTCTGCTGCTTTTTGGCGGAGTTCCCGTGCTGGACACGATGGTGGCGTTCAGCCGCCGCATCCTCAAGGGCAAGTCTCCGTTCTACCCGGACAAGGGCCACCTGCATCATCTGCTGATGAGCCTGACCGGCTCCCCCCTGTGGTCGGTGAGCGTCCTCCTCGTCCTTCAATCGCTCACGCTCATGGGAGGCCTGGCCGTGTACGCCCGCCTGCTGGCGCGTTAAGGAGGAAGAGATATGTACCGGATAACCTGCGTCGTGGGAACGCGGCCTGAGGCCATCAAGATGGCCCCGCTCATTCTCACGCTGAAGAAGGACAAGCGATTCGCCGTCACGGTGCTGGCGACGGGCCAGCACACGGAGATGCTCCATCAGGCCCTGTCGCACTTCGGCATCGCGGCGGACGTGGACCTCAACATCATGCGGGACCGCCAGACGCTGGACCACATCACTTCTGCCGTGCTGACGGGGGTGGGGGGCTTCCTGGATGAGTCGCCCCAGGATATGCTGTTGGTCCACGGGGACACCTCCACGACGCTGGCCGCGGCCCTGGCGGGCTTCTACCGCCATATCCCCGTGGGGCACGTCGAGGCGGGGCTGAGGAGCCACGACATGAGCCTGCCCTTTCCGGAGGAGGCGAACCGCGTGCTGACGGACCAGCTGGCGACCCTGTTCTTTGCCCCCACCCGGGGGGACGCGGAGAACCTGAAGCGCGAGGGGCTCTCCCGGACGGGAAAGAAGCTTTCTCACACCAGCCGCATCCATGTGACGGGCAACACGGTCATCGACGCGCTGTTCTGGACGCTGAAAAATTTAAAAAACAGGCCGGAGCCGGAGGCCCTTCAGGACATTCCCGAGGACGCCCCGCTGATTTTGATGACCGCTCACCGGAGGGAGTCGTGGGGCGAGCCGCTTCACCGGATCTGCGGCGCGGTGGCGGACCTGCTGCGCGAGAGGCCGGAAATCCACATCCTCATCCCCCTGCACAAAAATCCCACGGTCCGAGAGGCCATTCGCCGGGACTTAGGCGCCTTTGCGGAGGGGACACCGCCCCAGGTCATTTTCACAGAGCCGCTGAACTACCCGGACTTCGTGTCTGTGATGGACCGGAGCCTCTTCATTTTGAGCGACAGCGGCGGTATCCAGGAAGAGGCGTCGGCGCTCAAAAAGCCCGTGCTGATCCTGCGGACCCTCTCGGAGCGGCCGGACGCTGTCACGCAGGGCACGGGCGTCCTGGTGGGGACGGACCCGGAGAGGATACTCAGTGAGGCCCGGCGCCTGCTGGACAACGCAGCTTACCGGCAATCCTTTGCCAGCAGGGAGAGCGCCCCCTTCGGGGACGGGACGGCCTCGGTGAAAATTCGGGATATCATCGCACAGTACCTGGAGGCCGGGGCATGAGCGACGGAATGAACGGGATGCCGAACATGATGTCGATCGAGGGCGGCATCCCCCTTGCAGGGACCGTCAGGGCCCAGGGGGCGAAGAACGCCGCGCTGCCCGTCATGGCGGCGTGCCTTCTTTTAAAGGGGCAGACGCTGACGCTTGACAACGTCCCGGACCTTCAGGACGTGCGGACGATGGTGGAACTCTTAGAGACGCTGGGGGTGACGGTGGAGAAGGAGCCGCAGGGGCGAATGCGGTTCAGCGTGCCGGAGGAGGTCAGCCCCGAAGCGCCGGAGGCCCAGGTCCGGAAGATGCGGGCTTCGTCCCTGGTGCTGGGGCCGCTTTTGGCGCGGGGGGGCCAGGCCGCGCTGCCCCTGCCCGGCGGGTGTTCCATCGGCAGCCGTCCCATCGACCTGCACCTCAAGGGCCTGGTCCAGATGGGGGCGAAGATCGAGATCCGCAGCGGCGTGGTCTACGCTCAGGCGGACCAGCTCCGCGGGCGGAGGATATACCTGGACTTCCCCTCCGTGGGGGCCACGGAGAACCTGATGATGGCGGCGGCCCTGGCCCACGGCGAGACGATCATCGAGAACATCGCCCGGGAGCCGGAGATCGACAACCTCGCCGCCGTCCTGGGGAGCATGGGGGTCCCCATTGAGATCGAGGGCACGGGCTGCGTCCGCATCAAGGGGGTCAGCGAGGTTCACTCCGGCAGCGAGCGCGTCATTCCCGACCGGATCGAGGCCTGCACCTACCTCCTGGCGGGGGTGATGACGGGCGGGCAGGTGACGGTGACGGATGTCGTCCCGGCGCACTTTGGCTCCATGCTGGCGAAGCTGGAGGAGGCAGGGGCCCGTTTCTCCGTCCGCCGCGACGCCGTGACCGTGTTCCCCGCAGAGAGGCTCCAGTCCCTTTCCCTGAAGACGATGCCCTTCCCCGGCTTTCCCACGGACCTTCAGCCCCAGATGGTGGCCACGCTCTCCCTGGCCAACGGTGTCAGCATGGTGGAGGAGAGCGTCTTTCAGGCACGGTTCCTCTACGCGGAGGAGCTGAACCGCATGGGGGCCAACATCAGGATCAAGGGGAACACGGCCGTCATCAGCGGCGTCCGCCAGCTTCACGGGGACGACGTCAAAGCGACGGACCTGCGTGCCGGGGCAGCCCTCATCCTGGCGGGCCTGACGGCGAGCGGCCAGACGCGGGTGGGGGAGATGATCCACGTATGGCGCGGGTACGAGGCCATTGATGAAAAGCTCCGCTCCCTGGGGGCCCGCGTCGAGCTGATTACGGAGGAAACAAAATGACAGAGGGGCGCGGGGGGGCCGCCGGACCCCTTTCGTCCATTGAGGTCTACGCTTTCGTTGGGCCGGCCGGGACGGGCAAGAGCCACAGGGCCACACACGTCGCGCGCCAGTACGGGGTGGACCTGATCATCGACGATGGGCTGGTGGTGTCCCGCGGGCGCATCATGGCGGGGCGCAGCGCCAAGTCCGAGCTCAACCGCCTTCGTGCGATCCGCCGGGCGATCTTCGAGTACGCGGCGCACCGCGAAGAGGTGGTGAAGTACCTTGCCTCCCGTGCGCCCTGCCGGCTGATGGTGCTGGCCACCTCGGAGGGCATGGCGGAGAAGATCATCCACCGGCTGGGGCTGAACGAACCGGTGAAGGTCATTCAAATCACTGACGTGTCCTCCCCGGAGGAGATCGAGGAGGCGCTGAAAGAGCGTCGGGAAAAGCGTCAGCACGTCGTTCCCGTGGCGCGGGCTCAGATCCAGCGTAACTTCGCCGGCAAGTTAGTGCGCCAGATCAAGGGCTTCTTCAAAAGCCGGGAGCCGGAGGAAGGGGAGGGGCGCAACACCATCGTCACGCCGCCCTTCAGCTTCGACGGGAGGGTGACGATAGGGACGGACGCGCTCCTCGCCATGTGCCGCCGTCTTTTGGAGCTGGGGGAGCACGTCCAGAATATCCACGAGCTGGAGCTGGTGACGGAGGAGGGGAGCGGCCCCTTTCCGGCGGACGACAGCCTGGTGGTCAACGTCGTTTTGGACCTCAAGCTGGGCGACATGAGCGCCCTGGCCATCGCGCGCCTGCTTCAGCAGAAGGTCCGTGACGGCCTGAGCTTCTTCACCGGCATGACCGTCAAGGAGGTCAACATCCGCGTCGTCGAGGTGAACCTGTGACCGGGAGCCCCGGCCAGCCGCCCGGCGTGAGGGATTAAAAATGTGCAGCCCCCCGGCGCGAGGGCTTAAAAATGTGCAGCCGCCCGGCGTGAGGGCTTAAATCAGTATGACGCAATGTCCTTTGTGTCCATGTTCCCTGCTGCGAGGGCCTGAACCTGTGCCCAGATGGCCTCGTCCACGCTGACGCCCTCGGTCATGCTCTGCCGCCGCCGTTCCATGGTGTTCTCGCCGGGGCACCGGACGGGATGTTTGGGGTCGATGGGATGAGCGGCGTCCGCCGCCGCTACGCGCCGGTTGAACATCTCCTGAGTTTTTTCCTTTTCCCCAAACAAATACGGGTCGATGGCAATGAAGATCTGGTTGCAACCCGTGCAGCTTCCTTTCTTTTCTTCGTCCATGTCTATGCCGCAGAGCCCATTCGCGATGGCCGCCCCTGCCAGGTCCAGGGCGATAGCGAGGCTGGAGCCCTTCCAATAGCCCGTGGGCAGCACGCGCATGGTCTCCTCAATGGCGCCGGGGTCGGAGGTGAGGTTCCCGTTCTTGTCAAAACCGCCGGGGTAGGGGAGCTGCTTCCCCGCCAGACGATAGACCCCTAACTTTCCGTAGGCGTATTGGCTCATGGCCATGTCCACCACGATCTCCCCGTCCTCCCGGGGGATGGCGATGCAGAAGGGATTGTTGCCCACGCTCTTCACGTCGCTGCCCCACAGGGGCATGCAGCTCTCGGTGTTGATCCAGCTGATGCCGATGAAACCGGCCTCCGCCATCTTCCAGGCGTAGGTGCCGCCCCGCATCCAGTGGGTCGTGTTCTTCAGGGCCACAAGGCCGATGCCGTGGAGCTTTGCCAGTTCCACGGCGCGGGCGGCGCTGAACAGGGCGTTGGTGATGCCGATGCCCCTCTGCCCGTCATAGTTCTCCGCCGCGCCCTTCGCCCCGACGAGCTGGGGCGTGCCCTTGAGGTTGACCCAGCCTCTCTGGACGTACCGGGCAAAGCGCGGGATGCGGTTCATCCCGTGGCTCTCCACGCCGTCCGCGCTGGACTCGGTGTGGACGGTGGCGCAGGTTTCCGCCTGTTCCTCCGTCAGGCCCATGTTCAGGAATGCCTTTTTTGCTGTCGCCTTCATCTCCGCAAAGGGAACACGAATGCTCATTCAAACTCTCTCTCTTTCGTTGGTGATTTTACAGGTCCCATATTATTTTATCACCTGAAGGGGAACTGACGTGCTGGCTCTCGTGGGTTAGGCAGTCCGGCTGTGCTCCGTTTTTTGTGATATGATATAGATAGTGTGAAGCCTTAAATTTGAGGAGGTTTGAACATGAGGAAGTTTGTGTTGTGCCTTGCGTGTTTGGCTTTGCTGGCTGCGCCCGCGCTGGCCGGGGACACCATCAAGGTGGGCCAGCTCGCCGCCGTGACGGGTGACTTCGCGGCCTATGGCGTCGCGGAGTGGGAGTCCGTCAAGATCGCCGTCGAGGAGATCAACAAGGCCGGCGGTGTCCTTGGCAAGCCCCTGGAGCTCATCATGTACGACTGCCGCACCCGTCAGGAGGACACGGTGAACGCTGCCCGGCGTCTGGTGGAACAGGACAAGGTGACGGCTGTCATCGGTCCCAACGGGAGCGGCCTGTGCATCGCCGCGGCCCCCATCTTCAACCGCGGCCGCGTCCCCAACATCGGCACGCTGCCCACCAACCCCCAGGTGACGGTGGACGAGTCCGGCAGGGTGCGGCCCTACAACTTCCGCATCTGCTTCCTGGATCCCTACCAGGGCGCCATCATGGCGCAGTTCTCCGCCCAGAACCTGAAGGCCACCAAGGCCGCGCTGCTCTACGACGTGTCCAGCGACTACTCTCAGGGCCAGCGCGAGTTCTTCATCAAGAACTTTGAGCGGTTCGGCGGCAAGATCGTGGCGGACGAGGGCTTCCGCGGCGAGGACGTGGACTTCCGCTCCCAGCTCACCAACATGAAGAACAGCGGCGCGGACGTGTTCATCTATCCGTTCATGGGCAAGTCCCTGCCCCTGGCCGTGAAGCAGGCCCGCGAGCTGGGCATCACCACGCCCATCGTGGGCGGCGACGGCTACGGCGACTTCATGTGGGAGATCGCGGGCGACGCCCTGGGCGACACCTACTGGGTCAGCCATGTGGACCGCTACGACCCCGCCCTGGCCGGTTTCTTTGAGAGCTACCTGGCCCACACGGGGACCGAGTGCAAGGAGTTCCTGAACGGCGTGCTGGCCTACGACTGCGTGTACTGGCTGAAGGACGCCATCGAGCGCGCCGGCAGCGACGACCCGGAGAAGGTCCGCGACGCGCTGGAAAAGACCTCCGGCCTCAAGCTGCTGCACTGCGTCCTGACCATGGACGAGAACCACGACCCGAAGGGCAAGGACGGCGTCATCCTCCGCTGCGACCCCAAACAGCAGAAGGCCCTGTTCTTCACCAAGCTCCGTCCGGAATAGCGGCTTTTGGACAGTTCCAAGCCCCCCTTACGAGCGGGGGGCTGTTTATTTTTATGAGCATTTGCCTGTAAGGAGAGGATGACCTTTGAGTTTCAGCCTGTCCACTCTGATCCAACAGATCATCAACGGCCTTTCCCTCGGCTCCGTTTACGCGCTCATTGCCGTGGGGTATTCCTTAGTCTACTCCATTCTGCTCTTCTCCAACTTTGCCCACGGGGGCTTTTTAGTGGTGGGGGGCTACGCCTGTTACTTCCTTTTGACCCAGTGGGGCTACAACACCGCCGTGTCCATGGCCGGCGCTCTGGCGGCCTCGGGGCTGGTTGCCGTCCTGACGGAGCGCCTGGCCTACAAGCCCATCCGCGAGCGCACCCCCATCACGCTCTACCTGCTCATCGCCTCCATGGGCGTCAACATCGTGATCGAAAATATCTTCGTCGTCACCGTCGGGGGACGTATCCGCGCCCTGCCCCAGAGCACCTTCCCCACGGGCGTGTTCGAGCTCGGCGGGGGCGTGACGGTCAGCGCGTCGGACATCCTCTCTCTGGTGGTGGCGGCGGTGTTCCTGGTGCTGCTCCAGCTCTTCCTCACCCGCACCCGCTGGGGCCTGGCGATACGCGCCGCGGCCTGCGACCTTCGGACCGCGGGGCTGATGGGCGTCAACGTCACGTTCCTCATCGCCCTCGTGTTCTTCGTGGCGGGGCTCCTGGCCGCCGTGGGGGGCATCTTCCTCTCCGTGCGCTACAGCCTCTATCCCCAGCTGGGCAGCATCACGACAAAGGCCTTCATCGCGGCCGTTATCGGGGGGCTGGGCTCCCTGCCCGGCGCGGTGCTGGGCAGCCTGATCCTGGGCCTCGCCGAGATGCTCACCGCGGGCTTCATCAGCAGCCAGATGCGCGACCTGGTGGTCTACTCTCTGCTGGTGCTGATCTTGCTGGTCCGTCCTGCCGGTTTCTTTGGGCGGACCGCCGGCGAGAAAATTTAGCAGGGGGGGCGGCATAAGATGAAAAAAAGCCTTTTCATCAACGCGGGCATCATCGCCCTGAGTCTGGGGCTGGCTTTCTATCCCCTCGGCGGGTATCAGGAGGGCATCGTCATCCTGCTGTGCATCAACTGCGTGGCGGCCATGGGCGTCTCCATCCTGACGGGCTTCACGGGCATCTTCACCCTGGGCCACGCGGCCTACATGGCCCTGGGAGCCTACACCACGGCCATCCTCACCGTGCGCTACGGCGTCCACTGGCTCCCGGCGCTGCTGGCCGGAGGGCTGATCGCTATCCTGGTGGCGTGGCTCATCGGCGTGCCGACGCTCCGCCTGACGGGGGACTACTACGCCATCGCCTCCATCGGTCTGGGCGAGGCCATCCGCCTGATTCTGGAGAACTGGCAGTCCTTCACGCGGGGGGCCCGGGGCTTCCCCGGCATCGACCCCTACACCACGCGGGGCCTGGCAGTAGCCATGTTCGCGGTCCTGACGATCCTGATGTTCAACCTGCTGGACAGCCGCCTTGGACGGGAGCTCCGCGCCTCGCGGGACGACGACGTGGCGGCCTCGCTGCTGGGCTTCAACACGCCACATTCCCGCATGAAGGCCCTGCTCATTTCGGCGTTCTACTGCGGCATCGCGGGCGGGCTGCTGGGGGGCTATATGAGCTTCATCCAGCCCTCCATGTTCGACATGATGAAGTCCACGGAGCTGACGGCCGTGGTGGTGTTCGGCGGGCTGGGCTCCATGACGGGGACGCTGCTGGGCTCCGCCGCCATCACTCTCATCATGGAGTATTTCCGCGACATCTCCCAGTACCGTATGCTCATCTATGGCCTGCTGCTGGTGGTCATCATGGTCTTCCGGCCGGAGGGCCTGCTTGGCAACCGGGAGATCTGGGACTTTCTTCCACATCGTTCAGGGACCCACAGTTTTGGAAAGGGAAGGAGGAGCTGAAGATGGAGAATAAGATTGTCCTTGAGCTTTCCAGCGTGGATATGCGCTTTGGCGGGGTCCTGGCGCTGGACAACGTGAGCTTTCAGGTCCATGAGGGCTCCCTCACGGGGATCATCGGGCCCAACGGCGCGGGCAAGACGACGGTTTACAACATCATCTCCGGGGTTTACAAGCCGTCTTCGGGGACGGTTTTCTTCATGGATCAGGACATCACCGCCCTGCGTCCCCACCAGATCACCCACCTGGGCATCGCCCGGACCTTCCAGAACCTCCGGCTCTTCGCGCGTTCCTCGGCATTGGAGAACGTCATGACGGCTGCCCAGAACCGCTATCGAACCTCCTTCCTGGAGGCTATGTTCCGCGGGTATCTCGTCCCGGCTGCCCGGCCAGACGATGATTACCGTTATAGTTTCCTTGAGGCCTCGCTTCATGTGGGGCGCTGGGGAAGAGTGGAGCGCCGCCTGCGGGAAAAAGGCATGGAGCTCCTGGAGCGGGTGGGCCTGGCGGACCGGGCGGAACAGGCGGCGGGGACGCTGCCCTACGGGATGCAGAGGCGGCTGGAGATTGCCCGGGCCCTGGCGCTGGGGCCGAAACTGCTGATGCTGGACGAGCCCGCGGCGGGCATGAACCCGGAGGAGGTCCTGGAACTGAACGGCCTCATCACGGGCATACACCGGGACTTCGGCCTGACCACGCTGGTCATAGAGCACCATATGAATATGATCCTCAACATCTGTTCCCATGTCATCTGTCTGAACTTTGGAGCCAAACTCTTCGACAGCGAAAGCGATGAGGACGTGGATATTATGGAAATCGCCAAGGTCCGGGAGGCCGTCCAGCATAATAAAGACGTTCTTGCGGCCTACCTGGGCTCAGATGATGCGAAAGAGGGGGAGGCGGTATGATGGCCGGGACAGGCAAATCTTTGCTGGAGGCTCGGGACCTCCGCGTGAACTACGGCGCGATCACGGCGCTCTCCGGGTTCTCTCTCTCGCTCATGGAGGGGGAGATCGTCTCGGTCATCGGGGCCAACGGCGCGGGCAAGTCCACCTTCATGAACGCGCTGATGGGCATGGTGAAGCTGGCGGGCGGGACCATCCTGCTGGACGGCTGTCCCCTCTCGACGCGGACCTGGAAGGCCGTGCAGTGCGGGCTTGCCCTGGTGCCGGAGGGACGGCGCGTCTTCGCCCCCCTGACGGTGGAGGAGAACCTCCGCATCGGGGCTTTCACGCGAAGGGAGGCGGACATCCAGGAGGACCTCGACTGGGTGTTCTCGCTCTTCCCTCGGCTGAAGGAGCGCCTGGGGCAGTACGCCGGGACGCTCTCCGGCGGCGAGCAGCAGATGCTGGCCATTGCCCGCGCGCTGATGGCCCGGCCGCGGGTCCTGCTTCTGGACGAGCCGTCGCTGGGGCTGGCTCCCATCGTCATCCGCGACATCTTCAAGGAGCTGCGCCGCATCAACGAGCAGGGGGTCAGCATCCTCCTGGTGGAGCAGAATGCGAAGCAGGCGCTTCTCCTGTCCCACCGGGCCTACGTCCTCCAGACGGGGCGGCTGCTCAAGGAGGGGAACTCGAAGGACCTTCTTCAGGACCCGGACATCCGTGCCGCTTACCTGGGGCAGGGGGCCGGACGAGGCGCAGCATGAATAAACGGGAGCTGAAGCGTGCCGCATGGCATTCTATCATCAGGACGGTGGAGTGAGGGGACAGAGAGATGGAAAAATATAGCTTGAAGGCATTGATGTCGAACGGGAAACTCCGGTTTGAGCTCGCGGGCAGGATCGATTCCACGAACTCCAGGGAGTTTGGAGATATCGTCACTGCGGAGCGGAAGAAACATCCCATTGGCTCCATTATCTTTGACTGTGCCGGGCTGGAGTACATTTCCAGCGCCGGGCTTCGCGTCTTTCTGACCCTGAGCAACAAGGAGGACGATCCCATACGGGTCGTCAACGTCTCGCAGGAGGTCTATGACATCTTTGACATAACGGGCTTCGATCATATCTTTGAGGTGTCGAGGGCCATGCGGGATGTCTCGGATAAGGAGACGCGCAAGATAGGCTACACGGGCGGGATCACAGTCTATTACCTCGGTGAGGACACGCTCATGAAGGTCTATCCGGAAGGGACGAGCCTTGAAAGCATTGAAGATGAACGGAAGTACTCTCAAGCGGCGCTTCTGAGCGGGATACCCACGCTCATCGCCTTTGATGTCGTCACCTATCAGGGACGCTATGGGATGCTCTATGAACTGGTCAAGGCAAACACGGTGTCCGCTCTGCTGGAGAACTCGCCCTGGAAGCTGGAGACCTACGCGGAGAAGATGGGCACTCTGCTGAAGCTCATCCACTCTGCCACGCTAAAGAATGTCGTGCTCCCCAAAGCGTCGGATATTTATGCGGGGTGGGCCAGGAAAATGACGCCGTGGCTGCATGGCAGCGAGATCAGCGTTCTCCTTGGGCTCATCAGTGTTATCCCGGAGACGAACACGACCCTTTATGGAAACTTCCACGCGCGCAATGTTTTTATCCAGCATGGCGAGCCGATCCTCATCAACATGGCTGGCATTTGCAGTGGAAATCCCATCTATGATCTTGGAACGACCTACATGGTCTACATGAGTGAGTCTGAGCCCCTGGTGAAACGCATGTCCGGCTTTGAGCCGCTCCAGGCCAGAAAGTTATGGAATGTCATGATGGGCGCGTATTTCGACACGAGGGACAAAAATGTCATCCACGAGTACGAGAAGATCATACGGGCAACGGCGCTGCTGCGTTCCGCCCTTTATCCGGCCTCGTACAACGCATCTCATGGCACTCCCCTGGCAAAGGAGGACGCGGAGTTTTTTGTGGCTCAGGCACGGCGTGATCTCTTCCCGGCGGCGGAGCACATTGAGTCGCTGCTGAGAATAGCGAGATTTGACCGCGGTCTCTGAACGTTCCCCATTAGACTCAGGGCTAACCGCCCTGAAACCTGTAAGGCGATCCCCGCCGTCCCTGGGACGGCGGGGATTATTATCCCTTCGTAAAAAAATCGTTAGTTCAGCAGATCTCCCAGCCTGGTCTCGCCGATACCGTGCTTCTCGGCGTAGCCGGTCAGCATCAGGGTCAGAGCGCCGTCGCCGGTGACGTTGCAGGCGGTGCCGAAGGAGTCCTGAAGGGCGAAGATCGTCAGCATCAGGGCCGTGCCCGTCTCATTGAAGCCCAGGACGCCCGTGATGAGCCCCAGGGACGCCATGACCGTGCCGCCGGGGACGCCGGGCGCACCGATGGCGAAGATGCCCAGCAGCAGGCAGAACAGCACCATGGTGCCCACCGTCGGGAAGGAGCCGTACAGCACCCTGGAGATCGCCATGACGAAGAAGGTCTCCGTCATCACGGAACCGCAGAGGTGGATGTTGGCAAACAGCGGGATGCCAAAGTCCACCAGGTCGGGTCGCAGCGTGGGCTCGGACTTCCTGGCGCAATTTAGGGCCACAGAGAGCGTCGCCGCGCTGGACATGGTGCCCCCCGCCGTCATGTAGGCCGGTCCGTAGTACCTGAGGATGTTCATGGGGTTGCGGCCGGAGTAAGCCCCCGCCAGAGCGTACAGAAGCGCCAGCCAGATATAGTGCCCCGCCATGACCAGAAGGATGATGATCACGAAGATGGGGAACTGCTTCGTGATGCTGCCCTCATAC
>CAMVRT010000026.1 GCA_947169975.1 uncultured Oscillospiraceae bacterium
CCATGTTGGGATTCAGGTTGTTCTCCGACGCAATCTCGCCCAGCTCTTTCTCCCCCTGGAGAACCTCCAGAACAATCTTCGCCTTGTACTGCGCTGTGTACTGTCTGTGTGCCATGGTATGCGCTCCTTTCTCTGTCTGCTTCGTATACCATGTTCACGTGCGTCTTGGCAGAGGTGGTCTGGTTTGCTGGGACCATTATACATTTCCTTCGAGAAAAGGGTCAAGGAAGGAATGTACAGCCTGCTCGAAACGGTTCAGAACCCCCAGCATCTCGTTGGGCAGCCGTTTTCTGCACTCCTCCATCATCTCTTCCGGAATACCGTAGAACGCCTCCGCGATGCTCCCGGCAATGCAGGTCAGGGTATCACAGTCTCCTCCGAGGGATACGGCAGTGCGGATCACATCCTCAAAATCAGTACCTTCGAGGAATGCGGTGATCGCCTCCGGGACGGTTTTTTGGCAGCTTTCCACATGATGGTAAGTTGGCCGGATTTCATCACAGGTGCGGGACAGGTCATAGCCGAACTCGCTGACGATATAGTCCTGAATTTCATCCTTGCTTTTTCCCGTCCTGGCAAGGAAAATGGCACTGGCAGTCGCCTCCGCGCCCTTGATGCCTTCCGGGTGGTTGTGTGTGACCTCAGCCGTCAGACGAGCGGCGTACCGCGTTTCATCGAGTGTGGGATACAGCCATCCGGCAGAGGAAACCCTCATTGCAGACCCATTGCCATAACTGCCATAAGGCTCCGGGTGCTTTTCGCTCAGCCAGCCGCGAAATCTCCCTCCGTAGCCCGCATGGGGATATTTCCTTCCCCATGTCTGCATGGACTGAACAAGCGCGGCTTTTACCTCGTCATCCGTCTGGCCCATCGTGTCAAGCAATGCTTCCGCAACGGCGATGGACATGACAGAATCATCCGTGAACTGACTGCCCCGGATGAAAAGCGGGAAGTCCTTCGTCTTGTCGCCCCGGTCAAACTCATAAGGGGCGCCAATCATATCGCCAAGGATTGCTCCATACATCAGTTTTTTCCTCCCTTTCTGCCGCGTCTCTCATAGTCCTCATCAATGCGCTTTTTCCAGCTCGCGCCGATGGGAGAAGCACTGACGCGCATCTCGCAAACGGTCTCAGCCAACACCTCATAGTTCAGCGCCGTTCCCTCGTGATCGCTGTTGTAATTGGCGGCCCGGTCAGCGGAGATGCCAAATCGTCCGGCAGTTTCGATGGCGTCCATGTTTGCGCCGAGGAACAGGAACTCCCAACCGTACTTTTCTTTTTGCCGCTCCACCATCTTCTTTACGCGGCCATAGGAGTATTCGCGGCTGGCGTTCTCCATGCCGTCAGTGGTTATCACAAAGATGGTCTTTTCCGGGCGGTCTTCGTCGTGCGCATACTTGTGGACATGCCCGATGTGATGGATCGCCCCGCCCAGCGCGTCAAGAAGCGCCGTGCAGCCCCGCACATAGTATTCCTTCTCGGTCATCTGAGGCAGCCTGTCCAAAGGAACCCGGTCATAGAGTACCTCGCTCCGGTCATCGAACAGTACCGTGGAAACCAGCACTTCGCCGTCCGCCTCACGCTGCTTGCGGAGCATACTGTTATAGCCGCCGATGGTGTCGCGCTCCAGCCCGGCCATGGAACCGCTTCTGTCCAGGATCATCACCAGTTCTGTCAGGTTCTTTTTCATTTGAGATTTCCTCCTTCATTTGATGATCCAAGTATAGCGGATACAAGAAAAGAAGTGGTCGTTTGCCAAGCAACAAATGATCCACTTCCCGGTATCTACTCTCCCAAGATCGGCTGCCCGTATTGGAAGAGCACGGTGTTAATCTTGTAGATGTCGTAAATCCTGTTCGTGATGAAGTATGTGACAATGAGGTCAAACCGGCTGCTTGGGGAGAATGCGATCTCAGCCCTCGACAGCAGGTCAAGCGTAGTTTGCAAATCCAGCTCCAGTGCGATGGCAAAGGCCACCGCTGTTCTCTTCTTCGGCTTGTAATCCTCTTTACAGCGGATGCGGGAGAACAGCTTCCGGTCAATGTTTGCTTTCTTGTAGACCGTCACATCATCCATGCCGCTGGCATCGATCAGCTTGAACAGCCTCTGCTGGAAGGTTTCGCCGGCATGCTCCAGCACCTCATCCAGGCTCTTGCCCGCAAGGTCAAAGGGAACCTCCATCGGGGTGAGGGCGCCATCGAAGGCCAGGTCCCCAGTGTCCGCTTCATCGGGGAGCGCAATGGTCTGACGAAGCAGTTCCTCCTCCATGCGTCGGCGTCTGTTGTACTTCCCGCCGTATTCAGTCTGACGGGCCAGGCCCACGGCATGTTCATCTATGTATTCATCGATCTGGCCGACGAGCTGTCCAGACAGTTCAAATGCCTTTCTATCAAACACGACAAGGATGACTTTCATGTCATGTGTAAGCAGAAAACCGCCAATCTCCGCCATAGCGATGCTTAAGGCCTCGTCCTTTGGGAATCCGTAAACACCCGTGGCGATCAGCGGAAATGCAATGCTCCGGGCATCCAGCTCCGCCGCCAGCGCGAGAGAATTGGCATAGCAGGAGCGCAGAATTTCCCGCTCGTGATGCTTCCCGTCAACCCACGCCGGGCCTACCGTGTGTATGATGTGGTTCGCGGAAAGGGCGAATGCGGGAGTGGCCGCTGCCTGCCCCGGAGCAATGTCTCCGATCTTCTTCCGCTCCGCAAGCAGAGCGTCCTCCCCGGCGGCGAGGTAGATGGCGCTGTCCGTACCGCTTCCTATGACCGGACGCGGGTTCGCGGTGTTCACGATCACGTCGGCCTTGACCTTCGTGATATCACTTCGGATGATTTGAAATGGCATCTGTTGTCACCTCACCTTGTATCCGCATTGTATCTGCACATTCGCTACGGTTCCTTTTTGCTCAGTTTCTCATGCGCCTCCTTCAAAGACATGGGCAATCTTCTTCCAGTCCACGCTCACTTTGCGCCCGCAAAGTCATAGGCTTCCCAGGTCCAGGAAAGCGGTTCCCCGGCCAGATCCTCCGGTCGGGGAATCACGATATGGCCGCATGATGGCGTCGATTGTCCGCGATACGCTTTCGTCGTCTCACGCGCCCACGCTGTCGGCCCACGCCTTGAGGCTGTCCGCCGTCTGATGCCCGTTGAGCAGCTTCCCTTCCCGGATCGTCGCGCCGGGGGCGCTTTTCTGCAAGTACACAAGCGCCTTGCCAAAGCCGCTGCCGCCAGAAGTCGCAAACAGTACGATGGTCTTGCCGGAGAAGTCGTAGGCTTCCAGGAAAGTGTTGATGATGGTCGGCGCGATATACCACCAGATCGGGAATCCCAGCAGGATGGTATCATAGCCCGACACATCCACATCGCCCGTCACGATCGCGGGGCGCGAGGCCTTGTCCTGCATTTCCACGGTGCTGCGCGCCTTCTTGTCCATCCAGTTGAGGTCTGCGCGGGTGTAGGGCTGCTGCGGCTTGATCTCATAGAGGTCGGCGCCCGCCGCCTCCGCCAGCGCCTTTGCCACCTTCGCGGTCGTGCCGCTCGCGCTGAAATACGCTACCAGTTTCTTGCTCATTTGAAATTCCTCCTTCTGTCATTTTCTGAATTCCGGTCGATCAAACGTGTTAATCCTTTGCGTTCGCGGGCTTGTTTTGCGCCATAACTGTGGTTCACCTTGTCACTTTTGGGGAAGGTCTTGTCCCACTCCTGTGTCAGGTTCAGCTTCTCAGTCTTCATCATGGATTTGTTCTCCTTATTTATCGTAAAGTGTGTTGCGCTGTTCAAATCAGTCCATCCGGCCGGTCAAGCTGTCGTTGCTTCTCAAAGTCAGAATAGCATATCAAATACATTTTGCAAATCGTGATATCCGACTGGATGCGTCTCTGTCTTATCACAACACGATTGCTTTACTCAGTTTTTTATATTCATTGCCCCACTTTTCCATGGCCTGGATGATGGGACGCATGGATTCGCCCAGCTCTGTCAGCGCGTATTCCACCCGGGGCGGGACTTCCGGGTAAGCGGTGCGGCGGACAATGCCGTCGGCCTCCATGGAGCGCAGCGCCTCCGTCAGAGCCTTCTGGCTGATGCCGTCGATGCTCCTCTGCAGTTCATTGAAGCGCCAGGGCCGCCCAAAAAGATTGCGCATGATGAGCAGCTACCACTTGCTGCCGATCAGAGAGACCGTGGTGGCTACCGGGCATTCAGGCAGGATCTCGTCCTTTGTTCTCATATGCAGCACCTCGATTACTTTCAAAAAGAATGTTACACTCGAATCATACTGTAAGATTGAAACAAGTGCAAGAGCTATTTCAAAAAGCTCTATGGTTACAAAAAGGTGCGTACTTGTACAGCCGAAGCAATTCCGTATAATAAAACCAGACTAAAACTTCCCACATGAGATTCTGACAAAAAAGTCTAATAAAGCTCCGATTTAAGCGCGATATCAAAGCGAAAAAAGGACGAAAAGAATAGCATATAGCCTCGAACTGTGATATAATGTAGTCACCACAACAACAAAAACACAGGGAGGTATATGCTATGGCAACTATGTTATCACAGAAGTTGGTGGAAGCGCAAGAGGCAAATGATACGGTGAAGTGGTTTTTGCGCAAGTTTGAGGTCGGCAAGCTCCTGAGCATCTGTCGTGCGCATAAGGCAAAGGGGGTCATCATCATGAACGAAGGAACCATCCGACAGTTTGACACGCCGGAGGCCATCAACCGCCATCCCGCCGATGCTTTCGTCGCGTCGCTGGTCAACTCCGCCAAGGCGAAGGAGGCCTTTTGGAGGGAATACCTGTGATTGCATACGCTTCAAAGTACTATGACAAGCTGCTGGCCGCCACCTGGGATCATTTGCAGATCGTGGTGATCACGCTGTTGTTTTCTCTTGTTCTGGCCGTGCTGCTGACGGTTTTGTGCAGCTGCTCCAGAACAGTTTCCCGTGTGCTGCTGCATCTCTTCTCCATGATCTATTCGGTGCCGAGTCTGGCGCTGCTGGCACTGCTGATCCCGATCACGGGCCTTGGCCGGAACACCGCGATTGTGGCGCTGGTGATCTACAACCAGTATCTGCTGCTGCGAAACTTCCTCGCGGGGCTGGACGGCGTGGACCGGGGCGTCGTAGAGGCCGCAACCGGCATGGGGATGACGCACCTGCAGCTTTTGTGGAAGGTAAAGATACCGCTGGCGAAAAAGGCGCTGATTGCAGGGCTTCGCATCGCGCTGGTGTCCACGGTGGGTATCGCCACGATCGCCGCTTCCATCAACGCAGGCGGCCTGGGGACGATCCTCTTTGACGGTCTGCGCACGATGAACACCGCCAAGATCCTCTGGGGCAGCCTCCTGTCCGCCGTCCTCGCGGTGGGTATCGACCGGCTGCTGAGCTTTGTGGAACGGAAAAGCGAAAAGAGCGCATAAAAAAACACCGGGCACACTCCGAAAAGGGGGTGTCCGGTGAATTCTTATTTGGGTGTCCGCCGGGGTCAGAGCGTACTTGTACCGGTTTCCCTCGCAAGGGGGAATCTGCATCGAACTGTTATAAGCGGTCTTGTTCAAAAGAGTCCGTCTATTCAAATCCCCAACGATTGGCAGGAACTTTTTTTCCGCTTTCCCTTACAACTCATGTGCAAGAGCTTCCAGCAGTTTCTTCTTATCTTTTCTTACGCACAGGTAGAAGGTGATCGTCGCCTCCGGGTCGAGGATGGGGACATCCACGCGATGCGCTCCTGCGCATCCGGCAGCGCCGTTTGCAGAATGGCACGCATCTCACGCAGCTTTGGCTGGACGGCCGGAGCCTGCGCGGCGATGTATTCGTCGATATTCTGCGGCTTGATACAAAAATGCTCCTGCTTCTGTTTGCTGAATTCGCGGCCGCATTTCGGACAGTTCCACTTCATCTCAGCACCTTCTCCATGGCCTTTCCCCTGGCCAGCTCATCCACCAGCTTGTCCAGCTGACGCACCTTCTTCATCAGCGGGTCCTCGATCGTCTCCACCTGGACGCCGCACACCTTCCCCGTGATAAGCTCGGCGTGCGGATGGTAGGCCGGGGAGCCGGAGAGGAACGCGCCATAAGAAATCTCGGACGCAAGCGCCGTCGCAATCTGCGACCTTGTATACCCCGTGAGCCACGCAGTCACCTCATCCACTTCCGCCCTTGTCCGGCCTTTTCGCTCCGCCTTCCGGATCAAAGCGGAGTAGACGTCGGCAAAGGTCATCTCAAAGACTGTTTTTCTGGACATCTCTTCCCCCTCCTGTTCCCTGCTTTCTGTCTTTTCAAATCTCTTGTTTCCTTTCCGTTCCTCGTGTCGCGGAAAAGCTCGTCCTTTGCCAATCATTACAACACTTCACCTGCAGCTTTGTCAAGGAATCCTTCGCATTACGCCTGGCGCGAAAGTCTGGTTTCGGAAGGAAAAAACCACTCTAAAATAGGAGGTTCGCACGGATTGTTTGGAAAAAACAGCGGGTTCGTTTTGTGCATCTTTTCATTTTCTGCTTGCCAAAATGCGCAAAGATGTGTTAACTTTTGTTGGTAGCCTGGAGAGAATAACAGGATTTGCGGGGGCAATTTTGTCTATGATTGCCGACACATTCCCCACCCCTCACAGAGATTTCCACAACATAGGCGTCATGCAGGGCTTCGGCCTGATATAGACACATTCCCCACCCCTCACAGAGATTTCCACCCTTTGGGAAACGTCGAATACTTCGTTTCCATTTTTGACGCATTCCCCACCCCTCACAGAGATTTCCACGGGCGCGAAGGCGAAGGCGTCCGGCCAGGCGTTTGACGCATTCCCCACCCCTCACAGAGATTTCCACCTCGCTGCGGAGCGTGGTATCCTGCGCCACGGTGGACGCATTCCCCACCCCTCACAGAGATTTCCACCATCGCCCCACGCGCAAAAAAAGACCCCCGCATGATCACAAGGTCATGCGGGGGATTTTCTATCTGTCTCAGTGGGGGATGCGCGCGACGCCGCCCATGCCCAGGGCGGTTTTGATGCCGACGCCGCTGAACGGCGCAAAGTGCAGGAGCGCGTCTACCCGGAGGCCTTGGGCGCCTGTCAGGCGGTTTTCAAAGAGGATGCTGCCAGTGAAGCCCGGAATCGCGTTGCCCTTGAGAAAAAAGTGCTGTCCTGCAACTGAAAGCTTCGGCAGACAAGGCCGGCGGCCAGCTCCTCCAGGGCTTCGTCCTCAGTCTCCGGCATGGGGCGGTCCGGGATGCAGCTGTTCCATTTTCGGATCAGGCTTTGCAGCACAAGCCGGGATGTGGGCAGGTTCTGATAGCGCTTCCGGCTTTTGAAGGCCGTGGGCGTACCGAACGCCAGCCGGTGGAGCTGCCCTCCCTGTTCCGCAAGGGAGAAGAGCGCGTCCGCGTCCCCGATCCGCCGCTTCCGCCGTTCCCGGACGGACAACTCTGTCTGCATGTCCAGGCGGAGGCGATCCAGCACCTCCAGCGGGCCGGACAGCGCCGCTTCGCAGGTCTCCCCCAACAGGTTGACCGTCCAAAGCAGGCTCCCGCCCTCCCGAACGCGCAGGAACTGGCTCACAGGCGTGTGCGCGTCCTGATGCACCAGGCCGCCGAAGCCCTCCGGCGCCCGGTCCAGCAGGGCTGCATACAGCCGGTAGGCCCATGCCGCCCGCGGCGGCACAGCCGTCTCGCAGGACAGCAGCAATTGATATTGTGTCAGCATAGCGCCTCCGAACGCGCCGCCGGGAACCGTTTCCGGCGGCAATTATTTTACAAAACCGCGCCGCGCCCCAGGTCGGCAGAAAGGGGCCGCAAGCCGCCCGTGGGGTGACAGGAGGATGGGAGGTTTTCGGCAGATTCCATCCAGGCGTACCAGAAAGCGCTTTCATAGGGCGCAGGACGCCCTACGAAAGCGCTTTTGACTGTTTGGGAAAAAAGGATTGTTAGGAAAACGTGCGTCCCGTCTGCGGGGGATCGGAACGAAAGCAAGGATGACGGTGTGAACGTGGGTGATCTCGACGAAGCGTCTCGATTCCTTATAGGTAAGATATTAGTAGAACCCCTTGCCCTTCCTTGATCATTAAACACTATATATCTGGCACTTTGTCAAGGAATAATCTGTATACAGCCCAAAATTCTTTCGGGAATCCGGGCTCCGGATCGGCTGCCTGGCCAAGGTTTTCCGGTTTGGATTCTGTACAAAACTATAGGTCAACTCAGTTTTTGGCCATTTTTTGCCCTTGGACCGGGTTTTATCCAATATTTGACGGGCTTGCAGCGGCGTCAAACCGGCGTTTTTTGTCGCTCGGTCTCGCAAATATGCAAGTCGGAAGCAATTCTCCCGCTGAAACTGCAATTCTGTCCGCTTTTCGGACAGACGGATACGTCGCTGATAAAATGAAACCAGCTCAAGAGGCAATGGCACAAACAGAGCGGATATAGCCGAGCAGCGGTTCTTTGACCGCATTCTGGAGCTCTGCATCCCGGTCTGCTTGGACGGACCAAGTCTCCGGCAGGACAAAGCAAAGGAAAACCTGGTACGCTGCAAGGGAACGCAGCGGCAGGTAAATCGGACCTGCCGTGCGCATAGAATCTTGCAGAAAGGAGAGCTGTTTTCATGCAAGACCGGGCGGTCTTACGGTCCGTGGAAAACGACCGAAGGATCACCAAAGAGCAGGATCATGAGTTCCTTTATGCGTACCAGAGCGCCATACTGCTGGCCTTGAAGGAAGCCGGTCAACTGACCGAGATGCAATGCCGATATGCCGTAGAAAAGCTGAAAGAGCAAAAACTTCACAGGTGGGTTCCTTCAAATCAGCCACCACAGAAATGATCTTTCCCGTCCGTACATTCGCCAAACCCATCCCAATCTGCGATACTGTCCCCAGGAGGTGAGAAACATGATCATGGTCGCCAGCTACTGCCGCGTGTCCACAGACAAGGAGGATCAGGCCAATTCCTTTGAAGCCCAGCAGCGGTATTTCAAGGAGTACATCGCCCGTCAGCCGGACTGGGAGCTCTACGCCGTGTACGCCGACGAGGGCATCACGGGGACCTCCACCAGGAAGCGGGCCCAGTTCAACCAGATGATCAACGACGCCCACCTGGGGAAGTTTCGGCTCATCATCACCAAGGAGGTCAGCCGCTTTTCCAGGAACATCCTGGACACGATTTCCTACACGCGGGAGCTGAAAAGCCTGGGGGTCGGGGTGCTGTTCATGAACGACGGTATCAGCACGCTGGAGCCGGACGCGGAACTGCGGCTCTCCATCATGGGTTCCATCGCCCAGGAGGAGAGCCGGAAGACCTCCTCCCGGGTCAAATGGGGCCAGACCCGGCAGATGGAGCGGGGCGTGGTGTTTGGTCGCTCCATGCTGGGTTATGACGTGAAGGACGGGAAGATGACCGTCAATCCGGATGGCGCGGAGGTGGTGCGGCAGATCTTCTACAAGTACGGCGTGGAGAAGAAGGGGACCTCTGTGATTGCCAGAGAACTCCGGGAGGCGGGGGTCAAGTCCTACACGGGCAACACAAAATGGGCCAACAGCCATATCGTCAAGATTCTCAAAAACGAAAAATACGTCGGCGACCTGGTGCAGAAAAAGACCTATACCCCGGACTATCTGAGTCACGCCAAGAAGTACAACCACGGGGAGGAGCCCATCATCGCGCTGACGGACCACCATGAACCGATCATTGACCGGGAGCTGTGGGACATGGTACAGTCGGAGCTGAAACGGCGGAATCTCCACGGGGACCCCGCCACCAGACACGCCAACCGCTACATATTCTCCGGAAAGATCCAATGCGGCGAATGCGGAGCCAACTTCGTGTCCCGGAAGAAAAAGCGGAAGGACGGCTCCGTCTACAAGCGCTGGGGCTGCTGCACCGCCGCCGTCGAGGGCGCCCGGCACATTGACAGGCAGGGCAACGAGGTGGGCTGCGACATCGGCAAGATGGTCCGGGACGAGCTGGCTCTGGATATGCTGAAACAGGCCGTGGCCGCCCTGAATGTGGACCGAAAATGGATTGCGGACAACGTGACCGCACTGGCGCTGGAAGCCATCCAGGCCACCGAGCAAGGGAGCGCCGACAGCGCCGAAAAGCTGGAGCATGAGATGGAACAGCTTACAAAAAAGAAGGAAGACGTGCTGGACGCCTTCTTTTCCCAGAGTATAACCAAGGAGGAGATGCGCAGGATGAACGAACGGTATGACAAACAAATAAGCGGCCTGCAAACCCGGCTGGACGCGGTCCGGGAAAAGGAAAAGCTGCGCTACGACACCGGGCAGCTCGGCGCGGACGTGCGCAAACAGGTCAACGCCATGCTCAGCGGCGACGCCGACAGCGAGGTGTTTTACAAGAACATCCTGGACCAGATGATTGTCTACAAGGACTGTCATGTGGAGCTGCGGCTCAATCTGCTGCCCATGAAATGGGTGTTTGTGCTGGAGCGTTTGTCCCGGCTGAAGCGCCAGATTTCCGGCGAAAATGCCCCGGAAAACCCGGGGTGCAAGAATGACACGGAGGTATCCGGCGAAGCGGAGATCGAAAAAAGCGAGGAAAATCAAGGGCTTTTGGCCCCTGTGTGCAAGGAAGACCCCTCTGTACCGATATCGGTCAGCAGCCCGCGCAGCTCCGGGTAGGGCATGGAAAAGCGCTGGCTCAGGTAGCGCAGCGACGCACCCAGCTCGCCGTCTGGCCCGCCGTACTGGCTGATGATGAACTTTGCCAGGGCCGGGTTGGGGTTGGCAATCTTCACAGGGTATTGCAGGGCTTTCTTATACAAAAACATCGTTCATCCCCCTCCCTCAGTTCCGATACAGCCATGGCCAGGGGTCCGCCAGCCAGTCGAAGCGCTCGCTGTACTCCAGGTCCGTGGCTTTCAGCGGGCCGCAGCGCTCCACATAGCGTCTGTGGGCCTCCCGCTCCAGCTCCAACATCTCCCGAAGAGTACGGAAGGCCTCCGCGTCGTCCGGGTGGGTGTCCAGATAAAGCTGCAGCTCGTGGGCGACGAAGCCAATGGCCATCAGCTCGCCCAGGGGCGTATCCGTCACGTCTTTCGTGTTGACCATGTTCATAAAAGGCAGATCCAGGCCGGGGAAGAGCGTGCCGCGCCGCAGGGCCTCAGAGGTCTCATAGGCGGGCTGGGCGGACTGCTGCATCGGCACATAGGCCAGCGCCAGGGGGGCGCAGTCGGGCAGCGGCCCTTTGCGGTAGGAGCAGGGGCGGTTGCCCGCGTCTCCGATGCGGTTTCCGGTCTGGCCGGTTTCATGTTCCAAAACAAATTCCTCCATGCTAAGGATGTGGAGGCTTGCGCCTCACGCCATCCTATGCATGGAGGAATGTTTCGGTTCATTCCAGCATAGCCTGAAACTCTGTTTCGCTCAGGATCGGGATGCCCAGGCTTTGCGCACGGGTCAGCTTGCTGCCCGCCGCCGCGCCGGCCACGACAAAGGATGTCTTCTTGGACACTGAGCCGCTGACCTTGCCGCCGCAGGCCTCAATCAGGGCCTTGGCCTGGTCCCGGGTATAGTGCTCCAGGGTCCCGGTCAGGACGAAGGTCTTTCCGGCAAAGCGGCTGTCCCGCAGCTGCTCGCGGCTTTCAAAGGAGACGCCCGCCTCCCGCAGCAGGCGGATCTGGTGCTGAGACTGCTCAGAGGCGAACCAGTCCGTCAGATACTGGGCCGTCACCGCGCCCACGTCCGGGACCTGCATCAGCTCCTCCTGGCTGGCCGCCATCAGGGCGTCCAGGTTGGGATAGCGCTGGGCCAGCACCTTGCCCGCCTTTTCGCCCACCTGGCGGATGCCGAAGGCGCTCAGCAGCCGGGCCAGGCCCCGCTGACGGCTCACGTCAATGGCGGAAATCAGGTTTTCCGCGCTCTTTTTTCCCATGCGGTCCAGATCTGCCACCTGACTGGCACTCAGATAATAGAGGTCCGCCGGGCTGCGTACCAGGCCCGCGCCCACCAGGCTTTCCACCACCGCCGGGCCAAGGCCGTCGATGTCCATGGCGTCCTTGGCGGCGAAGTGGACGATGTGGCGCAGCCGCTGGGCCGGGCACTCCGCGCCGGTGCAGCGCAGGAACGCCCCGTCGGGGTCCCGCACGACGGGACTGCCGCACTCCGGGCAGACGGCGGGCAGGCGGAAGGGCTGCGTCCCCGCCGGGCGGCGGGACTTGTCCACCTCCACCACCTCGGGAATAATCTCCCCCGCCTTCTGCACCCAGACCGTGTCCCCGATCCGCACGTCCAGGCGGTCGATGAAGTCCTGGTTGTGCAGCGTGGCGCTGGAGACCGTGGTGCCCGCCAGGCGGATGGGTTCCAGCACCGCTCTGGGCGTCAGCACCCCGGTCCGGCCCACCTGAACCGCGATGTCCAGGACGCGGCCCTGCTTTTTCTCCGGGGGATACTTGTAGGCCACCGCCCATCGGGGGGCCTTGGCCGTGCTGCCCAGTTGGGCGCGCCGGGCCAGGTCGTTCAGTTTGATGACCGCGCCGTCCAGCTCATAGGGAAAGGCGTCCCGGTGTTCGCCGATCCAAGCCACCTGCTCCACACAGGCCCGGATACCGTCGTAGAGCTTATAGGGCACCACCGGGAAGCCCATGGCCCGCAGGGCCTCCAGAGAGGCGGTATGGCTTTCGTATTCCCGGCTGGAGAGCTGCACGTTGTAGACGATCAGGTCCAGCTGCCGCTCCGCCGCCACTTTGGGGTCCAGCTGGCGCAGGGACCCCGCCGCCGCGTTGCGGGGGTTGGCCAGGAGCGCTTCGCCCCGGATCTCCCGCCGGGCGTTGAGCTGCTCGAAGCTTACCTTGGAGATGTAAATCTCCCCCCGGACGATGAGCCGCTCCGGGGCCTCGTGCAGACTTTGGGGCAGGCTGCGGACGGTGCGCAGGTTGTCCGTCACGTCCTCCCCCGTCTCCCCATCGCCCCGTGTCGCGCCCCGGTAAAAGCTGCCGTTCCGGTACTCCAGGGCGACGGAGAGGCCGTCGATCTTCGGCTCCACGTCAAAGTCGGCTTCCCCGTCCAGGGCGTTTTGGACCCGCTCTCCGAAGGCGAACAGTTCCTCCTGAGAGAACACGTCCGTCAGGCTTTCCAGCGGGACCGCGTGGGGCACGGGGGCAAATTTTTCGCTGGCCCTGCCCCCCACCCGCTGGGTGGGGGAATTCGGGCTGAGGAACTCCGGGAACGCCTGTTCCAGTTCCGCCAGCGTGTGGATCAACCGGTCATATTCAAAATCGGAGATGGTGGGCGCGTCTTCCTCGTAATAGCGCCGGGCGTGCTCGGCCACCTCAGCGCGCAGCGCTTCAATCTTCTCTTTCGCTTCCGCTCGTTCCATGGGCTCCCTCCCAATTCATGTATGTATCCGGCACCCGCCCCACGATGAGGGTCTCTGCCACCAGAATGTCCGTCTCCACGCGGCTGCTGACGCTGCCCCAGGGGATGAACAGGTCGATGTCCACGGCGGCCTTCACCACCAGGGCGTGGCGGGTCTGGTTGATGCCGGTGGAGGAAAGCTGCGACACCAGCTTCACGTCCGGGGAGGTCATCAGCCCGACATGGAAGCGCAGCAGCGGGCCGCGCCCCAGGAGCAGATTTGCGCCCAGGAAGTCCCCCAGGTTGACCCGCAGGTCCAGCTCGCCCCGCTCCGCCGCCTCCGTGATCTCCCGGAGGACGCGGGCGGTGAAACGATTGACCTGAGACGTGCGGGTGGTGACGGCGGTGATGGCGCCGCTTGCGTCCGTGTGCAGGGTGACGAAGTCCTCATAGGCCCAGTCCTCCTCCCGCAGCACCCGCTCCACCGCGTCGCCCATGGCCAGCGTCACCATGTCCCGGGCGTCGGAGAGCACCGTGCCCCGGCCCATGTCGTGCAGATAGAGACCGACCCAGTACGCCAGCGCCGCGACGAGCAGTACCAGCAGCAGCGCCCGCCGTTTCCAGCGCTCCCGCCGCCGCAGCTTTCGGACGTGCAAACCGGGATCGAAGGCCCGGTCGGCTCCCTGAGCGGACACTTGCCTCACCTCAAGGGCAAGGATATGCCCCGTTTCCCGCTTTTATTCCAGTTCTTCCACGATTTTGCGGAAGCAGTTGCCCCGCTGGGCAAAGTTTTTGAACTTGTCAAAGGAGGAACAGGCGGGACTCAGCAGCACCACGTCCCCCTCCCGCGCCGCCTGAGAGGCGGCCAAGACAGTATCTTTAAAATCCTCCAGCACCGTGACGGGCAGGGTCTCCGGGTCGTAGCCCGGCGCGGCCAACACCGCGTCGCGGATCTTCTCCGCCGTCTCTCCCACCAGGAACAGGGCTTTGACGTGCTGGACGATCTCTTCCGCCAGCCCGGCGAAGGGAATCCGCTTGTCGTGCCCTCCGGCGATGAGGATCACCTTCTCCGGAAAGCTGCGCAGACCCGCCGTGGTGCGGGAGGGGCTGGAGGCGATGGAGTCGTTGTAGTAGCGGACGCCCCGCAGGGTACGGACCAGTTGGATGCGGTGCTCCACGCCGGTAAAGCTCTGGGCCACGGCGCGGCAGTGTTCCCGGCTCACCAGGCCGTCCAAGGCGGCGAAGGCGGTCATGTAGTTTTCCACATTGTGCAGCCCCGGCAGGAGGATGTCGTCCCGGTTCAGGAACGGCGCGCCGTCCCGCCAGATCACGCCGTCGTGGAAGCAATAGCCGTGGTCGGGGACGGCAGCGCAGGAAAACCAGCAGATCTCCCGTCCGCTCTCTCGCCCCCAGGCGCCGGTGTATGCGTTGTCCAGGTTCAGCACCAGCCGTGCGCCGGGCTTCTGGTGCAGGAAGATGTTCCGCTTGGCCTCCGCATAGTCCTCAAAACTCGGATGCACGTCCAGGTGGTTGGGGGCCAGGTTCGTCACTACGGCCACGTCCGGGGCGCAAACCATGCTGTGGAGCTGGAAACTGCTGAGCTCCAGCACCGCGAAGTCCTCCGGGCGGAAGTCCGGCAGCTCGCACAGGAGGGGCTTGCCGATGTTGCCCCCCAGGTGGACCCGGTAGCCCTCCGCCTCCAACAGCCTGGCGATCAGGGTGGAGGTGGTGGTCTTGCCGTCCGAGCCGGTGACGGCCACGGTGCGGCAGGGACAGAGGGCAAAGAAGACCTCCATCTCACTGGTGACCAGGGTGTGTGCCCCCAGGCCGGGCCGCAGCCGGTCCGGGTGCAGACCCGGCGTGCGGAACAGAATGTCGTAGTCCAGAGACTTCAAATAGTCCTCCCCCAGCACCCAGCGGACGCCCAGGGCGGACAGTTCCGCGTAGGCTTCCGGTTCCGTCCGGTCGTGGGCCGTCACGTCGATGCCCTTTTGCGCCAGCAGCCGCAGCAGCGGCAGATTGCTGACGCCCACGCCCACTACGGCCACGCGCTTGCCCCGCAGCCCCTCGATGTATTCCGATAAGGTCAAAAGAAACGTCCCCTTTTTTGATTGGTTTGGTGTCGTTCTATTATAATCGCTCCCCGGACCGAACACAACATTTTTTGTTGACTTTCCGCCCGGCGTTTTGATATAATCGCTAACGCAAGCAGGCTGAACGACCGCGGGCATGAGCCGAAAGGCTGTGCGTGAGGAAAGTCCGGGCTCCGCAGGGCAAGGATAACGGGTAACGCCCGCCAGGGGTGACCCTCGGACAAGTGCAACAGAGAGATACCGCCCCGGCGCAGCTGCGCCCGGGGTAAGGGTGGAAAGGCGAGGTAAGAGCTCACCCGCCGCGTGGAGACACGTCGGCGCTGTAAACTCTATCCGGAGCAACGCCGTGGAGGAACAGTGAGGTCGGCCCGACCGTTCCGGGGAGGCGGCTTGAGCCTGTCAGCAATGGCAGGCCACAGACAGATGGTCGTTCAGGGATCTTTCAAGGTCCCGGACAGAACCCGGCTTACAGGCCCGCTTGCGTTTGATATGGGGGATCTGGGAGAAAGGCCCGTATCCCCCGCTTCTATTTTCGGCAACAAAAAACACAATCCCCGAAATCATGACGATCTCGGGGATTGAACTGGTGCGCGAGGGGGGAGTCGAACCCCCACGCCCGGAATGAGCACCGGCACCTGAAGCCGGCGAGTCTACCAATTCCACCACTCGCGCAGATTTTGAAGTTTTTGTGCACCGCTCAAGTGCTTGATTATAATAGCACCCTTCCCCCGAATTGTCAACAGCTTTTTTTGCTTTTTTCAAATTTTTTTGCTCTAGCACGAAATCGGTGGGACTCAGGACTGCGGATATCGATTCTGCGACGGTGAAGACCGTGGGTTGGTATGAGGAGATCGGGCCGCCGAAATCCAGAGACAGCGGCAGGGACATGCTCGTCCCGGAAGGGTTCCGGCCACTTCCTGCCTGTGGAAAATCCGGGCAAACAAAAGGCCGCAGAGGTCTTCGATCGCGCCTTTTGCACGCGCAATGCCCGTTCCAGTCAAATTCCAGTCAGAGCTTCCGTCGCTGTATAAATATATAAAAAACCCCCGATTTCTTGCGAAATCGAGGATTTTTGGTCCGAGTGACTGGAAAGGAGATAAAGACAATGAGCAAGAACGAACTGGTCAGCAAGATTGAGGCGCTGAACGAGTGGGAGGCGCTTATGGAGGAAGCCAGAGCCGAGGCCGAGGCCATCAGGGACAGCATCAAGGCCGAAATGCTGGAACGCGATACCGAGGAACTGACCGCAGGACAGTACATCATCCGTTGGACTTCCGTTCTCTCCAACCGCTTTGATACGACGGGCTTTAAGAAAGCCTATGGCGACCTCTACAAGGCTTTCACCAAGCAGAGCGCCAGCCGCCGCTTCACCATCAGCGCCTGATTACAAAAACGCTCTGCGTGCTTTTGGAGGCCCGCAGAGCGAAGGAAGGGGACAAGGTTATGATTTATGGGTATGCGCGTTGCTCCACGAATGAGAGCAAGCAGGATATTCAGCGCCAAGTGCGCGAACTGAAAGCCGCAGGAGCCGAG
>CAMVRT010000027.1 GCA_947169975.1 uncultured Oscillospiraceae bacterium
CGTCGCTGCGCTCCTCGCAATGACAAAACCGGGGGTATGCGTCATACCGGGGGGGGATTGCCACGTCGCTCCGCCTCCTCGCAATGACACTTTGTCTGGTGTGGCAGTCCCCTATTGCTGTCATTGCGAACCAGTCCGCAGACTGGTGTGGCAAGCCCCTCGTTCGGAGGGATCTGTTGTGCTGGGGGATTGCCACGTCGCTGCGCTCCTCGCAATGACAAAACCGGGGGTGTGCGTCATACCGGGGGGGATTGCCACGTCGGCTCCGCCTCCTCGCAATGACAGCATGGGGGGGGTGCCCGCCCTTTTTTCGCCCGCTTTTCTGTTTACTGCCGGGATTCCTCCGCCTCTCTGCGCTTGCGCAGGGCCTGGTAGAGCAGGTATGCTCCGGCCAGGGACATCAGGCTCATCGACGCTGCCAGCATCCAGGCTGCGCCCTGTGCGCCGGTGGCAGGGAGGGTGGACTTGGGGATGTTCGGGACGTGGGCCACGACCGTCATATCGTCGGGGCGGGTGATGAGGTTTTCGCCCTGGTTCACATTCTCTTCGCCGACTACGACCCTGATCTCCATCAGGAGTCTGCGGAAGTCCACGGGGGCCTCGGTCTCTCGCAGGTAGTGGGTGGCCACGGCAACGTCGCTGAATTCGGCATAGCCGTTTTCGTCGGTGGTCTTCGGGGTCGCCTCACTCAGGCGGGTGGTATAGACGGTTTCGCCGTTCACTTCTTTGTAGTACAGGCGGTCCTTTTCGCCCAGCGCGTAGGCGATGCTGAGGGTATCGCCGTTCGTGGGCGTGGCGGTGTACTTCGTCTTGTCGGCGTTGTAGAGGTTGAAGCGGAAGTTGGCTTCGCCGGCATTGTCGGTGTCGATCTCGGCCAGGGTGAAGGTCTGCTCAAAGCGCAGGGCCTTCTTTCCGTCGGGCGTGAGAATCTTCCAGCCGTTCGCCGCGTCGGTACCCTGGGGAGCCAGTTTCCACTTCGCGTTGGCGTCCTTCGTATCCGAGAAGGTCAGCGCGTCGCCGGATCTGGACAGATACAGATCCTGATCCTCGCCCGTCTTGAGGTAGACATCATCGCCATTGACCTCTGCGGTCAGCTTCGCCGCGGCGTAGGGCACTTCGGCCTCCGGGTCTACTACGCCGTTCCAATCGGCTGCCAGCGCAGCTTCGGACAGGCCCACGGAGAGGCCGTTCCGGCGCTCTTCGTCCGTCGGGTAACGGTAGGCGATGAAGGTCGCGCCCTTCAGCTTCTGGCTGCGGTCGCCGGACTGGAACTTGTCGATGATGATGCTGTAGTTCTGCATGAACTTGTTGGTGATGCGCGCCGTGGCCGTCTCATTGCTGTAATAGAAGCCGACCTGTTGGTACCCAGAGATATTCTTCTCGGTTACGGCGTAGGTGTAGTAGACGTCCTTCCGTGCGACGATGAACTCCGGCACATGGGTCAGCCGGGCCAGGTTTACGGAAGTGGTGGCCTTCGGAACCTTGAGGAACCATTCACGGGTGATGGAATCCGGTCTGGGCGCTTCCTTCTCGTACTCTTGGGATCTGCCCGGCGGGGTGAGGCGCTCGGCCGGTTTCTGCGCGGAGACGGTGGTGCCGTTGGGGGTGGAGGCGCTGCTGGGGAGCGTGTGCTCAAAGCTGCTGACGCTGGGCCGCGCATCGGGGGCGGCGGGAATGGCGTTTCCGGCATTTCCACCGTCGTCGCTGCCCATCAGCTGCGCCACGCCGCCCAGGGACAGGATCGCGTTGGCCATGCTTCCGGCCCAACTGGAGGTGAAAGCCGGGCTGTGCCAACTGTTGCCGCCGTTTCCGCCGTTGCCGCCGGTGGAAGTCGGGCCGGGATAGGCGTCGAACAGGGTGGAGGCGGGGGCGGTGGTGTCCGTCACGGTGCTGGCAGGATCGAACATGGTTTTGTCGTAGTCGAGCTGGAACGCTCTGGTGCGTTCCCAAGCGCGGGTCGTGATTATGGTTACCGAACTTGGGTTATACCAGAACTTGAAATAGGGATTTGTCCCGTTATCCCAGTTGTAACTATAATGATGTTGCGGTCTAATGTTATCCCCACTGAAATAATAAGAATTGCCATTCTCTGTTGACCACTGAACGTAGGTATAAGTCTGTCCGCCATTGAACGACACATTGTCCGCGGGTTCCGTCGCTGCACTGGTGTTCCAACCCAGTGTAATGTTGATATCATCAAGGCCAATATTAAGAACTTCAATATTATCCTGATAGTATTCAAACCCGCGCAGAGATTTATCCGTGTCCTCCTGGAAATACATCGCTCCAGTGCCGGGTCGACCTTCTACATTATTCTGAAAGCTGTACCTGAACGCAACGGAGGTATCCGTCCCATCGCCGACGTAGGCAAGACTGCCGCCCTGGTTATTGTAGGCGGTCACAACTGCGTTCGTCCTGTCATAGTTCAGCTTATAGGTCATGCCGGTGGTGGTGCTGGCCGTGTCCGTGGTCCAGCAACCGTCGGCGCCCTTGGTCACCAGAGCCTTGGTGCCGCCGGAATCCTGCACGCGGAGATAGATCAGATCCCCGTTGACATCGTAACCGTAGATGTAGGTGTCTCCGCCATGGGATACGCTGTGCGTTGCCGCGACAGCCGCGCTCGGCAGATCGGTGTTGAACGCGATCTCCTTCGTCGTGCTGTTGTAGTGGGCGTAGACATAGCGGTCCGCTCCGGTGTAGTCGGCAATCTCATAGGCGGGGCCGGTCTGTCCGCTCACCGCCGTGGGAGTCCCCGTCTCCAGGCCGGTGGCCGTGTCGTAGGTGCAGATGTCCGTGAGGACAGCGCTGCCGTCGGCGGCGACGGTGAAGTGGGCCGCTTTCACCTGACCGCCGGAGGCGGTGCCGGGAATCTCCACGGTGAAATCGGTCAGAGCCTGGGTCTCAGCGTTGTAGCGGAAGATGCGGCGGGTTTCACTCCAGGTGCTGCCCTGCCCGCTGGTGCCGTCGGCCACGTAGACAAGCTGGCGGTCTTCGTTGAAGTAATAGGTGTATGCACGACCGCTGACCGTCTGCGTTTTCACAAAGGCCACGCCGGGTTCCGGCAGATCCACGTTGAAGATGACCTCATCCGTGTTGGGATCATACTCGAAGTAGCAGAGCCAGGAGCTGCCCTGCCCGTTCTCCACGGTGAGATAGCCGTAATATGCGCCAGCCGCATTCTGGCTGCAGGTGAAAGTCGGTCCCGCCGCGATCGCGGTCACGGCTCCGGTGGTCAGGTTGACGGTGAGGTACTGCGCCACATAGGTGCTTCCGCTTCTGGTGATCTGGAGCGCGGGAACGGTCGCGGTACCGGCGTCGTCCTGGATTTCCGCCGTGGTGAAGGTATTGTTTCCCTCGGTGCGCGTGCCGGTCACGACCTTTTTCAGCGGGGCGGACGGGGTGCCGGGGATGGTGATGCGATAGGCCGTCAGGTCGCCGCTCTCGTTGTAGAAGAGGGTCTCCTTCTCGCCCGGCCAGACGCTGGAGTTATAGATCTTGGCCGTGGTGTTGTCGTCGTCCCGATCCTGGTTGGGCTTCGTATCGATCAGGCCGCCGCCGGGGGCGTCCGTGTCGGTAATCCAGACCTGGCTGGGATCCTTCGCCAGCGAGACCGTGTAGAACTTGCCGTTGGAGGTGAATGTGGCTCTGTTCGGGTTGCTGTCGGGGTGAGTGAATGTGGTGGCAGCGTAGGTGCCGGGGGTGGGGGTGCTTACCTGTTTGTCAACGTCGCCAATCTTGCCGTTTCCGAGTGACTCATTGGTCTTTCTGATCTTATAATACTCCTTCTGGACATCCAGCTTGGTCTCTACGTTCACAATTGCTCCCGTGGCAGGATCGGCTGTGACTCTGGCATAGTCGTAGGTATCGGTCAATTCGATGTAATTATAGTTTCTATCGTCAAATGTCTCGCCAACCCTGTCATAGGGATCAAACGCCGCGCTGCCTTCCAGCACCGTCCGCTGCGCCGCGTCTTCGTCGTAGTACACCACCTGGACGATGTTGCTGTCGATGTCCAGGTAATAGGTCTCCTCGCCGTTCTCCACGACGTAGACCACGGGGACGTACAGACCATTGGCATTCACGCGGCCATAGTTGGTGCCCTCCGTCTCGAAGTTCACGTCCAGGCGGCCGGTGTCCGGGTGATACTGCACCGTGTAGTAGGGCGCAGCGAAGTTGGGGTTACTGCAGAGGTAGTAGCCGTGCTCGCCCTGGACATAGTTCGTGCCGAAGCTGTCCGCTTCCGCGCGGTAGGCGCTGCCGTCGCTGAGCCAGGCGTAGGCAGTCAAGTCCACGCTGTTGGTCGGCGTCTTGGCATCGTCCATGCGGGCGCCGTAGATCTCGCCGGTCTGGGGGTCCACGTTGAAGGACAGGGTCTTGTTGCGATCCACCACGGTCTGGGTCTGATCATTGACAGTCTCTTCGTGGGTATCGTAGTACTGCAGCGCCGCGCGCAGCAGCTTTCCGTTGCCGTTGATCCAATACTTCCGGGTTCCGTCCGAACTCTCGTAGATGTAGGCGGGCCGGATGTTCCGGTCGATGGCTTCCTCAATCTCCGCCGCGCTGGGGGTTTGCAGGTCGATGGAAACGTCGTTGGGGCCGGTGAGCTTGCTTCCACTCAGAATCCACTGGGACGCAGTCAGCGCCGTCGGGCCGGTGACCGCGTTCGTCGCTTTGTCCGTACTGGTCTGCGTCCCCGCTGTGACCGCGCCATTGCTCACCGTGAACTCGTAGACGCAGGTGGAATTCTCGTCCTCGGTCTGGAGCGTCATGCCGACCAGATTGCCGCTGCTGTCATAGCGGAAAGCCTGGGTCCCGTCGGCCGTCCGGACGGTGGTTATCAGGCTGTTGAAGCGGTTCAGATCGGAGGTGGGTACGCTGCTGACCTTCATGTTGCGGCTGTAGGGGTCATACTCCACGGTGTAGCGCTTGCCGCCCGCCGTGAAGGTGTCTCCGTTTACCCCGGTGAGCGTCAGGTCATCGCCTGTGATAGTACCCTGGCTGGCTTTCGCCTCGCCGGCGGCATAGGTGACGGCCCTGGCTGATCCCACCTCGCCGGTGTCGGGATCCAGCCTGACCTCGAAGCCGGTGACGATGTCGCCCGCCTTGTTGTCCTCGTCCCGGTAGCGGAACACGATGACGTTTTCATAGGCGTCCATGCCGAAGTAGCCCACGTTGCCGTCCTCGGACTCCAGCAGGAGGTCCGCATAGCCGGGGCCGCTCAGGGCCGTGGGATCAAGGCCGTTGCCGTCGTTGTCGTACAGGATGAAGTGGCGGTCGTCCTTGAGATAGCTGACCACATAGCGGTAGCCGCTGCTGCTGTGCTGCTCGCTCTTGTCGGCGGTCGGGTCCACAAGCCAGTCGAAGCTGTGCGACGCATTCGACGGCGTGTGCTGGTAGTGTACCAGCTCGCCATCGGCGTTAAAGCCGAAGTGATCGTCGTCGCCCTCGTCGTGCTGGCGGGTGGCCACATGGGGCTCCGCCACAGACCCATCATTCAGCATCGTGTTGATGGTCAGCTCGTCCAGGCCGTAGTCCAGCTCCAGTTTGCCGGTGGATTTGTCATAGCTCAGGCGGAAGCTCTTATGCCCTGTGGTGAGGTCGTGGGTATCCTGGGTTTTGTCCAGGTCTGTGAGCATGACCTTTTTGACCGTCCAGTTGGCGGGGAGGCTGCTGGCAATGGCAGCGCGAACCGACGCTTCATCGGCGCCCGACGACTTGACCGCGTCAATCCAGGGGGTCACGTCGCCCGCAGTGCCGAACAGGGGCGTCCCGGTATCGGTTGTGGGGATATCCAGTTCCACGATTCCGACCAGGCTGCCGTCATCGTCGAAGAGGAAGACCTCCCGGATGTTGGCGGACGTCGCGCTGCCCACATCCACATGGGAATCCAGGTCTGTGTACTGATACGCCTTCAGGACATTGTTCACAATGGTGACATACTCGGTGGCGGTTCCGACAGGCTGGGTGTCCGGCACGGGGTAGGTGCCGGTGTAGTTCCCCTGGCCGTCCGGGGTGCCGGTCAGCACCTGCGCGGAATACTGGAGGATGTCGTTTTTGTCGGTGTTGTAGACATAGGCCACGCGGTAATCGCCGTTGGCGTCCTTGTAGTACAGGGTCGTCTTCTCCGTCACCACAAAGCGCTTGGGGTTGGCGGACTTGACGTACAGCGGGATCTGGCCCAGGGTGCCCTCCACCGGGACGGGGTGCTTCACGCCGTCGCCGTCCAGGTCCTCCATCAGCAGTTCGCCCTGCGCGTCGGACTGGAAGACTTTGTAATCCTGTGCCGTTTCCGGCGTGGTCTGCGAAGGCGCTTTCTCCTTCGTGAACAGCACCGGATCGCCCCTTTGGCCGCTTTGGGTCAGCGGATAGTAGGCGGTGGGCAGATCGGCGTCGGTGCCCCACATCACATATTTGTCTTCCGCGTTCGGGGCGTTGACAAACTTATGCCGCCAGAGTTCGGTGAGGCGATCCTTGCCCAGGGCGACTTCGTCCCCGTCGCGGGTCAGCATGAAGGTACCCATGGAGCGGCCTTCGCTCGTTTTCACGGTTCTGCCGTCCACAAAGAGATTCTCCGGCCGCTGGCTGGAAGCGATCTGGTACACGTTGAATTCCACGCTCGTCGGCCACTTGGCCTCCGGGTTTTCACCGTGGATCCACTCCTTCTCCAGGGTCAGCTCCACGTCTTCGCAGGGGTTGCTGATGTCGATGGGAGGCGCCACGACGTGGGGGGTGTTCTCGCCCAAAACCGTACCCAGCATCAGCACAGCCTTGCCGTCGCTGATGTAGGCGTCGAGGGTGGTATCGCTCACACCCTGATCTTCGTTTTGGGGATCATAGCTGGCGTAGTATTTTGCGTTTTGCAGATAGGTATCCGGGAGATTATTGATCAAGAGCCCATCATGCGTCCCCGGTATGGGCTCCGTGTCGGAGAACTGGTAGACGCCCCAGTAGGCCGCGTCGCCGGTTACCTGGTGAGTTACATTCCACGACGTCCGTTGGGTGCTGTCCATAAAGCGCCATTCCGCCGGACGATCCGTATTGTTTACAGAGAACGCTGCGGAAAGTCCATTCGTCCGGTGCTGGACGTTGTAGCGCATATAGCCGGAGGTGGTGGAGTCGGTCCGACCTGCCAGAATGCCTCTGAGGGCCAGATTGACGTACTCGGCATTTACGCTGCGGTAGATGTGATAGAGGTTCTGGTTGTCGTTGTCGTCGATGCCCTTGCGGCCTTCAAAGTAGTCGATGTTGCGGTCCGGTGTGTTGTCATTGTAGGTGTAGCCGCCGGAGAAGGGGCCGACCATGGGCGAATTACCACCCCCGGGCAGCGCATAAGTCGCCTTGCGGCCCGCAACCACGTCGCAGCGGATCATCTCGTTGTGGGAGAAGAAGCTGGAATCGTGGTAGCCCACAAAGCCGCCGGCAAAACCCCAGGGATCATTACGGTAAGTTCCGTTATCCCCGACGTCATAGTCGCCTTCCTTCAGAGACGCGTCCTCCTTGTAGCCGGAACCGTGGACATCGTAGCCGTCGATGACGCCGGTCACAGTGCAGTCTTTGACCATGGTACGGTTCAGCTCGATCAGACTGACCTGCACGGCCTGCTGGGCCTGGTTGTCCACAACATAGCGGCCCTGAGCGTTTTTCTTGACGTGCACCGCAATGGTAGAAGATCCGATCGTCACAGCAAGTGTGTCAACCTCCTCATGGAAGGTTCCCAAACCTAGGCCCGTAGTCGGATCAACGTCTTCAACCTGCTTTTTCGTGCCGACGGAAATCCCAATTTGCAGACCAAACAGATTCAAACGCAGTACATCGCCATCCGCCAGCAGATTGATGCCCAGAGCCGTCAGAGGAGCAGTCGCATTGGTGTCAATGACCCCCAGGTTTGCTAAGTCATCCAAATTCAGCACGTTCAGCAGAAGCCAACTTACGAGTGCCACGACCAGATTGACAAGCGCACTGTTCAAGCCAACATTCGCCAGCGTGGCCTTGGTGCCGCGTCCCAGGAATCCGCCCGCAATTTGCGGACTGGTCACTTTTTTCAGACGGTAGACGTGACTGTCCTCAATCTGCGCGATGTCCGCATAGCCCGCGAACCCGGCGGCATTGGAGGCAGGGAGCTGCGTCGTGTCCGCCGCATTGGTACCATTTCTGACCGTATCGCTCTCGGTCTGCGCCTTTCGGACACGAACTTCGAAGCCTACGTTTGTGTCCCCACTTCCGTAGCCGCTGACAGAGCAACCCGTTACAGTGGACCCCACCACGTTCAGTGCGCCGATGTTCAGGCCAGTACTGCCCAGGCCAAGAATTTTCAACAAGCCATTCAGGGGATTTGTCAGGCCGCTGAGCAGACTGTTGCTGGAGCCGTTTCCGGCAACCTGAGCCTGGACATCCACCGCCTGGTTCTTGGCCAGGAAGCCCGCAAAGCCGCCGGCATAATAGGCCGCCTCCACATAGTTCAGGTTGGTGGTCTTGGAATCCTCAATGGTGCCGTTGTCCATCCTGCCGCCAAAGCCGCCCGCCGCCGCCGGGAACAGAATCTCGGTCGTCGCGCCGAGCGTTTCATCGCCCTTGGGCGCAGCGTAGGAGATGACGCGCAGGCCGTCCGGGACGCCGTTGGCCTCGCCGAAATAGATATAGGTGCGGAACGCGTCCAGCACATTGACGTTGCCAAGGTTGACCAGATCCAGCACGGAGGTGTTGCTGCCCGTGGAGGCGACGCTGCCCACGGTGGCGTAGCCGAAGAAGCCGCCCACATATCTGCCGCCGTAGACGCCGCGGAGCTTGTTGACCACGTTGTTGTCGTACTCGCCCACCAACTCATCACGGTTGCTCCAGCGCTGGCCCACCACGGTGGCCTCCAGAAGACCGGCATAGCCGCCGACGAAGGGGGCGTAGCGCGTCTTGATCTCGTCGTACACGTCGTCCTTGTCGTTCTCGGCCGACTGCACCCAGACCCACTTGCCGCCGGTGTACTCATAGGCCCCGACGCCGTCCACCACGATGCCGTACTCGTTCTGCTCCAGGTATTCCGCCCGGAGCGCGTCTTTTGCATCCTGTTCCGTTAAGCTGGGGTGCTCCTTCCGATACGCTTCCAGCTCCCGGTCGATGTAGGCCTCGATCAGGTACTCGGAAATGGCGGACCGGGGCAGCGCGTTGACCACCGTGTTCTTGATGGTGGCCACCGTGGCCTCCAGCGCACCCAGCAGCGCGGAACCGCCGGATGGACTCACGATGCTGTTCAAAAGCTCCTGCAGGAAGCCGGCGCTGGCGTTACCCGTATCCGCGGTGACGACGGAGGCCGCCGTACTCTTGCCGACAAAGCCGCCCACCGCGTGGGGCGCTTTGACGGAATACAGGTTGTTCACCCAGATGGTGGCGCCTTTGTCCACATGGAAGCTGCGGTCACGGTTCCACAAAACATCCATATGTTCGGGGGCGTCATAGTCCGGATCGTAGGAGGCCAGTCTTGAGGTCCGCACCTCGGTTACCGAGGACGTTACACCCTCTTGATAGCGATGCCAATAACGATAGGCGTTGTCACGATCTACCGCAGTCCCCCGTATCCCATGATATTTGTCATAGGCATCCGTCTCCGGCAGGCCGATCTGGCCGCCGCTGCTGGTGCCGACGAAGCCGCCGGCGTTGCCCACGTCCCATTCCTTGCCGTTGAGAGCAGCCTTATCGGTGGCTACCTTTTTGTTCACGTCGCCGATGGCCTGGATGCTGAGGCCGTGCTTGTAGCCCGTGACGCCGGAGCGGGAGATGGCGGGCACCATCACTTCGCCCACTTGCAGCAGGCTGCCCAGGTCCAGGGGGATCAGGCCGCCCAGGAGATTCACGCCTCCGCCTTCCGCCAGGCCCTTGGTGAGCATCTCGCCCGCGTAGCCGCCGGCGGCGCGCATGGCCAGGACGTTGCGGATGTCGTAGCTCTCGCTGTCCTCGATCACGCCGCTCCACATGCTGCCCACAAAGCCGCCCGCCGTGCCGGAGAGGGACAGGGAAGTGCCGCCGTAACTGGCATAGCCGTCCACATATGCGGGGGGATCGTTGTAGGTCTCCGAGTAGGAGCCGCGCCCGGCGCGGACGTTGAGCGCGTAGACGTAGCGCTCCACCCACGCGTTGAAGTCCGCATCGGTCATGTTGTCGATGCCCGCAGGGATGCCATAGAAGCCCAGGCCGCCGTATTTGGCGACATACTCATACCACAGCTTGAAGGTCTCCTTGTCGATGTTGGTGGTGATGCGCTGGAAGACCGGGTTGCTGGCTGCGTCCGCGTTGGCGCCCGTATAGTTCTGGAACTCAGAGGCCGTGTAGGTCTTGTCGTCGCCGCCGCGCAGGGGGCCGTTGACGTAACCAAACTTGATGGTGGAATAGGTCACTTGCAGGGCGCTGAGCAGGTTGGTCGCGGAGAGCAGACCGTCCAGGACGCCCAGGCTGCCCAAGTCCACCTGGCTGCCGTTCTCCATCCGGCCGCAGTAGCCGCCGGCGTGTTCGCGCCCGTAGACGGAGTGGATGCGGATGGCCGCGCACTGGCGCAGGGGCTCGTTGGGGTTGTCCACAAGGATCACTTCGTCTTCACCGGTAGTTTCATTTTTCTGGGTGGTTTCGATGACGCCGTAGTTGTGGGTGGCGGGCACCTCGTCATAGCGCACGTTGTTTCGCACTTCCAGGTCGCGCCGCTCCTGCCGCGTGGGGTAGTCCGGGTCATCCTCATCAGTGGGATTGAACTTCCGATCCAGCCACAGGTTCTCGCGCACCTGTGTGGGCGTGCCGTTGTTGTCCCAGGTGAGCTGCGTCAGAGCGTTTATCTCGTCCTGGTCCGTGATAAGCTGGTAGGACGTCCAGGTATAGACGTTACCGTTCTCCTTTTCCTCATGCTCGACGAGGCGGAGGTAGTTGCCCTCCATGACCGCGAAGTTGCCGAAGGAGGACGCGCGGCTGGGACTGGCGTTGTTGTAGTCGTTTCCGTCTTTGTAGCTTTTGCCGTCTTCACGGGCGACGACCTGGTAACAGGTCTTGCCTTCGCTGTCCCGATAGACCAGGGCCTCGATGGATTTCTTATCGCCGTCCACGGCAAGGCGCTTTTGCGATACATAGCGCTTGTTGCCGTCCACGCTGCGCCAGGCGGCCTGGCTGAAGCCCCAGATCTGGCCGCCGATCATGTGGCCCACATAGCCGCCGGCCATGCCCCGGCTGAGGCCGGTGTCCTCGTGCTCGGTGCCCTCGTGCTCAAACCGGTCGGAGGGACTCTGGGCGCGCACCGCGCCGCCGCAGGGGACGCAGGTGGTCTGGCTGTTGCGGATGGTGGGGACAAAATCCTGCAGCAGGCTGGCCAGGTTGCTCAGGCCCAGCACGTCGCCCAACAGGTTGCTCTTGCCGCCCAGCACGTTGGCCACGCTGCCCGGCTCCATCTGACCCACATAACCGCCCGCAGCCACTTCGCCGATGATGTACTCAAAGTTGCTGACGTTGCTGTCCTGGGTGTGGCCGCCGGACAGACGCGCCACGAATCCGCCGGCATAGGCAAAGCCTTCGCCGTCCAGGGTTTCGCGGATGTCCGCCGCGCCGTTGCCGGAACCGCGATACTCGCTGGCGTCATACTTCGCGCCATAGGTGCCGTTGGGCGCATTGATGCGCGGGCTGGCGATGATGTTGAAGCCGCCGGGGGCGCCGTTCACGTCGGAGTGTTCGATGCAGCTGCCCACCACGTCCAGCAGACTCAGGATGTTGGTGATGCTGCCCAGGCCCAGGGGGTCCGTCTGTTCGCCCGCCGCTGCGGTGGAACCCACGTCCATGTAGCCGATGTAACCGCCCGCATACTCCGCGCCGGCCACAGCGTACTCCATGTAGAGCGGAGCGATCTCGAACTCGCCGTCGTTGTCGGAATCGAAGTGGAAGTTGTCATCCAGCATGTACTCACGCCCGTCCACGGTCTCCAGATAGTCCGGGGGCTTGATGACGCCGAATTTCAGGTAGGTGACGTCGCTGTATGCCACCTGGATGCCGCTTCCGTAGCCGATGAAGCCGCCGGCAAAGCCGGCAGTTGCCGGGTCGGTGTCGTTGTCCGGATCAAAGTCGTGGGTCGTGGCATAGTCGTCCGCCGCGTAGACCGCGAAGCCGTTGTTCACCGGGTCGCCGCCTTTTCCCTCGTCGTTCGAGGTCACCTCGATCTCCGGGTGCAGCGGGTTTTCCTCGGAAACGCTGGTGACGCCCGCGTAGTAGATGATGGGCACATAGGCGTTGACCGCGCTGAGCAGGCCGCTCAGGTTCAGCAGGCCGCCCGCCAGATCCAGGCCGCCGGCCTGGGCCAGCGCACCGGACACCACGTTGCCGCCCCAGCCGCCGGCATATGTGCCGCCCTTGACGTAGCCGATGTTCACCACGGACCAGGGCTTGTCCGGGGTGCCATAGGTGTAGATGCCGCGGTTGGCCGCGCAGCACAGGCAGCTGCAGTCGCCATCGTGCTGGCCACCGTGCAGGCCATTGTGCGTGTCCGGGGTGTTGCAGCCGCAGTCCAGCTTGTCGGCGGGCCAGTAACGGTAGGAGTTACCATCCGGGTTGTTGTTCACATTCGCATCGTTTGCCAGACCCACCGCATAATCCTCATAGGGATTGTTGAAGATCCGTCCGTTGTCATAGGGTTTGTAGCGATCTTGCTTTTCTTGCAAAAGGTATTTGTTCGGATTGCCGGGTTGCGGTACAACCTCATACTGTTTGCTGTCCGTATAGGGTCCGACGCTGCCTGTCCTGGTCTCCGTGTTGACGAAGCCGCTCTCAAACTCGCCGGTGAAGCCGCCGGCGCACCAGCCCTCCACATAGCCGTTGTTGACGTATTCCACATGGCAGCCGTTGAACTTGGGCACCAGGTAGGGCACCGCGCCCAGGAGGCTTCCGGCGTCCACGCTGGCCAGGCCGCCCAGGAGTTCCAGGCCGCCGCCCACTTCCGCCAGGCCGCCCAGGGTGGATTTGCCCACGAAACCTCCGGCGATGCCGTCGTGCGCATTGGCGCGGACGTATTGCAGATCCCAGACGTGGCAGTCGTCCATCTGGACGCCCTCAGCCACCGCCGCGAAGCCGCCGGCGACGAACTCCTCGCTCTCGTCATCGGCTTGGCCCGTCTCCGTCACGGTGAGGCCGTTCGCGTCGCCATAGATGTTCACGCGGATGTAATGGGTCCGCTCCTGCGCAGCCACGCCCGCCAGACCGGTGCCGCCCGTGCTGAGAATGTCCAGACCCAGCAGGCTGAGGTCGATGTCGTCCGCGGTGGTGACCGTGCCCGGTCGCGTCAGGCCGCTGGCGCCGCCCACCACGTTCCGGCCCACCACGGCGGACAGATTCTTCACCGCCACGTCCATGACGGTGCCGCCGATGGCCGCGCCGAAGAGGCCGCCCACATAGGTGTCCGCCTTTACGGTATAGCCGTCCTTGTTGTGGAGCATCCGCATCCGAACCTTGTTTTTCGGCGCGAATATCGGGTCATCTCTGATGGTATATTGATTCGTATGGTTGCTCTCGTCGCCCCAAGCCGTCAGCTCGCATTTCGCGTAGGAGTTTGCTCGGGAGGCGCTGTAATAGACGTTGCGATAGTCCTCCAGGGAGATGCCGCGGATGGTCGTGTCGCTGGCCAGGAAGCGGTGGTTGCTGCTGAAATCGTCCTCAGAGGAGAAGTTGAGATCCACGCTGACCAGACTGTTCAGCGTGCCCAGGGTGGAGGCCACGTCCGCCTTGCCGCAGAGGCCGCCGGCGTAGTTGCCGTCCGCCGTCACGTCCACCAGGTTCCAGAGGACGTTGCAGCGGGGTTCCACGTCGGGCAAGTCGGGAAGCGCCGTAATCTCGTTCGAAGTAAGCTTGGTTTTGATCTGGTAGCCCGGCAGCATACGGAGGTGCTCTTCTGTAGAGCTGGTCAGCAGCATGGCCCGGCTCTCGCCCACCATACCGCCGGCATAGCTGCCCCCGGTCTTGACCTCCACCGCGCCCCAGAGCTGGCAACCCAGGATGCCGGCGTGCTCGCCGCCCGGGTCCAGATTCAGCAGTTGGCCCGAACCGTTCGAGTTGCCCACCAGCGCCTGGACGAGGCTCACCAGCATACTCAGCAGATCCCCGCTGCCGCTGACGTTTTCGCCCGCGCCCAGAGCTGTCTGCTGGGTGACTCTTCCGGCGAAGCCGCCCACGAAATCCGACTTGTGCTGCGGTTCCAGCTTCGCCCCGCGGGTGGACTCCACCACCAGGCGGGAGGCGGCGTCCACGTCGCAGTTGATGGCGTGGCTGCCGGCTAGGTGGCCCACAAAGCCGCCCAGGTCGCTGCCGCCCTGCACCACGACGTCGCTGTCCCGGATATAGCATTTGACCAGACGGCTGACGGTCGTGTTGGTGCCGAAGCTGATGCCCAGGCCGGACAGCAGGTTGGTGGTGATGTCGTCGCGGGCGATGCCGGCGAAGCCGCCGCCGAACTTCTCCGCGTCCACCACCAGATAGTCGCTGTCCGCGACGCCGCAGTTTTTCAGCTCAGCGCCCAGAACCTCGCCGACGAAGCCGCCGACGCCGTACTTGCCCACGCCCTTGCCGTTGCGCTCCGCGTCGTCGGTGGAGAGTACCAGACGGCTGACCTGGCAGTCCTCCACCGTCGGGCTGATGTAGTCGATGGGGATGGCCATGCCCAGTTTCAGCAGGTTTTCCGTCAGGAGCGGCACCAGGTCGCCCAGGCCGACAAAGCCCAGAACCGGGGCAAGAACGTTGCCCAAAAGCAAATTCACAAGAGTCAAAAGCCCCGTCAGCAAGGGCTGAAGCAAACGCAGAACAGGAATCCCGGAAATATTGAAACCAAGAAGATCGCCGTTCAGGAGGTTCGACAGGGCGTTGGTCAGGTCGTTCACCACCATCAGCAGCCCGTTCAGCACGTTGACCAGCGCTCTGAGGACGTCATTCTCAATCTGATCTTCGTTCGCCAGGCCGTAGACGGAGGCACCGCGGATGCGGCCGGCAAAGCCGCCCTTTCCGACGATTACACGGGGGGTCACGTTATGCTCCGAGGGACCGTTGTCTCCTCCAGATTCGTACAGCGTGGTGTTGGATTTCACAGCCACGCAGTCCACCACGCAGCCCTGCACCGCCGCATTGCCGCTGATCATTCCGGCGAAACCGCCGACAACCATGCGGGAACTGTCCGACTGTCTGGGATTCAAAAGTTGATCCAGCTTCAGAACCTTCTGAATCCCGCCGGTGTCTGTGCCCAAACCGCCAAAGTTCAGATCCAGCAGGATGCCCAAGACCAGATTCAGGATCTGGCCGAGCGTTCCGCCAAGCGTGGCCAGTACCCAACTGATCAGACTCTGATCCACCCGGTTGCTGACCAGGTTCCCCATGTCCACCACGACATGAGAGAGACTCAGGTTGCTCACGACGGACTTCGCAGCAACACCGGACGAATTGTCGAGCTTGTTGACGTAGACGCCCTTTTCCGAACCGATGGTGCCGAAAAAGCCAAAGCCGTAGTAGCCTTCCACCTTTTCGCTGAATTCAAAATATGTATCGTTCGTACCCGGGGCCACCTTGACGTGGTGAATCTCCGGGCGGTTCGCTTCAAACGCATTGGAGTAGCTTCCGTTGATCAGGCTCGCCACGCCAGATTTCAGCTTACCTGGGGTCGCGGAGTCCGTATCCGACACCTTGTAGCCGTACATGGTGCCGGTAAAACTCAGGGGACTCCAGTACATATTCTGAGAATAGTTTTCTACGTCCTCATTGCTGCTGCTGTAGTCATAACCATCGGACACGCGCATGTCGATGTCGCGGAAGATGATGTAGTTGGCGTCTTTGGTGTAATACAGGTTGACAGCATTTGGCTCGTCATAATCCCCGCCCGTTACAGTATTTAGGCTCCAATATGGATCGTTTCCGGCAAATGTAGCAGTTAAGTGTGTATGACCATGATATAGCGGCGCACTGGAAAAATCGGTCCAGTTATTATCTGTCGCGGCAATACCCGTTACGCCTTTGTACAGATCCGCATCTCCCGGATAATACAACTCCCAGTTTCCACTCACCTTTTTGTAGATGGGGCCGTGAACCTTAACCTCTCCCTTTCCGTTGCTGATCGCGTCCAGCTGCTGGCGGTTGCCGATCAGGATGTAGCGGGTGCCGCCGATGTCCATGACGACCTGGCCGGGATTATCGCGGCCGCTGAGGGAATTGTATGTCGTCTGCGTCGGGCCTCTCGTATTGAAGTCCGTGGAGAGGACGCCGTTTTCGTAGCTGGCCGGGTCGCCGTCGCCGCTCAGCATGGCGTCCCCCCGACTGCCGTCTTTGAAGACGAGCTTGCCGGTGCCGAAGGTGTTCACGTCGATGTCGCCGGTCATCACCGGTTCATTTTCGTGGTTGGGACTGTTCAGCAGCTGCAGCTGCAGGGGGTTGTGGATGAAGACGGTGTCCGTCTCCGGGTCATAGACGCGCTCCGCGTCGCCGGGGCGCACACGGCCCGTGAAGCTGCCCGTGAAGTCCTCGGGCAGGGTCCAGCAGTTCTCCTTGGGCAGGGG
>CAMVRT010000028.1 GCA_947169975.1 uncultured Oscillospiraceae bacterium
CTCAGATTGGCGATTTCTGGCGGGCTCCCAGTGGCTTTTCTGGCGGCCCCGAACACCGGTTTATTTTATCTCTGCATGAAAAAACACTTCTGTCCTCAATGCAAAAGTAGATTAAAACGAAACTATTTCAGCGAAATCGTTAATTCAAAATCGCCAGAAGCAAAGGCATATGATTTTTCCGTGGGGGAAACCTTTTACAAGGGAAATGTTGAGTTCCGCACGATATGTTTTCTGTGTGATAACTGTAAACGCAATTACTCCATTCACGAATTGAAAGATTATGAGAGAAAAACGCATAACATGTGAACACAGGAATAGGAACAGCGGCGAACACAGGGAACACAGGGGACGGTTCCCTTTGTTCCCTTTGGTGAAAAAGGGCGTTATGGAGGAATGAGCGTGATGATTGCATGAGATACAGCCACGGAAAGGACAAAAAAAGCGATAATGTATGGCACTGGATTAACGTTGGAATGTGTTTATTTACAACTTTTATCTTGCTTGTTCTGGCTTATTATGTGTTTGTTTGGCTGAAATTTGATACATTTGGAGTCATCGTGCTATTGATCTTGATAGCCGATGGGGCTTCCATCGTTGGCTATGGTTGCTGGGAGGATGAAAAATACATGGTTTCGGATGAAGGTATCCACGTAAAATCATGGTTTCAGAAACGGATAATAAGGTGGGAGCAAGTAAAAGGTGTGTCTTCAACCCATGTTCTGACATATCGTTTTGAAGAGGCTGACTATTATCTTTTCCTTCTTAGTGATCCTGTATCGATTCCTTCTGTTACTCGCCCAATGATTCTGTTTCTAAGAAGAAAGAAAATGTATGCAATCCGAATTAACAACGATCGAAAAGCAAAACTAGATGATTACTGGGGGAACACAGACTAACTATTAAAAGTCAAGAACACAGGGGACGGTTCTCTGTGTTCTCCCTAACGAGACGGATAAAAGATGAACGCACAGAACCGATCCCTGCTTTACGGGGGCCGCGCTTGACGCGGCCCCCGTAAAGCGTTACAATACGGTGGAAAAACCAAACACCAAGGAGACGATATGTAACCATGGAAAAACATGAATTCAAGGCGGAGTCCAAGCGGCTGCTGGATCTGATGATCAACTCCATCTACACCCACAAGGAGATCTTCCTGCGGGAGATCATCTCCAACGCCTCGGACGCCATCGACAAGCTGTGCTATCTGAGCCTGACAGACGACAAGGTGGGCATGAGCCGTGACGATTTCGCCATCACCCTGACGCTGGACAAGGAGAACCGCACCCTCACCGTCAGCGACAACGGCATCGGCATGAGCGCGGAGGAGCTGGAGAACAATCTGGGCGTCATCGCCAACAGCGGCTCGCTGAAGTTCCGCCAGGAGCTGGACGAGGCCGCCCAGAGCGACACGGACATCATCGGCCAGTTCGGCGTGGGCTTCTACTCCGCCTTTATGGTGGCCGACCACATCACCGTGGTGACGAAGAAGTACGGCGAGGAGCAGGCGTACCGCTGGGAGTCCTCCGGCGTGGACGGCTACACCGTGGAGCCTTGCGACAAGGAGAGCGTGGGCACCGACGTCATCATGCACATCAAGGAGGACGGGGAGGAGAAGGACGAGTACAGCCAGTATCTGCGGGAGTACCCCCTCTACAAGCTGGTGAAGAAGTACAGCGACTATATCCGCTTCCCCATCCGGATGCTGATGCCCCACCCGGTGAAGAAGGAGGGCACCCCCGACGACAAGCCGGAGTACGAGGAGGTCTTTGAGTACGAGACGCTCAACTCCATGGTGCCCCTGTGGCAGCGGAAGAAGAGCGAGGTATCCAAGGAGGAGTACGACAAGTTCTATCAGGAGCGGTTCAATGAGATGGCCCCGCCCCAGTCGGTGATCGCCGTCAGCGCCGAGGGCGCCGTGACCTATAAGGCCCTGCTGTTCATCCCCTCCAAGACCCCGGGTATGTACGGCACCGACGAGTTCCAGCCGGGCCTGCAGCTCTACAGCGCCGGCGTCATGATCATGGACAAGTGCGCCGATCTGCTGCCGGAGGAGTTCAACTTCGTCCGCGGCGTGGTGGAGTCACCGGATCTGAGCCTGAACATCAGCCGCGAGCTGCTGCAGCACGACCGCCAGCTGAAGATCATCTCCGGCAATCTCTCGAAGAAGATCAAGGCCGAGCTGGAGCGGATGCTGAAGGACGAGCGGGAGGAGTACGAGAAGTTCTACAAGAACTTCGGCCGCCAGCTGAAGCTCTGCGCCATCGACAACTACGGCGCCAAGAAGGACCAGCTCCAGGACCTGCTGCTGTTCTACTCCTCCAGTGAGAAGAAGATGGTGACGCTGGGTGAGTACGTGGAGCGCATGAAGGAGGACCAGAAGTACATCTACTTTGTCCCCGGCGACAGCGTAGACGCCATCGACCGCATGCCCCAGACGGAGCTTTTGAAGGACCACGACATGGAGATCCTGTACTTCACCGACCGGGCCGACGAGTTCATCGCCGACATGTTCCGCAGCTACAAGGACAAGCCCTTCCGCTCCGCTGTGGACGGCGATCTGGAGCTGCCCGGGGAGGAGAAGAAGGATGAGACCGAGGCCTACAAGGAGGACTTTGACTTCATCAAGGAGGCGCTGGGCGACAAGGTGACGGAGGTAAAGGCCTCCACCCGCCTGAAGACCCATCCGGTGTGCCTCTCCAGCGGCCAGGGCATCACCTTTGAAATGGAAAAGTACTTTACCGCCGTGCAGCCGGAGCTGGGCATGAAGGCACAGCGGATTCTGGAGATCAACGTGGATCACCCTGCGTTTGTCACCTTCGAGACCACCCGCATCGTGGACCCGGAGCGGGCGAAGAAGTACGCCCGGATCCTCTACAACCAGGCCCTGCTGATTGCGGGATTGCCCATCGACGACCCCAGCGGCTACACCGACCTGCTGTGCTCTCTGTGGAAGTGAAAATGCGCAAAAAAGAAGCACCCCGCGGGGTGCTTCTTTTTTGCTGGTTTTATTCCGTGGTGTGCTTCTCCTTGCCGAAGTGGAGCTCCTTCATGCCCTCTACCTCGTCGCAGATGGGCTTGAGGGAGCAGGAGCCGCAGTCGGTGGGCATGCCCTCCAGGATCTTGGTGAGGGACATGGTGATGTCGTGGGCGGTTTTGGCGCACTTCTTGGCGCCGGTGTAGTCGCCGTCCGGGGCGGTGATGAAGATCAGCTTCACCGCCAGCACGTTGGGGTCCTTCTTGTACTGGCGGATGAAGTCGTCGCCGATGCGCTCAAAGCTGACGCCCTTGCGGACGGCCTCCTTGCTGACGCGCACCTGCTCCCGGTTGGACTCGGCGGAGGTGCGGATCATGTAGCCCTTGGGGAAGACCCGGTATTTCACGAAATCCATGTTCTGGATGGCCCGGAAGGCCTGCTCCGTGTCGTCCGCATCATCGCTCTCAATGTCGCCCACCCGCAGCAGGGTGACGCGGACATAGTCGCTGTCCGCCTTCAGCTGGCCCAGATCGGGGCCGTAGACCACGATCTCGTCCCGCTCCACCAGCGCCGGGCTGGTGGTGACGCAGGTAAAGTTGACGGCGGCGCGGCTGCCGCCGCCCAGCTCATAGGCGGCGTCCCGCAGCATCACCAGCTCGAACTCGCCGCTGTCCGGCCACGCCCGGCCCGGATCGTAGCCATAGCGCCGGGGAACGGAGGAGCCGCCCAGCCCCTCCGCCTGCCGGATCACAGAATTGTACAGCTCCATATCAGAACTTGATATCCGTCTGCTTGCGGTCAAAGATCTTGTTGACCTGCACGTAGGCCCAGCCCAGCAGCTTCTGATCCAGATTCCAGAAATAGACCGCGAACAGAACGCCGACTACCGCCGCCAGAAATGCAGCGATCTTCAGAATGACCTTAAACACTTTGCCCATATGTGTACCTCCCGGTATACAGAGTAACACGCATCCATTCGCGGCGCGCACGCCGCGAATCCAATGCAATCATTTTTCGCCGCGGCGTGTACGTGGCGAAAAATACCGCTCGGCCTGCAAACGTGCGAGCGTCTCACGCAAGCGATAAGTGAGCCCCCAAATCTTTGATTTGGTTGGGCGAACTTATGCGTTAGCTGTGCGCTGCAGCAGGCCGCATGCCCTCTCGTCAAAAATCAGCAGATTTTTGATGAATTATCTCGCCATGCCCTTCTGGCGGGCGTACTCGGCGGCGCCCAGAGCGCCCATCAGCTGGGGATCGGTCTTCAGGTCGATGACCTTCAGCTTCAGCACCCGCTCGATGGCCTGCTTCAGACCGGCATTCTTGGCGCAGCCGCCGGTGAGGGTGATGGCGTCGGTGGCGCCGGCCTTCTTGCTCATGACGAAGCAGCGCTTGGCCACGGCCATCTGGATGCCGGCGGCGATCTCGTCCATGGGCTTGCCCTCGCCCACCAGAGTGATGACCTCGCTCTCGGCGAACACGGTGCACTGGGCGGTGATGGGGATGACGTTCTTGGCCGTCAGGCTCAGGTTGCTGAACTCGGGCAGGGTCATCTCAAAGGAACGGGCCATGGCCTCATAGAAGCGGCCGGTACCGGCGGCGCACTTGTCGTTCATGGCGAAGTTCTTGACGGTGCCGTCGGTGTCGATGCTGATGCCCTTCACGTCCTGTCCGCCGATGTCGATGATGGCCTTCACGGTGGGATCGGTGACGTGCACACCCATGGCGTGGCAGGAGATCTCGGAGATGTTCTCATCGGCAAAGGGAACCTTGTTGCGGCCATAGCCGGTGCCGATCAGATACTCCAGCTCCTGGGAGCTCTTCAAACCGACCTTGTTCAAAACCTCTTCCATGGCAATCTTGGCCGAGGTCTCGGAGTTGATCTTGCTGCGGATGGTGGTATCGGCACAGATCTTGCCGTTTTCATCCAGAATGACCGCCTTGGTATAGGTGGAGCCCACGTCACAACCGCCAAAGTATTTCATAATCTGTTTTCTCCTTAAATGTTATGATTTTTGATATTTTGCAAGCTTTCCGAAGACTTTTTACATACAGGATTCGTCGTCGAAGTCGCAGAGGGTGGGATCCACCGGCTCGGCCTTCATGACGGTGCGCATATACTCGTTGACCTTGCCGCGCATGGTCTTGCGGGACACGGTGCGGGGATCCATCAGATCGTGCTCGATCCAGATCATGTGGTAGCCCTTGTCCCGGGCCTGCTCATCCAGAATGCCCTGGAGCGTGGCCATGTTCTTGCAGGCCACGTTCTGGTACATGATGATGATCTCCGCCCGCCAGGCCTCCACCTGACGCCACAGCTCATCCACCACGTTGTGGTAGCCGCCGTTGGTGTGGCGGCGCATGACCATGCGCTCGTACAGCCGGGCCAGATCCTGCAGGGCCTTCTCCTTGTCCTCGGTCTCCATGGGCTTGGTGAAGTTCAGGGACTCCATCTCCACCAGAATGTCGATGCCCCAGCAGTTGGCCAGCCAGTTGGAGAAGTTGGCGTAGTAGTGGGCGGGGCAGGACCAGACGATGCCGCGGTACTTCATCTTGCCGGGCCACGCCTCCTCCCGGCGCTCATAGGCCTGGAGCATCAGCTTGTTGACCTTCTTGAAGGTCTTGATGGTGCGGGGATCGGCGCCGCCGTCCATTTCATAGTTCCACTTGCGGAACAGCTCATAGCAGGGGCCGATGATCTGGGGATAGTTGGTCTTGTTGACCTCCCACTTCTCCAGCTCGTAGCCGGTCTCCTCGTTAAACCGCTTCATGGTGGCGAAGTAGTGATCCCAGTTCCACTTGGCGCCGGTCTGCTCCTCCACGAATTTGATGCAGGCCTTGATATCCTCGGTGGCGTCCTCCACCGTCTCCTCGTACTCGTAGCGCACGGGGAAGGTCAGGTGGAACACGGGCAGGTCGGGGAAGCGGCGGGACATATAGCTGGAGGCCATGGTGGAGCCGTCGCAGGGCATGGAGCTGGAGATGAAGCAGCTGCCCATGTGAGGCAGAGCGTCGATAACCAGTGCGCCGCACTCGGAGGAGGGCACGGGACAGGTGTCCGCCGGCAGGCCGAAGGACTCCACCGCGTCAATATAGGGAACGCAGGTGAGCTGGTCGATCTCGCTGACCAGGAACACCGGCATCAGCTGATAGGGGATGCCCAGCAGGTCGGGGAAGCCGGCCATGATCTGGCCCATGGTCATCTCGTCGAAGAGGACCACCTTCTTGTTCAGCTCCTCGCTGTTGCCGTTCTTCTTGTCGCACTTGGCCAGGAACACCAGGTTCTCCGCCACATAGCGGAAGATGTCGTAGATCATCAGGTGGCTCATCTTCAGAGCCGTGCCCCGCTGGCCCATGGTGTTCTTGTCCATAAAGCCCACGCAGCACATATAGGAGATCATCCAGCGGTACCAGAGGGTGGCGTTCAGGGCGGGGACCAGGTCCTTGGAGAAGGTGCCCAGCAGCATGCCCCACATCTTCAGCCATTCGCCGAAGTCTACGGCGGTATCCTTCACGCCGCGCCACTCCCGGCGCACCGTGGCCATGGCGCCGCTGCGGTACAGCTTGCCGAGATGCTTCTCGCCGTTGAGCAACAGATCCTTGCGCTCAGCCGGAGTCATGGCTTTCACGGCCTCGAACTCCTCGCGAAGCCGCCTTGCGTTGGCCTTCACGTTGTCCTTCTGCTTGCCGAAAAAGGCCTTCCAGTCGGTCTCCTTGATCATCTGACCGACAATGCCGCCGATCTCCTTGAGGTTTTCTCCCTGTGCCTTCCAGTCCATGTTGGTCTTGGCACGGAAGAAGCGGGGATTGGGATACTTGATCTTGCCCATCAGTTCTTCCCTCCGTTCTTTTGGATGCGCTTGATCTCCAGCGACTCCACAAAGGCCTGGAAGCGGGTGCGGAGCTGACCGGAGGATTTGGCGTTGTAGGGGCGGTCGATGGACAGCACGGGCCAGCCCATTTCGGTAGACATGATGTGACTGACCAGGGCGCGCTCAAAGCCCCAGAAGTCGCAGAACTTCATCTGCTCATAGATGATGCCGTCGGCATTGTACTCCCGTGCCAGACGGTCGGCGGTGTCGCGGCGCTGCTGCACCTTCTCGTCGGCGATGTAGCGGGCGCACTCGCTGACCTTCATATAGTGGCGGCAGATCTGCTCCAGAGCGGGCTCGTCGTCGTTGAGCTCGATGACCTCCCTGCCGGGGGTTGAGCCGTAGCAGTAGCGGTCCACCACCACCATGGCGCCGCAGTCCTCCAGCATCTTGGTGAGACTGGGATCGTCGATCTCACTGCCTACCATGGCCACACGGGCCCGGTACCAGGGCTTGGGATCGGGTTTGCGCTCCTTCAGCTCCTCCAGCGTCTCCCGCAGATAGGGGAGGATGAGATGCTTGGGGCAGGTGTAGCTCACCAGATTCAGCACGTGGAACTCATAGCCGGTGATGACGGGGTTCTCCGCCTTGCGCATCTGGCCGATCTCGGTGATGATGCGGCAGACCTCGTTGTGCTCGGCCACCGCCTTGCGGATGGCCTCGTCGGAGGTGTCCACCCCGTAGTTCTTCGTCATCACGTCCAGCAGGCGGACGCGCATTTGCTTGACGTAGTGGCGGACGGAGTAATCCTCTACCTTGTAGGGCATGTCGGTGTGGGTGACGAAGAAGTTGGGCTTCTCGTTCATTTTCAGCAGCTCGAAGTGCTCATAGAACCGGTTCATCATGGAGCAGGCGTCCACACCGGCCAGCCCGTCCAGGAAGTTGAAGCCGCCCTCGATGCCCCGCTCCACCAGACTGCGGGCGAACTCGCAGGTGTAGTTGGACATGTAGTAGGTGGCGATGTCGATGGAACCGGTGCGGGGGGCGCGGAGCCGGACGGAGAAGCAGCCCGGCACGTTCAGCAGCACCTCCGGGATGTGGAAGCAGGTGTAGCCGATGGCCAGCTTGCCCTCCGCCTTTGCCTGCTCCACCAGCTCGTTGTCGGCGTTGTCCAGCAGATTTTCGAAGTAGATCAAATGCTTCAGATCTCTCAAAGAAACGACACCTCTCTCTCGTTGTGTTGTGTTGCCGTGATATATGAATTGATTTGCTTATACAATTATGCCAGAATCCCAAGCTTCACCAGCGCCTCTCTGGCGCCGGTCATGACGGGGCTGTCCGCCGGCAGGTCAAAGACGCTGCGGCCCTGGATATCATTGGCGGCGTGGGCGCTGTCTCCGGGGATCACCGCCAGCACGTCCACGCCCTCCACGTGGATATAGGGGATGAGGCTCTCGTCTGTGACCCGGTTGACGATGGCGCCGCAGCGGTCGTACATCACCAGCTCGTCGGCCACCTTTTTGATGGTGGAGATGACCTGGGTGCCCTTGCGGCTGGGATCGGTGATCAGCACCAGATGGGTCACCTTCTCCATCACCCGGCGGTTGATCTGCTCGATGCCCGCCTCGCCGTCGATGACCACGTAGTCAAAGTCGCGGCTGAGGAGGTTGATGACCTCCTTGAGGTAGGCGTTCACCTTGCAGTAGCAGCCGGCGCTCTCCGGCCGTCCGATGGCCAGAAAAGAGAACCGCTGCTGCTCCACCATGGTGTCGAAGATGCGGTAGCGGGCCTCGCTCAACAGCTCGATAGCCTCACGGGGAGCGCCGTCCTCCACCGAGGCCACGATGCTTTTGCGGATGTCGTCCAGCGTCTCGGTGACCTCCACGCCCAGGGCGGTGGAGAGGCCCACGGCGGGGTCGGCGTCGATGGCCAGGATGCGTGCGTTGGGATAGGCCTCCGTCAGCAGCCGCACGAAGGCGGAGGAGATGCTGGTCTTGCCCACGCCGCCCTTGCCGGCCACGGCAATGATCTTGGTGTTGCGATCCAAAGGGGATTCCTGCCTTTCCGTGGGATCCCCGGCAGGGGGATGGGGAAGCCCACAAATATACACAATAATTTTATCACGAAACCGGGCAACATGCAATGAAATTGTTGCGGAACAACCGGATTATTTGTTGATTCTGCTCGTAATCTGTGGTATGCTGAAACTGGTGAAGCGCGAATGTGTCGCAGACCAACAGGAAAGTGAGGGGCATTCTCTTGAAAAAAGACGTTTTGATTCAGCAGCTGGTAAACAGCTACGGCAACTGGGTGCGCACCGACTGTGAGAACCGCGCCGGCGGCACAGGGCGGATGACCAAGGAGCTCTATCCCTACACCGCCATGTTTTCCCCCATTCAGATCAACAAGCTGACGGTGAAGAACCGTCTGGTCATGGCACCCATGGGCAACTGCCAGATGGCCGAGGAGACCGGCCGTCCCAATGACAAGATGCTTCAGTACTTCTTCGCTCGCGCCGAGGGCGGCATCGGTCTGCTGACCACCGGCCTGGTACCCATCAGCCACCATATCGACTCCTCCGTTACGGAGAAGGGCAACTACTCCTACTTCCCCCGCATTGACGGCACCCGCACCAATTTCATGGGCTGGCGCGATCTGGCTCAGGGCGTCCACGCCCGGGGCAGCCGCATCTTTATCCAGCTGACCCCCGGCCTGGGCCGTGTGGGCAATCCCCAGTGCCTGCTGACCAAGTTCCAGCTGCCGGTATCCGCCTCCCTGAACCCCAACTTCTACCTGCCAGATGTGCCCTGCCGTCCGCTGACGGATCTGGAGTGCAACAAGATCATCGCCAATGCGGGCCAGGCCGCCATGGACGCCAAGGTCATGGGCCTGGACGGCGTGTACCTTCACGGCCACGAGGGCTATCTGCTGGATCAGATGACCAGCCCCGCCTTCAACCGCCGCAAGCTGGGCAAGTACAAGGACTGGCAGCGCTTCGGCATCGACCTTATCAAAAAGATCCGCCAGAAGGCCGGCCCCGATTTCCCCATCATGTACCGCATCGATCTGAGTCTTGCGCTGGAGGAGACCTACGGCGAGCGGATGAACACCGTCAAGAGCCTGAAGAACTTCAAGAACGGCCGCTCCATCGCCGATACCCTGGATTACATGGAGAATCTGGTCAAGGCCGGCGTGGATATGTTCGACGTGGACCTGGGCTGCTATGACAACTGGTGGCTGCCCCATCCCCCTGCGGGGATGCCCGCCGGCTGCTTCCTGGACGTGTCCAAGGTGGCCAAGGAGTATTTCGCCGCCCGGAACATCAAGTCCAACGCCGGGGTGGAGATCCCCATCGTGGCGGTGGGCAAGCTGGGCTATCCCGATCTTGCCGAACAGGCTCTGCGAGACGGCAAGGCCGACATGATCATGCTGGGCCGCCCCGTGCTGGCCGACCCCGACTGGTGCAACAAGGCTTACGCCGGCAAGGTGGAGGAGATCCGCCCCTGCATCGGCTGCCAGGAGGGCTGCGTCAACGAGTTCGTGGAGGGCGGACACCCCCAGTGCGCCGTCAATCCCCGCACCGGTTTTGAGGAGCTGCTGCCCGCCGTGCCCGCTCCTGCCGAGGCGAAAAAGCGCATCGCCGTCATCGGCGCCGGCTGTGCCGGACTGAACTTTGCCATCACCGCCGCCCGCCGCGGCCACACGGTGGAGGTCTTTGAAAAGAGCGACAAAATGGGCGGCAAGATGCACGCCGCCGGCGCACCGCTGAGCAAGTACGATCTTCACAACTACATGGAGTGGCTCATCGCCCAGACGGAAAAGACCCCCGGCGTTACGGTGCATCTGAACACCGCCGCCGACAACGAAATGCTCAAGGCCGGCGGCTACGACGCCGTGGTCTTCGCCAACGGCTCCCGCGAGGGCCAGCCCAACTTCCCCGGCATCGACACCATGCGCCACGTGGAGGCCACCTATCTGCTGACCCACCCGGAGGAGCTGGCCGAGACCGACAGGAAGATCGTCGTCGTGGGCGGCGGCGCCGTTGGCCTGGAGACGGCCTACTGGCTGGCCACCGAGAAGCAGCGGGAAGTCACCTGCGTGGAGATGCTGCAGTACTTTGAGGACGGCGCCTGCACCGCCAACCGCGGCCATCTGATCCACTACTTCGAGGCCGACGGCGGCAAGCTCATCAACTGCGCCCGTGTCACCCGGTTTGAGGACGGCCACGTGGTCATTGCCCGGAACCGCAGCAAGGCCGTGCCCGATCCCTACTGCACCTGGACGCCCATCATCCCCAAGAACGTGGAGAACCCCCTGGCTCCCAAGCTGACCAACGAGGAGATGATCGAGCAGCTGGACGCCGACCTGGTGGTGCTGGCCATCGGCAACAAGGGCGACGACCGGCCCTTCCTGTCCGCTCAGATGGAGCACGTGGCCCCCGAGGTCCACAACATCGGCGACAGCTACAACACCCAGCGCCCCGGCAACATGTGGCAGGCCACCAAGGCCGCCTACAACCTGGCCATCCGCATCTGACAGAAGCATACACAAAAGGCCCCTCCCGCCGGAGGGGCCTTTTAACTTGTCAGAACGGGCGGTTTGTGGTACGATACCGGGGAGAAATAAAGTAAAGAGGCGAAAACCAAATGACGTTCAACAAACACGATATTTCCCGCGACGCCTGTCAGCTTTTCGGCCAGCAGGCCCACTGCGGCTATGACTGGTGGTGGCATTCCTTCACGGGCAACCACGCGGTCACGGGGGAGGAGAAGGCGTTTTTCATCGAGTTCTTCCTGTGCAACCCCGCCCTGGGCGGCGAAAAACCGGTGTTCGGCCAGCTGCCGGAGAACCGGGAAAAGGGTGTGCAGCCCTCCTATCTCATGGTCAAGGCCGGCTCCTGGGGTAAGGATGCCGCCCAGCTCCACCGTTTTTTCGGCTGGAACAAGACGAAAGTGGAGTGGGGCGTACCATTTGTCGTTTCCGCCGCCGACTGCTTCGTGACGGAGACGGAGACCCACGGATCCGTAAACATCACGCCGGAGGAGGCCGCCGCCCACCCGGAGTGGATGTGTGAGAGCGGCTCCATGACGTGGGATTTACAGATCGATAAGCAGATCGCCTTCAACGTGGGCTACGGCGCCGACAAGCCCATGCGTGACGCGCAGGCCTTTGAGATGTTCTGGCACGCCGAGGGCATGAAGTCCGCCTATTCCGGCACCGTGATCTGGAACGGTCAGCCCTACGCGATGACGCCGGAGACCTCCTACGGCTACGCCGACAAGAACTGGGGAAAGGATTTCACCTCCCCCTGGGTATGGATCAGCTCCTGCAACCTTACCAGCGAGCTGACGGGCAAGAAGCTCAACGACAGCGTCTTTGACATTGGCGGCGGACGGCCCAAGGTAGGCCATCTTGCCCTGCCCCGGAAGCTGCTCTCCGCCTTCTGGTACGAGGGAACGCCCTACGAGTTCAACTTCTCCAAGGTCTGGACCCACACCCACACGGAATTCGACTGCCGGGAGACGGACACCCAGATCGTCTGGCACGTGGAGCAGACCAACCGCCACGACCGTATGGTGACGGACCTCACCTGCGAGAAGTCGGACATGCTGCTGGTGAACTACGAGGCCCCCAACGGCGAGAAGCGCCACAACCGCCTGTGGAACGGCGGCAACGGCCGGGGCACGGTGCAGCTCTACCACAACGGCCAGCTGGTGGATCGCATCCACGTGGAAAATGCCGGGTGCGAGTACGGAGAGTACGACGAATGAGGCGCGCCGTGAGCCCCATAATTTACTCCAATAACGAAATAAAGGAATTGCAATGCCGCGTGCTGATATGATATAATACCCCAGTATATTTTCAGCGTGAGAATCTAAACCGGGAGGTAACAAGAATGAAAAGATGGTTTGCCCTGCTTCTGGCCCTTGTCATGACACTTCTGCTGGTTCCCACCGCCTTTGCGGCGGGAAGCACGGAGGCTGGGGCCGACATCTGGGATCAGATCGCAGCGATTGAGGCCAACGCGGTCAAGAGCAAAGGTACGGTGGATTTGGAAACCAGGACCCGCGCTTACGAGGGCGCGGTGGATCAGATCGCCGCCGCGGTGGAGGCCTCCGCCGACTACGTCCCCGGCAGCCTGATCCGGAACGGCGACGTGCTGTTCTGGGACACAGTGGACGGTCAGGGCTGCGGCTATTCCCCCAGGCTTCGCGCCCGCGTGGCGGAGACCGCCATCCCCGACGCCGATCCTGAGGCGTACAGCGGCGTCGAAACCGTGTCCTACGCCACCCGCGGCGGATGGCCCGGCAGTATCGACGTGGCGGTGTTCCAGCCCTATTACGGCATCGACTCCAGCTTCACCACGCAGTATGCTGACGAGGGCCAGAGCATCGCCCAGGCCACCGGCGGCACCAGCACCACGTATCTGACCACCAGCGCCACCATCGATAGCATTGCCAACGCCTTTGAGACCTGCGGCGTGGTGATCTTCGACTCCCATGGCGACACTGACTACGCCAACGGCAGCGACTATACATCACAGGCCAACACGTCCTACCTCCTTCTGCAGTCCGGCACCGGCATCACCGCGGCGGACCAGGTCACCGTGCAGGGCCCCTACAGCACTTATAAGCACGCCTATTACGCCGGCAGCTACGGCTCCATGAAGTACTACTGCGTGGACGGCACCGCCATCGCCAACCACATGACACAGGATTCCCCCAATGGCCTTCTGTGGGCGGCTATCTGCCTGGGCATGGCCACCGACGGGCTCCATGCCCCGCTCCGCGCCAAGGGCCTGGAGGTGGCCTACGGCTACTCACAGTCCGTTACCTTCACCGGCGACTATAAGTGGGAGGAGTATTTCTGGGAGAAAATGAAGGCGGGAGAGGACGTCAAGACCGCCATCGCCTATATGAAGCAGAAGGTGGGCATCAAGGATCCCTATACGTCCGATTATCCCGCTTATCCTATCGTAGTCTCTTCTGAAGACGCATACCCCGGCCACGGAAACGTGGATAAGGCGCAGGAGGTCTACTCCACCTGGACGCTGTTCGCCCAGTATGAGATCACGGCCCTGAGCAACAACACTGCCTGGGGCACCGTGTCCCTCTCCGGAAGAACCATCACCGCCACTCCCGCCACCGGCTACTACATCGCCGGCTACGAGGTGACGTCCGGCACCGCCACCGTGACCCAGAGCGGCAACACCTTCAAGGTGCAGGCTGAGACCGACTGCACCGTGCAGATCAACTTCGCCGCCAGAACGCCCGCCCAGGTGAACTTCTCCGTGCCCGAGGGCGTGACCTGCGGGACGATCTCCGGCTATATCGACGACGTGATCACCCTGCCCTCGCCCCAGGGTGCGCCTCTCAACAACGCCATCGACTTCCACTTCCTGGGCTGGACCACGGAGCCGTTGGACGGCGAGAGCAGCGAGGCTCCCACGTTCCTTTCCGCCGGCGAGACCCTGAAGCTGACGGATCCCGACCTCACCTTCTACGCCCTGTACGGCTACTTCACCGACGGGGAAGGGGCGGAGGGCCAGTTCCTAAAGCTGTCCGCCGCGCCCGAGGATTGGGCCGGCGAGTATCTGATCACCTACAACGGGAGCAAGCTCCTCAATGCCACCCTCCCGGAGGGCTCAACCGCCTCCTATATGGGCACCTCCAAGGCCGTCACGGCCATTGATGACACACCCATCATCTCCATCGACTATTATTTAAGCCTGGTGCCTGACGAGCTGGTCTTCGTCATCGCTCCCGACGCCACCGGCGCCTATCCCGGCAGCTACACCGTGAAGATGAAGGGCGAGGACCGTTATCTGGCCGTTACCACCAACTCCAACAGCTTGAGCACCAAGACCGCTGCCACCGACGGTGCCACCCATTGGCGGCTGTCCGTGGCGAACGGCTCGCCGGTCATGACCAACGTGGGCTTCCCCACCAGAACGCTGCAGTTCAACCCCACCGCCGGCGTGTTCCGCGGCTATCTGGCCGGCGCCTATCAGCCCATTACGCTCTATTCCGCCCAGGAGGGTTCCCTCTGGTTCACCACCGATCCCAACGCCATCTCCGCCTGTGATGAGCACGTCTTCGGCGACTGGACCGTGGAGACCGAGCCCACCTGCACCGAGCCCGGCGTCCGCTGCCGCGTCTGCCAGCAGTGCGGCCTCAAGGAGCGCGAGGAGATTCCTGCCCTGGGCCACGACTTCGTGGACGGCATCTGCACCCGCTGCGGTGCTGTGGATCCCGCCCCTGTTCTGACTCTGACCGGCGTGGCCTCCACCGGCAAGACCAAGCTCACCTGGACGGCGGTGGACGGGGCGGAGAGCTACAACGTCTACCGTGCCTTCAGCGCCGACGGGGAGTTCTCCCTGCTTCAGAACACGACGGAGTTGAGCTTCACCCACACCGGCGGCAAGGCAGGCAAGACCTATTCCTACAGGGTCGCCGCCGTCTACAGCGACAGAGTCGGCGCCATGAGCGAGGCAAAGGCTCGCACCTGTGACCTGCCCCAGCCCGTGGTCAGCCGCGGCCACGACGCCGTCACCGGCAAGAACAAGCTGACATGGAAAGCCATCGACGGCGCGGTGAAATACCGGGTCTACCGTGCGTTCGAGCCCGACGGCGAGTTCACCCTCCTGACCACCACCACCGATTTGAGCTTCATCCACACCGGCGGCAAGGCGGGCAAGACCTACTATTACAAGGTCATGGCCGTGGCCGCCAATGTCGAGGCCAATTCCGCCTACAGCGAGATTCGGACGCTGACCTGCGATCTGCCCCGTCCGGAGGTTTCCATCACCCTCAGCGGCGGCGGCAATCCCAAGCTGATCTGGAACGCGGTGGACGGTGCCGTTCGCTACCGTATCTATCGTGCCGCCTCCCAGAACGGCGAGTTTACCCTGTATTACACCACCGACAAGTTGACCTTTATCAACAGCAATGTTGAGAAGGGCAAGACCTATTACTACAAGGTCGTGGCCGTGGCGGAGAACAGCGAGGCCAACTCCGCCTTCAGCGCGGTGGTGAGCATCAAGGCGGGCAAGTAAGCGCCAAGAGCGACACAAAACAAAAAATGGGGCCGTTGCAAAACGAGGGTTTTGCAGCGGCCCCATTTTTCCGTCAAAACCA
>CAMVRT010000029.1 GCA_947169975.1 uncultured Oscillospiraceae bacterium
GAGCACCTGACTCTTAATCAGGGTGTCCAGGGTTCGAGTCCCTGATGGTGTACCAGATCTTATCAGCGAAAGCTGTTTAAGATAAACAGGCGGCCCGTTGGTCAAGTGGTTAAGACAGAGGCCTCTCACGCCTTTAACATCGGTTCGAATCCGGTACGGGTCACCACGGTTATAAAAGAGCGGCAGCTCTTGACAATAGAAGTGCTTGACAAGGCACAGGCAAAACCGTATAATACAGTTTGTGACCGCGAGAGCGGATGCAAATAGTTGGTGCTGATTAGGGCGAGGGTCCACCCGTTCCCATCCCGAACACGGAAGTTAAGCTCGCTTCTGCCCACGATACTTGGCTGGAGACGGCCCGGAAAAATAGGTAGCGCCAACACGCCTTCTTAGCTCAATGGTAGAGCATGCGGCTGTTAACCGCAGGGCTGTAGGTTCGAGCCCTACAGAAGGCGCCAGAAAAAGGGTGTGCCGCCACTCCAAAGGTGGCGGCACATTTCTTTTATCGAGAGACTTGGGCCTTTAGCTCAGTTGGTTAGAGCAGACGGCTCATAACCGTCCGGTCCCGGGTTCGAGTCCCCGAAGGCCCACCAAAAGCTACGCAGCATGGCTGCGATTCAAATAGGGCTTACATAGACAGTAAGACCCACATATAGGGGTATAGCTCAGCTGGTAGAGCAGCGGTCTCCAAAACCGCGTGTCGAGAGTTCGAATCTTTCTGCCCCTGCCAAGAAAACACCCGATTTCGTATGAAATCGGGTGTTTTTTGCAACTTTTTGGAGCCAATTATCACGGCACGCGGTTTATTGATGCTCTGGCGCAGCTGCAAAGGAGCATCAATCGTGCTATCCGGTGACGTCTGTTTGGAACGTTTCCGTCTGCTGCAGCATCAAAAAAGCATCAACTTCGGGGTTATTTCTATTGACTTTTTACTATCACTCTGATATATTGCACTGTTAAATTTGCAATTGGAAATACGGCATTGCCGAAGAAAGAAGGTACAGAAGTGAATCGAAAGGAAATAGTAAACGGCCAGCGCATACCATATGAGTTGGAAACGGAAATCCTGATTCAAATGCTGGGATCACAAGACATGACTATCTTCTGCCTCGCATGTGAAGCGCTGTCATATAGGCCAGAAGAACGGGCGTATTCTGCACTATCTGCTTTTCTAATATCGAAAGACTATTTTCGACGTCTGTATGCCTTTCAAGTTATTTTCCGAAATCCCCGCACAGCATCACTGCAATGGTATTTGGATGAACAGCTCAGTTCGGAAGATCTCAATTTTGTGAGAGCAGCGCTTCACAATATCATGTACTATCAAGTTGCATGTTCAGAAGAGAAACTCAAAGCTGCGGTCTATGCTCATTACAGGTCCCTAGATGACGAATTTTACGCGTTAGCCGCCTTAAGCATTAGCGATGACAATTATCAATACTTGAAATCACTATGGAAGGTTGCCTGTACATCTATTTCACAGGAAATCATTTCTAAAGTACTGATCCGTGGATATGGGGCAACAAAAGCAGAGGAGCTTTTTTCTCTCCTGTCTGCTTCGAGCAACCCAAAACTACGGGTTATGGCTGTGTATCATGCAAAGGAGAACGGTATTGCAACTGAGCACATGGCTAATGATGTGGACGGTCATGTGAGGAAAGCTGTAAAGGGAAGTAAGCGATGACGATGAAAGAGGGCGCGTTTCATTGTTTCCAACTACGGATATTATTTCGCACCTCTATAGCTCAAACTCATCCGTTGCTCCCACCAGCCTACTGTTATCCCGCTTCACGTAGTACATCTCCGTGATCTGGGAGGTGCTGTGGCCCAGGAGATCCGCCACCTGGCGCGGCGTCAGCGATTTGATGGTGCTGCTTACCTGGCGGTAAATCCGCTTGCTGTTGTTCCAGGTGCAAAACACTTCGCCTTGGAAATCTCGATCTCCCCCGATGTGAATTCGGCTGCATATCGGTGGACTCTACGGCATTTGGCTATAAGCGGCTTCGTTTCTGCATAGGAGAAGGGCGTTGCTCACTCTGGATCAAAGCAGAAGGGCAGACAACAGGAAAAAGATCCGCACGGCACAACCGTGCGGATCTTTTTTGCTTGTTGTGCTTGCAGGAAATCAGTCTGCCAGCAGTTTGTAGACAAAGGCTGCCAGAGCGGCGCCCACCAGAGGAGCAACGATGAAGACCCAGACCACAGCCAGGGGAGCGGGATTGCCGGCAATAGCGGCCACGATAGCGGGGCCGAGGCTGCGGGCAGGGTTGACAGAGGTACCCGTCAGGCCGATGCCCAGAATGTGCACGCCGGTAAGAGTGAGACCGATGATGAGACCGCCGAAGGAGCCGTGCTTGGCCTTCTTGGAGGTCACGCCGAGGATGCAGAGAACAAAGATGAAGGTGAGAACAACCTCTACCAGCAGGCCGGCCACGACGTTGCCGTTCACACCGGCCAGGCCGTTGGTGCCGAAGCCGCCGGTCTTGTCCGTCACGCTGCCCAGGGAGAAAATAGCAGCCAACAGGCCGGCGCCGCCCAGCGCGCCGATGCACTGCGCGATCACGTAACCCACGAACTCTTTAATCTTCATACCGCCGGTGAGCAGCACGCCCAGGGAGACGGCGGGATTGACGTGACAGCCGGAGACGTTGCCGATGCAGTAGGCCGTGGCCACGATGGCCAGACCGAAGGCCAGAGCGGTGAGGATGTAACCGCCGGCGTTTTCAATGCTGGGGCCTACCAGCATGGCGGTGCCGCAGCCCAGTGTGACCAGAATGCAGGTGCCGATGGCTTCTGCCAGATACTTTTTCATGGAATATACCTCCTTACTTTGATTGATTGAAGTATAGCACGTCCCGATCCGAAAAACAAGAGGGTTTCCCTGTGTGCGGCAATATCTTGCGAAAATCCGACAGTATGTTATACTGATGACATAGGATTTTACGCCCCGTCGCACCGGGGCAGGGGGGAGAGTTGACAGATGAGAGGGATCGTGTACGGCGTGGGTGTCGGCCCCGGTGATCCGGAACTGATGACGCTGAAGGCTGCCCGGCTGATCCGGGAGAACAATGTGATTGCCGTGCCGGGTGAGAACGCAGCGGAGTCTGTGGCCTGCCGGATCGCCGGAGCGGCGGTGCCGGAGCTTAAGGACAAGGAACTGGTGGGCGTCCTCATGCCCATGAGCCGGGATCGCAAAGCCCTGGAAGCGGCCCATCGCCGCGGCGCGGCGATGCTGGAGGCCTATCTGGAGAGAGGGGAGAACGTGGTATTCCTCACGCTGGGCGATCCCACGGTGTACTCCACATTCAGCTATCTCCAGCACATACTGGAGGAGGACGGCTATCAGGTGGAGCTGATCAGCGGTGTGCCCTCCTTCTGCGCGGCGGCAGCACGGCTGAATCATCCGCTGGCGGAATGGGATGAGCCCATCCACATCCTGCCGGCTGCCCACCGGGCAGAGGAGATGGCGGGACTGCCCGGCACCTGCGTTTTGATGAAGTCTGCCAGCCGCATGGCGGAAGTCAAAGCGCTGCTGCGCCGCAGCGGAAGGAACGTAGGCGCTGTGGAGAACTGCACCATGGAGGGGGAGAAGATCTACCGCGGCGTGGAGGAGATCCCTGACAACGCCGGATATTTCACCCTGATCGTGGCACAAGAGCCGAAAAAGGGTTGATATCCTCAAAAGAAAACGACATATTCCTGTTAAAACTGACAAAAAAACGGACAGAATGCACGTGATGCTTGCTTGAACACATGCAATCGTCTATACTGCTATACAGGAGTTCCCTGCCATCGAGGCGAGAAGACAGGCGGGATCGGAAGGAGAGAAGAACATGAAGAAATGGATCACCCCGGCCCAAAAGATCATTGCTGCGATCCTGCTGGCAGCCAGCTTTGCGATGCTGTTCTTCCCGTGGATCGGCGTGGAGAGGGAGCACACGATGGAGGAATATTATGAGGAGTATGCCGAGGAGAACGACATGTCCGTCCGGGAGGCGCGGAAGGAAATACTGTCGGAACTCGAGGAAGGGTTTGACGAGCATCGGGACGAAGACACGAACCTGACCGGCAAGGATTACGTGCGGCTGGCCAAGGCCGAGGAGGACAGCGCGATCTCACCGGATGAGTTGGGGTTTGAAGTCAGTGTCAATTACCGGATGGCAAAGGCGTGGCTCGACCGGTACGCCGAGGACTCCGGTTCCGAATGGACAAAAACTGCCAGGAATCTGACCGATCGGTTGGCCACCGCGAAAGTGGTGCTGTGGATTGTGATGCTCCTCACCGGCCTGTCCTTCGTGATCGCCCTGTGGACGATCCACGGGGGTATGAGAGGCGGCATCATCTTCAATGTGGTGGTCTGGGCGAGCCTGTGCGTCCTGGCGCTCATCCTTGCGGACAAGATGAACGAGCCGGAATTTCAGGAGGAGCTGGGTAGATACGGGACAAACTTCGTGGGCGTCACCGACGACGAGCCCTACCACATCACGAACTGGCCCTTTGTGGGCGCGGCGCTGTCTGTGCTGGCCTATGTGAGCACGTATCTGCCTGTGGGCGGCAAGAAGAAGGCGACTCATAAGCCCGTTGTCCATACCACGGTTCCCGTCCGCGCGGTTAGCTGGACCTGCAGCTATTGCGGCACCGTGTGCGACAACAGCTATGCCTTCTGCACCAACTGCGGCACCCGGAGGCCTGCGCCCCGTGTCTGCCCGTCCTGCGGCGCAAAAGTACCGGATGGCGATGTTTTCTGCGGGAGATGCGGCACGCGGATCCCTCCGGCCGGCCTGTAAGCAAGGCGGCAATTTTTGATTGACAAACACGGCTCGCTGCAGTAGGATATAGATGTATTCTTGGAATACATATCATTATGAAGGAGAGAAGATTTTTATGGAAAAGAAAAACAACGGTCTTGTCTTTTGCGCTGTGGCGCTGTTTGTGCTGGCGTTCGTTCTGACGCTGACCCATGTGTTCCACATCAATGTTGAAGATTCCTATACCTTGGCCTTTGGCTATTCCGGCGTGGATGGTGAAGGTGGCGCTGTCTGGGCCAAGATCATTCTGATCATCCTGAACTGGATCGGCGCTCTGTTCCTGCTGGGCTATTCCATGAACCTGATCCCCAAGTTCCCCGGCGGTAAGTTCGTTCCCGTTGCCTGCGCTGCTGTCTGCCTGCTGATCGTGATCATCGCATGGATCGTCGTTCCCGGCCTGGAGGAGTATGAGAATTTGGCGGATATGGACATGAAGGTTGTCATGTCCTTCGACGGCTGGATGCTGATGCTCACTGAGCTGGCCGCCTGCGCCGCTTCCTTCTTTGCCGGCAAGGACGAGAAGTAAGCTGTTTCGAGCAAACCCAACTTAACACATACCAAAAATGGCTCCGCATCCCACGGGATGCGGAGCCTCAGCTTGTCAAAGAACCCCCTGTTTTCAAGCAGCGAAAACGGGGGTTCTTGCGAATATTCGGTGGAAAAAGCGAGGGGAAAAGGAGCTTTTCCAGCTCCATTCTGCCAGCTTTTTCAGGTTCATGGCAGCATATTTGAGCCTCACCCAGTTTGTAACTCGGGCCAGGCCTCGGTGGTGTGTATATCGCATCGCGTGCTTTTCTTTTGCATCCGCAAAGACACGTTCAATCGTCTCTTTGCGCTTGGCGTATATCTCTTTCCCTTGCTCCGTCCTCCTCAGCTGCTCCACAAGATCCAGATACTCCTGCCAGATGTGCGTGGTCAGAAGCTTCTGGCCCTTCTCGTTGGCTCCGCACATCGCTTTGAACGGACACCCTTTACAGTGCTTTGTGTTGCTGCGGTATGTCCTCTTTCCCTCTTTGTCTGTTGTCGTGTGCCTTAATATCCCGCCGTGGGGGCAGATAAAGCTGTCCTCTTTCGGGTCATATTCGTATTCCCAAGGTTTGTACGTACCATCCTTGTAATGGTGATTCGTGTAGGGGAGAATGGGGATCCGTCCGTCATCCACCGTTTTCTTTGCTATCCAGGGCGTCTTATATCCTGCGTCCATCGTGACATATTCTACTTTCGGAAATCTCTTCGTTACCTGTCCATATAAAGCGTCCCACGCTACGCTGTCATGTACGTTTCCTGCCGTTACCTCCACGCCCAACACAAATCCTTTTCGGTCACACGCTGTGTGTGCCTCATAGGCAAACTGTCGCTCATGCTCCCCCTTTACGAACATCCCACTCTCCGGGTCTGTTTTGGAAACCGCTCGTTCTGTTGTTCCACCGCTGGGTGGTGGGTCATCGTCGTCTTCCTCCTCTATCGGCTTCTTACCCAGCTTCTCCCGCTCCGCGTTTACCTCTTCCCGCAATTGCTCGGCATACACCTTCGCTGTTTTTGCCACCCGCTCTTTTTGGTATTTCTTCTTATTTGCGTTCGCCTTGATATGCGTTCCATCTATGAACACCATCTGCGGGTCTACCATTCGCAGATTCAGCGCTTTGTTCAGAATATGTGCAAAAATCTCCTCTGTCAGCTCAGCCGGAAAGCGCTTGCAAAATGCATAGCTTACCGTTGCAAAATGCGGGATCTCCTCCAGCAGTCCATAACCCAGAAACCACCGATACGACAATGTATCCTGTATCCGCTGGTATGTCTGCCGCAGCGAGCTGATTCCGTATAGATGCTGTATCAGCACCATCTTGATTAACACCACGGGGTCCGTTCCCGGCCGTCCGTTGTCATGGCAGTAGTATGGATCCAGGCGTTCATACAGCCAGTCATAGTCCATGACCTTGTCTATCTTGCGCAGCAGATGATCTTTTGGCACCAACGCATCCAGATCCGTAATCACCGGCTCTCGCCGTGCATCCTTCTTCCACTCTTCCATCTCAACACCCCCTGCTTCTATTATACCAGAAACAGGCGGCGTTGGGTAGTTTTTTGGCGCGGGGGAGGACGGGGCGGGCTGACGCACATGTCATTCCGAGGAGGCCCAAAGGGCCGACGTGGGAATCCGTAGGGAAACGAGGGGAAAGGATGGGGGAGTTACGGATTGCCGCGACGCTTCGCGGCTCGCAATGACAGATGTTCTACCGTAACTTGTCATTCCGAGGGCTGCGTCAGCAGCCCGTGGGAATCCGTGGTACAAACGGGGGAATGCGGATCGCCGCGCCGCCGGCGGCGGCGCTTCGCTGATTTCCCCGCAATGACGGGGGAGAGAGACGGATCGCCTGTTGCATCGGCGGATCTTTTGTGGTAAAATGCAGAAAATGGGCGGAAAGACCCATTCACCGTGCATGTTTCTGACCCCGGGGAGGTGCCTTGATGAGAAATGATACGCAAAAGAGAAAGCGCGGCAGGAAGGGCTGGCTGATCGCCGGCGCGATCATTCTGACGCTCTATGCCATCGGGAAGCTGGGCGGCGGCTCGGGTGACAGCACCCGCGCTGACCGATCCGACCTTTCACGCTCCAGCGAGATCGTTTCCGAGGACGCGGGCGGGAAGGAGAGCGGCTCGACTGTATCGGGCCATTATCACGTTGCGCCTGCCCCCTCATGGTCATCTTCGAGCTCGGCCTTACCCACAGAACCCGCTGCGCCTGCGGACCCAGCGGAGCCTGTTGCGCCGGCGGAGCCTGCTGCACCGGCGGAACCTGCGAAGCCAGTGACGCCTGCGGAGCCTGTGACACCCACGGAACCCGTTGCACCGGCGGAGCCTGTGACACCGCCGGAACCTGTTTCATCGCCGGAACCGGAACCAGCGCCGGAGCCCGAACCAGCGCCGGAACCGGAACCAGCGCCGGAGCCGGAGCCTGATCCCGTGGGCAGGTGGACCGATGCAAACGATCCGGAGGTAAGATACATCGTCAATTTGAACACCGGAAAGTTCCACTATCGGGGCTGCAGCTCCGTCGCACAGATGAACGAGAGCAACAAGGGCTTCTTCACCGGTACCCGGGATGAGCTGATCGCCATGGGCTACGAGCCCTGCGGCAGATGCCATCCGTGATGAAAAGATGAAAAGCGCTCCCTCCGAACAGGAGGGAGCGCTTTTTTGCGGGGGGGGGGAGGAGACGGATTGCCGCGCCGCTGCGCGGCTCGCAATGACGGGGGGAGGGCAGAGAAAAAGGGCGGGACACACAGGTCCCGCCCTACGGATTGAACGATGGTGCGAGCCGGTGACATCGGTTACCGGCTCGCAATGACAGAGCAAAAGGGAGGGGACAGAGCACAAATAGCAAAGGGGAGGGGACAGAGCACAAATAGGAAAAGGGCGGGCACAGAGGCCCGCCCCTACATTGAAACAGATTCCTTACAGGGATATGTTTTCCCCTTACAGATGCAGATCCAGGTCGCCGTCCTTGATCCAGCCCAGCTTGCGCAGGGGCAGGGCGATCAGCCACGTCAGCACTGCCGGCAGAACAAAGGAGATCAGCACCAGACCGATCCAGTCCATGGCGGTGGGGCTGATGGCCGCCGCGCCGTGGGCCAGGGCCGCCTCGCTGGGATTTGTCCAGCCCGTCCATACGCCGATCTGGCCCACCAGGCCGCAGGTGCCCATGCCGCTGGACACCGGCGCGCCGTTCATCTGCAGCCGGAACAGGCACGTGGCAATGGGCCCGGTGATGGCGCTGGCCAGGGTGGGCGGGATCCACGTCCGGGGATTGCGGAGGATGTTGGGCATCTGCAGCATGCTGGTGCCGATGCCCTGGGCCGCCAGACCGCCCCAGCGGTTCTCCCTGAAGCTCATGACGGCAAAGCCTACCATCTGGGCGCAGCAGCCCGCTACCGCCGCGCCGCCGGCCAGTCCCGTCAGACCCAGCGCCGCGCAGATGGCCGCCGAGGAGATGGGCAGCGTCAGCGCCATGCCCACCGCCACGGACACCAGAATGCCCATGAGGAAGGGCTGCAGCTCCGTGGCCCACATGATGAACCGGCCCACCGCGTTGGCCGCCGCGCCGATGGGGGCGGCGATGAGGGCGGCAATGCCGATGCCCGCCAGCGTGGTGACAATGGGCGTCACCAGAATGTCGATCTTGGTCTCCTTGCTCACCAGCTTGCCGATCTCCGCGGCGATGATGGCCACAAAGAACACGGCCAGAGGCCCACCGGCCCCGCCCATGGCATTGGTGGCAAAGCCCACGCCGATCAGGGAGAACAGCACCATGGGAGGCGCCTGCAGCGCCGAGCCGATGGCTACCGCCATGGCAGGGCCTACCATGGCCGAGCACAGTCCGCCGATGGTGTAGCCAATGGACACCTCGTTGGGACCGGTGACCTGGGTGATGGTGCCGGAGAAGACGTACTTGAGGAAGTCCGGCAAAGCGACCGCGGCGGGATCGTTGGTCGTGACCTTGCCGATGGTGACGATCATGGCGTTCAGGAACCCGATGTGGAACTGCTGGCCGATGGTGTTCAGGATCGTGCCCACCAGCAGCGTGCAGAACAGGCCCTGGGCCATGGCGCTCATGCCGTCGATGAAGTAACGCTTGGCGGAGAACACCACGTTCTTCCGCTTGAGGAACCCACGGATCTTTTCCATGTGAACTCTCCTTTAACTCTCTAAAGTGTAAAAATATATCGATGAACGGGCGCCCGCTGCGCGGTGCCTATTCATCGATTGACCACATGATACACGAGTTGGCAGGTTTTGTCAACGGGTATTTTACAGGGTTTGCAAATGGGGCAAAAGCGTGGTATAATATACCGTGAGATAATGGTTGGCACGGGTTGGAACGGATTGCCGCGGGCAAAGGGCGGGGCGTCGAGGACGCCGCCTCCTACGGTGTGGAACGATACGGGGATGGCGTAGGGGAGGGCCAGCTGACGCATAAGTTCGCGCAGCCAAATCGGAGATTTGGGCGCTCACTTATCTGCGCCCTCCCGGTGGAGCGGATCGCGGCGACGGTGGCGGGACACATAGGTCCCGCCCTACGAGGTGCTTACGGAGGATCCGTAGGGCGGCACCGGCGTGTGCCGCCGGGGAAGGCGGATTGCACTTTGTCCGGCGCTGCGGGGAGGCCCCTCATCCGGCGCTTCGGGGGCTGCGACTCGCTTCGCTCGCATGCATAAGTTCGTGCAGCCAAATCGGAGATTTGGGCACTCACTTAACCTTCCCCCCAGGGGGAAGGCTTGGGGGGAGCAACGGATTGCCGCGGCGGCTGCGCTTTGCCCACCGTCGTGTCAGCCGGTTTTCGCTCCCGTTAGTCGTAAAAACCGGGACACTTCCTCGATTCCGCCTCGCTTCATCCGCCACTGGCGGCGCTTCGGCGAAATCCCCGCAATGACGGAGGATGGGGTTACGGATTGCCGAGGGCACTTTGTACCCTCGCAATGACGAACGCTGGAACACGGATCGCCGCGGCCCCGTTGGGGCCTCGCAATGACGCCCCTCATCTGTTACGGCTTCGCCGTGACACCTTCCACCGTTTGGGGAAGGCTCATTTGAAAACCACGTCTCAAAAGAATACATAAATCACATCTCAAAAGGAGAGATTGATATGGAACAGATCATGACCAACAGCCCTGTCCGGTTCCCCGGACTCTTCGGCGACTGGGCCTTCACCGCCCCGTCCAAGGCCATCGACATCGGCCACGGCATCTACTGGTACGGCATTCTCATCACCCTGGGCCTTATCCTTGCCGTGGCGGTGGGCCTGCGGGTGCGCCGCTGGTTCGGCATCGAGGAGGATGACGTCATCGACAGCCTCCTGTGGGGCATCCCTCTGGGCGTCATCTGCGCACGCATCTACTACGTGGTCTTCTACCTCGACCTCTACCGGGGCGCTGACGGCAAGTTCAACTGGGGCGAGGCTATCGCCGTCTGGGACGGCGGTCTGGCCCTCTACGGCGCCGTCATCGGCGCCCTGCTGGCCGTGTTCATCGTCTCGCGGCGGCGGAAATTCAAGTTCTTCGCCATGATGGATCTGGTGGTCGTCGGCCTGTTCATCGGCCAGATCGTGGGCCGCTGGGGCAACTTCATGAACCGCGAGGCCTTCGGCACCGAGACCGACCTGCCCTGGCGCATGCAGCTCACCACCGTCACCGGCAAGCTGGTGGAGGTCCATCCCACTTTCCTCTATGAGAGCCTGTGGAACCTCATCGGCCTCGTCCTCATCCTCGCCCTCGTCTCCCGTGCCCGCCGCTTCGACGGCGAGAACACCTGCTTCTACTTCCTCTGGTACGGCGTGGGCCGCTTCTTCATCGAGGGTCTGCGCACCGACAGCCTCTACCTCTTCGGCTGGGAGCTTTTCGGCCAGCCCATCCGCGTCAGTCAGGCCCTGAGCCTCCTGCTGGTGATCGCCGTGCTGATCATTCTGTTCGTCAACCTCAGGCTGAAGCCCCACAAACCGGAGGAGCTGTTCGTCCATCAGAAGGCCGCCCGTCCGGCGGCGGAGACCGGGGAGAAGGGAGACGCCCAATGAGCGCGATCATGATGGACGGCAAGGCGCTGGCTGCCGATATCAAGCGGGATGTAAAGGCAAAAGCCCTGTCAATGGAGCATCCGCCCACGCTGGCGCTGGTGCTGGTGGGCGACGACCCGGCCTCGGTGACCTACGTGACCCACAAGCGGCGGGACTGCGCCGACTGCGGCATCCGCACCGTGGACTATACCCTGGGCGCGGAGACCACCCAGGAGGAGCTGCTTGGGCTGGTGGCGGAGCTGAACGGGCGCCGCGACGTGGACGGCATTCTGGTGCAGCTGCCCCTGCCGTCCCACATCCACGAGCGGACGATTTTGGAGGCCATCGACCCCAAAAAGGACGTGGACGCCTTCCACCCCTTCAACGTTGGGCGGCTCATGCAGTTCGTGCCCTGCTACGTGCCCTGCACCCCCGCCGGCATCATGGCCCTGCTGCGGCGCTATGACATCGACCCGGCAGGGAAGGAGTGCGTCATCATCAACCGCAGCAACATCGTGGGCAAGCCGTTGGCCATGCTGCTGCTCCAGGCGGGCGGCACCGTCACCGTGTGCCACAGCCGCACCGCCGACCTGGCCCGGCGATGCCGGCAGGCCGATATCCTCATCGCCGCCGCCGGCAAGGCCGGTCTGGTCACCGCCGACATGATCAAGCCCGGTGCCGTGGTGGTGGGCGTGTCCATGGCCCGCGACGACGCGGGGCATATCTGCGGAGACTTCGGTCCCGCAGTGGGTGACAAGGCATCTTACTTGACACCGCCAACCGGCGGCGTCGGCCCCATGACCCGGGCCATGCTGATGGTGAACGTGCTGAAGGCGGCGGAGAACCGGTAGGAGAGACGGATTGGTGCGGGCGGCTTGGGCGGCTCGCAAGGCCCGCCCCTCATCCGCCCGCTGGCGCTGACCCCTCATCCGCCCCAGTGTGCGCACTGGGGCACCTTCCCCCCAGGGGGAAGGCTTGGGATGATCCAACCAACGGGGGGAAGGCATGGGATGATCCCCGCCGCGTTTTGGCGCAGCGTCAAAGGCTTCCCCTTGAGGGGAAGCTGGCTGCCGTAAGGCTGACTGATGAGGTGGAAAACGGCAGACGCCGCCTGCGGCGGCTTGCAAGGACGCCCCTTATCCGGCGCTTCGGGGCTGCGACTCGCTTCGCTCGCATGCATAAGTTCGTGCAGCCAAATCGGAGATTTGGGCACTCACTTAACCTTCCCCCCAGGGGGAAGGCTTGGGGGGGTGCGGATTGACGCGGCGCCTGCGGCAACTCGCAAGGACAGGTTCTTCCGCAAGACTTATTTACTGATCCGAATGACACAAGGAGTGCAGCCATGAACGACAAACAGACCGTTCGCGCGCCCATTCTGCGGCGCAAGACTTACCTCTATCTGACGGAGTTCTTCGCCGGTATGTCCGTCATGGCCGTGGAGCTTGGCGCCAGCCGTCTGCTGGCGCCCTATTTCTCCTCGTCACAGATCGTCTGGACCATCATCATCGCCACCATCATGATCGCCATGGCCCTGGGCAACGTCTACGGCGGACGCTCCGCCGACCGCGACCCCAACCCCGACCGGCTCTATCGACGGCTCCTCATCGCCGCCGTGTGGATCGCCGCCATCCCCGTGCTGGGCAAATACGTCATCGTCGCCATTTCCGGCGCCCTGGCGCTGACCGTCAGCCACAACCTGCTGGTCATCGCCGCCTTTCTGGCCTGTATGGTCATCTTCGTGTTCCCCTGCTTCCTGCTGGGCACCGTGACCCCGTCCCTGGTCAAGTACGCCGTGGACAGCCTGGACGTGGGCGGCCGCACCGTGGGCAACCTGAACGCCTTTAACACCGTGGGCAGCATCCTGGGCACCTTCCTGCCCACCTTCGTCACCATCCCCACCGTGGGTACCGCCATCACCTTCCTCATCTTCTCCGGCGTGCTGCTCCTTCTGGCCCTGATCTACTTCATCAGCCGGGGCAGACGGGCCGCCGGCTGCGTCGCCGCGCTGATGCTGTTCGCCGCCTGCGCCGTCTTCGGACACAGCGACAGCTTCGCCTTCTGGGAGAAGGATCTGGTCTACGAGGGGGAGAGCGTCTACAACTACCTGCAGGTGAGGGAGGACGACGACAAGGTGGTCCTCATGACCAACGTGCTGGCGGGTACCCAGAGCGTCCTGGTGAAGGACGGCGGACTCACCGGCATGTACTACGACTATGCCATGGCCGCGCCGGTGATGGCACGGGCCAACGGAGCCGGGGACAAGGTGCTGATCCTGGGCATGGGCAGCGGTACCTTCTGCCGCCAGTGCGCCGCCTGGCTGCCGGGGCTCCGCGTTACCGGCGTGGAGATCGACGAGAAGATCACCGGTCTGGCCCACCGTTACTTTGAGCTGCCCGAAGACGTGGAGGTCTATACCTACGACGGACGGGCCTTCCTGGCCGCCGTGGATGAGAAATACGACGTCATCATGGTGGACGCCTATCAGGACATTACCATTCCCTTCCAGATGTCGTCGGTGGAGTTTTTCACGCTGGTGCGCGATCACCTGAATCCCGGCGGGGTGATGGTGGTGAACATGAACATGCTGGACACCGCCGACGGCGGCATCAACGACTGGCTGCAGGACACCATCGCCGCCGTGTTCCCGTGGGTGGCCACGGTGGATGTGCCGCTGAACACCAACCGGGAGCTGTTCGCCGCGGCCACGCCGGTGGACGGCGAGGCCTACCGCGCCGCGCTGGAGGATATGTCCGGCCGGCTGGAGCCGGTGCATCAGGCGGAGCTGGTGAGCTTCCTGCGGAGAATCCCGGGGCAGCTGGAGACCTACACCGGCGGCGGACGGCTGCTGACCGACGACCGTGCGCCGGTGGAGCTGCTGGGCATGCGGGCCATCGACGCCATCATCGCCGGTGAGCTGGCCGGGATCCGCGACGGGGGGCTGCAGGGCCTGCTGGAGCTGCTGGGATAGATATCTGCATACGGGATAGGGAAAGCCGCTCCGTTTGGAGCGGCTTTTTTTGACTGTCAAAAAGGCCCGAAGGCGTTGGACAGCGGAAAGGAAGATAGTCTGAAAGAAACCCATCAGGGGTGTCTTTCAGGTTTTGAATCCCCGTTTTCCGAACTTTCAAAAAAGTTCGGAAAACGCCTCAGCTTGTCAAAATGGCGGCAAAGCCGCTTTTTTGACAAGCTGGGCCGCTCCGTGGGGAGCGGCTTTTGTGATGTTGGGGGGGCTGCGGATTGCCGCGCCGGTGTGCGCACCGGCTTGCAAGGACGCCCCTCATCCGTCCGCTGGCGCTGACCCCTCATCCGTCACGGCTTCGGGGGCTGCGACTCGCTTCGCTCGCATGCATAAGTTCGTGCAGCCAAATCGGAGATTTGGGCACTCACTTAACCTTCCCCCCAGGGGGAAGGCTTGGGGGG
>CAMVRT010000030.1 GCA_947169975.1 uncultured Oscillospiraceae bacterium
TCGGCGGTTACGGCTACACCCGCGAGTATCCCGTGGAGCGCATGATGCGCGACGCCAAGATCACCGAGATCTACGAGGGCACCAGCGAGGTCCAGCGTATGGTCATCTCCAGCAACCTGGGCGTGAAGTAATCAGAGGAGGTAATTGGAAAATGAAGATTATTGTTACTGTTAAGCAGGTTCCCGATACCTCCGGTAAGGTGGCCGTGAACCCCGATGGTACGCTGGATCGCGCTTCCATGCAGACCATCATCAACCCCGACGATATGAACGCCGTTGAGGCCGCTCTGGCTCTGAAGGACGAGCTGGGCTGCAAGGTCGTCGCTTTCACCATGGGTCCTCCTCCTGCCGAGGGCATGCTGCGTGAGCTGATGGCTATGGGCGTGGACGAGGGCGTGCTGATCACTGCCCGCGAGTTCGGCGGTTCCGATACCTTCGCCACCAGCCAGATTATCGCCGCCGGTATTGATACTTACGGTATCGATGACGACGATATCATCCTGGCTGGCCGTCAGGCCATCGACGGTGATACCGCCCAGGTTGGTCCCCAGATCGCTGAAAAGCTGCATCTGCCCCAGATCACCTATGCCGGCGAGATCCACAAGAATGGCAACGAGCTCACCGTCAAGCGCATCCTGGAGGATGGCTACATGACCATCAAGGTCAAGACCCCCTGCATGATCACCTGCATCAAGGAGCTCAACCAGCCCCGTTACATGTCCGTTGGCGGCGTGTTTGAGTGCTATCAGAAGCCTTTGGTCACCATGACCTATGAGACGCTGAAGGATCACCCCCTGATCGACAAGAGCACCATCGGCCTGGCCGGTTCTCCCACCAACATTCTGACCTCCTTTACGCCTCCCCAGAAGGGCGCCGGCATGATGCTGGAAGGCTCCGGCAAGGAGACCACCGACAAGCTGGCCGGCATCCTTGCCGCCAAGCACATCATCTGATAGAAGGGAGAAGGAAAAATGGCTTTTAATAGTGCTGATATCGGCGCCTTCAAAAACGTTTGGGTTTTCTGTGAGCAGCGCCAGGGCGTCATGATGCCCACTACTTTCGAACTGATCTCCGAGGGCCGCAAGCTGGCCAACGAGCTGGGTGTCGAGCTGTGCGGCATCCTGCTGGGTGACAACGTGGACGGCATCGCCGCCGAGCTGGGCAAGTACGGCGCCGACAAGGTGTACGTGTACAACAGCCCCCTGCTGAAGGACTTTACCACCGACGGTTACACCAAGATCATTGTGGACGCTGTTGAGGAGATCAAGCCCGAGATCCTGCTGTTCGGCGCTTCCAACATCGGCCGTGACCTGGCCCCCCGCTGCGCGGCTCGCCTGCACACCGGCCTGTGCGCTGACTGCACCCATCTGGATATCGACATGCCCAACTACAAGGGCTTCCTGAAGGAAGCTTCTACCCTGCCCGAGGAGCGCATCGACAAGCTGGGCACCGTGATGATCAACAAGGAGCCCCACAGCGTGGAGCGCGACCTGAAGATGACCCGTCCCGCTTTCGGCGGTCACCTGATGGCCTCCATCATCTGCCCCCGTTTCCGTCCCGCCATGGCCACCGTTCGCCCCGGCGTCATGAAGAAGCGCGAGTGCCCCAAGAATGTTGAGATTATTCATCCTGCTTTTGAGCTGTCCGCCGAGGACATCAAGACCAACGTGACCGAGACCGTCAAGGCTGCCAAGAAGCTGGTTGACCTGATCGGCGCTGACTTCATCGTGTCCGTGGGCCGCGGCATCAGCAAGGACGTGGAGAAGGGCATCGCTCTGGCCGAGGAGCTGGCTGCCGAGCTGGGCGGCGTTGTGGGTTCCTCCCGCGCCTGCGTGGACGCCGGCTGGATTTCTGCCGATCACCAGGTCGGACAGACCGGCAAGACTGTCCATCCCAAGATTTATATCGCTCTGGGTATTTCCGGCGCTATCCAGCACAAGGCTGGTATGCAGGAGTCCGAGTGCATCATTGCCGTCAACAAGAACGAGAATGCTCCCATTTTCGAGGTTGCTGACTACGGTATCGTGGGCGATCTGTTCAAGGTCGTTCCCGAGCTGATCGAGTCCATCCGCGCCGCCAAGGTCGCCAAGTAAGGATTCAGCAGCATCATATGAAAACGCCGCTCCCGTTCGGGAGCGGCGTTTTTGCAGGTTTATTCTTCCGGATAACCGTCTTTCAATGCGGGGTCATAGGCGGCTCGTTCACCGCCGATGAATTTGGGACGCACACGGGCGGCCAAAACCATGGCTTCGCCGATATGATTCTGAGTCAGACGGACGGGAACGGCAACCTTTTTCAGATGCATGCCAATCAGCGTTCCGCCGATATCCAGTCCGGCGTCTGCGCGGATCTCCTCCAGCGCTACCGGATGACGGAAGGTGTGATAGGCAGCGGTGGCAAAGGAGCCGCCCGCCTTGGGCTGAGGCACCACGTTTACGATATCTGCGCCGGGAACTGCCTCTCGCTCCACGATCAGAGCGCGGTTGAGATGCTCGCAGCACTGGGCAGCCAGATAGATGCCCAGGGGATCAAAAATGCTGGCGAGCCCATCATAGATTGCCTGCCCCACCTCCGGCGTGGACCAGCTGCCCACCTTTTTGCCTACCGCCTCGCTGCTGCTGCAGCCAATGACCACGATCTGTCCACGGTGGAGCTTTGCCGCCTCCACCAGTTCTGATGCGGCTTGCGCCGCTTCCTGACGGATCTGCGCCAGCAGCTCCGGAGAATCTGCTTCATGAATGGTTCCCGCCATGTCAAACACCTCTTTCATCTGTAATATCCCGCTGTGCGACGGTGTGTCGCAGCGCATGATAAATCAACATACTCAATAGGATCCCAATGCCCGCTTGAACAAGATTTCCGGGAACACTGGCCGCCGCGCCCATTCCGTGCCGGAGCAGCAGCGCTGTATAGCCGAAATAGCCGGCGGTCATGATTACACCGCCGCCCAGACCGGAGACGAGTTGGGCGCGCAGGCCTCTTCCCAATGCGCGAAACAGCAGGCCGGCTGCCACGGCCTCAAATCCCTTGATGAACAGGGAGCCCGGCGCGTAGACGGCGTAACCCATCATCAGATCTGCCAGCATGGTGCCAAGTCCGGCTGATGCGCCGCCATACCATGGACCAAGGAGCCAGCCGCAGAGCAGCACCAAGGCATCGCCGGGGTTGACATAGCCTCCGGTGGGGGAGGGCACGCGTATGACGATGGTTGCTGCGCAGACCATGGCGGCCATGACGGCACTGTGTGCAATTTTCCGTGTTTTTCCCGAGACCATATGATTGCTCCTTGCATTTTTGTCCTTACAGTATTATAGTATGATCTGACATGATTGATATATCCACTTTACAACTATTTGATAAGACCAGATGGAGGGCGTTATGCTGACCTATACGCTGGATAAAAGGAATGGTGTCAGCCTCTATGAGCAGCTGTATGAGCATGTAAAAGGGGATATCACCGAGGGGAAGCTAAGAACAGGGGAAAAGCTGCCGTCAAAACGTGCGCTGGCGCATCATCTGGAGATCAGCGTGGTGACGGTGGAGAATGCCTACGACCAGCTGATGGCGGAGGGATACGTCCGCTCGGAGGAGAAGCGCGGTTACTACGTCTGTGCGGTGGACCGTCCGCTTCGCTCCGGAAAAGGTGCGGCGGAGCCTGAAGAGCCGGATGAGAAGTCGTGGTTTCTGGATTTTGTCACCAATTCCACCGACGGTGAGTTTTTCCCCTTTGACACATGGTCGCGGCTGATGCGCCGTACCATTCTGAATAAGAGCACCACCCTTCTCCGCTCCACTCCGTCCACCGGTGCGCTGCAGCTTCGCCAGGCTATTGCCGCCTGGCTGATGGCGTTTCGCGGTATGTCGGTGAGCCCCAGTCAGATCATCCTCGGCGCAGGTACGGAATCACTGTACAGCCTGCTCATCAAGCTGCTGGGGCGGGACAAGGTCTATGCCGTGGAGGATCCCGGCTACGGAAAAATTGCCAAAATATATGACAGCGAGGACGTTTCTGTCAGCCGTATTGCGTTGGATGAGGACGGCTTGAGCGTTACAGAGCTGCGGCGCAGCGGCGCGGACGTGGTGCATATCTCGCCCAGCCATCATTATCCTACGGGTATCGTGATGCCCATTGGACGGCGGCAGGAGCTGCTGCGCTGGGCAGGGGAGCGGGAGGACCGCTACGTGCTGGAGGATGAGTACGACAGCGAGTTCCGCTTTGTAGGCCGTCCCATTCCCACGCTGTTTTCCGCCGACGAGCACCAGCGGGTGATTTATTTGAACACGTTTTCCAAGACCATTGCGCCGTCAATCCGCGTCAGCTATATGATCCTTCCGCCGCGTTTGCTGGCAGAGTACTATAGCCGGCTGGGGTTTTATGCCTGCCCTGTTTCCAGTTTTGAGCAGTACACGCTGGCTGAGTTTCTGGCAAAAGGGCACTATGAGCATCACCTGAGCCGTATGAAAACCCGCTACCACAAAAAACGCGATGCGGTGATAGCTGCCATCCGGAAAGGACTGCCCCGGGCGGAGATCACGGAGCAGGATGCGGGACTGCACTTTCTGGTGCGTCTGGACACCGACCTGCCGGATGATGTGCTGCGCCGGCGTGCGGCGCAGCGGGGGATCCGCCTGGCACTGCTGTCGGACTACTATAGCGACCCGGGTCAGGCCACAGCCCATGTGCTGGTGGTCAACTATTCCGGCATCCAGCTCCAGCGGCTGGAGGAGGGCCTTCGACGGCTCAACGAGATATGGGGGGAATGAAACAATGTATGATGAACTGACCAGATCCGACCTGCAGAAAATGCAGGAGGAGATCAATTACCGGACACAGGTGCTGCGTCCCAAGCTGATTGAGGACGTACAGACCGCGCGAGCCTTCGGTGACCTCAGTGAGAACTTTGAGTATAAGTGTGCCAAGCAGGAAAAAAACCGCAACGACGCCCGGATCCGCTATCTCCAGCGGATGATCAAAACAGCCCATGTTATCGAGGACCGCTCCACCGAGGAAACGGCGGGGCTCTACGACCACGTGGAGATATTGATGGAGAACATCGGTAAGAAGCGTACCATCCAGTTGGTCACCACGCTGCGGCAGGACGCCCTGAAGGGACTTATCAGCAAGGAATCCCCGGTGGGAAAGGCGGTCATGGGTCATAAGGCCGGCGACCGGGTGGAGGTCACCATGGAGAACGGGAAAACCTTTTTCGTTCAGATCCTCTCCATTGAAAAGGGAAAGGACGATGGATCCATTCCCATCGGCAGCTTCTGACAACAAAAAACCAGCCGGCTGGGTGCAACCCAACCGGCTATTTTGTTACTTTTTTCGCCTTACAGCAGCTCTTCAAATCCCAGGATCGTGCTGTCACAAGTCGCCTGCATCTCCTCCCACGAACCGTGGAAGAACGCGTCAAAGACGCCGACCACCTGCATCCCGGCGGCTTTTGCGGCGCGGCAGGAGGCAATGGAGTCGTCATAAACAGTGCACTCCTGTTCCTTCACGCCCATGATCTCGGCGGCCCGGTGGTAAATCTCCGGCTCCCGCTTGTCCAGCCCCAGCTCCTCGGAAATCAGCACGCGCTCAAAGTAGGGGAGAAGCTTCAGATGGGTCAGTGCGGTGTAGCAGTGGACGGGTACGCTGGAGGTCAGCACGATCATTCGCTCCCCCTTTGCCCTGCACCTCTTCAGATAATCCACTACGCCGGGCTTCACCGGCACGGAGGTGGCGTACATATCTCCGGCCAGCTCCAGCCACTCGGCCTTGATCTCCTCCAGACTCTCCTCCAGATGGCAGAACTCCTTGGTGAATATCGCCGCCTTGCTGAAGGCGGTGTGCGCCACTCCCTCGTAGTATTCATGGGTATAGGGAATGCCGCGGCGGGATAGAAATTGCTCGTCTACATTGCGCCAGATGCCGTTGGAGTCGATCAGCGTCCCATCCATGTCAAAGATCAGCATGGCGTATCCTCCTGTATAAACCGCCAGAGGAAGTCCCGTGCCTCCTCGGCGTAGTCGATGCCCACCCGCTTTGCCGCGCGGATTCGGCGGGGAGGTTCAGCCTCCTCCCACAGTCCCACGTCGGCGGGGGATGTGCAGATAAACAGCTCGTCACCGGTCAGATCCATTCCGTCAAGAGATCTGTCAAGGGATAATGCCTTACAACATTTGCCGGGACCGTTGAGACAATTCTTCCGCTGACAGGCGGTCAGATCCTCGTAGGGCTTGCCGTAGCGCAGCTGTGCCATGGCGTCGGTACCATACACGGGAACAAGGCCGCTGAGCAGCACGGCATCCGGCTCGCCTTCCGGGTTGGTGACAAAGTTGAGGCAGGAGTAGATCCCGTAGATCAGATAAATGTATGCGTGGCCGGGAGGGCCGAACATGGTGGCGTTGCGGGCGGTCCTGCGGTAACCGTAGGCATGGCACGCCTTGTCGATTGCCCCCACATAAGCCTCCGTCTCCGCAATACGGCAGACCAAAAGCTCGCCGTTCAGACGCCGTACCAGGTATTATCCCACGAGATCGCGTGCAATCTCAACGGTGTCGCCGATATAGTCGGAGCGATCCAGCTTTGCCATGACATCACCTCTTTTCTCATTATAGCGGAGAACAGAGGTGCTGTAAACGCCTTTTTACCCGTTCTGCCCGGCTAAAATGGTTTTGGCAAAGCCGTGGGCAAAGACACGGCCGGCGTAAATGGCTTCGTCCAGCGAGTTGCCGGCGGCGCCGATTTCCACCAGTACGCAGCCGGGTGACATGCTCTGGTTGTAGTTGGCGTGGATCAGGCTGATGGGCCGCATCAGCGTGGGGTAGTCCTGCACCAGTGTGCGCTGGACTGCCACCGCCAGCTTCAGATTTTCCTCCCAGCCCTCGTGGTTGACGCCCATGATAAAGGAGACCTGCGCCATCTGCGGATCCTCTGCGGTGACCAGCTTATACTCCGTGCCGTTGGCATCCTCCACGGCGTCGCGGTGTACGTCCAGAATAAAGACAAGAGAAGGATACTTCTCCTGGTAAGCAGCGATGGTCGCGGCGCTGCGGTTGTATGCACCGTTGTAAGCCGGGTTATCGTGGAGCGTGCGGTCGTGGAGTACGGAAATGCCATAAGACGACAGAACGGCGGCCATCTCATCGCCCACGCGAATCACACTTTTTGAGGCATCCGAGGTACGGTAGTTTCCGGTGGATACATAGTCCTGCCCCGGCGGCATGGTGTAGGCCTCACTGGCATGGGTGTGGACGATCAGCACCTGAGGACCTGCTGCGTTGTCAAATGCCGCTTCGTAGTTCCCACTGTCCAGATCCACGCCGTCCAGGCTCATGCTGGAGCGGTTGCGGATAACGACGCCGCCTGCGGCGGTATAGTTTCCGCCGGGACGGACAGTTTCCGCCGGAACGCCGTTTTCCTCAAATGTCAGCCCGTCGGCGGGATCGCCGAGGGTAGAGACCGGCTGCACCGCAGGCTGCTGCGGTTTCGGCGTCTGCGGTGCCTGCGGCGTCTGCGGTGCCTGCGGCGGGCCAGAGGGTTCTGGCGTCACTGTTTCCTGATGGGGTTCATCCTGTGGCGCGTTGTCCGCTGCGGGCTGCGCCAGCAGGAGAGGAGATTCATACAGCGCAGCCAGCGTGGTCAGCGAGTACATCCGGGGTGAGAACAGATCCCCCAGCTGCCAACGAAGAACACGCCGGGGCAGAGATTCCCGCCGGACGGCGTCCATTGCTTCCGACACAGATCGACTCCCTACGGTGGCCGCCACTGTCCACAGTGTCAGCAGGGCCAGCACCAACGCACCGGCACGGCGAATCAGTCGTTGTATCATGGGCTTGTTCCCTCCTCTCGTCAGACAAGCCTATGCATTGCTCCGGCGCGATATGCGGGAAAACAGAGCTTGCAATGGGACGGGGGGCATGGTATACTGCAAGCAGAAACTCATATAGCTTCGCAGAGTTGGTGCGGAGCGTTTCTACGGGGCCGCCTATGGCCCCACTATGGGTGTGCTGCCGCGAAGCGCGGCGGGACACTCTTTTTTCTTTGGTCGGGAGGTAAGGCGATGATCCGGGTCTTAAAGGGAAATCTGATCAGTGCGCCGCGGTTGGGTGAGCTGCACGTGGCGGAAGGTGGCTGCCTGGTGCTGGAGGACGGCGTGATCCGGGGCGTGTTTCACAAGCTGCCGGAGCAATATGCCGCTGCGCCGGTGACAGATTACGGCGACAGGCTGATCCTCCAGTCCTTTGCGGACATGCATCTGCACGCACCCCAGTATCCCATGCTGGGCATGGGAATGGATCAGCCTCTGCTTGCCTGGCTCAACAGCTACGCTTTCCCAACGGAAGCGCGGTTTTCCGATCCGCACTATGCCCGGATCATCTATCGCCGTTTGGCTGAGGAGCTCATTGCCAACGGCACTACACGGGTCTGCATGTTTTCCTCCCTCCACACCGAGGCCACGTGGGTATTGATGGAGGAGCTGGAGAACGCCGGCGTCACCGGGTATGTCGGCAAGGTGAATATGGATCGCAACGGCGCACCGGGCCTGCTGCAGGAGACCACGGAAGAGTCCGTCCGGGAGACGATCCGCTGGCTGGAGGGCTGCCGATTTGACCACGTCAAGCCGATTCTGACACCACGTTTTACCCCCAGCTGCACCGACGAGCTGATGGAAAAGCTGGGCGCCATTGCGGCGGAAAGAGGCCTGTACGTCCAGTCCCATCTCAGTGAGAACAGGGACGAGATTGCCTGGGTACGCCGCCTGCACCCGGACTGCAGCCAATACTGGGAGACATACGACAAATACGGCCTGTGGAAGGACCACACCGTCATGGCCCACTGCGTCCACTCCGATGAGAGGGAGCGAGACGCTATGCGGCGCGCCGGCGTCGTGGCCGTCCACTGTCCCGATTCCAACGTGAATATCTGCTCCGGCATCTGCCCGGTGCGTCAGATGCTCCGCGAGGGCGTTTGGGTCACATTGGGCAGCGATATTGCCGGCGGGGATCAGCTGCCCATGTATCGGGTGATCGCATCTGCCATCCGCGCTTCCAAAGCGCGCAATATCATGGACAACGGGAGGACAGAGCCCCTCACGGTAGAGGAGGCATACTATCTGGGCACTACCTCCGGCCACCGCTTTTTCGGCGCAAGGGAGGGTTTTGCTTCCGGCGACAGGCTCCACGCCATCGTGGTGGATGACAGCGACTTTCCGGACAGCGGATATCGGCTCTCCCTGACCCAGCGGTTTGAACGTGCCCTTTATCTCATGGACAGCTGCAGCATAGCCGCAGTCTGGTCGGACGGGCGATGTGTGGTCGAAAAACTATAATAATTGATAAAACGTTCATGCTTTTTTCAGAAAAGTGTGCTATACTATATACAAGATACAAGCTTAAATTGCAGTACAGGCCAACAGAACAAAGGAGGATTTGATGATGGAAAACATGACCGAAACCATGAAGGGCTGGGGCGAGAAGGTTAAGGAGTTCGTGAAAGAGAACAAGGAGCTGCTTCTTATCATCGGCGGCACCATCGCTGTCATTGCGGCAGTTTGCGCAGTGGTGGGCTTCCTGAACCGCAAAAAGTAAATCACTTAAAAACAAGGGCTGCGAGTCGCAGCCCTTGTTTTTATCGCTTGCCAATGGAAAGCTGGCAGTTGCGGCGGAGACAGAAATGTGATATAATACTCTGCAAGCATTCCCAATGAAAAGGAGTGATCTCTATGCGAGTTATTGATTTGGAAAACATCAACTTCGCCATGCGCAATGAGACGCAGTTCGTTCTGCGCTGCGAGGAGGTATTCCACGACAAGATAAGCGCCGCTGCTGCAACGATCCTGTCCTCCCGGAATGACAAGCCATTTGTGGCACTGACGGGGCCATCCGGCTCCGGCAAGACCACCACCGCCATGCGGCTGCGGGACTATCTGGAGAATCTGGGCGTGAAGGTTTGCCTCATCAGCATGGACAATTTTTTCCTGCCCATTGATGAGCGTCCGCCGGAGGCAACCGACTGGGAGTCGCCCTACTGTGTCAACGTGGATCTGCTGATCTCCTGCCTGAGCCGTCTGGCTGACGGCAGGGAGGTGGAGATCCCCTGGTATGATTTCAAAGCCGGCCGTACCGGCGGTTATACTGTGATGCAGGGCGACAAGAATGCCATCATTATTGCCGAGGGCATCCATATGCTCAACCCGCTGATCTTTGATAAGATCCGAGGCGCAGCCACCGGACTGTACGTGGCACCGCGTACCCGCATTATCACCAATGATGACCGGATCGTCCGGCCTGAACAGCTGCGGGTTGCCAGACGGCTGATCCGGGACTACAATACCCGAGGCCACTCCCTGCGGGAGACGGTGGAACGCGCCGAAACCGTAGACCGTGGCGAGGTCAACTACATTAAGCCGTACAAGGAGAACGCTGCCGTTCATATCGATACCTTCCACGACTATGAGCCTTGCATTCTTGCCAAGTACCTCACGGAGATCCCGCAGTTTCGCCGCGAGCTGACACCGGAATTTTTGGAGGAGCACGGCCTCACGGATCTCATGAAGGTGGTGGGCGGCGTTGCGCCGCTCCACACGCCATACGTGCCCATGAATTCCATTGTGCGGGAATTTGTGGGCGGCAGCTGCTATGAATACTGAGGAGGGGAAACAATATGACGAGGATCATCACTATCAGCCGTGAGTTCGGCAGCGGCGGCCGTGAGCTGGGCAAGCGCCTGGCTGATGCCCTGGGCATTCCCTGTTACGATCATGAGATCATTCAGATGATCGCCAAGGAAAACGGCTTTGACGAGCGCTACGTGGCCAATATGTCGGAGAAAAGCATCGAGGCGGCCTATCCTCTGACCATTGGTCACCGATTTTCCATGCCGCCTGTGCCGGTGATGGAGCAGCCTATTCGCGTAGCGGTTGCCCAACGGGAGATTCTGGAGAGCTTTGCAAGAAAGGGAGATTGCGTCATCGTCGGCCGGTGTGCCGACGTGATCCTGAAGGAGTACCATCCTCTGAACATCTTTGTCTATGCCAACATGGACGCCAAGATCGCCCGCTGCCAGGAGAGAGCACCGGAGGGGGAAAACCTGACCCGCAAGGAGCTGGAACGCCGCATTCGCCAGGTCGAAAAGGGCCGCCGCCAGTTCCGGGAGATGTATTCGGAGGTCAAGTGGGGCGACAAGGAGGCCTATGATCTGTGCATCAATACCTCCGGACGGGAGATCAAGAAGCTGATCCCCGCTCTGGTGGAACTGGTCAACTGCTGGTTTGCCGCGGAGGAGCAGTAACGCTGTGCCCCGGAATCCGGCCGGAGAGAAGTACATATATAAATACAGATTAAGCGGCGGAGGAAAACCTCCGCCGCTTGAGACTGTCAAAAAACGGCAATGCCGTTTTTTGACAAAAGGCTTGCAGCCTACTGCGCGCACTCATTGTCCGCCAATGGCGGACAATTCGCACACTTCGTAGTCTGAGAGGTGTATTTTGCCACGTACACGCCGCGGCAAAATACGATTAATTGTCTTCGCGCCGTGCGCGGCGCGAACTCTGCGAGGCTTTTTTGACAAGCTGAAGCGGCGGAGGAAAACCTCCGCCGCTTGCTTCATCCATGTGCTTATTTCCTGCCATATCCGGCAAAGCCGAATACAAGACCGCAGACGCCGCCTACGATGTGGGTCAACTGGGACACGTTGTCGAGAACAACGAGGCCGTCGATGATCTCCCTGCCCAGGTACAATGCAACCACGAGGATCATGGTAATAGGGATGCCGCCTTTCTTTGTGTCTGTAAAGGAGGACAGCACGATCAGCATGAAAACGATGCCGCTGGCTCCCAGCAGAGTGCTTCCGGGAAAGAGAGCAAGATGAACAGCGCCGGTTACACCGGCGGTAATGATCAGGAACAGCAGTGTGGAACGGCTGCCGAAGCGCGCCTCCACCGTCGGTCCCACCAGCAAAAGGAGCAGCATGTTACCCATGTAATGGGAATAGCCGGTGTGCCCCAACACATGACCGAACAGCCGCACATACGTCAGCGGATCAGTAAAGGACGAGCGGTAGATACAGAAAAAACGGTGGGTCGAAACGCCGCCGGTCACGCCGTTTAGAATGAGGACGGCCAGAGAGAGCAGGGTAAAAGAGAGTATCACAGGCGCATTGAACCGAATGACAAGCTTTTTCAAGAAAAATACCCCTTTCTATGTTCCTTTTATTCTATTATAATACATTTATCGATATTTGTAAACGGAGGCGAGGCACCATGAAGAAAGTTCTCAAAATCCTGCTGGCTATCCTGTTGGTGATCGTTTTGATTGTCGGCGGATATTTTGCCTATCTGTTCATCTCCTTCCATCGCCTGGGTGACAACGTTTCCCTGGAGGTGGAGAACAATCAGACGGGCAAGTCTATTGCCGCCAAGAGCGAAACCGGGGAGGATCAGACCTACAAAATCGTATCCTGGAACATCGGCTTCGGCGCTTACGAAAGCGATTATGGATTCTTCATGGACGGCGGAACAGAGAGCCGCGCCTGGAGCAAGGAACGTCTGGATCAGAACCTGAAGGACATTGGGAAGGTGCTGCGTGAACAGGACGCGGACTTTTACATCCTGCAGGAGGTGGATCGGGATTCGACACGTTCCTATCATGTGGATGAGACGGTTTACATGCAGGAGGCCATTACCGGCATGTCACACGTGTGGGCGCTGAACTATGATTCACCCTATTTGATGTACCCGCTGACAAAGCCCCACGGCAAATCCGTGGCAGGGCTGATGACATTTACGGATTATGAGATCAACTCCGCCATCCGCCGCGAGCTGCCCATTGAAAACGGATTGACGAAGTTCCTCGATCTGGACCGCTGCTATTCCGTGTGCCGCATGAGTGTCTCCAATGGAAAAGAGCTTGTACTATATAATATGCACCTTTCAGCTTATACCTCCGACGGTAAAATCGCCAACGAACAGCTCCGCCTGTTGGTGGCAGATATGAACAGCGAATACGAAAAGGGCAACTATGTTGTCTGCGGAGGCGATTTCAACAAGGATATTCTGGGTGATTCCGGCGTCTATTTCGGCAAATCCGACAAGGAATACACCTGGGCACAACCGTTGCCGGATGGGATTTTTGACGGCACGGGCCTTACCCTTGTAGCTCCGTTGGATGAGGAGAACCCCGTACCATCCTGCCGTAATGCTGACGGTCCGTATCATCCCGGACAGTATGTGCTGACCATTGATGGGTTTATTGTTTCTGATAACGTGGAGGTGGTATCTTCCAATGTGATCGACCTTCAATTTGCCTATTCGGATCATAACCCGGTAGAGATGATGTTTAAGCTTCATTAAACAAAATAACAAGTGAAACAGAGCCGGTGCCTTCGGTACCGGCTCTGTTTTTGCAGAATATTTAATGCAGCAACAGATACGGAGAATATCATTAGAAATCATGATATTAAAATAACAGAAACAGGCGAAATAGGTGTTGACAAACAGTGTCGAAGATGGTATTCTAACGAAGCTGTCGCCGAGAGGCGAGAGCGGCACGGAAAAGAAAAATCAGGAATTTGAAAAATAGTTCTTGACAAAGCTATGAAGTGCTGCTAAAATAGCAATGTTCCGCCGCTAAGGGCGGTCGGGAGTGTACCTTGTAAATTAAACAATGAACGAACAAAGCACCAGACGTGCACGAAAGTGCAAAAGCGGAAGCTTCGGGGTTCAGTCAATTACCCGGAGCGGACGCAAAGAGTTTTATGAAGCTATGGAAATAGCTCGATAAACGATTAGCTCGGTGGAAACACCGTGTTGATACGATTTTATTGAGAGTTTGATCCTGGCTCAGGACGAACGCTGGCGGCGTGCTTAACACATGCAAGTCGAACGAGAATCACCGGAAGGAGTTTTCGGACAACGGAAGGTGAGGACAGTGGCGGACGGGTGAGTAACGCGTGAGGAACCTGCCTTTCAGAGGGGGACAACAGTTGGAAACGACTGCTAATACCGCATGATGCATAGAGATCGCATGGTTTTTATGCCAAAGATTTATCGCTGAAAGATGGCCTCGCGTCTGATTAGCTGGTTGGTGAGGTAACGGCCCACCAAGGCGACGATCAGTAGCCGGACTGAGAGGTTGACCGGCCACATTGGGACTGAGATACGGCCCAGACTCCTACGGGAGGCAGCAGTGGGG
>CAMVRT010000031.1 GCA_947169975.1 uncultured Oscillospiraceae bacterium
GCTGGCGCTGGAGCATGACCGCGGCGATCTCCGGCGCGTAGGCCAGATAGGTGATCCGGGCCTCCAGAATCTCCAGCCCCGCCTCCGCGACCTTGCTCTGGATCTCGTCCCGGATGCGCTGGGCCACCACCTCGCTGCTGCCCCGCAGGCTGCCCTCGTCGGCGATGCCGTCGCCGGTGGTGTCCACGTTCTGCGCCACGTCGTAGGGGTACAGCCGCACGATGTTCCGCAAGGCGCTGTCGCACTGGAGGGAGAGGTATTCCTTATAGTTGTCCACGTTGAATACCGCCTTGGCCGTGTCCACCACTCGCCACATGACCGCAATGCCGATCTCCACCGGGTTGCCCAGGCAGTCGTTGATCTTCTGCCGGGAGTTGTTCAGAGTCATGATCTTGAGGCTGATCTTCTTCCTGGCCTCCTCCGCGATGGTGTTCTGGGACACGAGCAGAGACTGAACCGCGTTCTTTGCGCTGTCCACGTCGCCGCTCTGTTTCAGTTTGGTCCTGGCGGCGGGGTTGACGGCGGAGCAGAAGGGGTTGACCCAGTAGAAGCCCTCCCCTTTCAGGGTGCCCACATATTTCCCGAACAGCGTCAGCACCAGGGCTTCCTGGGGCTTGAGCACCTTCAGGCCCAGCACAAACAGCCAGCCCAGCATCAGCCAAAGCCCGCTGAGAATCATGCCGATCACCGTCCACACGCTTCCCCCGGCCTCCAGGCGAATGCCGCACCGGATCATACCCACAAAAGCCAGCACATACAGGGCGATGCCCAGCACCAGGACCAGCATCCCGTGCTTCCGGCCCGTCAAAACTTTTTCTTGCATTTGCGTATCCTCCTATCTATGTGATATCAAAATCATATCATATCAGGAGCGTCCTGTCAAGATTTTCCAAGCCCCGGCCCAAAAAAGACCCTCCGCAGCGAACTGCGGAGGGTCCGTAGGGTTTTTGGCTTTCCAGATCGGAAACCTGGTCACGCCGCGCAACAGGGAAGAATTACTTCTTCAGGTCGTTGGCGATCGCATCGGCCAGAGCATCCAGATCGGGGACGTTCTGGTTCTGGATGGAGGAAGCGAAGGTGACGCCATCCTCGAGAACCTTCATTCTCTTCATCTTGGCCAGCTCCTCGCGGATCAGGCTGCCGGAGCGGATGGCCCAGGAGCCGTTCTCCATGACCGCGACGGTGCGGTTCTGGACGTTCAGAGCCTGCATGTCGTGGATGAAGTCCTTCATCGGCGGGAAGATGCCCAGGTTGTAGGTCACGCAGGCCAGAACCAGGTGGCTGTACTTGAAGACGTCGGAGATCAGGTAGCTGACGTTGGTGCTGGAGACATCATAGATGCGGGTGTTGGTGACGCCACGGTCAGCCAGCTTGGAGGCCAGGATCTCGGCGGCGTTCTCGGTGTGGCCGTACATGGAGCCGAAGACGATCATGACGCCCTTCTCTTCGGGCTCATAGGTGCTCCAGTGCTGATACTTGTCCATGATGTAGGCGATGTCCATGGGATCGCGCCACACGGGACCATGCAGCGGGCAGATGTACTTGATGTCCAGGCCGGCGGCCTTCTTCAGCAGGTGCTGCACGGGAGGACCATACTTGCCGACGATGTTGGTGAGGTAACGACGGGCCTCGTCGATCCACTCGCCGCGGAAGTCGAACTCATCGGAGAACAGCTTGCCGTCCAGGCTCTTGAAGGTGCCGAACGCGTCAGCAGAGAACAGAGCGCCGTTGGTGACGTCAAAGCTCACCATGGCCTCGGGCCAGTGAACCATCTCAGCCTTCACGAACGCGAAGGTGTGCTTGCCGAAGCTGCGGGTGTCGCCCTCGTTGACGATGTCGATCTTGTCGATGTCCAGGGGGAACGCGAACTGCTTCAGAATGGTGACGGCCTTCTGGGTGGTGATGATCTTCACCTTCGGCCAACGGAGCAGGATCTCCTCCAGGGTGGCGGCGTGGTCGGGCTCGACGTGGTTGATGACCAGAACATCCAGACTGCGGCCATCCAGAACGCCGATGACGTTCTCGATGAACTGACGGCCCACGGCCCAGTCAGCGGTGTCGATCAGAACGGTCTTCTTGTCCAGCAGGACATAGGCGTTGTAGGACACGCCATGATACAGGGGGTGGATATTCTCGAACAGAGCAAGACGACGGTCGTTTGCACCAACCCAGTACAGATCGTCAGTTACTTTGCGATAATTGTACATGTGGAACATTGCCTCCTTCATTTATTATGTCATGATGCGGGGGAAAGTTGCGATGTAGAGACTGTGCGATCAGACCTCGATCTCAATGAAGTTGGAGAGAGGCTCGCCGCAGTGCGGGCAGACCCAGCCCTGAGGCAGGCTCTTGAACGGAGTGCCCGGAGCGATCTCGGCGGTGGCGTCACCGACGTTGGGATCGTACTCGAAGCCGCAGCCCAGGCAGACGCCCAGCTTGCGCGGCACGGGAGCGGGAGCGGGAACGCTTCTCTTCATCTTGACCATCGGAGGAGCAGGCTTCTTGTCGCCGGTGTCCAGAGCCTTGGTCAGCAGAGGCAGGATGACCTTCAGGTCGCCCACGATACCGTAGTCGCAGTTCTTGAAGATCTTCGCGTTGGGGTTGGTGTTGATGGCAACGATGATGCTGGCGTCCTTGATGCCCTTCAGGTGCTGCACGGCGCCGGAGATACCGCAGGCGACGTACAGGTTGCCCTTGAACTTCTGGCCGGACATACCGACGTAGCGGTTCAGGGGGACATACTGCAGGGTCTCAGCGACAGGACGAGAAGAGCCGATGGCGGCGCCCAGAGAACGAGCGGCGTCCTCGATGAGCTTCATGTTCTCTCTCTCGCCAATGCCCTGGCCGGCGGAGATCACGCGCTCGGCAGCCACGATCGGGGTGTCGATGGGGATGCCCACGGTGAAGTCGAAGCCGTCCTTCTTCAGGGCGTCGACCAGCTTGTCCACCATCTCCTTGGGATCGCCGCCCTTGAGGATGATCTTCTTGCGCGGGCCGGTCTCGCCGACAGCGGCAGCCGCAGCAGCGGGAGCAGCAGCCTTCGCGCCGCCGCCGCTCTTCTTCATCTTGCCCAGGATGGCGCCGGAGATGACGACTCTCTGAATCTCGTTGGTGCCTTCATAGATGGTGGTGATCTTCGCATCGCGATAGTGACGCTCGACCGCCATGCCCTTCATGAAGCCGGAACCACCGTGGATCTGCAGCGCATCGTTCACGACCTCGAGGGCGATGTCGGAGGCGTACAGCTTGGCCATGGCGGCTTCCTTGCCGTAGGGGACATGGGCCTGCTTCATCTCAGCGGCGCGGTAGATCAGCATACGGGCGCAGTCCAGCTTGGTCGCCATGTCGGCGATCTTGAACGCGACGCCCTGCTGGGTGGCGATGGGACGACCGAACTGCATACGCTCCTTGGCGTAGGCGACAGCCTCTTCATAGGCGCCCTGCGCAATGCCGAGGGCCTGAGATGCGATACCGATACGGCCGCCGTCCAGGGTGGACATGGCGATCTTGAAGCCCATGCCTTCCTTGCCCAGCAGGTTCTCCTTCGGGACCTTCACATCGTTGAAGTTCAGCTGGCAGGTCTGAGAAGAGCGGATGCCCATCTTGTCGTAGTGCGGCTCAAAGGTGAAGCCCTCCCAGCCCTTCTCAACAATCAGGGCGGAGATTCCCTTGGTGCCGATGCCAGGAGTGGTGACGGTGAAGACGACGTACACGTCGGCCTTGCCGCCGTTGGTGATGAAGATCTTCTCGCCGTTGAGCAGGTAGTGGTCGCCCATGTCAACAGCGATGGTCTCGGTGCCGCCAGCGTCGGAACCGGCGTTGGGCTCGGTCAGACCGAAAGCGCCGTACTTCTTGCCGGAGCAGAGATCGGGCAGATACTTTCTCTTCTGCTCTTCAGTACCATAGGCAGCGATGGGGTAGGTGCCAAGAGAGGTGTGTGCAGACAGGATAACGCCCACGCCGCCGTCGATGCGGGAGAGCTCCTCCACAGCGATGGCATAGCTCAGGACATCGGAACCAGCCCCGCCATACTCCTTCTCGTACGGCAGACCCATGATCCCCAATTCACCCATTTTCTGAACGATCTCATCGGGGAACCGGTTCTCCTGATCCAGCATGAATGCGACAGGCTTTACCTCGGCCTCGGCGAAAGCACGTACTTTTGCACGAAACTCCTCATGGGCCGCACTGGTCTGAAAGTTCATACGATTTCCTCCTTTTCATCGAATTCCGCTTCCAAATTTAAGTCCTGCGGGATGTCTCCTATAACAATACAGAAAAAGAGTCCATTTGTCAACATCTTATAAATCGTTGGAGGGCCCAAAACGTGCGATTTGTTGGGATGAACAAAAACCGGGGTTCAAAATTGACATTACGGTTCCGCAGCCTTCGGCGGCGGGGCATCCATGGCGAATGCAGCGATATCCGTCCCCTGCCCCCGGGCGGCGGGGGGATGGAAGCTTATTCCTTCGCCATGCCGCAGGGCCAGGCGCTTCGGCAAGCCTCCCGCTCCGTGCTGACCACCTGATAGAAGCGGTAGCCGCCGGAGAAGTTGTAGCAGTCAAAGCCCCGCTGGCTGAGGATGCGTGCGGCGATGTAGCTGCGCAGGGCGCTCTGACAGAAGAGGTAGACGGGCTTGGCCGGGTCCAGCCGATCCACGTAGTCCCGCAGCACGTCCACGGGCAGGTTGAAAAAGCCGGGGACGTGGCCCAGCTCGTACTCCATCGGGGTGCGCACGTCCAGCAGGGTCACGCTGCCGTCCCGGGGCAGGGCTTCCACGTCCTCCCAGTGGAACTGCTTCACCTTGCCGGTGGCCAGGTTCTCGATCATGAACCCGGCCATGTTCACCGGGTCCTTGGCGGAGGAATAGGGCGGGGCGTAGGCCAGGTCCAGGTCTTTCAGCCTGTCGGCCCGAATCCCCGCGCCGATGGCCGTGGCCAGCACGTCCAGGCGCTTGTCCACGCCGTCGTAGCCCACGATCTGCGCCCCCAGCAGCCGCAGGGTCCCCCGCTCGAAGACCACCTTCATGGTCATGGTGCTGGCTCCGGGGTAATAGGTGGCGTGGGAGGCGGGGGAGAGCACCACCCGGTCCCAGTCCAGCCCGGCGGCCTGGGCCGCCTTGCAGGTCAGGCCGGTGCTGGCCACGGTCAGGTCGAAGACCTTGATGACGGAAGATCCCAGGGAGCCGCGATACCGGCTGTCCCCGCCGCAGATGTTGTCCGCCGCGATGCGCCCCTGCTTGTTGGCCGGACCGGCCAGGGAGATGACGGCGTTCTCGCCGGTGACCGTATGCCGCACCTGCACGGCGTCGCCCACCGCGTAGATGTCCGGGACGGAGGTCTCCATCCGGTCGTTGACCACGATGCTGCCCTTGAGGCCCAGTTCCAGCCCGGCCTTCCTGGCCAGCTCGCTGTCCGGGGACACGCCGATGGCCAGCAGCACCATGTCCGCCTCCAGGGGGGCCTCCCCTTTCAGCTCCACCCGCAGGCCCGCGGCCGTGTCGGCAAAGCCCGTCACGTCGCTGCCCAGGCGCAGGTCCACACCGTGGGCGCGCAGGGCGGCGTGGACGAAGGTGGCCATGTCGTAGTCCAGGGTGTTCATCAGCTGCCGGGGCCGCTGCACCACCGTGACCTGCAGCCCCAGCTCCGCCAGGTTCTCCGCCATCTCCAGCCCGATGTAGCCGCCGCCCACCAGTACCGCGCTGCGGGGGGCGCTGCGCTCCACAAAGCTGCGGATGCGGAAGGTGTCCTCCACCGTGCGGAGGGTGAAGATCCGGGGGCTGTCGATGCCCGGCAGGGGCGGGCGCGTCGGTTTCGCGCCGGGGGACAGCAGCAGCTTGTCATAGGATTCCGTGAACGTGACGCCCCGCTCCAGGTCCTGGACCGTCACGGTCCTGGCCGCCGGGTCGATGGCCGTAACAGCGTGGCGCACCCGCACGTCGATGCGAAAGCGCTCCCAGAAGCCCTCGGGGCTTTGCAGGGTCAGATCCTCCTTGTAGGGGATCACGCCGCCGATGTAGTAGGGCAGGCCGCAGTTGGCATAGGAGACATAGCCGCTGCGCTCAAAGACGACGATCTCGGCGTGCTCGTCCAGTCTGCGGATGCGCGCCGCAGCCGTCGCGCCCCCGGCGACGCCGCCGACAATGACAACTTTCATGTGGTGTTCCTCCCGTATCATGTGATGTGGCCGGTGTTTTGCCCAGCATATCAAAGCCTCGCACGCTTTTCAAGTGCAAAGCAGCCCCCGGCGCTTGCAAATACGGCGGGGGCTGCGTATAATGGCGGCATAGAGCGAACGGAGGGAGGCTGAAACAGATGTACATCATGGACGACGGGATTCGTCTGCACGCGGCGCTGGAGCTGCCCGAAGCGGGCAAAGAGAAGCTGCCGCTGGTAATCGTGCTCCACGGCTTCACCGGCCACATGGACGAGGTGCAGCTTGTGGCGCTGGCGGAGACCATGCGGAGCCTGGGCTGCGCCACGCTGCGCCTGGATCTCTACGGCCACGGGCAAAGCGGCGGGAGCTTCCGGGAACATACCATATTGAAATGGGTGAACAACGCCCTGCGGGTCATCGACTACGCCCGAGGGCTGGACTTCGTGGAGGGGCTGTACCTCTGCGGCCACTCCCAGGGCGGCCTGACCGCCATGCTGGCCGCCGGGATGAAGGCCGACGCCCTGGACGGGCTGCTGCTCCTCTCCCCTGCCACCATGATCCCGGACCTGGCCCGGGCCGGAGTGGACCTGGCGGGCAGCAGCTTCGACCCCCGGCACGTCCCGGAGACCCTCAGCACCTGGGACGGCCTGATCCTGGACGGCAACTACGCCCGGGTGGCCCAGACCATCCGGGTGGAACCGGCCATCGACGCCTACGACGGCCCGGTGCTGCTTGTGCAGGGCACGGCGGACGAAACGGTGCCCCGCGCCTGCGCCGAGCAGGCTGCGGCCCGTTACCGGGACTGCGAACTGATCTGGCTGCCGGAGGACGACCACTGCTACAACTTCCAATTGCCCCTGGCGCGCAAGGCCGTGGCGGACTGGCTGGGGCGGCAGCTCCGAAGGCGCGGCTGAAAGCCCCTTGCATTCCCCCGCCGGGCGGGTATATAATGAAACGAGAGCAAAAAACGCTTCCCGGCATACGGAAAGGAGCTGAACCACATGGGAGACAAGAAAAACGAGGCCGTGGCCCTGCTCAAGGCCATTGTATTCATTCTGGCGGGCGTCATCCTGCTGCTGCGCCCGTCCCTGACCTTGCGGGCCGCCGCCATGGTCTTTGGCGCGGGGGTACTGGCCTACGGCATCTTCACCGCCGTCAGCCAGCTCATGGCCCGGGACGAGAAGCAGCCCGCCGCCCTCACCGCCGGGCTCATCGCCGTGGCGGCGGGCGTGGTGGTCCTGCTGGCCCCCCAGCTGGTGGTGGGGCTCTTCCCCGTCCTGGCGGGCATTCTGGTCATCCTGGGCGGCGTCAAGCGCTGCACCGACGCGCTGGTGGCCCGCTCCGACGGGGACCGGGGCTGGCCCCTGGGGATGCTGCTGGCCGTGGTCTGCATCGTGCTGGGCGTTCTGGTCATCCTGAACCCCTTCGGCACAGCCGTCAACGTGGTCCAGCTCATCGGCATCGCCGGGATCTACTACGGCGTGACGGCGCTGGTGCGCCTGCTGCGCTGAGTCGCTGCCAAAACGATACGCTGCGGCATCCGCAGAAAGGTGGGGGCCGCGCGTGATCTGTTTCTGGTTTTCTTTGTTTCAACAGGAGTCTGCTTGATTTTCAGCAGCCAACCGTGTAGAATAAAGCAGGGAACTCCCTACTTTTCCATGAAAGCAAGGAGGCTGACGCCTATGGTTGCAAGGACATTTGTTGACAACGCGAAAGTAATGGCAAAAGGACAAATCACGATCCCCAAGGATGTCCGGGAGGCGCTGGGCGTGTCCAGCGGAGATCGCGTTTCGTTCATCGTCGAGGGAAGCACTGTCCGTATCGTCAATTCCGCAGTTTATGCGATGCAGGTTCTGCAAAGCGAGATGGCCGGAGAGGCAGAACGAGCCGGTCTGAACACGGATGAGGATGTGATGGCGCTGGTGAAAGCGCTGCGGGACACGGAGCGGGCATGAGAGTTTTGATTGATACGAATGTCCTGATTTCCGCTGCCCTGAACCCAAACAGCGCCACCGCCGAGGCATACAACAAGGCGGCGTCTCATCCAAATCGCGGCGTGATATGCGAGCAAAACGTCGATGAAATGAGACGGATCTTCAATCAGAAGTTTCCGAACAAGCTGGAGGCACTGGATCGGTTTCTGGCAACGGCGCTGGTCACGCTGGAGCTTGTTCCGGTTTCAGAGGAGGAGGCGCCAGAAGAGCGGCAGATACGCGACGCGGATGACCGTCCGATCCTGCGCGCCGCAATCAGGGCAGACGTTGACATGTTGCTGACCGGCGATAAGGATTTTCTCGATTCGGGCGTAATACATCCGATCATTCTGACGCCGAGAGAATTTCTCACTCTTTAAGGCAGCACCGCGCACCGGAATTGTGCGGTGTTGCTTGAAGCAGTATGGATGCGCCGGGATACAAAAAGTATCCCGGCGCGTTTTCCGTGGTTTTGTATGCCGTTCCCGTGTCGCTGCGGCTCATTCCTCCGGCTTGCGGATGACGCAGACCGCCATTTTCACAAACAGCTCCCGCAGCCCCGGCAGCTTTGCCAGGGGAGCCAGGACCGGCCGCAGGGGGATCTCCCGGTAGTGTTCCGGCTGGATGTCCAGCGCCCGGAAGATGCCCTTGGCCCGGCGGAGGGTCATGCGGTTGATGTAGGTATAGCGGTCCTCCCCCGCCGCGTCTTTGGAAAAGCGCAGGGCCAGCCGCTCCTGCTCGTCCGGGAGGCCGCGGATCAGGTCCTTGTAGGCGGCGATGAGCTGGCGCTCGGTGAAGAACAGGTGGACCCAGGGCATGTGAATGGCGTCGCTCATGTGGTAGCCGGTGGGGTGGTAATAGGGCGGGAAGTTCAGGTAGATGCGCCCGCCGGGCCGCAGCAGCCGCAGCGCCTCCTGCAAGGCCCGCTCCGGCTCCGAGACGTGCTCAAAGAAGTCGTTCATCACCACGGTGTCAAAGCTGCCGTCGGGGAAGGGCAGCGCGAGGGCCGAGGCGCAGACGAAGCGAAAGCGCGCAGCCAGCCCCAGCTCCGCCGCCAGGGCCTCCGCCTCCGCCCGGTAGTGCTCCATGAGCTCCACGCCCGTGACCATCCCGGCCCCCAGGGCGGCGTAGTAGAGGCTCTTGCCCCCCGCGCCGCAGCCCATGTCCAGCACGTCCCGATCCCGGAACATCTCCTCCGGCGTGGCCAGCCCCCGGTAACAGGCGATGGTGTCCGCCCCCTTCTCGTACTGCCAGCGGGCATAGCTCATGCCCCCGTCGTTGCGCAGATTGAAGGGGTGTTCGATCTTGGGGAAGATCCGGTTGCTCAGCCGGATCAGTCTGGTGGAAATGCGCATGGTTCCCTCCCGTCTCAGGGCATGGCCTGTCATCACAAAGTTACTCCGTATTGTAGCGCGGCACGGGGGATTTGTCAAACCGGGCGCGGACGGCAAGCTCCGTGCATTTTTTTGAAAAAGATATGGAAAAAACAAAATTCTGTAGTATAATGATAAATGTGTACGCATCCGGCGGAAGGGAGTTCTGCGCATGACCGTCAACATCCAGGACGACATTTTAAGACTGCACAGCATGGGGCTCCTGGACCGACTCTTGCAGGACAAGGCGACGAAGGGCAAGATCCTCTGGGCGACGGACGCCTATTCCCGTTTCGGGGACTGCTACACGCCGGGGAATGAGATCCGGCCGCAGCGCATCACGGGAGAACACTCCGATCTCATCAAAACACGGGCGCGGCGGGCCATGGAACAGCGCACGGCGCGCACGCGGCAGCACGCGGAGGTCTTCACGCCGCTCTGGATCGTGAAGAAGATGAACGACGTGGCCGATGAACAATGGTTCGGACGGAAGACCGGCTTTTATCAGCTGACGGAGGAAGGCAAGATCGCGTTCACGAACAATCAAAAGCACTGGAAGCTGTATGTGGACGCCCGGCGGCTGGAGATCACCTGCGGCGAAGCGCCCTTTCTGGCCACGCGCTACGATGTGGAGACAGGCGAAGCGCTCCCTGTGGAGGAGCGGATCGGACTTTTGGACCGCAAGCTGCGGGTCGTATCGGAGAACGCGGCGGACCTGGCGGAGTGGAAGACCTGGGCGCTGCGGGCGGTGCAGGCCACATACGGCTATGAGCTGCAAGGGGACAATCTGCTGATCGCCAGGGTGAACGTCCTTTGCAGCAAGGAAATGGCGTAAAAAGGCTCCCTGCTTAAAAGGCAGGGAGTGTCGGTTCATTCCTTCGAGTTCTCTGAGAGCGCGTTCAGTTGGTCCCGTCTGGCGTAAATGATGTTGAGGATATAGACTCTTTTGCCCGCCTCGTCAATTCGATAATAAATGAAAAAGATTTTGGCCTGCACCCTCCGAAGCCCGCGGGAGTGCCAGGGCTCCTCGTCCATCGTTCTGTTGGCCGCGGGAAATACGGACAGGTCCGCGTTCTCTTTTCGGATGGCGCGGACCGTGTTGAGCGCCGCCGTCGGAGCAAGCAGGACATCCGCGATATAGTTTCTCAGCTCTGTCAGGTCGTCGATTGCGTCGGGGGTCATGACGATCTCATAGGAGTCCATCAGGCAAGACCCCTTTCCAGCTCATCAAACACCTCCTGAAACGGTCGGACCTGGCCTGCGAGAGACTGTTGATAGCTGTGCTCCAATTTCGCGTTCAGCTCCGCGCTCGTCAAAACATCCATCGTTTTCGGTTCCGCAGGGATCGTCAGGGAAAACGGGACCCCGCGCCGGTAGATGATCTGCCGATACAACGAATTGATCACCACGGAAACAGGAACGCCCAGCTTTTGCAGAATGTCCTCCGCCTCGCTCTTGACGGAGCATTCAACCCGCGCACTGACAGTCGCATCTTTCATAGAGAATCGCCTCCCGATTCGATTGTACTACATTGTATTGTGATTTGCAAGACGTATTCTCCAATCTTTCTGTACGAAAGGCGGTGTCTTTATGACGCCCAACATCCGCTCCTTTGAGCCCATCGTCCCGATGATCTACGCCTACACCCATCCCGACTATTTTCCCCATGCGGGGCGGAAAAAGGGAGTGGAGCGCAGACCGGGCACCGAATTGAATCAAAAAGAAAGGAGATGACAGTATGACGCAAAACAACATCCTGCGTTCCTCCGCCTCCGGGATCGATTCTCTCGCCATACTCGACCGCGTTGTAGACGCCTGCCGCAGTCTTTTCCCGCAGGGCATCCACGACGCATACCTGTATGGTTCTTACGCCAGGGGAGATCAGGAGGAAGGGTCCGATGTCGACATTCTTCTTACCGTTGATGCGGACGATCTGGGCCGCTATCACAACGCTCTTGCGGAAATCGAAAGCGATCTGAGCCTTGAGTACGAGGTGCTGGTCTCTGTCGTTGTGGTTTCCCTGGCGCATTTCAGGCGCTTCGCTTCTGCGGTACCGTTTTACAGAAACGTGTTGAGAGAGGGGGTTCGTTATGCAGGACAGTGAGCTGCGCGCATTGTCAAGGGTCCGCCTCGATCATGCCAGAGAATGCCTTGACGCGGCGATCAGCAATCTGGAGACAGGGCAGTTGAAAACGGCGGCGAACCGTTCCTATTATGCCGCCTTTCATGCCATACGGGCAATCCTTGCGCTGGACGGTGTGGATTACAAAAGACACAGCGGTGTGATTTCCGAATTTCAGCGCAGATACATCAAGACGGCTGTTTTTCCCCGTTCCGTTTCGCCGATCCTGATGGGCCTGTTCGATATCCGCACGCGCAGCGACTACGATGATTTTTATGTGATCGCAAAAGCGGACATTCTATCCCAGGTCGAAGGGTCAAAGCGCTTTGTAGACCTTGTGGGGGACTATCTTTCCATCAGGTGGACAGAGATGCAGGAAAAGGAGATGAGCTGATGCGTACCCCCAACATCCGCTCCTTTGAGCCCATCGTCCCGATGATCTACGCCTACACCCATCCCGACTATTTTCCCCATGCGGGCTGGACGAAAATCGGCTACACGGAAAAGCAGAGCGTGGAGGAGCGCGTCCGGCAGCAGCATCAGACCGCCGACATCGCCTATCAGATCCTCTGGCGCGACAACGCCATTTACAAGGACGGCAGCGGACAGGCCTTCACGGACCGGGCCTTCCACCGCTGGCTGACGCGGAAAAAGGGGGTGGAGCGCAGACCGGGCACCGAGTGGTTCCGGGTGGACGGGCCGCGCTCCCGGGCGCTGTTCGAGCAGTTCGCCCAGCGCGGGCCGGTCGGACAGGGGCTCGACGAGGACTATACGCTGCGGGAGGAGCAGACGCGGGCCGTGAAAACGACAGCGGCGTACTTCCGAAAGCGCGGAGAGGAATTCCTGTGGAACGCCAAGCCACGCTTCGGCAAAACCCTGGCCGCCTACGATCTGGTGCGGCGCATGGGCTTCCGGAAGGTCCTGATCGTCACCAACCGCCCCAGCATCGCCAACTCCTGGGCGGACGATTTCCTGAAATTCATCGCCTGGCGGGACGAACTCTGCTTTGTCAGCGACAGCGAGGTCATGCGC
>CAMVRT010000032.1 GCA_947169975.1 uncultured Oscillospiraceae bacterium
GAGTATCTGCTGCTGCGGAACATGAAGCCGAAGGAAGGGGAGGCAGCGTAAGCCTCTCCATCCATGAAAAAGGCTGTGAAGCCTGGGGACGAAGTACGTTCCGGGGCTTCACAGCCTTTTTCGATGTTCATAGGTGTCACTAGGGACGGCTTTCCACGTCCCAAAATTCAAAAAAGGCAGCAACAATCAAAGCCCAGTGTAAACGCTGAACCAAAAATCTGCTAGCCGAGGAAAAGAGGCCATTCAACCACGTATTTCAACGTCGCCGACGTGTTCTCAGACGCTAAATGATAAGGCGCGGTACAGCTCGAAAAAAGAGAAGTTTTCCACACGCGCACGAAGCGCATTTTTCTGTACGCAAGAGCTGCTATGACCATGTTCACAAAACGCGGATTTCCCAGCAAACTGTCCCTCGGTCTTTCTTCCAGTATCGCGCAATGCTTCCGGCTTTGCAATGGGACATCGATTGTCTGCGCGGCTTTGCGGCATGTGGTGTGAATGCGAAGAAAAGGTCAGACGTCCTCTTAGCATATACATTCCTCCTTTTCTTCGTGCCTTTCGTGCGCGGCTCTGCGGCATGGATGTTCTTTTGTCTTGACCTCATCGTTCATGAAGTGCATTAATCGGGCCACATGATAAGACAAAAGAACCGTCCCTCTGTCCTTTAAGCCCTGCTGCCCCGGTACGAGGGGCGGGTGAAGTGCATTTACATTGAAAACAAGACTACGAGTTTGCTACGAAAACAGGCCGCCTGAAATGTGCTGAAAAAAGGTATGTCGCTTTTTCGGGATTGTATGTCGGTTTTTGCATTGTATGTCGCTTTTGCCGGTCTGGATGGTGTCCCGGCTATTTTTTGTGTATTGACAGAAAAGCTCCTATATAGTAGAATATAAAAACTACTACATAGGAGCTTGTGGTATGAAAACGAATGGTGGATTTCTTGTTTCAAAGATCAAGCAGTTGGGCGACCGGATCTTTGAAAAGATTCTCAGCACAAAAAATGTAGATGCTTTCAATGGAGCGCAAGGAAGAATCCTCTATGTGCTCTGGCAGGAGGATGGAATTCCTATCAAAGCCATTTCAGAAAGATGTGGGTTAGCGATTACTTCTCTCACCACCATGCTGGAGCGGATGGAAAATCAGGAATTAATTCTCCGTGTGCCGTCTGAAAGTGATAGAAGAAAAACGCTTCTGTATCTGACAGAGAAAGCGCACGCACTGAAGGATGAATACGATGCAGTATCTGACCAGATGAGTAAGATTTATTATAAGGGCTTTGTGGAAGAGGAAGTTCAGCAATTTGAATGCTTCCTTGACCGCATCCGGAAGAATCTGGAGGAGTGGCAGGAGTAATGAGCGTTTGCATCAAGGATCAGATCCAGAACATGAATCTGGTTATCGGCTGTACGGTTGGCTGCCCTTATTGCTATGCCCGAAACAATGTGAAGCGCTGGCATATGATAGAGGATTTCGACCAGCCGGAGTTCTTCCCCAATAAGCTGCGCATGATGGAGAAGCAGCGCCCGCAGAATTTCCTGCTTACAGGCATGAGCGACCTTGCAGGGTGGAAGGAAGAATGGCGGGATGATGTTTTTGCAAAGATCAGAGAAAATCCGCAGCACCAGTTCCTCTTCCTTTCCAAGCGTCCTGACCTGCTGGATTTTGAAACCGATCTGGATAATGCATGGTTTGGTGTGACGGTCACTCGAAAATCAGAACTATGGCGCATCGATGCGTTGCGGAAAAACGTTAGGGCAAAGCACTATCATGTGACGTTTGAGCCTTTATTTGATGATCCCGGACAGGTGGATCTGTCAGGAATTGATTGGGTTGTGGTCGGCACCATGACCGGCACACAGAGCAGGAAGATACACACGGAGCCGAAGTGGGCAAGGTCACTCACTGATCAGGCGCATAGACTTTGCATACCTGTTTTTATGAAGGAAGACCTTGTTCCCATCATCGGCGATGATAACATGGTTCAGGAAATGCCGGAAGCATTTAATAAAGTATTGGAGGCGCAGAAAAAATGGCACAGATAAATATGGACGGTATCCTTGTTGGAGAAGTGGAAACAAAGAATATCATGACGAAGTCCAATCTGCCGGTGGGCGGATATTCTGTCAATCCCTATGTGGGCTGCACCCATGCCTGCAAATATTGCTATGCTTCTTTTATGAAGAGGTTCACTGGTCATACGGAGGAATGGGGCACCTTCCTTGATGTGAAGCATTGGCCGGAAATTAAAAATCCGAAGAAGTATGCCGGACAGCGTGTGGTGATCGGTTCCGTAACCGACGGCTATAATCCCCAGGAGGAGCAGTTTGGCAATACAAGGAAGTTACTGGAGCAGTTAGTTGGAAGCGATGCAGATATACTGATCTGCACCAAGTCCGATCTGGTAGTCCGTGATGTTGATCTGTTAAAGAAACTGGGACAGGTTACGGTTTCTTGGTCGATCAATACGCTGGATGAGGATTTCAAAAATGATATGGACTCTGCCGTCAGCATTGAAAGAAGAATTGCCGCCATGAAGCAGGTCTATGATGCCGGTATTCGCACAGTATGTTTTGTGTCTCCGGTGTTTCCCGGCATTACGGATTTCGAGGCGATTTTTGAGCGGGTACACTATCAGTGTGATCTGTTCTGGCTTGAGAATTTGAATCTTCGCGGTGGCTTTAAAAAGACCATCATGGACTACATTGCGGAGAAGTATCCACAACTGGTGCCGCTTTACGATGAAATCTATAACAAGCATAACCGCAGTTATTTCGAGTCGTTGGAGAAAAAGGCAGAAGAAATGGCAAAGAAGTATGACTGCCCGTTCGTGGACAATGAAATGCCCTACGGCAGAGTGCCGCTGGGACATCCGGTAATAGTGGATTATTTCTATCATGAAGAGATCAGAGGATCAGAGAATACGGGCAAAAGAAATAAGTAGAACACAGCTCCCGGCCACCGGTACCATCCGGTAGTCGGGAGCTCGTTTTCTGTATGCGTGTCAGGCGTCGATGGGCTGCCCGATTTTGAAGTTGAAGGTCATCCGGCCATCGGCGTAGACGGTGGCGTAGTCCAGCAGGCCTGTCCAGAGGCCTTCCCGGAAAGTGGTGATCTCGCCGTCCTGCTTCTTCAGGAGCTTCAGTATAAACGCTAATATATAAGTGAGCCACTTCCGCGGGAAACGCTGACGAATATTTGAGCCACCTCAAATAAGCCTGTATAATGTACGCAATGACATTATGGAGGCGATGTATAAGGTGGTAATAACCGAAGTGTCACTGGGGAAGGTTCTCGCTGACAACATTTTTCCTGCGGGGAGCGCGAAAGTTGTCATTTAGAACAACCATGCCGCAAAGCCGCACACGAAATGCACGAAGAAAAGCAGGACTGTCCATTCCACGTGGACATTTGTCCTTTTCTTCGCATTCACCGTCCCCGCTGACCACAAAGCCCCCTCCGTTTCCGCAGGGAAACGGAGGGGGCTTTGCCGATTTGCGTCAGAGAATCACTGCTCCACCTTGTTATAATAGTCGCGCAGGTTCTCCAGTCTGCTGTAGCGCTGCCGGGCGGCGGCTTCGTTTTCGGCGAAGAGCTCGTCGGCGCGGGCCGGGAAGAACTGGCTCAGGGCGCTGTAGCGGGCCTCGTTCATCAGGAAGTCGCGGTAGGCCGCGCCCTCGGCGGGCTTTTTGCTGTCCAGGGAGAAGGGCTTCTCCTTGGCGGGGTTGTAGCGGAACAGGTTCCAGTAGCCGCAGTCCACGGCGCGCTTCATCTCGGCCTGGCAGTTGACCATGCCGCCCTTGATGGAGTGCATCTCGCAGGGGGCGTAACCGATGATGAGGGAGGGGCCGGGATAGGCCTCGGCCTCCTGGATGGCGCGGATGGTCTGGTTCGGGTCGGCGCCCATGGCGATCTGGGCCACATAGACATAGCCGTAGCTCATGGCGATCTCCGCCAGGCTCTTCTTGGCCGTGGCCTTGCCCGCGGCGGCGAACTGGGCCACCTGGCCCAGGTTGCTGGCCTTGCTGGCCTGGCCGCCGGTGTTGGAGTAGACCTCGGTGTCGAAGACGAAGACGTTCACGTCGTTGCCGGAGGCCAGCACATGGTCCAGGCCGCCGAAGCCAATGTCGTAGGCCCAGCCGTCGCCGCCGAAGATCCAGACGCTCTTCTTGCTCAGGTAGTCCTTGTTCTCCAGGATCCTGGCCGCCAGGGCCTCGCCGCCCGCGGCCAGCTTCTCCAGCTCGGGCACCAGGGCGTCGGTGGCCTTGGTGTTCTCCTCGCCCTTGTCCTGGCTGTCCAGATACGCCTGCGCAGCGGCGCGGAAGCCCTCGTCGGCGCTGCCGTCCAGCAGGGTCTTCAGCGCGTCGATCAGGCCCCGGCGGATGTTCTGCTGGCCCAGATAGATGCCCAGGCCGAACTCGGCGTTGTCCTCGAAGAGGCTGTTGGCCCAGGCGACGCCTCTGCCGTTGTCGGCGGCGTCATAGGGGCTGACGGCTGCGGTGCCGCCCCAGATGGAGGAGCAGCCCGTGGCGTTGGCCACGTACATCCGCTCGCCGTAGAGCTGGGTGACCAGACGGGCGTAGGCGGTCTCGGCGCAGCCGGCGCAGGAGCCGGAGAACTGGAGCAGCGGACGGCGGAACTGGCTGCCCTTCATGGTGAAGTCCTGCATATCGGGCTTCTCGGGCAGACGGACCATGTAATCCCATGCCTTCTGCTGATCCATCTGGGTGGCGACGGGCTTCATGGTGAGGCTCTTGGTGGGGCAGGTCTCGGCGCAGACGCCGCAGCCCATGCAGTCCAGCGGGGAGACGGCCAGGCTATACTGGTAGACGCCCTTGCCCTTGCCGACCTTCACGTCCATCAGCTTGGCGCTGTCCGGGGCGGCGGCGGCTTCCTCCGCCGTCAGGGCATAGGGACGGATGGTGGCGTGGGAGCAGACGTAGGCGCAGCGGTTGCACTGGATGCACTTGGCCGGGTCCCAATCAGGGACGAAGGCGCTGACGCCGGCCTTGGAGAAGGCGCTGGCGCCCTGCTCGAAGGTGCCGTCGGCGTGGGGCACGAAGGCGCTGACCGGCAGACGGTCGCCGTCCATGCGCTCCACCGGGCGGGTGATCTTCTGAATCATCTCCACCAGCCTGGGGTTGGCGGAGGCGGGGATGGGGGCCTCGTCGTCGTCGGCGGCCTCGGCCCAGGCGGCGGGCACGTCGATCTTGCGCAGGGCGGCTGCGCCCGCGTCGATGGCCTTGTGGTTCATGTCCACCACGTCCTGCCCCTTCTTCAGGTAGCTGTGGGTGGCGGCGTCTTTCATGTACTGGAGCGCGTCCTCGGTGGGCATGACCTTGGCCAGGGCGAAGAAAGCGGACTGCAAAATGGTGTTGGTGCGCTTGCCCATGCCCAGCTCCACGGCCAGGTTGATGGCGTCGATGGTGTAGAGCTGGATGTGGTTCTCGGCGATGTAGCGCTTGGCCTCGCCGGAGAGGTTGCGCTCCAGCTCCTCAAAGCTCCAGGGGCAGTTGACCAGGAACACGCCGCCGGGCTTCACGTCGTTGACCATGCGGAAGCCCTTGGTGACGTAGCCGGGGTTGTGGCAGGCCACGAAGTCGGCCTTGTTGATGTAGTAGGGGCAGCCGATGGGCTTGTCGCCGAAGCGCAGGTGGCTGATGGTCACGCCGCCGGTCTTCTTGGAGTCGTACTGGAAATAGGCCTGGACATATTTGTCGGTGTGGTCGCCGATGATCTTGATGGCGTTCTTGTTGGCGCCCACGGTGCCGTCGCCGCCCAGACCCCAGAACTTGCACTGCACGGTGCCCTCGGGGGCGGTGTCGGGGATGTCCGCCTCATCCAGGCTGAGATTGGTCACGTCGTCCACGATGCTCAGGGTGAACTGGGGCTTGGGGTCGTCCTTTTTCAGCTCGGCATAGACGGCGGCCATGCTGCGGGGCGGGGTGTCCTTTCCGGCCAGGCCGTAGCGCCCGCCCACGATGGTGGCCTTGCGCCCGGCGGCGGCAAAGGCGGTGACCACGTCCATGTACAGCGGCTCGCCCAGGCTGCCCGGCTCCTTGGTGCGGTCCAGCACGGCGATCTTGGTCGCGGTCTCGGGGATGGCGGCCAGGAGACGGGCGGCGGAGAAGGGGCGGAACAGGCGGACCTTCACCAGGCCCACCTTCTCGCCCTGGGCGTTCAGGTAGTCCACTACCTCGGCGGCGGTGTCGCAGCCGGAGCCCATGGCGACGATGACCCGGTCGGCGTCGGGCGCGCCGTAGTAATTGAAGGGCTTGTAGTCGGTGCCCAGCTTGGCGTTGATCTTGTCCATGACGCCTTCCACGATGTCGGCCACGGCCTCATAGCCGGCGTTGCAGGCCTCGCGGTTCTGGAAGAAGATGTCGCTGTTCTGGTGGGTGCCGCGCATCTGGGGGTGGTTGGGGTTCAGGGCGCGGGCCTTGAAGGCCTTCACCGCCTCGGCGGGCAGCAGGTCGGCCAGGTCGTCATAGTCCCAGACCCGGAGCTTCTGCAGCTCGTGGCTGGTGCGGAAGCCGTCGAAGAAGTTCAGGAAGGGGATGCTCGATTCCAGCGCGGCGACGTGGGCCACGGGAGCCAGGTCCATGACCTCCTGGGGGTCGTTTTCGCACAGCATGGCGAAGCCGGTCTGGCGGCAGGCGTACACGTCGCCGTGGTCGCCGAAGATGCTCAGGGCGTGGCTGGCCACCGTCCGGGCGGAGACGTGGAACACGGCGGGGAGCTGTTCGCCCGCCAGCTTGTACATGTTGGGGATCATCAGCAGCAGGCCCTGGGACGCGGTGTAGGTGGTGGTCAGGGCCCCGGCGTTCAGGCTGCCGTGGACCGTGCCGGCGGCGCCGGCCTCGGACTGCATCTCCATGACCTTCACGGTCTGGCCGAAGAGATTCTTGCGCCCCTCGGCGCTCCACTGGTCCACATAGTCGGCCATGGGGCTGCTGGGGGTGATGGGGTAGATCCCCGCCACCTCGGTGAATGCGTAAGAAACGTGGGCGGCGGCAGTGTTGCCGTCCATGGTCTGATAGCGCGGTTTGTTGCTCATGCGAGTGCCTCCTCTGATAAATTGGCGAACGCGCCTCCGCGCCGTCCGCAGGATTGGATGGGGTATGCCTGTAACTCGCTGGGATACCGATCGTGTATTTTGTTGATGATTATATCACAGTTCCGACAAAACGGCGCGAAAACTTTCACGGAAACAGCAGTCCAAATTTGTGTATATCGCCTAAAGTCTCCCGCTTTTTCGGGACGGGAGGAAATTATTCTTGCGGATTCCAGGAAGCGATATTATAATATATGTTCACGGAGCGCGACTTTTTTCCGGGCGTTTTCGCAGCGCCCGTTCGTTTCGGAGAACGAGGGGAGGATCACTCATGGTCAAGATTATCAACACCAAGGGCACGGTCAGCATCGCCGGGGATGTGTTCACCAACATCGTGGGCGACACGGCCACCCGCTGCTTCGGCGTCAAGGGTATGGTGGGCCTGCAGAAGGAGAGCGGCCTGTACCAGCTCCTCCGCCGGGAGAGCATGGGCAAGGGCGTCTCGGTCTCCTTCGACGAGGACGGCACCGTTTCCATCGCGCTGCACATCGCCGTGGACCACGGCGTCAACCTGGTCACGCTGGGCGGCAGCATCATCAACGAGGTGCGCTATAAGGTGGCCCAGGCCACCGGCGTTCCCGTGAAGCGCGTGGACGTGTATGTGGACAGTATGCTCATCAGCTGACACGAAACAGAGATACATCGGAGGTAAACCGACTTGAGAACACAGATCACCGGCGCGGAGCTTCGGGAAATGCTGCTGTGCGCCTATGAAGCGCTGGAGCTGAACAAAAAGGCCATCAACGAGCTGAACGTCTTCCCCGTCCCCGACGGGGACACCGGCACCAACATGGGCCTCACCATGTCCAGCGCCGCCCAGGAGCTGCGGAAGTCTTCGGACGTGCGCGTCTCCGCCGTGGCCGATGCCGCCGCCTCCGCCATGCTGCGGGGGGCCCGGGGCAACTCCGGCGTGATTTTGTCCCTGCTGTTCCGGGGCATCGCCAAGGGCCTCAAGGGAAAGGCCGCGTGCGGCGCCCACGACTTCACCCTGGCCATGCGGGAGGGCGTGGACGCCGCCTACAAGGCCGTGATGAAGCCCGCCGAGGGCACCATCCTCACCGTCTCCCGCATGGCCAGCCGCGCTGCGGTGGACGCCTCCCGGAGCAGCAAGGATGTGGAAGAAGTGCTCTCCGCCGCCCTGGCGGCGGCCCAGCTGGCCCTCAGCGAGACCACGGAGCAGAACCCCGTCCTGGCCCGCGCCGGGGTGGTGGACGCCGGCGGCATGGGCTACGTCCGCATCCTGGAGGCCTTCCTGGACTCCCTCCAGGGCCGCGTGCGTTCCGGGGCCGTGGCCGCCGACGGCGCGGCGGAGGACGAGGACGCCCACGGGGCCTTCGGGGCCTTCTCCACGGAGGAGATCACCTTTGCCTACGACACCGTCTACATCATGCGCAAGTTCCGGCCGGAGAAGCCCCTGGACGGCCTGCGGGCCTATCTGGGCAGCATCGGCGACAGTCTGGTCATCAGCGAGGACGATGAGATGTTCAAAGTCCACGTCCACACCAACACCCCCGGCGAGGCCCTGACCGAGAGCGCCAAATACGGCGTGCTGGAGCTGGCGAAGATCGAGAACATGCGCTCCCAGCACGACGCCCTCCTGGCCGGACAGAAGCCCGCCACCGCCGACGAGGTGGAGGACGACGACGAGGAAGACGAGACCGCCGTCGCCCCGGCGGAGAAGCGCTACGGCTTCGTGGCCGTCTGCGCGGGGCGGGGCCTGGACAACCTCTTCCACGAGCTGGGCTGCGACCGGGTGGTCACCGGCGGCCAGACCATGAACCCCTCCACCGCCGACATCCTCCGGGCCGTGAACCGCACCCCGGCGGAGACGGTCTTTGTCCTGCCCAACAACAAAAACATCATCATGGCGGCGGAGCAGTGCGCCCCCCTGACGGAAAAGCGCGTGATCGTGGTCCCCACCCGCACGGTGCCCCAGGGCGTCACCTGTCTGCTGAACCTGGACACGGAGGCCGAGCCGGAGGCCATTCTGGACACCTTTACCGCCGTCATGGGCGGCGTCCACACGGCCCAGGTCACCTACGCCGCCCGGGACAGCGACTTCGACGGCCACCACATCCTGGCCGGGGAGTACCTGGGCCTGCTGGACGGGGCCCTGCTGGGTTCCTGGGCGGAAAAGCCCCGCGTGGCCCAGGCCCTGGCGGAGGCCTTCGCCCCCCTGCACCCGGAGTTCATCACCGTCTACCACGGGGAGGACGTGGCGGCGGAGGAGGCCCAGAGCATGGTTGACGCCCTGTCGGCGGCCTATCCCGAGGCGGACGTGACCCTGGTGGACGGCGGTCAGCCGGTATACTATTATATGATCAGCGTGGAGTGAGCGCGGCTGGCCCACGCGGAAGGAACGACCCCGCAAGCCGTGCCCCCAAAGGGCGCGGTTTGCGGGGCCTTTGCGCGCAAAAGAGCGCATCTTTTCCTTGCAATCCGTCCGCTGCCATGCTATGATACTTGTTTGTAAAAAAGCAAGCTTGTACAGAAAGGTTTGATTCCCTTGGAGAAACTGAGAAACGTCGCCATCATCGCCCACGTGGACCACGGCAAGACCACGCTGGTGGACGAGATGCTCAAGCAGTCCGGCGTCTACCGCGAGAACCAGGAGGTGGTGGAGCGGGTCATGGACTCCGGCGACCTGGAGCGCGAGCGCGGCATCACGATCATGGCGAAGAACACCGCCGTGACATACAAAGGCGTGAAGATCAACATCGTGGACACCCCGGGCCACGCCGACTTCGGCGGCGAGGTGGAGCGCATTTTGAAGATGGTCAACGGCGTCATCCTGCTGGTGGACGCCGCCGAGGGCCCCATGCCCCAGACCCGTTTCGTCCTGTCCCGTGCCCTGGAGCTGGGCCACCGGGTCATCGTGGTGGTGAACAAGATCGACCGCCCGGACCAGCGCATCCACGAGGTCATCGACGAGGTGCTGGAGCTGCTGATGGACCTGGACGCCACGGACGAGCAGCTGGACAGCCCCACCCTGTTCTGCTCCGGGCGGCAGGGCACGGCCAGCTATTCCCCGGAGGTGGAGGGCAGGGATTTGCAGCCCCTGTTCGACACGATCCTGGAGTACATCCCGGAGCCGGAACAGGACGTGGAACAGCCCTTCCAGATGCTGGTCAGCGCCATCGACTACAACGAATATGTGGGCCGCATCGCCGTGGGCCGCATCGAGCGGGGCGTGATCCGGCAGAACCAGGAGATCGAGGTCTGCAACTACCACGCCAAAGAGGAAGCCCCCCGCCGGGCCAAGGCGGTGAGCCTCTACGAGTTCGACGGCCTGGCCCGGGTCCCGGTGACCGAGGCCGCCGCCGGGAGCATCATCGCCATGAGCGGCATCGGGGATGTGACCATCGGGGACACGGTCTGCGCCCGGGGCTTTGCCGAGGCCCTGCCCTTCGTCCAGATCAGCGCCCCCACCCTGGAGATGACCTTCTCCGTCAACGACAGCCCCTTTGCCGGGCGGGAGGGCAAGTTCGTCACCAGCCGCCAGATCGGCGAGCGCTTGCGCCGGGAGACCCTGCGGGACGTGAGCCTCCGGGTCAGCGAGGTGGAGGGCAGCACCGACTCCTTCAACGTGGCCGGGCGGGGGGAGATGAGTCTCTCCATCCTGATCGAGACCATGCGCCGGGAGGGCTATGAGTTCCAGGTGGGCCCCCCGCGGGTGCTGTTCCGGGAGATCGACGGCAAGCGCTGCGAGCCCATGGAGCGGGTCGTGGTGGACGTGCCAAGCGAGTTCATCGGCTCCGTCATCGAGAAGCTGGGCCAGCGCCGGGGCGAACTTCAGGAGATGAACCCGGTGGGCAGCCGCATGAAAGCCAGCTTCCTGGTCCCCTCCCGGGGCCTTTTCGGCTACCGGAACGAGTTTCTGACCGACACCAAGGGCGAGGGCATCATGGCCAGCGTCTTTGAGACCTACGCCCCCTACAAGGGCGACATCGCCCGGCGCGGCACCGGCAGCCTGATCGCTTGGGAGACCGGCGAGAGCGTCACCTACGGCCTGTTCTCCGCCCAGGAGCGCGGCGCGCTGTTCATCGGCCCCGGCGTCCCGGTCTACGGCGGCATGGTCATCGGCGAGTGCCCCAAGCTGGAGGACATCACCCTGAACGTCTGCAAGAAAAAGCAGCTCACCAACACCCGCGCCGCCGGCAGCGACGAGGCCCTGCGCCTGATCCCGCCCCGGCAGCTCAGCCTGGAGCAGTGCCTGGAGTTTTTGGCCGACGACGAACTGCTGGAGGTCACGCCCAAGTCCCTGCGTCTGCGCAAGCGGATTTTGGAGCACGACCGGCGGATGAAGGCGGTCTTCGGAAAGAAATGAAAAAGAAATGAACCAAACGCGGCCGCGCCCAAAACAGGGCGCGGCCGCGATGCCATTATGATGCGCAAGGGGGGTAAGTATCGTGTGTTGCGATGTGATTTTGTGGGTGGGGTGCGGCCACAACATAATACAGCGCCCTCACCCATTCCCTCCCCCAGCGGGGGAGGGTGTCGCCCACAAGGGCGACCGGAGAGGGAGAACGTGACGGGACCGCACTGTAGGAATGGCCGCAGATGTGGAGGAAAGCAACGATTTTTACCGTCAGCTAGCGACAAGGTTCTCCCTCTTCCGTCATTCGCCTGAAGGCGAATGCCACCTTCCCCCGCTGGGGGAAGGAAATGGCGGAAAGCGCGCAGCGGCCATGTAGGGGGCGGCGTCCCGACGCCCCGGCAGCAGCGGTGGGAGTTTTATAAGTGTTCGGCGAATCCGCAGCATCTCATTGTAGGGGGCGGCGTCCTCGACGCCCCGGCAGCAACGGCAAGATTACCACAAACG
>CAMVRT010000033.1 GCA_947169975.1 uncultured Oscillospiraceae bacterium
CTGACCTCTTGAATGCCATTCAAGCGCTCTCCCAGCTGAGCTATACCCCCGTATGGGTGGATACGATTATTTTTTTGTCGGTTTTGGGCTTCTCTTTGGGGGCTTGTAAAACATGGTACGCGCTCCCAGCTGAGCTATACCCCCGTATGCTGTTCCCACAGCCCGTTCCCGAACTGCAAGAGATAATATAGCAAAGATCCGCGGGATTGTCAACAGTTTTTTTCGGGTTTTTCTGTTTTTTCTGGCTTTCTTTCGCCGGGGCGCTTTGCGGCGTTCCAGCGCTTTGTAATATTCGTCATGCTGCACCAATGATTTTGAAAAACGTCTTGAGCTTTGCCACAAATTGTGATACGCTGAAAGAAGCAAATCATTATAATAAGGAGGACAAGACATGAAACTGCTCAGAAACGCGCTGAGTCTGCTGCTGGTGCTGGTGCTGGCGGCGGGTCTGCTGCCTGTGGCGACCCTGGCGGCGCAGAACCCCTTCGTTGACGTGGGGAGCGGCGACTACTACCACGACGCGGTGGTCTGGGCCTACTCTCACACCCCGCAGATCACCCAGGGCGTTGACGCCAGCCACTTTGACCCCAACGGCACGGTGACCCGTGGACAGGCCGTCACCTTCCTGTGGCGTGCGGTCAACTGCCCGGCGCCTTCCGCCACGACCAACCCCTTCTCGGATGTCCAGAGCGACGACTACTACTACCAGCCGGTGCTCTGGGCGGTGGAACAGGGTGTGACGGTGGGCACGGACGCCAGACACTTTTCCCCCGCGAACACCTGCTCCACGGCCCACATCATCACCTTCCTCTATCGGGCCCTGGACATCGGCGCCGACGGCTGGGACGGTGAGGCTGCCCGCTGGGCGGACGAGCTCTCCCTGCCCGACGGCACGGGTCTGGCCGTCTCCCCCGACCAGCCCTGCCCCCGCGGCGCGGTGGTCACCTTCCTCTACCGGGCGCTGGAGGACAGCGACAACTCTGATTTTGCCAATCCCGGAACCAGCTCCGGCACCCAACGGGCGCCCAGCACTGCGGTCACGGCGGCGGACTACTCCATCCTGACCGCCCAGACCACCGACGTGCTGGCGGGTGCGGAGACGGCGGTGGACTTCCGGCTGGTCAGCAGCCTGGTGGTCCCCTCCTTCACCCTCTGCCTGAACGGCGCGGACGCGGGCGTGAAGCTCACGGACGCCGACGCCGACGGGGTCTACACCGGCAGCTTCCCCGTCCGGCAGTCCGGCGACACCGTCCTGCGCTTCACCGCCCGGACGACGGTGGCCGGGCAGACCGTGGAATCCAACGTCAGCCCGGTGCAGGTCAGCCAGCCCCTGGACGAAGAGACCGCCGCTGCGCTGGACGCGCTGACCACCGGCCTGGGCCGCGCCATGCAGGAGGTCAACAACGCCAATCCCGGCCTGTCCGCCGATGAACTGGCCCAGCTCCGGCTGGCCGCCGCCGCGGACTTCCTCAGCGGCCGGGCGGAGACGGAGACCGTCTCCGGCGAGCCCTATACCCTCTATTACACCGTGAACGGGCTGCGCCTGGCGGTAGACTGCGCTACCCTGGGCACAGCCGAGCACGCCGACCAGGCCGCCGGCCTGACCTGGTCTGAGCTGACGGTCACGCCCCAGGACTTCGCCCGGAGCTGGTACATCACCGACGCGGAGAAGGCCGCCGTCCTGAGCGGCATTGCCAACGACCGCAGCAGCTCCTATGTGGACGCCGACCAGCTCCGGGGCGCGGTGCGGACCGCCAACACCCTGCGGGACGTGGGCCTCATCACCTCCTGCTACATGGGCGCGACGCTGGAGAACTACCGGAACCTGGAGCATTTCGCCGTGATCAGCCTGCACGGCGGCGGCGCGCTGCGGCGCGGGGAACCCGCGATCCAGACCTTCCAGTATGCCTGGTCCGCCAACTTCGTGCAGGAGTCGGCCGACATCCGCAACGGGCGCGTGCTGATCTGCACCTATGCGGACGGGAACACCAACTATGAACTGCTGCCCTCCTTCTTCCGGCACTACTACAGCGAATCCGGGCGGACCTTGCAGGCCCAGCTGGTCCTGCTGGGCGCCAGCTACGGCTGCGCCAACGACAAGCTGGCCCAGGCGCTGATGGACTCCGGCGCCCAGACCGTGCTGGGCTACTCCGGCGCGGTCAGCTCCGACTACAGCAAGCACATGGTCGGCACCATGCTGGAGCAGCTGCGCGCCGGCAAGAACATCCGCGACGCCCTGAACAAGGCCGTCTCCGTCTGGGGCAGCAGCGACCAGAACGGAACCGTGGCCCGCATCCTGGGCAGCGAGGCCAGTCTGCTCCACAGCCAGCTCCTGAACGGCGGCTTTGAGGACGGCGCATCCGGCTGGATCCTGGGCGGCGCAGTGGAGATGACCACGGCGATGCTCGGTTTCAAGGCCACGCAAGGCAAGATGGCCACCCTCAGCACCGGCGCGGGCGCGGCCTCCAACGAGACCTTCAGCGCCATCTTCCAGGCCGTGCTGGTGCCCACCGGCGCGAAGAACCTGAAATATGAATACAATGTGGTGACCGAGGAGCGCAACCGCTCCGGCGCGCAGAAGAACGACTGCTTCCGCGCCGGTGTGTTGACCCCCAGCGGCAAGGTGGACAAGCTGCTGAGCAACATGGTGACCGGCAACGCCCGCTTCCAGAGCTACACCGCCGCCCGCATCCACAGCAACACCCCGCTGTTCGCCACCGGCTTCTTCCGGGCCAACCGCGACCTGAGCCAGTACGCGGGCAAGGTCATCATCCTCTGCTTCTGGGTCAAGGACAAGGACGACAGCCGCTACGACACCGTGGCGATGCTCGACAACGTGCGCATCCAGTGAGCGCGCCAGAGACCGCAGAAACCATAACGCGCAGGGACGCGGGCAGTTTCACAAGTGCCCGCGTCCCGTTTTGTATGCACGCTATAAGACGGGGGGACGGTTCTTTCGTCCTGCCTGGTAAACCGGGATGGAACATTGCTTTCGCAAGCACACACTGCATATCAGAATCATCCCATGCCGGAGACAGCATATGCGAGAGCCGACACCGCGCAATCGTACCCGGCGAGACAAAAGAACCGTCCCCCCGTCCTTTTAAAGCGCAGGAGCGCGGCCGGGATTTACCGGACGCGCCCCTGCGCTTTGCTGTTGCCGGGAGGAAGGATGATTGCAATCATAAGCTTTATCTCAGTTTTCCCAATTCATATTTCACTTGCAAGATACCTGTCACATTGCTGGCACCCTCGGCTGGACTTACTGTTATAGTATATTCCCCGCTGGCATCAGGTGTTATATAAATATACCCCGAACGCAATACCATGATCCCATCCGTCCGATCAACGCTCCAGACAACTCCACCATAGACATTTTCGTCATTCTCGTCTTTCACATACGCCTGTACAGCTGCACTCCCATCCTCGTACCTGGTAGATGTACTTAAATCTATCCGGTTCAACCGACGCTCAATCGACAACGAGGAAGTTCCTGGATAAACTGTTCCATCATAAATCAGGTAAGTCGATGGAAGCATATCGGAATATTCGTCTACATTCATCGCCTCAACTTGGTCGCGCGTCAAGATAAACGCTTCTGGCACGTTCGTATATGAACCGTAAGCGGAAGCTGCTGTCCAAGTATCGTCAGACGCACGATAAGAGAACAAAACGTCCTGTGTGTGTTCCTCGCCATGCACATCTGTATAATGCATTTTTGAAACAACTATATTTGCATTTGGGAAGTCAGAAAACGAAGCACCTAGTACGATTGTTTCAAAATCCCCGACATAGCGACCGTCTACCCATGCATTTGAGATGTAACGACAACCATTATTCGTCGGAATTTCATAAGCAAATGCTTTTGCTGTATCAAAAGCCAATCCTTCTCGCCCAATGCAAATCCATGTGCCGCTCGTCGCGCGAATTGTCTGTTTGAATGTATCTCCTGCAATCAAGTCACGATAGTCTTCTAAGTCCTGTTTTGCAATGTTTGCATATTCAATGATCTTATTAAGATATGAATCCAACGTTCCCGTCTTATACCTATCTTCCTCGGAATTATCAAACAAAAAATCTTTGCTAACACGTTTTGTATAGATTACTCCCTCAGCACCTCCTTGTCCTGCTCCACCATATACTTTCGTTTGTCCATTATAAGTAATCTTCGTTTCCCAATGCTTGCTTCCTTTTTCTGTTTCGCAGGTCGGTGCGAGTTTCTTTGCCACACTATTAATCGTGCCCGGGAAACCCAAAGAATCCATTACATAAGGATAGACAGCTGACAACAATAAGTTATTGCCTTCGGCATACATCTCACTATACCATTCATTTAGACCTAATTCACGATATCCAGCGCGGGCCAAGAAAGGATACGGACGTTTTTCGTTCGGTTTATCTGAGTCGCTTACTCCGCGGGGATATACAGCATATTTATCAAGAGCTGCTTGGACCGCGTCTAAGTTTTCAAACAAAGAGTTTTCTTCATTGGTATAATCATCGATTAAGATATCGACTCCTTTTTTAACTGGCTGGCAAGTTATCGTCAAATCTGTGTCAACATAAACAGAATACCAATGTTCCACATCAATCCAATCAAGCCCGTCGTACCGATTGGGTACTCTCTGTTGAACGACCAATTCTCCGCCATCCGGAGCGCATTTTACAACGCCAAAAATATATCCTCCATTTACACGCCTGGTCTCAACATCCTCGTAGGCTACATCTTCGAAAAGATGCATCTTTTCAAAATTCCCATGATAAAATTTATAAATCGACCAAAATGCTTCTTCTTTCCTTCCAGAGTTTCCATCTTGAGCGCAGTAGATGCTGTCCTTATCCCGAAGGCAAAAACTCGTCGGGTCTGGGTTGTCAGTTTTTACATAAACATAGTAATTATATGGCGCAAGAATTGGCGATACTTCATAAGTGTAGGCGGTCACATCTATGATTCCATTCTGGCTGGCCCCAGTTCCACTTCCGGAGCCACTCGAACTACCGCCGCCTGAGTTGTCGCCATCCAAGGGAAGAGAAACCCAGTGCGCGTAAATCGTTCTATTCCTATCAATTTTAGAAGTAAAATCAAACGTCGTTCCGCCCGACGCGGCGGTATACCATCCATCAAATTCATAGCCATCCCTCGCAGGTGCAGTGGGTTCCGTCACAGTTTTACCGGACTCTACAGAGACGGTCTGATTTGATGCGTTGTCATAATTCAAGTTGAAGGTCACCGAATAGAAAGTGCCCAGGGTAATGGATCTGCGCAAGCTTGTTATCGCCATCCTCGTCACAATCGCGGCAACTTCGCTCCGCCTGATTGTAGCATCTGGCGCAAAGGTTCCACGATCATCATTTCCGATCAGGATTCCAGCTCGATAGAGTTTGTAAATCGCTGCCGAATAAGCGTCCCCCATCTTGACATCGGGAATCGCATCATCGGCAACAAGATTCATGGCTTCCAAGGCTTCATCTGGAAGTGCACCGCCAAGAAGATATGCATACTGTGCTCTTGTCGCCGGAGCATCCATATCAAAACCGGCAAGACTGGCAAGCTTGTTTCTTGTTACGTAGAGCAAATATGGTATATACCAAGGTGTTCCCGGAGCAAATTCCTCATTATCGGCGGAATAGATGGAGTGGATTCGTGCCGCAAGCGTTACAGTTTCTGCGATCGTCACATCGCTGTTCACACCAAATTTTGCACCTTGCCCGATCATCAGACCGAGTTCATAGGCCTCTTTCACATTGTCGCAATACCAATCGGAAGGAGATACATCAGGAAATGTGCCATTTGCATAAGTGTTGACCTTTTTGAAGTTATCAAGGCTATTCGTACCCGTTGCCATCGTCGCCGTCGGGAAAATGGCTGCCAGCATGACAACACAGAGTAGCAATGCCAAGATTCTTTGTGGATGCTTCATTTTCTTCACTCCTTTTCAAGATCGTATACCTTTCCGAATTCTTGAGCCTTATACTAATTCATATTTTTATATCACATTTCACCACAGAATGCAAAACCTTTTTTGCTGGAAAGCGTAAGACAAAGGGACGGTTCTTTCGTCCTGCCTGGGAAACCGGGATGGAACATTGCTTTCGCAAGCACACACTGCATTTCAGAATCATCCCATGCCGGAGACAGCATATGCGAGAGCCGACACCGCGCAATCGTACCCGGCGAGACAAAAGAACCGTCCCCCCGTCCTTTTGGACGCGGGCAGTTTCACAAGCGCCCGCGTCCCGTTCTCTATTTCATGTCACGGTTCGTCCCGCCCCAGCAACGCCAACCCTTGCGTCTCGCCCATGCCGCCGTTGCCGTGGACCAGGCCGTAGGGGGCCAGGTCCGCTTGCAGAGCGTCGTGCATCGTGATGGCGGCCCGGAGTGCCGGGCAGTTCCAGGGGGCCCGGGCCAGGCTGAGGCCGCCCTCCACGGTGATTGCGTGCCGGGCCAGAAAGTCCGGGATCTCCCGGGCGCTTTGGACGAAGCCGCAGCACAGCAGAAAGGCCAGGGGGATGGGCGGATAGCAGGTGTATGCCCCCAGGAGGAGCCTTCCGTCCTCCAGCAGCCCCGGCAGAGACAGCCCGGTCTCCCGCTCCAGGTTCCGGCGGACCCGGTAGAGATGGGGGAAGGGGGCTTCCCGCGTCCCCGCAATGGGGCCGATCTGGTCCGGGCCGCCCCGGACCGTTTCCGTTTCGGCGGCCAGCAGACGGATGCGCCGCGCCCCGTCCCGGTCCAGGCAAGCCAGGGCTTTGTCGTTCCCCAGAATCAGGCCCCCGGCATAGTCGATGTTGGGGTTGGCGCAGTCGCTGAGGCGGAACAGCTCCGTCAGGTCCCGGCCCCGATCCTCCGGCAGCGCCGCGCCGGGACAGCGGGCGCGGTACGTCCGGCCATAGTTTTCATACAGCAGGTCCGCCAGGCGTCGGAACTGCCCGGCGTCCAGGTCCAAATGCTCCGCCAGCCGGGCGGCCAGGGCGCTGTAGCACTGAACCAGGTCCACGTCGCCGAAGATGGCCATGGCCTTTTGCAGCTCCGCCCGGCCCAGCCGAAGGCGGTCGCGCTGCAAGGGCTCGTAAGCAAAAATCGCCGCAGCGTCGCAAAGGCCGTGCTCGATCATTTCCCTGGCCTCCGCCAGGGCCTGGATGGGGCCAGCGCCGCTGCGGTAAGCGCGGATGCCGGGGAGGGAGCCGCTGTCCAGGATCTGGAAATAGAAGCGGTTCCCGGCTTCAAAGGCGTCCATCAGCGGGTCGATGAAGCCAAAGGCCATCCGCAGCCCGGAGCCCCGCAGCTGGGCCAGCAGCGCGGCGGCGTCGGAGAAGAAGTCCCGCAGATACGCCGCCGTGAGCTGTTCGCCGGAGCAGTCCTCGCTTTGCTTCGCGTAAAGTACGTTTGTCATGGGGTCCCCGCCTTTCTTTTGTATGTTTGCCTCCATTATATGCAAAAGCGCGATCGGGCGCAAGCGATTTCCCGTTTCGCTCCGTCAAATTCTACAAGCCTTCCCCGCGTTCCCGGGTCCCTCTCTCCATTCCCCATGAAATGTGGGCGCGGGAGGGAACTCATTCTTGACTTTGCTCCTTTAAAGTTATATAGTGTCACTAATCTCAAAACTGAAAAAGTGAGGTATTCCAACATGAAAAAGCTGATTCCCGTTCTGCTGGCCCTGTGCCTGATCGCGGGTCTGGCGGCCTGCGGCAGTACGCCCGCCGCTCCGGCCACCGACGTTCCGGCCACCGATGTCCCCGCCACCGACACCCCCGCCACCGGGGAACCCGCCGCCGAGAAGACCTACGTCATCGGCATCTGCCAGCTGGTGCAGCACGACGCGCTGGACGCCGCCACTGCCGGCTTCCGCGACGCCGTCACCGCCGGTCTGGGTGCGGACAACGTCCGCTTTGACGAGCAGAACGCCAGCGGCGACAGCGCCACCTGCTCCACCATCTGCACCGGCTTCGTGGCCGCCAACGTGGACCTGATCATGGCCAACGCCACCCCGGCCCTCCAGGCCGCCGTCAGCGCCACCACCACGATCCCCATCCTGGGCACCAGCGTCACCGACTACGGCGCGGCCCTGAACCTGGACTTCGACCCCGCCGAGGGCACCGGCACCAACGTCTCCGGCTCCAGCGACGGCGTCCCCGGCCAGCTCTACGCCGATCTGGTGGCGGAACTGCTGCCTGATGCCCAGAAGGTCAACATCCTCTACTGCTCCGCCGAGGCCAACAGCGTCATCCAGGCCGACGACTTCGCCGCCTGCATGGAAGACATGGGCGTCGCCACCGAGGTCTTCACCTTCGCCGACAGCAACGACATCCAGATGGTGGCCACCGCCGCTGCGGAGAACTGCGACGCCATCTACATCCCCACCGACAACGCCGCCGCCAGCAACATGACCATCATCCGCAACATCACCGAGGCCGCCGGTCTGCCCGTGATCTGCGGCGAGGAAAATATGTGCGCCAACGGCGGTCTGGCCACGGTCAGCATCAGCTACTATGATATCGGCTACGCCTGCGGACAGCAGGCCGTGGAGATTCTGGCCAACGGCGCGGACGTGGGCTCCCTGGCCATCGCCTACGCCCAGGACCCCGTGAAGGAGTACAACGCCGAGTACGCCGAGAACATCGGCTTTGAGATCCCGGAGGGCTTCGTCGCCATCGGCGGCTGAGGCCGGGATCGAGCAGATCCCACACCTGAACACATTCCTGTCATTGCGAGGAGCGAAGCGACGTGGCAATCCCCCGGTCCACGCAGCGCCCCCACGTCGGACCTCCTGCCACTGACCGGGGGATTGCCACACCAGTCTGCGGACTGGTTCGCAATGACAGCAAAACGCATCCCCCCGCCGCCCCCGGCGGGGGGATGCGTTTCTCTCCCCTGCACCGTAAATACAAAACCGCGATTCGGAGGAAACTATGGCTGAATATCTCTCCCTGCTGGACCCCGGCGCGCTGCTGCGCGCCTGTCCCGGCGGCATCGCCCAGGGGCTGATCTGGGGCATCATGGCCCTGGGCGTCTACTTCACCTTCCGCATTCTGGACCTGGCCGACCTGACGGTGGACGGCAGCTTCGCCACCGGCGGCGCGGTCTGCATCATGCTGATCGTCCAGGGCTGGAACCCGGAGCTGGCCCTGGTGGTCTGCTGCCTGACCGGCATCGTGGCGGGCATCGTCACCGGCCTGCTGCACACCAAGCTGGGTATCCCCGCGATCCTGGCGGGTATTTTGACCCAGATCTCCCTCTACTCCATCAACCTGAACATCATGGGCAAGGCCAACCAGGCCATCAACGCCGGGACCGTGAGCCTGCGCATCACCAGCAACGCCCTGCTGCTCTGGCGCACCATCGGCATCAGCGCCGCCGTGGCCCTGGCGCTCATCGCCATCCTCTACTGCTATCTGGGCACGGAGAACGGCTGCGCCTTCCGCGCCACGGGCAACAACCAGGCCATGAGCCGCGCCCAGGGCATCAACGTGGACCGGATGAAGATCATCGGCCTGGCCCTGTCCAACGGCCTGGTGGCCCTGTCCGGCGGGATGCTGTCCCAGTATCAGGGCTTCGCCGACGTGAACATGGGCCGGGGCGCCATTGTCATCGGCCTGGCCGCCGTCATCATCGGCGAGGTGCTGGGCGAGCTGATCGTCGGCAAGCGGATGAACTATTTCCTGCGCCTGGTGTTCATCGTCCTGGGCGGCATCGTCTATTACCTGGTGTATGTGCTGGTGCTGTGGCTGAAATTCCCGGCCAACGACATGAAGCTGCTGACCGCCATTGTGGTGGCCATTTTCCTGGCCGTGCCCTATCTGCAAAAGCGGCGGCGGAACTCCTTCCGCCACGCGGGACAGTTGGCCGCCCGCCAGGACAGAGAGGAGGTCTCCGGCGATGCTGAAACTTGAAAAGATCTCCAAGACCTTCAACCCCGGCACCATCAACGAAAAGCCCGCTCTGCGGGAGCTGAGCCTCCACCTGGCTCCGGGCGAGTTCGTGACGGTCATCGGCGGCAACGGCGCGGGCAAGAGCACGATGCTGAACGCCGTGGCGGGCACCTGGCCCGTGGACGGCGGGCGCATCACCATCGACGGCGCGGACGTGACCGCCCTGCCGGAGTTCAAGCGGGCGCGCTACATTGGGCGGGTATTTCAGGACCCGATGCTGGGCACCGCGCCGGACATGTGGCTGGAGGAAAACCTGGCCCTGGCCCTGCGGCGCGGCCAGCGGCGCAGCCTGCGCTGGGGCATCACCGAGGCGGAGCGGAAGCTGTTCCGGGAACAGCTTTCTCAGCTGGGCCTGGGTCTGGAGGACCGGATGACCAGCAAGGTGGGCCTGCTCTCCGGCGGCCAGCGCCAGGCGCTGACCCTGCTGATGGCCTCCCTCAAGCAGCCCAAGCTGCTGCTGCTGGACGAACACACCGCCGCCCTGGACCCCAAAACGGCGGCCAAGGTGCTGGAACTGAGCGACCAGATCGTCAGCCGTCACCAGCTCACCACCCTGATGGTCACGCACAACATGCGTGACGCCATCCGCCACGGCAACCGCCTGATCATGCTGAACGCGGGCAAGATCGTGGTGGACGTGCGCGGCGAGGAGAAGCAGAAGCTCACCGTCAAGGCCCTGATGGACCTGTTCAGCGCCGCCAGCGGCGTGGACGAGGCGGACGATAAGCTGCTGTTGGGGTGAGAGGAACGCATCCAAAGACGAACACGGAGGAAGCTTTTGCGGCTCCTCCGTGTTTTGTTTGTGTGTGGGCCAGGACGAAAGAAGCGTCCCCGTGTCTTTATGACGATCCTGATCGTGATGGAAGTGTTTCTTGTCCTAATCACTGCCGGGACGGGAGTAGTTGAAGGTGTACTACAAATAGCAAGTGAGAGCTTAGGCGGTTTCATGAGATCATGAGCCGCCTTCCTTTTTGGGAATTGTCACACATTGGTAATAATCCTGTGGTATACTAAGCTCGTGTCGAGAGTCAAACACCTCGACAACTCGGAATTTGACGATTCATTGCAGCGGGGGACAGGCAATATGGATCTGCATGATTACGAAGATGTCGCTGAAAACTACGATCT
>CAMVRT010000034.1 GCA_947169975.1 uncultured Oscillospiraceae bacterium
TGGACGTAGCGGATCTGCTTGGGGTTGATGAGGCTCTTGCCGTCAAAGCCCATGGCCTTGTTCTGGCGGACCTCGGCCTCGAAGCCCTCCTTGTCGTCCAGATTGGTGAACACGGTGTCGAAGCACTGGACGCCGGCGGCGCGGGCGGCCATGAGCATCATGCCCCGGGCCACCACCATGTCGATGCCGTCAGGGGTGGGCTTGGTCTGCATGCACTTGCGGAAGTCGCCGCCGGAGATGGCCACGCCGAACATGCGGTCGGAGGCGGCGCAGATCTCGTAGGCGTTCAGAATACCCTTGGGGCTCTCCAGCGCCGCCATCAGCAGCGTGCGGCCCTTTTCCACGCCGAACTCCTCCTCCGCCTTCTCCACGGCAGCCTCCACGGTGCGCACGTCCTGGGCGCTCTCGCACTTGGCGATGCGGATGCCGTCGGCTCCGCCGGCCACGCAGACCCGGATATCCTCCTGCCAGTGGGGGGTATCCAGACCGTTGATGCGGACGATGACCTCGGTGTCACCGTAGTCGATGGTCTTGAGGGTATGGTACAGGGAGAAGCGGGCGGCGTCCTTCTGGTTCTCCGCCACGGCGTCCTCCAGATCCAGCATGATGCTGTCCACGCCGTAGATATAGGCGTCCTTGATGAGGCCCGGCTTCTGGGCGCTCATGAAGATCATGGTCCGGCGCAGCCGGAACCGTTCAGGCTTGGGACGAGGGATCATCGAATCACACCTCCCCAGGGAATATTGGCTTGGGACTTGTCGCAGCTGCGGAATACCGCGCACTCCACGCGGGCCTTCAGCGTGCAGTCCAGGGCGCCCTTGTCCACCACGGTGACCCGGGCGTTCTCCACGCCCAGACGCTCCAGAGTCTCCAGCACGGTGGCCTTGATCTGGCGGCCGTACTGATTCATGACGCTGCTGTGGAGCTCCAGCGCGATGCCGCCCTCACCGGGTTCCACGGTGATCTGGGCGTCGCTGGACTCCAGCGTACCGGCGGTGGCCGGCTTCAGAATTTCCATATTTGCCTTTCCTCCTTGTGTATTCGGGATCAGGGATTCTCAGGAGTGAGCGCAAAGCGCCCGCTCCTGTTTTCGGTTGATTACCGCTTGGCCTCCAGACGCTGACGGATGGCGGCGATGAACTCCGCGCTGGTGACGGCGTGGGCCTCAAAGCCCTCGTCCACCAGACCCACCAGATCCTTGGTCATGATACCGGCGGACAGGGTCTCGAAGCAGGACGCCTCCAGCTGACCGGCGAAGGTCACCAGCTCGTCGATGCCGTCCAGCTGGCCGCGCTTGCGCAGAGCGCCGGTCCAGGCAAAGATGGTGGCCATGGGGTTGGTAGAGGTGGCCTCGCCCTTCAGGTGCTTGTAGTAGTGCTTGGTGACGGTGCCGTGGGCTGCCTCGTACTCGGTGGTGCCGTCGGGAGCCACCAGCACGCTGGTCATCATGGCCAGAGAGCCGAAGGCGGTGGACACCATGTCGCTCATGACGTCGCCGTCATAGTTCTTGCAGGCCCAGATGAAGCCGCCCTTGGAGCGGATGACGCGAGCCACGGCGTCGTCGATCAGGGTGTAGAAATAGGTGATGCCCAGCTCCTCGAACCTGGCCTTGTAGTTCTCGAACTCCTCCTCAAACACCTTCTTGAACTCGCCGTCGTAGATCTTGGCGATGGTGTCCTTGGTGGAGAACCACAGGTCCTGTTTGGTGTCGATGGCGTACTGGAAGCAGGCCCGGGCGAAGGAGCGGATGCTCTTTTCCTTGTTGTGAGCGCCCTGCCACACGGCGGGACCGTCCACCTTCTGCACCAGCAGGGTCTTCTCCTCGCCGCTCTCGCCCTTGAAGGTCATGGTGCATTCGCCGGGCTCGGTGGTGTACATATCCACGCTCTTATACACGTCGCCGTAGGCGTGACGGGCGATGGTGATGGGCAGCTTCCAGTTCTTCACCACGGGGTGGATGCAGTCGATGAGGATGGGAGCGCGGAACACGGTGCCGTCCAGAATGGAGCGGATGGTGCCGTTGGGGCTCTTCCACATCTCGGTGAGCTGGGGATACTCCACCATGCGCTGCTTGTTGGGGGTGATGGTGGCGCACTTGACGGCCACGCCCAGACGCTTGGTGGCGTTGGCGGCGTCCACGGTCACCTGGTCCTTCGTCTCATTGCGGTGCAGCAGACCCAGATCGTAGTACTCGGTCTTCAGGTCCACAAAGGGGGTGATCAGCTGATCCTTGATCATCTGCCACAGGATGCGGGTCATTTCGTCGCCGTCCATCTCCACCAGCGGCGTTACCATTTGGATCTTGTTCATCGTTTTTTCTCCTTCTCCTCAAATTACATACGTGCTGCGTAGTAGTTCATCAGGCAGCCGGCCAGCAGGATCTCCCGCTCGTCGTCCGTCAGGCCCTTGATGTGGAGCAGGATGTCCTCCACGGTGCCGTTCTGGCGGATGATCTTGGCGGGAATGTCCTCCACGCCCTCGGCCACGGCCTTGCGGATGCCGGGCACGAACAGGCAGTCGCCGGGGTTATACTCAAAGGCGGTGCCCTCGTCGATGGTGAAGGGCAGGATGCCCCAGTTGATGCAGTTGCTGCGATAGCGCTTGGTGGCGTACTCATAGCACACGTTGGCGAAGCCGCCCAGCACCTTCTGGCAGGAGGCAGCCTGCTCGCGGGCGGAGCCGTCGCCGGGACGGTTGGCGAACACGGCGGAGCCGTACTGGGTGTTGGCCATCAGCTCGTTGGCGTTGCCCACGCGGCCCAGCACCTCCCGGATGTGGAAGGGAGAGTCGCCGTGGCGGCGGGCCATCTCGGTCTTGGCGATCTCCTTAGCACGGGGCACGTAGTCCGGCACCCGGCGGGAGAGGGTGAACTCGGCCATGCGCAGGGGGTTGCTGCGGTAGGAGGAGGTCTCGCCGGAGGGGATCAGCTCGTCGGTGGTGGTGACGGGATCGTGGATGACGGCGGCAAACTCCACCAGCAGGTTCTCGCCCAGCTCGTACATTTTGGGCCAGTCGGTGATGTTGGGACCCATGACCAGCTCCACGCTGGGATCAGCCTTGCCGAAGCCGTAGTAGATGCGGTTTTCGTAGATGGACTTGTCGAAGTGATACTCGTGGTGGACCGGCTCATAGTCCACCTCGGTGGCCGGGGTGATGCGGCCGCCGTTGCGGGCGGTGGCGGCGATGGAGCGGGAGTCCATCAGGCACACGGCGGCAAACTGGCCCTCGCCGGGCTTGGAGCCCTCGCGGTTGGGGAAGTTGCGGGTGGCGTGACGCAGGGACAGGCCGTTGTTGGCGGGCACGTCGCCGGCGCCGAAGCAGGGACCGCAGAAGCTGGGCTTGATCACCGCGCCGGCGTGGAGCAGGTCGGCGGTGGAGCCGATCTTGGTCAGCTCCATGGACACGGGCACGGAGGTGGGATACACGGAGAAGCTGAAGCCGTCGTGGCCGATGTAGTGGCCCCGGATGATGTCGGCGGCCTCGGTGATGTTGTCAAAGAGACCGCCGCTGCAGCCGGCGATGACGCCCTGATCGGCCCAGACGCCGCCGTCGTGGATCTTATCGGTCAGATGGACGTGAGCCTTGGGGAAGCGGTGTGCCGCGTCGTCCTCCACCTTCTTCAGGATCTCCTCGGCGTTGTCCAGGAACTCCCGGATGGTCCAGGCGTTGGAGGGGTGGAAGGGCAGCGCGATCATGGGCTCCACCTTGTCCAGCTCGATGGTGATCATCTTGTCGTAATAGGCGCAGGCGCCGGGCTTCAGCTTGGCATAGTCCTGAGGCCGCTTGTGGGTCTCATAGAAGCCGCGGGTCACCTCGTCGGTCTCCCAGATGGAGCTGAGGCAGGTGGTCTCGGTGGTCATGACGTCGATGCCGTTGCGGAAGTCGATGGGCAGCTCGGCGATGCCGGGGCCCACGAATTCCAGCACCATGTTGTTGACGAACTTGCTGGCGAAGGTGGCCTTCACCAGAGCGATGGCCACGTCGTGGGGGCCGACGCCCCGGCGGGGCTTGCCGGTCATGTACACCAGCACCACCTTGGGCATGGGCACGTCCCAGGTGTTGTTCAGCAGCTGCTTGGCCAGCTCCGGCCCGCCCTCGCCCACGGCCATGGTTCCCAGGGCGCCGTAGCGGGTGTGGGAGTCGGAGCCCAGGATCATGGCGCCGCAGCGGGCCAGCTCCTCGCGGGCGTAGGAGTGGATGACGCTCTGGTTGGCGGGCACGTAGATGCCGCCGTACTTCTTGGCGGCGGACAGGCCGTACATGTGGTCGTCCTCGTTGATGGTGCCGCCCACGGCGCACAGGCTGTTGTGGCAGTTGGTCAGGGCGTAGGGGATGGGAAACTGCTTCATGCCGGAGGCTCTCGCCTGCTGGATGATGCCAACGTAGGTAATATCGTGGGACGCCATGGCGTCGAACTTCACCTTGAGCTGATTGGGATCGCCGGACGTGTTGTGGGCCTGCAGGATCTTCCAGGCCATGGTCTCCTTCTTCGCCACTTCCGGGTCGATGGGCACGCTCTCCAGCGGTGCGCCGTTCACCAGATAAACGCCGTGATCAAACAGTTGAATCATAATGAGCCTCCTTATTCTTCTTTCTCTCGGGGGTACTGCCCCCTATTCCACCCGTAATTGTACCATATTTTTGGATTATTCAACAATCTTTTTTGGTTTATTCGGCCGTTTTTTGTAAATTCTACAAAATGACGGACGAATTTTTCCCGTTTTGGCCGAATTGGTTTTTTTCATCTTTTTCATTTCAAAATGACGTGCATGCGCCGGGATCGAAGCCGTTTCTCCGGCAAAAATTTGAAAGATGGCCGTCTCCTGCTTGCAAAAAATGAATGAAAAATTGCACAAAAGAAGACGGCGGTCCGTCGGACCGCCGTCGATGTGCGGAAAATGCGCTATTTCTGTGTTTGCTTCTCATCCCCGGCCTGTTTTCTGCCCAGGCAAAGAAGAAAGATGCCCGCGAAAACCGCCCCATGGATGAAGTTAAAGGGAAGCACGACGTTCAGCGGCGTCGGGTGTCCCGGGAAGTAGGCCGTCAAGCCAAAGGTCAGCACCATATCCGTCACTTCCGCCGCGGCTGCCAGCAGCGCAAGGGCCAGCGCAGCGCGACCGCGGAGAAACAGCGCCGCAGCAAGGAACAGGGGCGCTGCAAACTCCAGAATGGGTACCAGAACATAGAACCGGGGTATCAGCGTCTCATATTCTCCTTCCCGGAGGATATATCCTTCCCCGGAGAAATCCGGGATCGTTGGGAAATTCCATACCGCAGCGGAGGCAGCCGCCAGCACCACAAACACGGCGGCGATTTTCGGCTTGCGCAGGATCAGAAACAGGCCCGCCAGCGGAAACGCCAGGGAATAGATCAGGGTGGAAAGATTTTCCGCGGTGATCTGTCCAAACCCGGAGACGATACTCCTCATCGGTCCGAAAAACAGGTACGGCAGGGCGTACAGGATCAGGAACACCCCCGCCGTAATGGCGAGGCCCTTGTATTCTCTTCTCTTCATGTCATCCATCTCCTCTCATTCCGTCGGTTCGCCCGATGCATCAGGCGCACAATACTGCCTTTATGGATTATATATCAGACCCTGTACCCTGTCAAATTTATTCACCGCTATAAAGCGCTACCAAAAATGCAGCAAAGCCCATAAAAATCCCAAATTGATATTTACAGAACAAGTAATTTTGTATAAAATAGGGAAAGTGTTTAGAGACACCGCAATATCAGAAAGGTGGTTATTGAATTGGATCGACATCTGCTTTCCGGCAATGAGGCCATTGCCAGAGGCGCCTATGAGGCGGGCGTGAAGGTCTGCTCGGCTTATCCCGGCACCCCCAGCACCGAGGTCTTTGAGGAGCTGCCCAAGTATAAGGACAGTCTGTACTGCGAGTGGGCTCCCAACGAGAAGGTGGCCACGGAGGTGGCTTACGGCGCCAGCATCGCCGGCGTGCGCAGCCTGTGCGCCATGAAGCACGTGGGCGTCAACGTGGCGGCCGACCCCATCTTCACGGCGGCCTACAACGGCGTGGGCGGCGGCTTTGTCATCGTCTCCGCCGACGACCCCAGCATGCACTCCTCCCAGAACGAGCAGGACAACCGCTACTACGCCCGCTCTGCCAAGATTCCCATGATCGAGCCCGCCGACTCCCAGGAGTGCCTGGACTTCATCAAGGCGGCTTACGACATCTCCGAGAAGTTCGACGTGCCCGTGCTGTACCGCACCACCACCCGCGTGGCCCACTCCAAGAGCCTGGTCACCTTCGGTGAGCGCACCGAGCACGAGGCGGCTCCCTATGTTCGCAACACCCGCAAGTACATCGCCGCCCCCGCCAACGCCTACATGAACCATCCCATGCTGGAGAAGACGCTGGAGGATCTGGCGGCTTACGGCTGCACCAGTCCCCTGAACAAGGTGGAGATGAACGGCACCAAGATCGGCGTCATCACCGCCTCCATCGCCTACTACTACGCCAAGGACGCCTTCCCGGAGGATACCTCCTTCCTGAAGCTGGGCCTGACCTATCCCCTGCCCATGGACCTGATCCGCGACTTCGCCTCCAAGGTGGAGAAGCTGTACGTGATCGAGGAGCTGGAGGGCTTCATGGAGGATCAGATCAAGGCCGCCGGCATCGACTGCATCGGCAAGGAGCTCACCGGCAAGCTGTATGAGCTCAATCCCCAGCTGATCCGTGAGCGGGTCTTCGGCGACAAGGCCCCCACCGTGGACGTGGGCGTCAAGGCCGTTTCCCGTCCTCCCGCACTGTGCCCCGGCTGCCCCCACCGCGGCTTCTTCTACACCATGTCCCGCCACAAGGATTTCGTGGTGGCAGGCGACATCGGCTGCTACACCCTGGGCGGCTCCGCTCCCCTGAACGCGCTGGACAGCGTGGTGTGCATGGGCGGCGGCTTTACGGTGGCCATGGGCATGGCCAAGGCCTTTGAGATGTCCGGCGTCACCGGCAAAAAGGTCTTCGGCGTGCTGGGCGACTCCACCTTCTTCCACAGCGGCATGACCGGCGCGGCGGAGATCATCTACAACAAGGGCAACGTGATCCCCGTGGTGCTGGATAACTCCATCACCGGCATGACCGGCCATCAGGACAACCCCGGCAGCGGCTACAACCTCCAGGGCGACATCGCCGAGAGCCTGAAGATCGAGGATATCCTCAAGGCCTACGGCTACAAGAACGTCATCATCGTGGATCCCCAGGATCTGGCGGCTATGGAGAAGGCCGTGCAGGACGCCGTGAATTCCGAGGTGCCCGCCGCCATCATCACCCGCCGTCCCTGCCTGCTCATCAAGCGCATCAAGCACGACATCGGCAAGTGCTCCGTGGATACCGACAAGTGCATCGGCTGCAAGCGCTGCCTCGGCGTGGGCTGCCCCGCCGTCATCGTGGAGAACAAGAAGGCCCGGATCGACCGGGATCAGTGCGTGGGCTGCACGGTCTGCGCCCAGGTCTGCCCCATGGGGGCCATTACGAGGGAGGAGAAGTGAGCCATGACAAAGAGTAAAAGTGCGCTGTTGGTAGGCGTAGGCGGTCAGGGCGCCATCCTCACCGCCAAGGTATTGGTGAACGGCCTCATGAAGGCCGGTTATGATGTGAAGATGTCCGAGGTCCACGGCATGAGCCAGCGGGGCGGCAGCGTCTCCACCCAGGTCCACTGGGGCGAGAAGGTCAATTCCCCCGTCATCGGCAAGGGTGCCGCCGATATCATCGTGGCCTTTGAGAAGATGGAAGCCGTGCGCTATGCCGACTATCTGAAGCCGGACGGCGTGGTGGTCATCAACGACTATGAGATGGCCTCCTCCAGCATCGCCGCAGGTCTTGCCCAGTATCCCGAGGGCTGCCTGGAGGCCATGGAGAGCCATTTCCGCTGCCACGTGCTGAAGGCCGAGGAGATCGCCCACAGCCTGGGCAGCGCCAAGTGCATGAACATCGTCCTCTTCGGCAGCATGGTCAAGGCCCTGCACATGGAGGACGTGGTGGACTGGGAGACCGTCATCGCCGAGACGGTGCCCGAGAAGTTCCGCGAGCTGAACCTGAAGGCCTACCGCGCCGGCTATGACGCGGTGGAGCGCTGAAAGGCCCGGTCATTCTGCGTAATGTTATCGCTGCCGCCTGTGTCCTCACCGGTCAGGAGCAGGCAAACGTCTATCATAAACCCGAAAGGAATGAACTGTAATGGTTGTTGAACGCTTTTTGAAGATGGGCACTGCCCGGAGCCGCATCCGCGAGCAGTTTGAGTACGGCATGGCCCAGGCCGCCATCGTCGGCAAGGAAAACGTGTATGATTTCTCCATCGGCAACCCCTCCGTCCCCACTCCCGCAGCCGTAGCGGAAACCGTGAAGGAGCTGCTGGCAATGGATCCCATCGCCCTCCACGGCTACACCCCCGCCGGCGGCTGCGCCGAGGCCCGTGAGTCCATCGCCGCGGATCTCACCAAGCGCACCGGCGATCAGATCCGCCCGGAAAACATCTTCTTCACCTGCGGCGCCGCCCCCGCCATGACCGCCTGCATGCAGGCCCTGGCCGTGGAGAACGCGGAGTTCATGCTGCTGGCCCCCTACTTCTCCGAGTATCCCGCCTATGCCGCCTCCACCGGCGCCAAGTGCGTGGTGGTGCCTGCGGACACCGAGCATTTCCAGGTCCATGTGGACGAGGTGGAAAAGCGGATCACCAGGAACACCCAGGCCGTCATCGTCAACTCCCCCAACAACCCCTCCGGCGTTGTGTACAGCGTGGAGACCCTGCAGGCTCTGGCCGAGGTGCTGACGCGCAAGAGCGAGGAGATCGGCCACCCCATCTACATCCTCTCCGACGAGCCCTACCGTGAGCTGGTCTATGACGGACTGGACGCCGCCTATGTCCCCGCCATCTATCCCAACACCGTCATCTGCTACTCCTATTCCAAGATCCTGTCCATGCCCGGCGAGCGTATCGGCTACATCTGCGTGCCCGACCGCTGCGCCGACAGCGCCAATCTTTACGCCGCCATCGCCGGCGCCGCCCGGGCTCTGGGCCATGTGTGCGCCCCCTCCCTGTGGCAGCGCGTGGTGGCCCGCAACACCGAGCTGCGTCCCGATCTGGCCACCTATGACCGCAACCGCGTCACCCTCTACGAGGAGCTGACCAAGCTGGGCTTCCGCTGCGTCAAGCCCCAGGGCGCCTTCTACATGATGGTAGCCGCACCCGACGGCAACTCCGAGGATTTCACCCAGCGCGCCAAGGCTCTGAATATTCTGGGCGTGCCCTGTGACGGCTTCGGCTGCCCCGGCTTCGTCCGGTTCAGCACCTGCGTCAGCCACGACATGATCCTGCGCAGCCTGCCCGCCTTCCGGAAGCTGGCCGCGTCCTACGGTCTGTAAATTGTAATCCCTGCGGCATCAGCCGCGTGATTGATACTGTCCGCCAGTCGAGAAAACCGGGCTCGCCCGGTGATCGATGACCGGGGTATCCTCTAACTATTAAATGGAGGTTAACTGTATCATGGCAAAAGAGTATCCCCTGAATGTCAAGACCCCCCGCAGCCTCACCTATGTGACCCGCAACATCCCCGAGGTGACTGTGGAGCAGCGCGAGCGTGCGCTGAAAGCCACCCACTACAACGAGTTCGCCTTCCCCGCCGGCATGCTGACGGTGGATATGCTGTCCGACTCCGGCACCACCGCCATGACCGATGTGCAGTGGTCCACCATGTTCCTGGGCGACGAGTCCTACGGCCGCAACAAGGGCTACTACGTTCTGCTGGACGCCTTCCGCGATGTGTTTGAGCGCGGCGGCGAGAAGAACTGGAAGAAGTCCATCGACCTGATCCGCACCGACTGCACCGACATTGACAAGCTGATGGACGAGCTGTACCTGTGCGAGTACGAGGGCGGTCTGTTCAACGGCGGCGCCGCGCAGCTGGAGCGCCCCAACACCTTCCTGATCCAGCAGGGCCGCGCAGCCGAGTCCGTGCTGTTTGAGATGGTCAAGAAGATCATGTCCCAGCGCTATCCCGGCAAGGTGTTCACCATCCCCTCCAACGGTCACTTTGACACCACCGAGGGCAACATCAAGCAGATGGGCTCCATCCCCCGCAACCTGTACAACAAGGAGCTGCTGTACGAGGTCCCCGAGGGCGGCGTGTATGAGAAGAACCCCTTTAAGGGCGACATGGACGTGGAGAAGCTGGAGCAGCTGATCCAGCAGGTGGGCCCGGAGAACGTGCCCCTGATCTACACCACCATCACCAACAACACCGTCTGCGGCCAGGCCGTGTCCATGAAGTCCATTCGTGAGACCGCCAAGATCGCCGAGAAGTACGACATCCCCTTCATGTTCGACGTGGCCCGCTGGGCGGAGAACTGCTACTTCATCAAGGTGAACGAGGAGGGCTACGCCGACAAGTCCATCGCCGAGATCGCCACCGAGATGTTCTCCTACTGCGACGGCTTCACCATGTCCGCCAAGAAGAACGGCCACGCCAACATGGGCGGCATGCTGGCCTTCCGGGACAAGGGCCGCTTCTGGCGCAAGTTCTCCGACTTCAACGAGGACGGCACCGTCAAGACCGACGTGGGCGTGCTGCTGAAGGTCAAGCAGATCTCCTGCTACGGCAACGACTCCTACGGCGGCATGTCCGGCCGTGACATCATGGCGCTGGCTGCCGGCCTCTATGAGGAGTGCAACTTCCGCTATCAGGAGGCCCGCGTCAAGCAGTGCGAGTATCTGGCCCAGGGCTTCTACAAGGCCGGCGTCAAGGGCGTCATCCTGCCCGCCGGCGGCCACGGCGTGTACATCGACATGACCCAGTTCTTCGATGGCAAGCGCGGCCACGAGACCTTCGCCGGCCAGGGCTTCTCCATCGAGCTGATCCGCCGCTACGGCATCCGCACCTCCGAGCTGGGCGACTACTCCATGGAGTACGATCTGAAGACCCCCGAGCAGCAGGAGGAGCTGTGCAACGTGGTTCGCTTCGCCGTGAACCGCAGCCAGCTGA
>CAMVRT010000035.1 GCA_947169975.1 uncultured Oscillospiraceae bacterium
CAGCAGGAGGAGCTGTGCAACGTGGTTCGCTTCGCCGTGAACCGCAGCCAGCTGAACCAGGAGCACATGGACTACGTCATCGCCGCCGTCAAGGCTCTGTACGAGGACCGCGAGTCCATCCCCGACATCCGCATCGTCAAGGGCCGCACCTTGCCCATGCGTCATTTCCACGCCTTCCTGGAGCCCTATCCCCACGAGGACAAGTAAAGGGTTTTCCCTGTCAAATGAAAAAGAAGCAGCCGTCGGGGCGTACTCCGTAAAGAAGTTGCTTTGAGGCAGCTATTACCGGCTAAAAAGGACATGAAACGGGCGTGACCGCTATGGTCACGCCCGTTTTGCCGCCATACTCCGGATTTTGGGGTGCAAAATCCGATGCTCGCAATACCTGCGGACAAAGAATCACGAGGGTTCTTTTGTGTATCGAAATTTCATACAGCTGCTTAAAAGGATGTCTCTCTTTTAAACTGATTTGATTTGATCCCACTGACCTCTTGCTACGATACAGCAGTTTCCCCCGACCTCAATCGTCCATCTGTCGTTGATATGAGATGTGTGAATATGCAACACCGATTTTCTCCCCATATCCTCGCCTTGGATCACAGTATATGAGACGTCTTTTGTTTCGTAATAATTATGCTCGAGCATATACGCTGCCAGATTTCCATTTGCGCTTCCCGTGGCTGGATCTTCGACGAAATCTTCCATCATGCAGCGTGCTGCAAGCATGTGATCTCCTGTCTCTGTAAAGAACAAATGGTTGCAATTATTCTTGGGGTGTCTTGCAATGTATCTCTTAAAGGCAATTTGATCCATTTTGATTTCTGATAACGCCTGGAGATCCTTCAGCGGAATGAGGACAGATTCAAGGCCTGTGCTGACCCACTGGATCGGGAATCGCTCCGAGACGCTTTCCACGCCAATTCCGAACACATCACAGATTTCCTGTTTTTCAATGGTCGCCCCAAACACCGGGGGATTCTGCGACATCATCTGACCCCTTGCAGATCTGCTGACAGGGATCTGTCCAACCTTCAGATTCAGCAATATATCTTTGTTTGTACCATGTTCTATCATCTCTCTTATAACATGGGCAGTTCCAAGCGTAGGATGGCCGGCAAAAGGTACTTCTCCTACATTTGGCGTCCATATACGGACATCATAACCTCCGTTTGACTGCTTATCTGAAAGAACAAACGCCGTTTCTGAAAAGTTGATCTCCCGTGCGATTTTCTGCTGCTCTTCGTCATCAATCGGCCGGTCTGCTATGATGACCAGCAATTCATTCCCCTGATACTTTTCTTCAGCAAAACAGTCTACAATGTAAAAATCCATACTCCAACTCCCTCAAATACAGATTTGTTGAAATGATTATACCATCGCTATTTGATATGGTCAATCGCACCTAAGTATCCTGTTTTTCTGTTGCGTTACTCTCAAACGCCGAAGGAGGCACTTCCTTACGAAGTGCCTCCGTCGGGCTGCTTCTTTTTTCGTGCATTTTATTCCCGAAAGCTATTGCCACACTCCCGCAATTTCAGTATAATAGGCGGGAGTTTACAGAGAAAATGAGGGGATCCTATGACACTGCGAGAACTAAAGGTCGGCAAGAGCGCGCTGATCTGCACCGTGGGGGGCGATGGCGCCCTGCGGCAGCATTTTCTGGATATGGGCGTCATCCCGGGCACGGAGGTGACGCTGGTGAAGTATGCCCCCATGGGGGATCCCATGGAGCTGCTGATCCACGGCTATGAGCTGACGCTCCGCCTGGCGGACGCCGAGAAGATCGAGATCGAGGAGATCCCCGCCCGGGAGAAGACGGAACAAACCGCCCCAAAACCCCGGAAGAGCGAGCATCCCGGCCTGGGCGAGGGCGGACGCTATCACCCCAAGGGCAGCGGCAATCCCCTGCCGGAGGGCACCACCCTGACCTTCGCCCTGGTGGGCAACCAGAACTGCGGCAAGACCACTCTCTTCAACCAGCTCACCGGCTCCAATCAGCACGTGGGCAACTTCCCCGGCGTCACGGTGGACCGGAAGGACGGCCAGATCAAGGGCCACCCCGACACCCTGGTGACGGACCTGCCGGGCATCTACTCCATGTCGCCCTACAGCAGCGAGGAGATCGTGTCCCGCAACTTTGTGCTGGACGAGAAGCCCAAGGCCATCATCAACATCGTGGATGCCACCAACATCGAGCGGAACCTGTATCTGACCATGCAGCTTTTGGAGATGGATGTGCCCATGGTGGTAGCCCTGAACATGATGGATGAGGTCACCGCCAACGGCGGCACCGTGGACATCAACGCCATGGAGCAGCTGCTGGGCGTGCCGGTGGTGCCCATCTCCGCAGCAAAAAACGCCGGCGTGGACGAGCTGGTTCACCACGCCCTCCACATCGCTAAATATCAGGAAAAGCCCCTGCGGCAGGACTACTGCGACGTCACCGACCACGGCGGTGCCGTCCATCGCTGCCTCCACGGCATCATCCACCTCATTGAGGATCACGCCCGCCGGGCCGGTCTGCCGGTGCGCTTTGCCACCAGCAAGGTCATCGAGGGGGACGATTTGATCCGCAAGCAGCTGAATCTGGATCCCAACGAGGAGGAGATGATCGAGCACATTATCCTCCAAATGGAAGCGGAACGAGGTCTCGACCGCAGCGCCGCCATTGCGGACATGCGCTTCTCCTTCATTCAGAAGGTGTGCCGCCAGACCGTCACCCGCCCCCGTGAGAGCCGGGAACGGATCCGCAGCCAGCGGATGGACCGGATCCTGACGGGCAAATATACCGCTATTCCCGCCTTTATCGCCATCATGGGCGTGGTGTTCTGGCTCACCTTCAACGTCATCGGCGCCTTTTTGCAGGATGCGCTGGCCAGCGGCATTGACGCCCTCACCGGTGTGGTGGACAAGCTGCTGACCTCTGCCAACGTCAGTGAAACCCTCCACAGCCTCATCATCGACGGCATTTTTGTGGGTGTGGGCAGCGTGCTGAGTTTTCTGCCCATTATCGTCACGCTGTTCTTCTTCCTCTCCCTGCTGGAGGACAGCGGCTACATCGCCCGGGTGGCCTTTATCATGGACAAGCTGCTGCGAAAGATCGGCCTCTCCGGCCGCAGCATCGTGCCCCTGCTCATCGGCTTCGGCTGCACCGTGCCCGCCGTCATGGCCACCCGCACCCTGCCCAGTGAGCGGGACCGCAAGATGACCATTCTGCTGACTCCCTTCATGAGCTGCTCGGCCAAGGTACCCATCTACGGCTTCTTTGTCAGCGCCTTCTTCCCCGGTCACGGCGCTCTCATTATGATCGGTCTGTACGTTTTGAGCATTGTCATCGGTATCCTCGTGGCCTTCCTCTTCAAGGGCACGCTGTTCCGGGGCGAAGCAGTCCCCTTTGTGATGGAGCTGCCCAACTACCGCCTGCCCGGCGCCAAGAACGTGGCACGGCTCCTGTGGGACAAGGCCAAGGACTTCCTGCAGCGGGCCTTCTCCGTCATCTTCTTTGCCACCATCGTGGTGTGGCTGCTCCAGAGCTTTGACGTCCACTTCAATCTGGTGTCCGACTCCCACGACAGCATTCTGGCCATGCTGGCAGGCGTCATCGCCCCCCTGCTGCGGCCACTGGGATTGGGGGACTGGCGGATCGTCACCTCCCTGCTCACCGGCTTCATGGCAAAGGAGAGCGTGGTTTCCACGTTGGAGATCCTGTTTACCGGCGGCATCACCGCTGCCATCTCCCCGCTGGCCGCCGCCTCGCTGCTGGTGTTCTCTCTGCTCTACACCCCCTGCGTGGCCGCCGTCACCTCTGTGGGCCGGGAGCTTGGCACCCGCTGGTCTCTGGCCATGGTGGTCTGGCAATGCGCCATCGCCTGGGTGGCCGCCTTTGCGGTACACCTCATCGGAACGGTATTGTAACTTTTCCATACAAAAACTGCCGTGGAGCGTTGCTCCACGGCAGTTTTTCATCACGTTTTACAGAATCACGTTTTTCTGTTTCCCGTCCAGCCAAGCCCGGAGGTTGTCAAAGACGATCTCCGCCCGGAGGGTCATGGACTCGTGGGTGGCAAAGGCCACGTGGGGCGTCAGCAGCGTATGGGGCGCGTGGAGCAGCTGGGTATCCGGCGCCAGTGGCGGCTCGGCGGTGAACACGTCAATGGCGGCTCCGGCAATGATCCCCTCCCGCAGTGCACGGGCCAGATCGTCCTCGTTGGTGACAGGACCGCGGGCCACGTTGATGAGATAGGCCGTGGGCTTCATCAGCCGCAGCTTCTCGTAGTTGATCATGCCCCGGGTGCTGTCATTCAGCGGACAGTGGAGCACCACGATGTCGGCGCGGCGCAGCAGCTCCTCCTGTGACACCTGCTCCACGTAGTCCGGGGCGTCGGCCTGCATGTGGCGGCTCTGGGCCAGCACATGGCAGCCGAAGGCGTGGAACAGCTCGCCGCTGCGGCGTCCGATCTTGCCGTAACCGATGATACCCACGGTCTTGCCCCGCAGCTCGCCGCCTACCAGACCGTCCTTGGTGCCGCCGCTGCGGCAACGCTCCTCCACCTGGGGCAGATTGCGCAGCAGGGACAGTGCCATGCCCAGCACCAGCTCGCTGACGGCCTCGTTGGAATATCCTGCGGCGTTGCTGACGGCGATGCCCTTTTCCTTTGCGGCGTTAAGGCCTACGTGGTCCACGCCGGTGAAGGCCACGTCGATGAATTTCAGTCTTTCGCACTGGCGGATCACCTCATCCGGCATGGGCATGTTGGCCAGGATCATGGCGTCGGCGTCCCGGGCCTCCGCCACCAGCTGCTCCACGTCGGTGGTTTTCGGATAGGACACAAAGGCGATTCCCCGCTCCTCAAAGGGCCGCTGAAACGCGGCCAGCTCCTCGCCGCTGATGCCCAGCGGCTCCATAATGACGACTTTTTTCATGGGAACACTCCTTCCGTTTTCTCTCCCTTGCAGGGTATTCCTTTTGGCCCGGCTTGTCAAGGGAAAAGACGCCGCCCGGCGGGGCGGCGTCTTTGAAAAAGCTCGCAGGGTCAGGACGTGTGTTCTCTCTTGTTTGACACTACCATCGCGGTGTCACCGTACCGGAAGCATCCGGGCAGAATATGGCCGTCTTTCCGTGGTCGCTGTTCTCACCCTTTGATCGGTTCTGCCGTGAGGGTATAGACCGTTTTTTCAGGATATCCGTACAAGTAGCATCCCTTCTCCCCGGCAGAGAAAAGAGAGACCTGGGATTCTCCTCTCTGAATGATCGGCTTCTCGATTGTGATGTTTCCGTCCGAATCAGCTGTAATCGCGCACAGGTTAAAACCGTGATCCACGGCCAGCAAAAAGTCTCCGCACCACTTCAGCCGGTACAACGGATAATTCAGCTTTTCGATCAGAACCTGATTCCCATTTGGATCCAGTTTGATGAGGCAGTGGTTTTCGCTTCCCTTTTTGCAAACACCGGCAACCACCCCCTGGGGCGTCAGGCAATAGCTGTCCATCGTATAGTCTTCTGTGGAAAAAGATTCTCGATACAGGACGCCATCCTCTACCGTCGCAACAGCGATCACGAAATTGCCATTCTCACCATATCCATAGCAGAATCGGTCTCCACACGCAAGCAAGTATCCACTGAGGCTTTCCGCCTCCTCCTTGGTAAAGACCAAAACGTCTCGGGGGTTGCTCTCTCCGTAGATCAGGCGCACGCCGAAATTTCCCTGCAGACCCGCACAGCTGTAGACAACTTTGCCGGAGGCGAGACGGCAGAGCCCGAAAAAGGTCCCCCGTATCGATTCGATCTCCTGCTGTTCCCGGCCGAATTCAACAAACGAATAGTGGGACGGGTACACTTCGCTGTTATCTGTTGCGACCGTGCATAAGGCAGAATTGCCGTCTTCCGTCAGTATGCCGGCCTGATACCAACCGGATAACTCCGGGGTCCACTCGGCGATTACCGACTGGGAATCGAGAGAGAATATCCCTATACGCTTTGTCTGCAGATATGTGATCATGGCGTCACTGTTAAACTGGTTTTCGTCCAGCGAATACAGCACCTTCCCATCCCGCACATCCATCACAAAGCACTCCAGCCCCCACTCCGCCCCTGTTTCAAGGACACACTTTGTGGTCGAGAACGCAACATGCTTTACGAGTGGCTCCTCTTTGCCCGTCTCCTTGTTTTCCGGTGCACCGCAGGCAGTCAGAAATAACAGGCATAGTGTCAGGATTGCGGTGGAAAGCGTCCGCCAAACGGAAAAACGTCTGTACATCATATGGCACATCCTTCAACACAGAGGTATTCAGTGTCATTTTCATATGGATTTTGGGAATTGACGTAAGACGAGGTGTCTGCAAAAACAACCGCTGTTCCTGTAAACAAAGATGTCAATACAACGGTAATCGTCATAATCCTGTTAAAAAGACGATTAAACACTTATATTCCCTCCTGTTTTCACATATTATGCGTCTTGGCCACGGATAATCGCTCAGATGTGGCCGATCTCCACGGACCAGCCGTCGGGACCCTTGGCGCGGCCCCACTGGATGTCGGTGAGGGTCTTGTAGGCGTACAGGGAGATCTCGCCGATCTCGCCGTTGTTGATCTTCATGACCTTGTCGCCCCATTCCAGCTGACCCACGGGGGAGATGACGGCGGCGGTGCCGGTGCCGAAGACCTCCTGGAGCTTGCCGGCGTCGTAGGCGTCGGCGATCTCCTGGATGGCGATCTTCCGCTCGGTGACCTTATAACCCTTTTCCCGCAGGATGTGGATCATGGACTTCCGGGTGATGCCGGAGAGGATGGAGCCGTCCAGCTCGGGAGTCAGCACCTCGCCGTCCACCACGAAAAAGATGTTCATGGCGCCCACTTCGCCGATGTACTTCTTCTCCACGCCGTCCAGCCACAGCACCTGGGAATAGCCCTTCTCATGGGCCTCGGACTGGGCCTTCATAGAGGAGGCGTAGTTGCCGCCGGTCTTGGCAAAGCCGGTGCCGCCGCGGACCGCGCGGACATAGTTCTCTTCCACATAGATCGGCACGGGCTTCAGGCCGTTCTCATAGTAGGCGCCGGAGGGGGAGAGGAGGACGCAGTAGATGTAACTGTCGGCTTCCTTGACGCCCAGCTTGGGCTCGTTGCCGATGACGAAGGGACGGATGTACAGGGAGGCTTCCTTATCCTCGGGGATCCAATCCTTGTCGAGCATAACCAGCTCCTTCAGGGACTCGATGCAGAAATCCACGTCCAGCTGGGGGATGCACAGGCGCTCGTTGGACAGGTTCAGGCGCTTGAAGTTCTCCTCGGGCCGGAACAGCAGGATACGGCCGTCCTCGGCGCGATATGCCTTCATGCCCTCAAAGGTCTCCTGGGCGTAGTGGAAGACGGTGGCGGCGGGGCTCAGAGAGATGGGGCCGTAGGGCACGATGCGGGCGTCATGCCAGCCCTGGCCCACGTCGTAGTTCATCAGCAGCATGTGATCGGTAAACACGCTGCCGAAGCCCAGCTTCGCGCCCTTGGCGGGCTTGGCCTTGGGATTCTTGGTCAGTTCAATAGTGAGATTCTTCACGATGATGTACCCCTTTTTCTTATGATAAATGTTGTTTTGCTATGCGGTTTTCGCTATAATTCACCTATCGGGAGGTGGATCGAAATGTCCTATCAGACAAACGCGCTGTCCGTCCGCGTGGCGGAGACCATCACGGAGATGATCGCCCAGCAGCAATTCCGGCCGGGAGACCGGCTGCCCAATGAGCTGGAGCTGGCCGAGGAGCTGCACGTGGGCCGCACAACGCTGCGGGAGGCCCTGCGCATTTTAGCGACACGCGGCTTGGTGGAAGTTCGGCGGGGCGTGGGCACCTTTGTCACACGCAGCCAGAGCATCCACGACGACTTCGACGTGCTGAAGATCCAGAATACGCGGGTGAACATCAAGGATCTCTACGAGATGCGGCTGATGTTCGAGCCCCAGGCGGCCTATTACGCCTGCCTGCGGGCCAGTGATGAGGAGCTGGAGGCCATCCTGCATTATGGGACGCTGGACGAGGAGGCGATCCTCCGCAACGATCCCCATTGGGACGCGTGTGAGCAGAAGTTCCACAACGCCATTGCTTCAGCCACCCACAACCAGTTCATCACTGCCCTGCTGCCCATCTTCAACCGGGCCATTCATCAGGGCATCATTCTGGCCAACCAGTCGCCTCAGGCGGCGGAGACCACCATCCACGATCACCGGCTCCTCATGCGCTATCTCCGGGATCGAAACCCGGACGGCGCCAAGGCCGCCATGTATCTGCACATGATCAACACCATGCACGAGTTCGCCATCGAGGTGGACTGACAGGTTATCCGTAGATCTTCAGATCCTCCGCCACTTCCACATGGAAGGGCAGCAGATCGAGAATATCCTTCTGCACGTCGATGCCGCGGGCCACGTCCGTGAGGATCAGGCCCTTTTCGCCCAGCCTGAACACACAGCGCTCGGTCACGTAGATGACCTCCTGCTTGTTCTCGTGGGCGTTCTGGGAGCTGAAGCTCAAGGCGTTGACATGCTCCACAAACTTGAGGATGCGGCCCTCCTTGACGATCTTCAGGCCATCCTCCGTGTCCGCGATCTCCAGACCGCCGGCGGAGAAGGTGGTGCAGAAGACCACCTTGTGGGTGAACTGGGTGATATTGATGAAGCCGCCGATGCCGGAGAGCTTCTTGGGGTGGTAGTGGCCGTTGACGTTGCCGTCGCCGTCCACCTCCAGGGCGCCGATGAAGCAGATATCCAGTCCGCCGCCGTCATAGAAGTCGAACTGTTCAGCGGTGGTGCAGATGCTCTGGGGTGCCAGGGTGGCGCCGAAAGCGCGGCCGCCGGCGGGCAGGCCCTTCATGGAGCCGGCCTCCACGGTCAGGGTGATCTGGGGCAGCAGCCCGTTCCGGGCGGCTTCCACCGCCACGAACTCCGGGGCGCCGACGCCGATGTTCACCACGTGGCCGGGCCGCAGCTCCTGCACGGCGCGGCGGGCGATATGCACCTTGACGGTGTCGCCGTTTCCGGCGTTTTCCGTGGCAAAGGCCTGCAGCTCCTCATCGGTCATGGGCTGACCGCCGGAATAGCGGGGGTTGTCCTCCGGGATGCCCTGCACCTGGGTCTGCTCGGGGCAGATGCAGATATAGTCCACCAGCACGGAGGGGATGACCACCTCGATGGGACGGCGGGAGCCCTCCAGCATGCCCTTGACCTGGACGATGACCTTGCCGCCCCGACGGTGGACCGCCTGGGCAACGGACAGGGCGTCGCCGCACATGGGCTCGCCTTCCATGGAGATGTTGCCCAGCTCGTCGCAGCTGCTGGCCTTCAGCAGAGCAACATCGGGCTGGGGCGTCTCGTACATCAGGCGGCGCTTGCCGTCGATGACGATCTCCCGTACCAGCTCGCGCTTGGCCAGGGAGTTGAGCTGATAGCCCTTATATTTGGGATCCACAAACAGATTCAGTCCCACATCGGAGATGATGTAGGGATGACCGCCGGCCGCAGCGCGGACGGCGTGGGACATGGCGCCGTAGGGCAGGTTGTAGCCCTCCAGCTTGCCGTCCAGGATCATCTGGGCCGTGCCGGGCATGCTGCCGTAGTGGCTGCAGATCACCGTCTTGGCGGCTCCCTGGCAGATGAAGGACTCGCACTGGGAGGTGGGGTCCCAGCCGCCCAGACCGGCGGTGCAGTAGACCGTCAGATCCTTGGGGGAACCCGTCTGCCGGAAACGTCTGCCCAGAGCGCCGCTGAGCTGCTCGGCATTGTTCAGGCTGAGGAAGTTGTTGAAGATAACGCAATCTCCGTCCTTGATGCACTTGACGGCATCATCGGGGGATAAAAACTGGGGCATGGTTGTTCCTCCTAAATACGTCCTATTCCGTTCAGAAGTAAGGCTTTTCCACGCCCGATACGGGCGTGGAAAAGCCTTTTTCGTGTTATTCGATGCAGGCCGCACCGCGGAGCAGAGCCTCGCGGTTCAGGGGGATCAGCTTGGCCTTCTTCTGGCCCAGCTTCTCCAGCAGAGCCTCCAGAACGGTCTCGACCTCCACGCACTTGGACTTGCCCAGGTACGCGCCCAGCATGATCATGTTGGACACCTTGTCATTGCCCAGCTCCGCAGCGATCTCGTTGCAGGGAACGTAATAGGCGTTGACGTCCTGGCGCTTGACCTTGATGTCGATCATGGAGCTGTTGATGAAGATGGAGCCGCCGGGAACCACTTTATCCTCAAACTTCTCCAGAGAGGGACGGTTCATGACGATCAGGGAGGTGGGACGGGTGA
>CAMVRT010000036.1 GCA_947169975.1 uncultured Oscillospiraceae bacterium
GGCGACGACACCCCCATCATCCGCGGCAGCGCTCTGAACGCTCTGGTTTCCGAGTCCACCGATCCCAACGCTCCCGAGTATCAGTGCATCAAGGAGCTCATGGACGCTGTTGATACCTGGATCCCCACCCCCGACCGCAAGGAGGATATGCCCTTCCTGATGCCCGTCGAGGACGTCTTCACCATCTCCGGCCGCGGCACCGTGGCTACCGGCCGTGTGGAGCGCGGTATCCTGAAGCTGAACGAGAAGGTCGAGATCGTCGGCCTGGCTGATGAGAAGCGCGAGACCACCGTTACCGGTATCGAGATGTTCCACAAGCTGCTGGACTACGCTGAGGCCGGCGACAACATCGGCGCCCTGCTGCGCGGCGTTGCCAAGACTGAGATCGAGCGCGGCCAGGTTCTGTCCAAGCCCGGTTCCATTCATCCCCATACCAAGTTCGTTGGCCAGGTTTACGTTCTGACCAAGGACGAGGGCGGCCGTCACACCCCGTTCTTCAACAACTATCGTCCTCAGTTCTACTTCCGCACCACCGACGTTACCGGCGTCATCACCCTGCCCGAGGGCACCGAGATGTGCATGCCCGGCGATAACGTCGACATGAAGGTCGAGCTGATCACCCCCATCGCCATTGAGAATGGTCTGCGCTTCGCTATCCGCGAGGGCGGCCGTACCGTCGGTTCCGGCGTCGTCATCGGCATCGAGGAGTAATCTCTCAAATCCATAGCATCAAACAAAGCCTGTCCACCCGGACAGGCTTTGTTTTTGTACCGGAAACGAACGATGCTTCACCGTGGAAACGCCAGACCCGCCGTGAACCCCTTTTCACCCGGTGCAATCAGGTCGCCGCCGGACAGCATTCCGTCACAGACCCAGAGATTGATCTGCACCGGGCCGTCGTAGCCGGGGTAATTGTTGACCTTGTAGGTATAGCGGGACACCGTCTGGCCGGCGCATTTGGCGAAGGGAAAACCCTGCGCATCCTGCAGCTTCAGATAGTCGCCGTATTCCTCGCCCAGCTCCCTCGGCAGCCGCATGGCCAGCGTTTCCAGCGGCTCCGGATCCACCTTCCAGCCCAGCCCGTTTAGAAATGTAATGCGCTGTTCGTTGGTGGCGGCCGGGACAGGCTCCACCGGCTCCTTTTCCTTTTTCCCGCAACCGGCCAGAACAAGCAGCAGCGCCAGTGCGCAGCACAGCACGGCGGCGGTCGATTTCCTTATTTTGTGGGACATGCTTCATCACCTCGCTATATTTCATATTTCCAAGCGGGGCTAAATATGCTAAAATGGCAAAAAGAGGTGAGCGTATGGAGAGATTGGACAAGGTACTCGCCGGCACGGGCCGCTGGTCACGGCGCGAGGTGAAGGAGCTGATCCGTCAGTGCCGCGTGACAGTGGACGGCCGTCCGGCAGCCTCGCCGGAGGAGAAGGTGGACCCCGCCGCGGCAGAGCTTCTGGTGGACGGCGAGACAGTGACATGGGAGCAATATGTTTACATAATGCTCAACAAGCCCGCCGGACTGCTGTCGGCCACAGAGGACAGCCGACAGAAAACGGTGCTGGATCTGCTGCCGGGCGAGCTGCGCAGGCGCGGTCTTGCCCCGGTGGGCCGACTGGACAAGGACACGGAAGGCCTGCTGCTTCTGACGGACGACGGCGAGCTGACCCACCGACTTTTGAGCCCCAAATACCATGTGGACAAGGTGTACTTTGCCAGGGTGGCGGGGGAACTGACAGAGGCGGATGTGGCGGCCTTTGCCGCGGGGATCACCCTGGGCGACGGTCTGGTCTGCCGTCCGGCCGGGCTTGAGATTCTATCGGCGGACACCTGTCTGGTAACGCTGCAGGAGGGAAAGTTCCATCAGGTCAAGCGGATGCTGGCGAGCCGCGGGAAACCCGTTCTTCACCTCAAGCGGCTGTCCATGGGCGCATTGCAGCTGGATGATGGCCTGCTGCCCGGACAGTTCCGGAGGCTGACCGGGGAAGAGATCCGCGTTCTGCGCGGAAACAGCTGATTTTTCTCTTCGGTATTTTATCGACAGAACGCCTAAAAAACCGGCATAATTTTGTGAAAAACATGAAAAGACACTTGCAAAATCGTGATTATGACGATATAATATAGGCACAGACTTGACAGTTTGCACAAATATACCGATTGGATCGGCGGGAGGAACATCATGTCAGGACGTATTTTCCAGAACGTGGTTTTGCAGTTTAAGGAGACGACGGATCGCACCATTGGCGTCATCGACGCGGAGGGGACCGTGATTGCCTGCAGCGAGCTGACCAGCATCGGAAAGAAATGGCCCCACTGCGCAGAAGCCGTCAACGATGCAGAGGACAGCTGCGCGAGGCTGAATGACATGTCTTTCAAGGCCTTGCCCGGCTGGGGACCGCAGTTTGATTACGCTGTGTTTGCTTCCGGCGAGGACGATACCGGCGCCACCGTGTGCGCCATGGCTGCTGTGGCTCTGAACGCAGCCAAGATCTACTATGAGGAGAAGCACGATAAGGGATCCTTTATCAAGAACATCATCTCTGACAATATCCTCAGCAGTGACATCTACATGCGCGCCAAGGAGCTGCACGTGGCAGCGGAGGTACCCCGCGGCGTGTTTGTGATCCGCCCGATAGATGACAGGGAGGACGCCGTTTCTCTGGACGCGATCCAAAGCATGTTTCCTGATCGGCAGAATGACTACGTCCTTAACGTCGGTGAGGATGATGTGGCGCTGATCCATCAGATGGATGAGGGAGCCGGCGGACGGGATCTGGAAAAGGTTGCCGCGCAGATCGCCGACTCTCTGCGTCAGGATGGGGAGAACCGTGTGTTTGTGGGCGTGGGCACCATGGCCATGCACCTGCGGGATCTGGCCAAGTCCTACAAGGAGGCCCAGATCGCCATCGAGGTGGGCAAGGTGTTTGACACCGAGCGCTATGTCATCAATTATGAAAACCTGGGCATCGGTCGCCTGATTTACCAGCTGCCCACCACGCTGTGCCAGATGTTTCTGCAGGAAGTTTTCAAGAAGAACCCCATTGACGCGCTGGATCAGGAGACGCTGTTCACCATCTATAAGTTCTTTGAGAACAACCTCAACGTATCCGAGACCGCCCGTAAGCTGTTTGTCCACCGCAACACCCTGGTGTACCGGCTGGAGAAGATCAAGAAGCTCACCGGGCTGGATCTGCGGGAGTTTGACGACGCCATCACCTTCAAGGTGGCGCTGATGGTCAAGAAATATCTGACCAGCCGCGGCATCGAGGCCTGAAACAACCGAATCATTTGAGCGCGCCGAGACAAAGCTCCCGGCGCGCTATGTTGTTATGTAAATTTTAATACTTTATTCATATCTTAATAGTTGCCATTTTGTAACCATTTGTATATAATGTAATTATCATGTTTGATACCGTCAGGTTCTGTCGCGTTTGACGGAGCTTGAAGTGTTTTCAAGAGGTTTGACTGATATGATTCGACTGACTGACGTCGTCAAGACGTATGAAAACGGCACGGATGCCCTCCAGGGCATCTCTTTCGAGATAGAGGACGGGGAATTCGTATTCCTGGTCGGCCCCTCCGGATCCGGAAAATCCACCATTATCAAGCTGCTCACCGGCGAGGTGATCCCCACCTCCGGCCGGGTGATGGTGAACGGCTTTTCCATGAGCATTATTGCCGAGCGGCAGATCCCGCTGGTGCGCCGCACCATCGGCGTCATCTTCCAGGATTTCCGCCTGATCTCCAACAAAACGGTGTTTGATAATCTGGCCCTGGCCATGCACGCCGTGGGCGCCGGACGCAAGGCCATCCAGAGCCGGATCCCCTACGTGCTGGAGCTGGTGGGTCTGGAGGGCGTGGAGAAGCGCTATCCCGACGAGCTCAGCGGCGGTGAGCAGCAGCGTGTGGCCATAGCCCGTGCGCTGGTGAACAATCCCAGCACCATTGTGGCCGACGAGCCCACCGGCAACCTGGACCCCGCCCGCTCTCTGGAGATCATGACGCTGCTGGAGCGGATCAATGCGCTGGGCGCCACAGTCATCGTGGTGACCCACGAGAAGGGGCTGGTGGATCAGTTTGACAAACGGGTCATTATGATCGACAACGGCGTTATCACCGGTGACCGCGTGGGAACGTATGAGGTGGGCCAATGAAGCATAATTTCTTCTACTTCATCCGTGAGGGCATCGGCAATATGTTCTCCCACGGATTCATGTCCTTTGCCGCCATTGGCATTACCGTGGCCTGTCTGGTCATTATGGGAACATTCTCTCTGGTGGCTTACAACGTCAACGAGAACCTGAAGGATCTCCAGCGTGAAAACGCCGTGCTGGCCTTTGTGGATGAGAACCTCAGCGATGAGGAGGCCAAAGCACTCCAGACGGAGCTGGAAAAGCTGCCCAATGTTGCCGACTGCACCTTCGTCTCCCGGGAGGAGGCCATGGACAGCTATCTGGAGGAGTACAACGAGGACGATCTGTATAGCGATCTGGATCCCCAGATCCTGCGCCATCGCTATGTGCTGCACCTGAAAAATCTGGACGATATGTCCCTCACCACCGACGCACTGAAGACGGTTGACGGCATCGTGAAGATTCGGGCCGATCAGGATATCTCCACCGGCTTTTTGACGGTGCGCAACATTGCCGGCGTCATCAGCATCACGTTAATTGCCATTTTGCTCATCGTCTCGGTGTTCATTATCTCCAACACCATTAAGCTGACGACCTTCGACCGTCGGGAGGAGATCGCCATTATGAAGATGGTGGGCGCCACGGACGGATTTATCCGCTGGCCCTTTGTGTACGAGGGCCTGCTGCTGGGCCTTACCAGCGCGGCATTTGCCTTTGGCCTGCAATGGCTTCTCTACCGCGCCATTGCCGAGGGGATCGCCAATTCCGATACGCTGCAGCTGCTGCGCATCGTGCCTTTTGAACAGATCTATGTACCGGTGGCTATTGCATTCGGTGTCGTTGGCATCCTTGTGGGTGTGGGCGGCAGCCTTACCGCGATCCGCAGATTCCTGCGGGTGTGATGAAATGGAGGGTAACTTGACATGAAAAGACGGTTTTCCTGTCTGCTGCTGGCTTTGTCCATGGTGCTGAGCATGGCCTGTCTGCCCGGCCGCACCGTTATGACGGCCTACGGTGAGACGCTCAACGAGCAACTGACCGAGACCCGGGAGCGGATCAAGGAGCTGGATGAGCAGCTGGCCGAGGCTAGGGCCAACAAGCAGAGCGCCATGGAGCAGAAATATATTCTCGACCAGCGCAACAGCGCGCTGATGGAGGAGATCGAGGTGCTGGAGGTTCAGATCAGCGAGACCACCGCGCGCATCGAGGAGAACGAGATCCTGGAGGCCCAGCAGTATGAGCTGTTCTGCCGCCAGGTGCGGGAAGAGGAGGAGCGCGGCACCACGTCCTACTGGTCGGTGCTGTTCAAGGCCACCAGTTTTACCGACCTGTTGAGCCGGCTGGATTTTGTCAACGAGGTCATGGATTACGACAGAAACGTAATTGAGGAACTGCGCGCCACCCGCGCTCAGCTTGCCGCAGACCGTGCCGCTCTGGAGCAGCAGAAGCAGGAGCTGGACGCAGCCAAGGCGGAGCTGGAGCAGCATATTGCCGAGGCTGCTGCGCTTGTTGCGCAGTATTCCAATGAAGAGGATGAGCTGAAGGCCCTGCACGCCCAAAAGGAGGCCGACGCCGCCCGGCTGGAGCAGGAGATTCGCGAGGAGGAAGAGCGCCGCCGCCGCGAGGAGGAGGAGCGCCGTCGCCGCGAGGAGGAAGAGCGCCGCCGCCGTGAGGAAGAGGAGCAGCAACAGCAGCAGCCCGTTGTCACGGAGAGCGGCTACGCCTGGCCCACCAATGACACCCGGCTTATTACCTCACCCTTCGGCAACCGCCCGGCTCCCGGCGGTATTTACAGCACCAACCACGGCGGCGTGGATATCGGCGCCAACTACGGCACCAACGTGCTGGCCTCCAAATCCGGTACAGTGATCATCAGCCGCTGGTACGGCGGCTATGGCTACTGCGTTGCCATCCAGCACGGCTACGGCAATATCACCCTGTACGGCCACATGAGCCGCCTGCTGTGCTCCGAGGGACAGCAGGTCAGCCAGGGCCAGGTCATCGGCCTGGTGGGCTCCACGGGCAATTCCACCGGTCCCCACATCCACTTTGAAATCCATGAGAACGGCGTCCGGGTCAATCCGCTGAACTACCTCACCGGCTGGATCCGCGGATTCAGTTAATTCCTGTTTTACAGCGATTGAAGAATGATTGGATAGTAAATCCTCCCGCCCCATATAATGGTGCGGGAGGATTGCTTTATGTTGGGATATCTGATCTGGCACGGGGAGGGAAGACCCCGTGCCGTGCTGGAGCGTCGCCTCATTGGCGGCGCATGGTTTCTGGTGCTGGAGGTCTGGGGAAGCCAGCGCCGTCTCTCCCGCCGCGTCAAGCGCGGCTTGCAGGCAATGGCGGAGCACGGTATTCGCCGCTGGATCATGGATCCGGAATGGCCGAAAATATGGCGGGACGGTCTGCCGCAGGTGGACGAACAGGCATTGCGCCGGGCGCTGCTGCCCCGGCTGCTGGACTGGCTGGCCGAGCACGAGGGCCTGTATCTGGGCGGCGCCGTGGTGGAGCTCTCCGCACCCTGGGCGGACCAGCCGGTATGGGAGGCGGCCCGGGTCATCAGCCGGCGCTGCCGCTATCTGCGGTTGCGCATGGAAAACGCCGACGCCCTGCGGGACGATCTGTGGCGCCGTTACGGCATCGCCGCCGGCGGAGAGGGAACGGCGGCTTTGCAGGTTTGCTTTGGAGAGCCTGTCGGTGACGCTCCCGCCCTGCTGCTGGGTCCGGGCTGCGGACAGCGGCAGAAAGCCGAATACGCTGTCCCGGAGACCGTGGCGGAGAAGCTTGCCACCTATCCTGTTACATCGCAGCTGGTGGCGGCGCTGTGGGAGTGCGGCGTATTGAAAACCGGGGAGATCCGCCCCAAATCGCTGGATTTCCACGCTTGACATAGGGGGGGAAACTATCTATAATGCAATATGACATACTATGAACTATCACACGCTTTTCCGGCGAACAGCGCGGGAAAAGCGGATAAGAAAGGATCGTACAAGCATGGTTAAAGAATTCAAAATGAGCCAGGAGCGGTATGACGAGCTGAAGCACGAGCTGGAGTACAGCAAGACCACCCGTGCCGACGAGATCGCGGACCTTATCAAGGAGGCCAGAGGCTTCGGCGACCTGAGCGAAAACAGCGAATACGACGAGGCCAAGAACGAACAGGGCAAGCTCTATTCCCGCATCGCTGAGCTGGAGGATATTCTGCTCCACGCCGTCATCGTGGACGAGGCCGAGGATTCCGACAAGATTTCCATCGGCTGCCGCGTTATCGTGACCAATCTGGCCAACGGCAAGCAGCTGCCGGAATATAAGATCGTCGGCTCCCAGGAGGCAGACGTCATGAGCCGCGCCGTCAGCGAGGATTCTCCCTTCGGCAAGGCCCTCATGGGTCACAAGGCCGGCGACGAGATCACCGTGGAGGCGCCCAAGGGCGTGATCCGCTACCGCGTGGACACCATTGAGCGATAATGATCCGCGGGCACAGCGCCCGCTTTACGAAAGGAGAACTGCACATGGCAGAGCAGGTCAATAACCAGAACAAGCAGGAGCTCAGCGAGATCCTGCAGATCCGCCGGGACAAGCTGAAGGCGCTGCAGGAGGCAGGCCGGAACCCCTTTGAGATCACCACTTACGATGTAACACACCACACCCAGGAGATCAAGGACAACTTTGATGCCCTGGAGGGCACCACTGTTTCCGTGGGCGGCCGCCTCATGAGCAAGCGCGGCATGGGCAAGGTGTCCTTCTGCGACCTGCAGGATCGCTCCGGCCGCATCCAGATCTATGCCCGGAAGGACGAGATGGACGAGGAGACCTACGAGCGCTTCAAGAAGTACGACATCGGCGACATCGTGGGCGTGAAGGGCGAGGTGTTCCGCACACAGCGCGGCGAGATGAGCGTCCGTGCCAATGAGATCACGCTGCTGAGCAAGTCTCTCCAGCCCCTGCCCGAGAAGTTCCACGGCCTTACCGACAAGGAGCTGCGCTATCGCCAGCGTTACGTGGATCTCATCATGAACCCGGAGTCCAAGCGGAACTTCGAGATCCGCAGCAAGTTCGTCTCCTTCCTGCGCCGCTATCTGGAGGATCGCGGCTTCATGGAGGTGGAGACCCCGGTGCTGAACACCATCGCCGGCGGCGCCAATGCCAGACCCTTTATCACCCACCACAACACGCTGGATATCGACATGTATATGCGCATCGCCACCGAGCTGCACCTGAAGCGGCTCATCGTGGGCGGCATGGAGCGGGTATTCGAGGTGGGCCGCATCTTCCGCAACGAGGGCATGGACACCAAGCACAACCCCGAG
>CAMVRT010000037.1 GCA_947169975.1 uncultured Oscillospiraceae bacterium
GGTGTAGCGGCCCAGGCCCTCGGCCTCGGTGGTGGGCTCGGTGACGACAGCGTAGTCGGTCTCCACCGTCTCGGTGATCACGTGGCTCTCGTCATTGGCGCAAACCACGGTGGCAGTCACGGTGCTGTTGTCGGCAGTCCACTCATAGGTGGGAGTGCCCCAAGCGTGGCCAATGCCGCTGATGGGCAGCTCCGTCGTCTCGTTCAGATTCTTCTCCGTGTTGCGCTCCTTGGTGGCAGCGGTGGCGGTGATATCCTCGCAGGACTTGACGGTGAACTTAAACACAGCTTCATCGGCATTGGCGGCAACAGCCTCCAGGTCGGCAAAGGCAAAGGTGATGATGCCGTTCTCCTCGTCCACGTTCACGGACTGGTAGGCCGTGCCGGAGGTGGTTCCTGCGTAGGTCATCTTGGCGGGATCGTAGGTCACGGTGTACAGGCCGTTGTTGACTGCCACAGCCTCGTTCAGGCTGATGGTGGCGATTGCCTCGTCATCAGCACCGTTAGCGGAGGCATCCTGAGTCTCCACCGTGCCGCGGATAGCGTGGAGGCCGCCTGCGGGAGCAGGCTCGGACTGGGCGGCAGTTTCAGCGGCCACGGACTCCGTCTCCACAGGATCTGTCACGGCGTTGGTACCGGTGACCTTGACATAGAGATAGACGCGGTTGGCGGTGGGAACATCGTTCTGTGCGGTGAATGCGCTACCGTTAAAGATAATATAGGCGAAGTAGTTGCTCCAGCCTTCCCAGTTGCCCTTCACGCCGCCTTCAGTGGACTCATAGGTAAAATAGGAGCCTTCGTAGTTTGTACTGAAGGAAAGATTGGTTCCCGAAACGATGCTCAGCTTGTTGCTGCCGTTGGTCAGCAGCAGTTTCTTGTTCTTGGTCGTCGCGGTCAGCTTGGCGGCAGTACTGGGCGCGCTCTGGTCGATGTAAATGCCGCTGGCGTCGCTGCTGACAGTGATGGCAGCGCTGCTGACGCTTGAGCCGCTCTTAATGAGCACGTGGCCCTCTCCGGCGGTGTTGCGGTCCACGATCAGGTATTCCTTGCCGGACTCGATGGAGGTAGCCAGCGCGTAACCGCTGGTGCGCTCCTCGGCAAGCTGGAGCGTGGAGGCCGCCTCGTTGCCGGCGTAGTCGCCGACGAAAATGGCAACCTTGCTGCCCGGATTCTTGTCGGACAGATCAAAGGTGCAGCTGGCCTTCTGTCCCGCAGCGGTCTGCTGGGGAACAGCCTCGCCATAAACAACCGCGCCGTCTGTGCTTCTGAGCGCCACGTAGGCCACGTACCGGTTGTCGGACACGGTGATGGTGACGGTGCCGTCCTCATTCTTCACAGCGCTCTCGATCTTGGGTGCGGTGTTGTCCACGGTGAAGGTATAGCCAAAGCTGGCGCCCTCATGGAGGATACCGTTGGTAATCAGCTGCTGCAGCTGGGCCAGTGTCAGATTGCTCTTGCTGTTGCCGTTGAGCTCCATGCCGTAGTACTCCGGCACGGCATACATCTTGAACGTAAAGCTCTGACCCTCGCTGAGGTTCAGACCGGAAACGGTCTGGGACACGATGTAGCTGCGGGGGAACACATTAGCCCACTCCGTGTCAGCGAAAACATAGTAGGGCTGGTCGATATAGGGATCGCTGATGCCGGAGGCGATGATATTGCCGTTCTCGCCGGTGACCGTCCAGCCAAGGTTGGCGGCGTTGCGCATCAGGCTGTACTTGGTCTGATAGATTCTGGTGGTACTGTTCAGGGCCAGACGGTCCGCCGGGAAGGTCTCCTCGGTGATGTAAGGGTTGCCGGTAAAGGTCGTTTCGCCGCCTGAAATGCCGTTGTACTGCAGCTCCAGGCAATTGGTGTCCGTATGACCCGTATAGGGGATCTTATCACCGGTACCGTACAGGGCATCGATGGCGGAGGTGTTGTCGAACATGGAGGGATCCGTCCAGGAGCCGTAGAAGCCCAGGATGGGGATGGAGTGCTCCACGTCCAGGATCTCGCCGTCGTTGCTCCGGGAGGCGCAGGTGACGTAGGTATAGCCCTCCACGTAGGCACCCTTGGGATAGTTGGCGTTCAGGGTCTCCCGGTCATTGAGCTGGATATGGACAGTAACGTCCTTGGTGCCGTTGGCGGGAACCACCAGGTCGCCCTCGGCAGATGCGCCGCTGTTCTCCAGCCATTTCAGCAGCTCATAGGCATCGTTGGTGGTGATCTGGCTGTCGTCGTCCATTTCGCCAGCGGTCAGGTCCAGCGCATCGCCGCTGACGTTGCCGGTCAGGTAGTCCAGAATGGCCTGGGCATCGGCGGTGTTGGTGGTGCCGTCCTTGTTCACGTCATGCTGGTTGGGCGCAACGGTCTGGCCCTCATAATCGTAGGTGACCGTGGCGTTCAGCGCGACGGTGGTGGGCAGCAGCCAGGTGCCGTCCTGATCCTGAGTAAAGAGATCGGTGCGGAGGTTATAGGTCAGGTCCTGATCGCTCATGTTGCGAATGGTGAAGCTGTAGGTGTAAGACCCGTCACGGTCGGCGTCCTCGCCCAGCTCCGCTTTCACCTTGCCGTCGTCATAGCAGGCGGTGGCATCCTGGTTCATGGCAATAAAGGACTTGGCGCTGACAGCGGCGCCCACATTGGCAAGACCGGCGCCCTGGCGCAGGACGGGGAAATACAGGCCATCCTGCTTCATGGGAACGGCGGTGGACATCAACAGGCTCTGGGTCAGCTGACGGACGCCGAAATCGCCGGACTTGGCCGTCATGTTCTCGGCCTTGATGTAGTGGTTCATCAGCGCAGCCATACCGGCCACCTGGGGAGCGGCCATGGAGGTACCGCTCATCAGCTCGTACTGATCGTCGCCGCCGACGATCACGTTGGAGTCGTTCTTATGGGCAGCGTTGACGGAGTAGATGCTGCCGCCGGGCGCGGTGATCTCCGGCTTCAGGGTCAGAGATCCGGGCACGCCCCAGGAGCTGAACACGGAGACAGTGGCGTTGGCCAGTTCCGTCTGGATGCCGCTTTCCACCTGGTTCTTGACCACCACCGTGCCGGTGTAGTAGGTCACGCTGCCGGCGGTGTGGGCCTGGCCGGAGGACTTGATGGCGTTGGCGTCGGAGAGTCCGATGGAGATCATGGGTGCCGTGCCGTTATAGCCGTCGGTGGCCATGTTGATCAGACCGTCGATGGTGTTGGCAATAATGATGGCCTTGGGATTATACACATAGGCGTTGTTGGCCTTGGTGGGGAACTCGATCTGACCGCCGCGGTTGACAATCAGCACCTTTCCCTGCAGCACGGAGCTGCCAATGGCGGCCCACTCCTCCGGACGGCCGACGCTGTCCAGATAGACGTACTCATAGGTGCCTGCCAGACTGACCATGGTGACGGCATTGGTGGCGCCGGCTTCCTTATAGAAGACGCTGCGGCCGGCAAAGTCCAGCGGCATACCGGTGGAGCCGATGTTGTCGGCGGAGGCCACTGCCAGACTGTTGTTCAGAGAGCCGGGAGAGCTGACCGTGTCGAAGTTGACGTCCTCCCGGTAGAGGCTCTCCTGCTCATCCAGGAACGTGGCCATGGAGTAGGAGTTACCTGCGGAGATACTGACGGTGGCGTTGTACTCCTTCACGTTATCCAGCACGGTGTCATAGTCGGAGGACAGGGCAAAGCCGGCCACGCTGGAACCCAGAGACAGGTTGATGGCGTCCGCCTTCAGCAGGATGGCGTCCTCAATGGCGGCGGCAATGGTGTCGTCGGGAGAGCCCATCTGGCCAAATACCTTCATGTTCAGCAGCTGGGCATCGGGCGCAACGCCCACGGCCAGAACATTGGTGGCGGCATCCACATAGTTGCCGCCGGCGTCCTTGATGAAGCGGTTGGCCGCGGCGATACCGGCCACGTGGGAGCCGTGCTCGGTCTGGGTGTCGTTGCGATGGTCGACCTGATAGCTGTTACCGTCGGCATAGTTATAGGCAAAAGGAACCTTCTCGCTGCAATAGGTGCCCAGAACGTTCAGGCCGGCCCCGTTGATCTCCGCCTGAGTCAGCAAATTCAGACTGGCCTTATAGTCGGCCTGACTCATGCCCTTGGCAGCGGCGTTCTGCTGGAAGGCATATTCCAGGGCGTCGGCGCTGAAGGACTGATGCTGGTCATCGATACCGGTATCGATGATGGCGATGCGCATACCCGCGCCGGTGTAGCCGTTGGCCCAGGCAGTGGTGGCGTCGATCATGTTTTCGGTGGTAATGGCGCTGTGGAGTTCATTCTCCACAGTGGTTTCCGGCTGATACCAGCGTACCGGAGAGACGTGATCCACGCCCTCCGTCATGCCGATCAGGGGGATATCCTTATACTTGACCTCTGCGGAGATGATATTCACCAGCAGGGTCAGGTGATACTTTACGTCCAGAGGCTTGCCGAGACGCGCCTCAATGGCGGAGACGACGTTGTCCTGCTGGTGGCGCAGGGCTGCACGGTATGCCATGGCGTCGGTGCTGTCCGCAATGTTCTGGAGTTCGTAGCCCTTCTCAACAGTAGCGGGTGCCTTCAGTACAATGGAAACACGGACGATGTCATTGGGGCCGTGCTGGAGGGTTACCTCCTCCGGCTCAGACGCATCCTGCTCGCCCAGCTTTTTAACGGAAAGCTCGGCGGGGTCTATGGGAGTCAAGGTGAGTTCCTTGCCGTTGGTAACACTGTCTTTCTCCGCGCCAAAAGCGTTCAGCGGGAGAGACAGCACCATCACCAGGACAAGAAAGACGGAAAGAATCCGGCTTACGGTTTTGTGTTGTCTGTCTTTTCGCATACGTTTTCTCCTCAAGATCATAAATTGAAGTTGCTTGGGAACATCTTTTTGATTATACAGGTCTATGTCGTCTTGCGTCAAGGCAAAAGTGCAAAACCGACCGCGCCGTAATGTTGGCACGGTCGGTTTTGACCTCTTTTTTCGCCGCATATGGGTATACCGCAGTGGTATACCTATCCGCAGTTTGAACTGTTACCAGTCGTAGGCACTGTTGCCGGCGGCGACCTGCACCACCTTTGTGGCCTCGTTCATCCGGATCCTGCCGTCACCGTTGGTATCAACAACCAGCAGCTTCATTCCGGTCAGAGTCTGGGTTCCCGCTGCCGCCTGCTTGGCGCTGACAGCGTCGTTGGACTTGATCCTGCCGTCCAGCGTGGCGTCGCCCTTCAGGGCGACAGCAACCGTCACGTCGGCGTCTGCCACCGTCACGGTGAACTGATGCTCACCGCTCTCCGTGGTGGTGCAATCCAGCTTCGTGTAGCTGTCATTGCCGTTGTCGATGGCTACTACGCAGGCCAAGTTGCAGGTCACGGTGAAGGTCACCTCGCCGCTGTACAGCTGCTCGGCAACGATGCTGGTGGTGGCTGCGCCCTTGGTGTAGTCGGTCACGATGATGTGATAGCCGGTGGGCTCCAGCTGGGGGATGGTTACATCCTTGGTCTGGGTCTCGAACATCTCGTTCTCGAAGGAGGCGGTGTAGCGGCCCAGGCCCTCGGCCTCGGTGGTGGGCTCGGTGACGACAGCGTAGTCGGTCTCCACCGTCTCGGTGATCACGTGGCTCTCGTCGTTGGCACAGACCACGGTGGCAGTCACGGTGCTGTTGTCAGCAGCCCACTCATAGGTGGGAGTGCCCCAATCGTGGCCGATGGCGGGGATGGTGACGGTCTCGCGACTGATCTCCTCGCCGCACTCGGAGCAGTAGACGACCAGATCATAGCTGCCGTTCTCGGTGCAGGTGGGCTCCACACGGTTTTCCTCCACAGCAGCCGCGGGGGTATGCTCATGGACAGGCTCATCTCCGATGATGGTGGTGTAATAGGTTGTGCCGGAGGCCGTTTCCTTCCAGAGATGAATGTCATTGGCGGAACCGGAGGATTCAAATACACCGCCCCAGGATGTGGTATAGCTGATGGTATTGGCATAGGAATTGCCGCTGGGATTCTTCATGGATGCAACCCCGCCGTCAATGCTCAGGGACCAGCGGCTATTGGAATCCGCGTAGGCAGCGGCTGCCTTCAGCGTGCCATAGTTGAGCATCAGATAGGTCTGCGTCTCTGCATTCCGGATGGACCAATACGTACCCTGAGGCTCTACGGTAAACACGTAGGCGTCGGCAACATCGGTCAGTTCGGTTCCGTTGACGGTGAATCCGGCCGCACCGGCAGCCACGGCACCACCGTAGGAGGAAGTTTCATAGGACTGGCCGTCCGTCAGACCCTTCATCACAATGGCAGGAGCAGTACCGTAGGAGATCACGTAATTGCCCGCCCAATCCGCGGGAGCCTCGGTGAGAAGCTGATAAGAAGTACCGCCGGTAGACTCGCTGTAGGAGTAGAGGGCCTTGAGGGTGATGTTGTCAGTCGCAGCGTAGCTTCCGGAAAAGATGGAGGCGGGCTGTTCGGCAACGTTGTTATAGTCATCCGTGACCCAGCCCAGGAAGGTATAGCCCTCGGGTGCCTCGGCGGTGGGAAGCGTGATGGTTTCGTCGATGGGGCAAACCATGTCGGCCACAGGCGCAACGCCGGAGGGAACCGTGAAGCTCACGGTGTATCCGCCGCTGAGCGGCGCGGTGTAGCTGTCGCGGAAGCTGTAGCCGCATTCCGTGCAGGTATGCTCGGTATATCCCTGCTCAGTCTCGGTGGGAGCAACGACCGTATCGGTATAGGTGCAGTTTTCGGTGACGTTCTTACCGCAGACGGTGCAGGTGTGGTAGTGCGTTCCGTTGTTGTTGGAGATGCAATCGGTGCCAAGCTGATGGTTTCCGGTGGCGGCGATGACGGTCTCGGCCTGGGTGATCTCATTCTGGGCGTCGGCGTCGGAGTAGTACTTTCCGCACAGGGGGCAGAACCAGTACTCAATGTTGCCGGCGGTGCCGCAGGTGGGATCCTTGGCGTCAAAGTGGTTCAGGCTGTGGGTATGGACGCCGCCCGCGATCTCGGTGGAGTAATAGTAGTTCTCGGTGGGATTCTGCTTGTAGAACTTGAACTCGCTGCCGTAGCGGGTCAGGCTGAAGCCAAAGTTGCCGCTGACGGCCAGGTATGGGATCGATCCTGCGGAATTGTTCTTCAGGTACATCTCATCGTCGTCGATCTCAAAGGTCCATGTGGTATTGGAGCCCTCAACGGCTGGGAACGCATAGAATGCATAGGAGGCGGTACCGCTTCCGGTGCTCTTGCTACCCAGATAGCCGCCGGTGCTCACGTTCTGAACAGACAATCCATAGCTGGTTGCGGCAACAGCAAAGACGTACAGCTCCGGAACATTGCTCAGTGTCGTACCGTTGCGGGTGATGCCGGTGCTGGAAAAGAGCGTGGAAGCCCCGTCAGAGGTGTTCTCAATGTTGGTGCCCTCGGTTCCCGCATCCACACCCTTCATGGCATACTCCGTGGAGCCGGTGGTGGGTGTCGCGACAAGAACATACTTGCCGATCCAGGTATCGGGGGCGGCAGTTACAAGCTCATAGGTCACAGGGGCGTCGATGGCCTCGGCGCGCATATAGAGGGCGTAGACCGCCTGGATTGTGGCCGTCAGCTTGAAGCTGGCGCCGGGCTTATAGAAGGCGGGCTTCACCGCGGTCTCGGGGGTGGGGGCGGTGACCCAGCCCTGGAAGGTCCAGCCGTCAGCGGCGGGAGCGGTGGTGGGCAGGTTGATCTTGTCACCGGCGGTGCCGGAGATGGTCTGATACTCCTGGCCCAATGCCACACAGTGCAGATCCATGGGGACGGGATCCTCGGGAACGTCCTTGGTGAAGGCCTTGACGCGGTAGTTGCCGTCGCCGGACTTGTTGGTCCAGCTGCTGTCATTTACGCCCTTGAAGTAGGAGGTATTGGGGTGGGTCATGTGAACCAGACCCATGTGATAGTACTGATCCTCCTGGAGGGTGGTATCATAAGCCACGTTGATGTCGCTGCCGGAGAAGCTGATCACAATGGCGAAGCGCTGGCCGGGAGCCAGGGTCACAGGGTTGTCCAGCTTGATGGTCTGGTAGCCCCAGTAATCGAAGTTGCCGGTCTTGGTGGCAGCCAACGTGCCGGAGGTGGGGTTGTCCACATCGCAGCCGGTGTAGACCTTCACGGTGTAGTTGGTGTTATCGCCGTAGAGGGCCAGAGCAATGGCCTCCAGGGTCTCGTTGCCGTTAGCAGTGAAGACCTGCGCAATAGAGTCACCGGTAACCATTTCCTCAGAGTTGTAGTAGTTGCCGGAGCCATCGTACTGGTAGTTGTGGTCGTAGTTGTCCACATCCTCCACGGTGAAGAAGGAGATGTAGCTGGCGCAGGTGGCGGAGTCCTC
>CAMVRT010000038.1 GCA_947169975.1 uncultured Oscillospiraceae bacterium
CCCGCCCCGGGGGGCGCACGGGGCCACCTCCCCCGCAGGGGGAGGGCTTTTTGGCGGGGGGGGGGGGGTGGTTGGGGGGGGGGGGGGACGGATTGCCACGCCAGTGACATCGGTCACTGGCGTGGCAATGACACCGCATCCGTCACGGCTGCGCCGCGACACCTTCCCCTCAAGGGGAAGGCTTTTTCATATTTCCGGTTGGTTCTCAAACACCACAGCGTGGCAGATGCCGGGGATGCTCTCGCCCTGGAAGGTGGAGGTGGGGGAGAGGAGAGCGCCGGTGGGAGCAAAGACGATGCGGCGCCATTTGCCTGCCGCCATGCCCCGCAGCAGGTGGCCGCACAGCACCGAGGCACTGCACCCCGCGCCGCTGCCGCCGGCGTGCATGTCCTGATTCTCCCGATCGTAGATCATGAGGCCGCAGTCGTTGTAACGGTCTCCCAGATCCCAGCCGTCCCGGGCCATCAGATCCAGCACCACGTCGTGGCCCAGCTGGCCCAAATCGCCGGTGACAATGAGGTCGTAGTCCGCCGGACGGGTGTGGGTCTCCCGGAACAGCACCGACAGCGTGTCGCATGCCGCCGGCGCCATGGCCGCGCCCATATTGGCCGCGTCCGTGATCCCCATGTCCACCATCTTGCCCCGGACGATATGGGTCACGGCGGGACCGTCGCCCGTCCGCCCCAGAATGCAGCAGCCCGCTCCCGTCACCGTCCACTGGGCGGTGGGGGTGCGCTGGCTGCCGTAGGGAATGGGCTGACGATACTGCCGCTCGGCCGTGCAGAAATGAGAGGAGGTCACGGCGGCAGATAAGTTTACATAACCACTATCTACCTGCATGGCGGCGAGAGACAGGCCCTCGCCCATGGTGGAGCAGGCGGCGTAGACGCCGTAGAAGGGAATGCCGAACTCCCGGAGGCCGAAGCTGGAGCCGATGCACTGGTTCAGCAGGTCGCCGCTCAGCACCAGATCCAGCGCCTCCGGACGCAGCGACGCCTTGTCCAGCGCCCGCTGCAGCGCCCGGCGCTGGAGCTCGGACTCGCCCTGCTCCCAGGTGTCTTTGCCGAAGAAGGGATCGTCGTCCAGCTGGTCAAAGTCGCCGGAGAGCGGGCCCTTGCCCTCCATTTTGCCGCCTACATTGGCAAAGGACACCACCCGGGGCGGGTGGGCCAGACGCACCGTCTGACGGCCCAGCCGTTTTGTTTCCATGGGATCACCTCGCGTTTGATTTGATCCTATTTTGCCCGGGTTGTGGAAAAATATGACGCGGCAGGGAAAGAGGTATGGAAAATCCGGGCGGCATCCTGTATAATAGAGAAAAAGATGAGGTGATGGAACATGGAGGAAATGCGCAGCTTCGGCTATATCTGCCCCCAGTGTGGCAAAGCCGTCATGGGCAGCCGCACCGTATTTGCTCTCTCCGCCGCCGCGGCCCGGATCGAGTGCGAGTGCGGCAAGGCAGAGATGGACATCGAGACCGACGGTCAGCGATTCCGGCTGACGGTGCCCTGCGGCCTGTGCGGCAAGGCCCACACGGCGGAGTGCGCCGCCGACGCGGTGCTCCGCGGCCGGGGCATCGGTCTTGCCTGCCCGGAAAAGCAGCAGATCTGCTGCTATGTGGGCCGGGAGTCCGAGGTGCGGCGGAACATGGAGGAGCTGGCCATCCGGGCGGAGAAGGAGAAGTCGGACAACCCGGAGGCCTTTACCGACAACGTGATCATGTACGAGGTGCTCTCCGAGCTGAAGGACATCGCCGCCCGGGGCGGGATCTCCTGCTCCTGCGGCAGCAGGGAGTACGGCATCCGGGTGCGGCGGGACGCCGTGGATCTGGAGTGCCGCCGCTGCGGCGGACGGCTGCGGATCCCGGCGGCAACGGACGAGGATCTGGACCGGCTCTGCTGCCAGATGACGCTGACCATCAAGGGGAGATAAAATGAAACCCCCGCTGAAAGGCGGGGGTTGCGGAGCTTGCCCCTCATCCGGCGCTGCGCGCCACCTTCCCCCCAGGGGGAAGGCTTGAAGGGAGGCGGGATACGGATTGCCGCGCCGGTGTGCGCACCGGCCTCGCAATGACGTTCTACCGGGACAGGGAGAAAAGCATCGCAGATTTTGACCGAAACTCTTATTCCCAGGTCTGCCACACGTCGGGGCAGTAGCCCACGGTGGCCTGGCGGCCGTTGCGGACGATGGGCGCCCGGAACAGCTCCGGATGCTCCAGCAGGGCCATCTCCGCGTCCTGGGGCGTGCGGTAGTCCATGTACAGCTCCTTGTAGGCCTTGGAGTCCCGGTCCACCAGAGCATCCCAGCCCACGGCTGCCTTCACCGAGCGGTATTCCCCGGCGCTGAGACCCTTGGTGCGCAGGTCGATATACTGGTACTTGATGCGGCGCTCCTTGAACCAGCGCTCCGCCTTCTTGCTGTCGAAGGACTTGGACGTGCCGAAGATCTGAATATTCATGAGATCGACTCCTTTACATTTTATATAGGGAGGTATTTGATATGGAAGAATCCATCCGGAAACTGAAAGAAATGGTGGACGGCTCCGACAACATCGTGTTTTTCGGCGGCGCCGGCGTGTCCACCGAGAGCGGCATCCCCGATTTCCGCAGCGTGGACGGACTCTATCACCAGAAGTTCGCCTATCCGCCGGAAACCATGCTGAGCCACAGCTTTTACATGCGCCACAAGACGGAGTTCTTCGACTTCTACCGGGCCAAAATGCTGGCTCTGGACGCACAGCCCAACGCCGCCCATTTGAAGCTGGCGGAGTGGGAGAAGGCGGGGAAGCTGAAGGCCGTCATCACCCAGAACATCGACGGGCTCCACCAGAAGGCCGGCAGTAAAGAGGTGCTGGAGCTCCACGGCAGCGTGCTGCGCAACTACTGCGAGCGGTGCGGGAAGTTCTACGGCGTGGAGGCCGTGGCGAACAGCACCGGCGTGCCCAAATGCACCTGCGGCGGCGACATCAAGCCGGACGTGGTGCTCTACGAGGAGGGGCTGGACGAGGACGTGATGGCCAAAGCCCTCCACTACATCCGCCAGGCGGATATGCTCATCATCGGCGGCACGTCGCTGGTGGTGTACCCGGCCGCGGGACTGGTGCGGTACTACCGGGGCCGCAAGCTGGTGGTCATCAACAAGGGCGACACCGGCGTGGGACTGGGCGCCAATCTGGTCATCGACGGGCCCATCGGACAGGTGCTGGGACAAGTGTAACATTTTGATTCCCACGGCGCAAGAGGAACAAGGAGGAGTTTGGCATGGATATCATCCGTGATTGGAAGAAAACGGTGGAGGAGCTGGTGACGGCGCACCCCGAGCTATATCGCGGGGATACCAGGGAGGAGAAGATCGCCAACGCGGAACGGGAGATGACGGCCTCGGTGCAGCGGGCCAGAGAGCTGGCTGCCGGGAAGGACTACGCCCGCAAGCATGAGCTGGCGGCGGCGCTGGAAGCTATCCCCGGGCACCCCCTCCGCACCCTGACGCGGGAGAATCAGGCGCTTTCCGGCTGGATCGCGCTGGCACGGAAGAAGCTGGCCGCCCACGAGGACGTGGGGGAGCCGCTGGCGGGTGTCCGGGAGCTGTCCGTCCACTACGCCAAAAAGGGGGATCTGCTGTACCCACTGCTGAAGGTGAACTACGAGATCGCCGGGCCATCCGATCTCATGTGGACGGAGGACGATGAGGTCCGGGACGAGCTGTCTGCTCTGGCGGGTGAGACGAGGCGTGACGGCGACTGGGAAAAACGGTTGAGCGGCGTGCTTTGCCGGGCGGAGGAGATCATCCGCAAGGAGGAGCGGATCCTGTTTCCCATCTGCGCGGTGAACTTCACCGAGGCGGAGTGGCAGGGCATCTACCGGGACGCCAGGGACTACGGCGACTGTCTGGGCGTAAAGGGCGAGGTGTGGGCCGAGGCGGAGAGCGCTCCGGCGCCTGCCGCCGCAGGCGCAGATGGCGAGGTGGTCATGCCCGGCGGGCACATGACGGTGGAGCAGCTGACGGCGCTGCTGAATACCATCCCCATGGAGATCACCTTCGTGGACGCCGACGACATCAACCGCTTCTTCAACGAGGGGCCCAAGGTGTTCAAGCGGCCCGGCATGGCCATTGACCGGGAGGTGTTCTCCTGCCATCCGCCCAAAATCGAGCCCATGGTGCGCGCCATCATCGGCGATTTCCGCAAGGGAGTCCGGGATCGCGTGCCGGTATGGATGGAGAAGAACGGACGCGCCGTGCTGGTGACCTACATGGCGGTGCGGGACCGGGAGGGCAAGTACCTGGGCACCGTGGAGCTGGTGCAGGACATGGAGTTTGCCCGGGAGCACTTTGCCGGACAGCGGTCCGGGGAGCCCGGCGGCGGGACGACCCGGCGGTGATTTTTTGCAAAACCGGGGACTTCGCCCTTGACAAACGGGCGGGCCGTGGTTATAATAGCTAAGCGTTCCGTTTTGGGGAAGATATGCGAGTGTGCTGGAACAGGCAGACAGGCAAGCTTGAGGTGCTTGTGTTCGTAAGGACGTGCGGGTTCAAGTCCCGCCACTCGCACCACCTTTTTCAAAACTGAACACACTTGCGCGAGTGGTGGAATTGGCAGACTCGCTAGATTCAGGTTCTAGTGTCCATTACGGACGTGCGGGTTCAAGTCCCGCCTCGCGCACCATCAAAGAAACCTCTTTTGTCTACCAAGACAGGAGAGGTTTTATTTCTTGTTATTATCAACAGGGCATGGTATAATTGCGGCGATAGTCAAGATTCGAGGAGAGGTAAGATGATAAGCATCGAAGAAATAGCGGTAGAAAATATTGGGGAGTTTTGGAAACTTCATCTCAGATATTTGATAAATGACGGGATCGTTGAGGACGAGGAAGACATAGCTTATTTTTCCGGTGATGAATATAGAGGCATAATCAAAGCACACATGATCAGAGAAATTGATAAACATCACATGGTTTATTTTGTAGATGGAAATGTACGGATCGGTGCTGCACAGTATAATACCTATCAAAGCGAAGACGGAAAATGCTTTATCTTAGACTTTTGGGTATTCCCTGAGTTTAGGGGCAATGGCACAGGACACAGATGCTTTTATGCGTTGGAAGACCACACGAGGTTGGACGGAGCAAAGTACTATGAAATCAACAGTCAAAAAGAAAACTCCATTCGTTTTTGGAAATCCATCGGATTTGAAGAAAACGGAAAAGACGAATACGATATGCCTTTATTCATAAAACGATAGATTCTGATCTGTTGAGACAGCAGACGTTACGTTTGTGTGTTCTTACCTCGAAAAGTGTACGTTTGTACGCGCTTACACATCAAAGAAACCTCTTTTGTCTACCACGGCAAAAGAGGTTTTTATTTGCCTGCTTTGATGTCGTATGATATAATCAAGTTAATAGTGTTTTCATGGTTTACTTGAATAAAGAGAGGATATGTTATGGTCCGAATACTTACAGAATTCGATACTTACCAGGAATTCATCAACGAGATCAACGCAGACCCCGACTTTTCGGAGCCGATGCTTCAAACTAAAGAGCAAATGGAATGTAACTTAAAACGTGCGCTGACATCTCAGGATCAGATTCCCTTGGGCGTGTTTTCAGACAATGCGATAACGGGACTGTTCGTGTTCCAGATCGAAAAGGAAGATCAGTATATTGAGATGCTCGTTGGGCTTTCGCGTGAGCCGGATGCCTATGAGCAAATCGCAGATTGGCTGCAGCTGCACTACTCCGGTTATCAGGTTGATTTCGTGTTCAATCCCAAAAACCGGGCGATTCGCCCCGTGCTGCAAAAACGCGGTGCAACCTTCTTCGCGGAGCAGATAAAGATGGCGCTCACCGAAAACACTATGCTCATCGACACCACCGGAATAGAACCGCTGTCCGAGCAGTACCGGGATCAGTACGTAGCTATGCACAGCACAGACTGTTACTGGACCGGCGACAAGGTCGCAAACGCTTTAGATACGTTTAATGTCTTTCTCGCGGTGGATGACGGAAGTGTCGTCGGCTACATCGACGTGACCAGGAACAACGAAGAAAACGAACCGTTTGACCTTCTTGTCAAGGCGGACAGAAGAAGACTCGGTTGGGGCAGAAAGCTGCTCGCAAAGGCAATCGAAGCAAACCGGCCAAAGGGAATGATGTTGATTGTCGACGTCGACAACGCTCCTGCGATTGCGCTCTATCGTTCCATGGGTTTTTCGTACGACCCGGAACCGGTTAATCAATTGGCGACGTGGATGATTGCTTAATCAAATGCAATAGACAGAGATGTCTTTTAGACGTTCTTTCTATGGATTGGTACACTTTTACGCGCTCTTTCACAAAAAAGACGACACCCCAGGGAGGCACTTCGTAAGGAAGTTGTCTCCCTTGGGGCTTTTGTAATCAGCCAGAATGATTGAATTGCGGGAATCAATCTTATTTGGAGGATTACATCATGGAAAAGTACATCTACGACGAGAAAAATGGCCTTTGGTACGAGCTGCAAGGCGATTATTACATTCCCTGTTTGAAGCTGCCCGCTGAAGAACAAAGGCCCATCGGCGCTTGGGGTCAGCGGCATCTGCGGTATCTCCGGCAACACCGCAAGGCACTGTACACAGAGCTGCAGATCACCGGCAAGCTGAACGGTTATCTTGCCGATCTGAACAAACAGGCTGAATCTGTGTTTCTTGAGCTGGTTAAGCAGATGGCGGCCCGTGAAGGCGTCACAGAACAACTTAAGGTCCAGGATCAAATGCTGTGGGTACAGCGAATGAACAACATTCGGAATCGAGCTATGGAGGTTGTGAACAACGATCTGATTTATGCATAATGTACCGGGCGGTAGGGAGAAATCTCCACCGCCCTATTTTTACCATAATATGATGCATCCTGTCGTGTTCTGCTTTGGCAGGGGTTCCTTGCATTTCACCTGCAATTATTTACCTCTTAGCGCCAAACAGATGACAAAAGATATTTACCCGATTATACTGTTCTCATCTAAGTTGATGTGCACGCAACAAGAAAGGGGATCTCTTATGCAGGTCAAGATTGAAGTCTCGCCGGAGCACACGCCTCCGCGGGCGGTCATTTATACGGATCGAATAACCCCGGAGATACAACGGGCTTTGGACATATTGCAGGCAAAGGACACCCCTGTCCTGGCGGAGCGTGACGGACGTACGTTCCTTCTTTCAGAGCAGGAGGTCTACATGATCCGGGTAGTGGGCGGGGAAACAAAGCTCTATACAAAAAAGGAAGAGTTCAGGACGCGAAAACGCTTGTATGAAGTATTGGATCAGTTGGGCAGCGGCTTCATGCAGATATCCAAATCCTGCGCCGTCAACCTTTCTTATGTACAAAGCGTGGAAGCCGGTTTCGGGGGAAGTCTGCTCCTGAAAATGAGAAACGGGCTGTCTGATTACGTTTCCCGAAAGTACTTGCCTGATCTTAAAAACTATTTGGGATTATAGGAGGAATCATGATGAAGAAGAAAGATAGTATCGTATTTTTAGTCCAGCGTACCAAAACAACGGTGGCGATCTCCTCTTTCCTGTTTCTGCTCGGCTCCTTGATTGCCGATCTGAACATGGGCGGCGTCTATTCCGCTTCCGGTTATTCCGTCACCAAAATGGCTCTCGGCAGCTTGGGGATCGGCCTCGGATTCGGCCTTCCTTGTATCATTTACACCAACGAAAAGCTAAGCCGTTCCGTGCAGATTGCGATTCACATGGTGACTGGCTGCGCGATCATGTTGACAATCGCTTTTCTCGTCGGCTGGATCCCGACAGATAAAGGCCTGCTTCCTGCGCTTCTGGCGGTTGTTTCCATGCTCTTGACGGTATTTGTCATTTCAGTTTTTTCCTATCGCCGGCAAAAGAATCTGGCAGAAAGAATAAACCGGGAGTTAGAATTGAGGCGACAATAGGATACAGCGCTTCATTCGTTGCGGCTTACGAGGTGGTATGATTGTACTTGAGCATTGATTTTCAAGGAGATATCCTGTATAATTGTTTTGCGAATCCATGAAAGGAGC
>CAMVRT010000039.1 GCA_947169975.1 uncultured Oscillospiraceae bacterium
CACCTACTATTTATATGATAAACCAACAATGTGAATTTCGATAATTTGCGCCATGCATAACTTGAAAGGGACGGTTCTTTTTGACTCATTCTGCAAATTTGCTTTTGTTGCCACAGCTGCGAAAACCCCACCGCTTGCAGGGGGCGGCGTCCAGCCCATACAGCGCTGCCAGAAGGAAGGGGTTCGGGATTCCTTGCGTGAAAAAACGTCCCGTCCCGCATGAAGCATCCAGCCCCGTGAGAAGCGTTCGTTGGGGCTGAAAAGAGGCTGGACGACCCAAAATGAGTCAAAAAGAACCGTCCCTATTGACTCAGTCCCTATTGACTCACGCTGAATAGACAGAATGATTGCGATAGGAAGCAAACGCTTCCTCATAAATGATCACCCCCTTTCATTCGTTCTCTATAAACTATAACGAATGAAAGGGGGAAAATTGGACAACAATTTGGGAAAAATTTTATTTTGTAAATTCTTCCAACTTTATCTCTTGTGCTATGTGCAGGATGTCTTCTTTTGCGATGTTTCCATCCACCATCAGAGCCACCTGGCGCGCTTCATCATACCAGATCAGGTTGTTGTTATCCGACGGATCGTTGGCGGGGCAGAACTCGCCGCGCATTCCGTTGATGCGGACGCGCTCAATTCTGGAAGGGTCGTCGATATTGAACAGCGTGATGCTCGTCTCGTCGGACGTGCGAATGACCGCAAAGGCAAAGCGCAAGCGCCCGTCGATTTCCTTGTAGGAATAGAAGCAGGTCCCCTCCGTCTCGTCATACCCGCTGTCCACCAGGGCAAAGCCCTCCGGCACCCAGCCCAGGGTATAGCGCGGCACGGGCGCGGGGTCCTCGTGCTCCGGGAAGCGGTAGATCACGGCGTGGGAAAAGGTCTCACGGACCCATTGCAGCACTGCGGCGCGGGCCTCCGTGTCCACGGCCAGGAACGCGCCCAGGCTCAGCAGGAGGACCAGGGCCACGGCGGCGGCCCTGCGGGCAAAGGTTCGCGCCCTGCGCTGCCGGAGGCTGCGCCGCTGCCTGCGCAGCAGCGCGGCCATACGGCGTTCAAAGCGGCGGGAGAAGCGGTGGGGCGGCGCGTCCGGGTCCAGGACCTGGGCCAGCCAGAGGGCGCTGGCCTCCGCCGCGCACTGGGACAGCATCTCATCTGTGAGTTCCATACGTCTGCGCCTCCTCCTCATCCAGCATCTGCTGCAGCCGCTGCCTGGCCCGCTGGAGCGTTTTGTACACATTGGCCTCGGACAACGACAGCATCTCCGCGATCTCCGGGACGGAAAAGCCCATGTAGTGCCGCAACAGCAGCGGCTCTCGATATCGGGCGGGCAGGGCGGCCATGGCCGTCTGGAGGTCCACCCGCGCTGGGAGCGCCGCGGGCGCGGTCAGGGCGTCCTCCAGCTCGTCCAGGGCGTCCAGGGAGACGGTCCGGCGCCGCTGCCGCAGCATGTCCAGGGCCGCGTGCTCCGCCATCAGGGCCAGCAGCGATTTGGTCTTCGGGCTGCGCGGGTCGTCGATCCGGTCCAGCCAGTCCGTCAGCTTCAAAAAAGCCTGATGCACCGCGTCCTCCGCGTCGGCCTCGCTGCCCAGGATGCGCCAGGCCAGGGAGAACATCATGTCCCGGTGGGTCCGGTATGCAATTTCAAATTTGGACCGCGCTTCCTCTGTTTCAATCAGCTGGAAATAGATCAGCAAAGCCGCACCCCCTTTCGCCGCGTCATATGAAGCGGTTCCGCTTCCTGGCATGTAGGGCGCGCCGACCCGGCGCGCCGGACCTGACGGCTGCGAATCCGGCGCGCCGGGGTCGGCGCGCCCTACAGAATGACGCAATTCGTTCAGCGCATGTCAGGACTCCAAAAACGGCGCGTACATCATCACCGCGTCGTTGCGCACCAGCAGATGCTCGTCCACCAGCGTTCCGTCCAGGGTGAACTGCTGTTGATACAGCTCGTTGTGCCGGGTGAAGCCGCCCCAGGGCTCGCCGCGCATCTCGTGGTTTCGCTCCACCACCTCATAGCGGTACTCCGGCGCGGCGCTGACGCGCCATTCGCCCTCCAGGTCGGTCTCGCCCACCCGGACCCGGAGCTGCCAGGTGTCGGGGGTGTCGTTGCGGAGCATCAGGTCGCCGTAGGGGTAAAAGCAGGTGGCCCCGCTGCCGAAGGGCTGGGTTCGGTTGGCGTCCGGGAACACGTCGTAGCCGTGGCGGTGGCGCTCCAGCACCGTCAGGGGCGTGTGGGCGCTCATCCAAAAGATCAGGTTGGAGAGCTGGCAGAGCCCGCCGCCCACGCCGGGCTGCACCGTGCCGTTGACCAGCATCATGCCGGGCAGATAGCCCCGCCGACGGCTGGGCCGCCCGATCAGATACCAGTAACTGAACACCTCCCCGGGCCGCAGCAGCAGCCCGTCCAGCCGCGCCGTGGCCAGGCGGAGGTTGGTGATCTTGTTGTACTGCATCCACATGTCCGCGTTTTTCAGCTCCCGGAGCAGGGGCGTGTGGTGGGAAAAGCCCAGGCAGGGGAGGGGCGTTTCCTCCCGCTGCCGGGCAAAGCTGCGGCGCATCCCCAGCCAGAGCAGCTTCCGCCGCACGCCAAAGACCAGCCGCCCCGCCGCCAGACGGAGGGCGGAGCGGTGTTTGGGCTGTTCCATGATCGGGTTTGGCATGGTGGGTTCCTCCTTGTTTCTCAGGGGTTTCTTTCCATATAAAAGCATTCGACAAACCTCGTGGCAAGGCTTGTCGAATGCTTTGGGAGATCGGTTCAAGCGTTTGCTGTTTGCATGATCCGGCCTTGTCGAATTCAGAAGTCTGCCCGCTTGCACACAGCGCTTGCCCATGTCAGCAATTCGTCCGCGTGAGCCAGGGCGGATGCTGCGTGGCGATCTTCCAGCAGAAGTTCACTCGGATAACGGACCGCTACGCCGTAAGGCGTAAGCTCATCCGCATAGTCGTAATACGGTTCCGGAATCTTGAGCTGGTTCTTCATCTGGTCCAGCAGAAAAGAGAGATCGTGCAGCTTCGGCATTCCACCCTGCGCGCCCCTGGAAACAATGACGGCTTTGATCGCCTTCTCCGCCGCCTGCTGACAATGGTAGCAGATGATTTCCAAGGGTTTTGGGTAATAGGTTTGATAGAGATGCTTTGCAACGCCCAGATCGGTTTCTGCAAGCACGAGCCATTCCGCAAAGGTGTCAGCCATAGAGCAGCACCCCGTTTCTCGCCACTTCGCGTTCAATGGTCGGCAGGGTCTGGCGCGATGCAAAGCGGCTTTCCGTGCCGACAAGAATGTCGATGGGACGCTGTTTGACCCCGCGGACGGCCCGGTATGCCTGCGCGGTCAGATCGGCGATGTTCTTTCCCTCGTCCTTGACGACGATGTAAAAGTCCAGATCGCTTCCGCTGTGGGCCGTGCCGTCGGCAAAGGAGCCGAACAGATACACTTTGCTGGGCGAAAGCTGCGTTACGAATCGCTCACACAGGGCGTGAATCTCCTGGACGGGCATGAAATGCACCCCCTCTAAACGTGCTTTATATCATAAGGATACCACCACTGTCAAGCGCCTGCCTGACACGGGAACATATCAGAATGCCATTATAATGTAGGAAGCAGACCGGCCAGACTTGGGTTTTGCGCGCTGTCAATTCTGGTTCAGATGCTTCTTGGCCGTGTTGATGGAGGAGATCAGCATCACACGAAGGCTCGTGCAGGCCGAATCCAGGGATTGATACTGCTGCTCGTCCAGATATCCGCTTTTGTATAGCAGCTCCAGCCAGTAACCGGTTTCATTGGCCTCTTTCAGGGAGATTTGCAGTTTTGCAATGAAATCGGCCTTGCCGTGCGCGTACTGCGCCTCCCGGATGTTGGCCCCGATGGAGGTTCCCGAGCGCCCGATCTGGTTGGAGATAACGGATTCGTGTTTGGATTTCAATTCTTTGACCAGGCGGACGATGGAGACGGCGAAATCCATAGACTGCGTGGAGAGAGGGTCCTTGCGCATGGAGAATACCTCCGGGATGGATGGAATGGGGGAAAGGGGGGGATGGGGGAATGAAGGAATGAAGGAATGAAGACGGCGGCTTTGCCGCCTAATGAAGTCGGGCTTTCGCCCTTATGAAGACGGGCTTGCGCCCTAATGAGGCGAAGCTGCCACCAGCACCCATTTCTTCATTCGCAAAGCGTCTTCATTCCTTCATTAGCGAAGCGTCTTCATTCAAAAACCCAGTGATTTGTCCAAAGACAAATCACTGGGTTTTTGTGCTGGTGCTCCGTCGGGGATTCGAACCCCGGACACCCTGCTTAAAAGGCAGGTGCTCTGCCTGCTGAGCTAACGGGGCGGAGATTGGGCGCTGCGAGGTGGCAGGGGCGGCAGGACTCGAACCTGCGAATGGCGGAGTCAAAGTCCGATGTGTTACCGCTTCACCACGCCCCTACGCTGACGCAGTTGCTCCCCCGGCCATGGGGCCGGAGGAATCAAAACGGCTGCGAATGGCAGCAACCATTCCCAGCCATTTCGATGAGTGGGGTGGGATATGGGGCTCGAACCCACGACACCCGGAACCACAATCCGGTGCTCTGCCAACTGAGCTAATCCCACCAAATCTGGTACGCCAGAAGGGACTCGAACCCCTGGCCTACTGCTTAGAAGGCAGTTGCTCTATCCACCTGAGCTACTGGCGCATATCTGCTGCGGTCTGCCTTCGCGCTGGAGCGGGTGAAGGGAATCGAACCCTCGTATCCAGCTTGGAAGGCTGGTGTTCTACCATTGAACTACACCCGCAAGCCAGAGGATTATAACATCATCCGCACAATTTTGTCAAGTGGTCCAATCGGCTTTTTTTCAAATTTCTCCCGTTTGACCCGGTCGGCCTCGCGGTCTGATAGACAGAAGGGGGTGATTTTTGGAAAGGGTGAACAAAATTGTACAATCTGCCCCTCCGACGCTTGATTTTTATCACAAAATGGTATATACTCCATCCTAGCGCAGATTACTTAAATTCTGCCCTGCACCAGGGCAAACTTGGAGGTTGATTGTCATGAGAGATGTTTATCTGGTCAATTGCTGCCGTACCGCCGTTGGCTCCTTTGGCGGTTCCCTGAAGGACGTTCCGGCTCCTGAGCTGGGCGCGATCGTGGTGAAGGAAGTCCTGAACCGCGCCGGCGTCAAGCCCGAGCAGGTGGACGAACTGATGTTCGGCTGCATTTTGACCGCTGCCCAGGGCCAGAACCCGGCCCGTCAGGTTGGCGTGAAGGCCGGCCTGCCCTACAGCGTTCCCGCCTACACCGTCGGCATGGTCTGCGGCTCCGGCATGAAGAGCGTCATCGAGGGCGCCCGCGCCATCCGCGCCGGGGACGCCGAGGTCGTCGTCTGCGGCGGTACCGAGAACATGAGCGCCGCTCCCTACGCCCTGCCCAATGAGCGCTGGGGCGCCCGCATGGGCGACAAGAAGGTCGTTGACACCATGATCAAGGACGGCCTGTGGGACGCTTACAACAACTATCACATGGGCACCACTGCCGAGAACATCTGCGACGTGTGGGGCATCACCCGCGAGGAGCTGGATGCGTTCGGCGCTTCCTCTCAGCAGAAGGCTGAGGCCGCCCAGGCCTGCGGCCGCTTCGACGACGAGATCGTTCCCGTTCCCGTCAAGGTCAAGAAGCAGATCGTGGAGTTCAAGAAGGACGAGTTCCCCAAGGCCGGCGTCACCGTCGAGAGCCTGGCCAAGCTGAAGGGCGCCTTCCCCGCCGGCCCCGTCGGCGTGGAGGATGAGATCGTCCACACCTTCGAGCCCACCGAGGTCCACGAGGCCGACACCCGCAAGCATGTCCAGCGCGTCACCGCCGGCCAGGCTTCCGGCATCAACGACGGCGCTGCCGCCATCCTGCTGGCCTCCGGCGAAGCCGTCGAGAAGTACGGCCTGAAGCCCATGGCGAAGCTGATCGGCTGGGGCCACGGCGGCGTGGATCCCAAGATCATGGGCGTGGGCCCGGTGCCCGCCTCCCGTGAGGCCATGGCCAAGGCCGGCGTCACCATCGAGGACATCGACCTGGTCGAGGCCAACGAGGCCTTTGCCGCCCAGTCCATCGCTGTCGCCCGCGAGCTGCACTTCGACATGGATAAGGTCAACGTCAACGGCGGCGCCATCGCTGTCGGTCACCCCGTCGGCGCTTCCGGTGCGCGCATCATCGTCACCCTGATCCACGAGATGGCCAAGCGCCCCGAGGCCAAGAAGGGCCTGGCTACCCTCTGCATCGGCGGCGGCATGGGCGTTGCCACCGTGTTCGAGAAGTGCTGAGTCTCTGATCGGACAAGCCTGATCCCTTTACGCAAATAACCCAAGCCGCGGAGCGGACAGACTCTCCTGTACCGCCCCGCGGTGTTGAATGACTGAAAAAAGCGCCGCCGGGTTCCGGTGCGCGTCCCCGGCCCCACTCCTGCGCGTGCGGGCGAATGAGACGCAGTCATTTGACCCACCCATGTGATAAAAATTCATCAGCCGAACCTGCCCCGTTCGGCAGAAAAGGAGCGTTCAATGGATTTTCAGAAGCTTTATGAGAGCAAGCTGACCACGGCCGAGGAGGCTGTGAAGGTCGTCAAGTCCGGTGATTGGGTGGACTATTCCTGGTGCACCAACCATCCCGTGGCCCTGGACAAGGCCCTGGCCGCCCGCAAGGACGAGCTGGAGGACGTGAAGGTGCGCGGCGGCGTCACCATGTGGATGCCCGAGATCGCCAAGGCGGACGACGCCCCCGAGCATTTCAGCTGGAACTCCTGGCACTGCTCCGGCGTGGATCGCAAGATCATCGCCAAGGGCATGGGCTACTTCAACCCCATGCGTTATTCCGAGCTGCCCCGCTTCTATCGTGAGAACATCGACGTCGATGTGGTCATGATGCAGGTTCCCCCGATGGACAAGCACGGCAACTTCTCCTTCTCCATCGCTCCCTCTCACCTCTATGATATGTGCCAGAAGGCCAAGACCATCATCGTCGAGGTCAACACCAACCTCCCCCGTTGCTACGGCCTGTACAAGACCGAGATCAACATCCAGGATGTGGACATGGTCGTCGAAGGCGACAACCCCGCCATCCCCGAGCTGGGCAGCGCCCCGGCCACCGATGTGGACCGCGCCGTCGCCAACCTGATCGTGCCTGAGATCCCCAACGGCGCCTGCCTGCAGCTGGGTATCGGCGGTATGCCCAACACCGTCGGCGCCCTGATCGCCGAGTCCGACCTGAAGGATCTGGGCGTGCACACCGAGATGTACGTGGACGCCTTCGTGGACATCGCCCAGGCCGGCAAGATCACCGGCAAGAACAAGACCCTCGATCCCGGTCGTCAGGTCTTCGCCTTCGCCGCCGGCACCAAGAAGCTGTATGACTACGTGGACATGAACCCCGACGTGGTCGGCGCTCCCGTGGACTACACCAACGACGTGCATGTCGTGGCTTCTCTGGACAACTTCATCTCCATCAACAACATCGTGGACCTCGACCTCTTCGGCCAGGTCAACGCCGAGTCCGCCGGTGTGAAGCAGATCTCCGGTACCGGCGGTCAGCTGGACTTCGTGCTGGGCGCTTACCTCTCCAAGGGCGGCAAGAGCTTCATCTGCATGTCCTCCGCCATGAAGGGCAAGGACGGCTCCCTGAAGAGCCGCATCGTCCCCACCCTGACCAACGGCTCCATCGTGACCGACCCGCGTTCCACCATCCACTATCTGGTCACCGAGTACGGCATGATCAACCTGAAGGGTATGTCCACCTGGCAGCGCGCCGCCGCCATCATCTCCATCGCGCATCCCCAGTTCCGCGATGAGCTGATCGCCAGCGCCGAGAAGATGGGCATCTGGAAGAAGAGCAACAAGCGCTGAGT
>CAMVRT010000040.1 GCA_947169975.1 uncultured Oscillospiraceae bacterium
ACTTTGCAGTTTTCAATTTTCAGAATGCGTTCGTCGCCGTGGAAGAGGGAAAGGTTATGTGTTGCCGTGACAAGGATTTTGAGACGTGGGGACGGTTCTTTTGTCCTTCTTCCAAAGAAAAAGCTGTCAATAAAAACCCTTCTCATTGACAACTTTTTCGCGCGATGATGGGAAAATAGATGCAAGACTGACAGAAATTGGCGGTGATTTCCTAGCTTGGGGCAAGACAAAAGAACCGTCCCCCTGTCTTAACGGACCCCGCCAAAACCGAAAACACCCGCAAAAAACTCGCCGCCCCCGGTCAGGCCGGAGGCGGCGTCCACTATTTCTTTTTATATTGCTATGTTTCCCTCCGCTCAGGCCGCCTGGCCCGTTGCGGCGGTGCTGATCAGCACGGTGCTGTTCTCACCGAAGTCCACGCCGAAGCCCAGGACGCGGCCCAGGTCGCGGATGCGGAAGTAGTTGTTGCCCTGGAGGTTGTAGGCGGTGACGTTGACGGGTTCCCCGTCCACGGTCATGCTCTGGGGGCTGACCACGATGCTCTCGGAGCGGTCCGCGCCCTGGTCCAGCTCGCCGCCCACGGGGGTGTAGGGCTTGCCGGTCTCCACGACGATGCAGTTGTTTTCCTCGTCCCAGGTGACCTCGAACTGGGCGGCCGTGCCGCGCAGCAGGGCGGCCACGTCGCGCAGCTTGAAGTAGTTCTCGTCGTTGATGTTGTACATCTCGGCTTCCTTGGGCTCGCCGTCGATGCTCAGGTTGTGGGTGGACTGGACGCAGACGGTGTTTTCGATGGTGATCTCCCGCAGGTCGCCCCGGTCGCTGGCGTAGGTCTCGCCGATGACGCCGTTCAGCTCGGTCTGGATGTAGTCCATCAGCGCCTCGTCCATGGGGATGCCGGTGTCGAACTGGGCGGAGGCGGCCAAAAAGGCGTAATAGGTGTCGCCGCCGGCGGTGCAGAAGTCGTTGGTGACCACGGCGTAGGTGGCCTCCGGGTCAAAGGGCTGGCCGTTGATGCTCTGGATGCTCACGCGCTGGATGCTGGCGGGGCCGTAGTAAGTGGAGCCGGGATAGGTCTCCGGGGCGGCGTCATAGACCTTGGTGGTGTTCAGCGTCCACTGGATGCCGGTGGTCTGGGGATAGCCGCCGATGGGCAGGGCGTAAGTAGAGGCCTCCAGCGCCTCCAGCAGCTCCGCGCCGGTGAGGTAGGCCACGGTCACGGTGTTGCCGAAGGGCAGGACCGTGACGATGTCCTTGCGCGTCACGTCGCCGATCTGGATCGCCGCACGGATGCCGCCGCCGTTGGTGACGGCCACCACGTTTTCGTTCGGAACGTTCAGCGCGCCGGTCTGGAGGACGCTCCACAGCATGGCCTCGGTGATCAGGTTGCCGCTGTTGGTCTGGCTGTCCCGGTTGCCCTGGGGGGCGCGTGCGCCGTTCAGCTCCACTTCGCTCCTGGCAAAGACCACGCCGTACTCCTCGTCCACCGCGTCGATGATGGCCTGGGCCGCTGCCAGGACCTCCGGGTCCGCGGGCAGACCCTCCACGGGCATCAGGAAGTTCTCCTCGATCTGCTTCGTGGCGTTGTCGATGACGACGACGCCGATGTTCGCAAACTTGGTGCCGGTGGACTGGATCGGCTCGCCGTTCTCACCGGCGGTCATGACCGTGTGGGAGTGGCCGTCGATGAGCAGGTCCACGCCGCTCAGCCGGGCCAGCACGTCGATGCTGCGGTGGCCGTCGGGGGTGGACTCCGCGCTCACGCCCAGGTGGGTGAGGCCGATCACCAGATCCACGCCCGCCGCCTTCAGGGCCTCCACCTGCGCCACGGCGCAGTCGTACAGGTCGGTCTTTCCGGCGGAGTTGTTCAGGACCTCCATGCCCTGGATCAGCGCCGGGTGTACCTTGGTCTGCACCTCGGGGGTGGTCAGACCGAAGAAGCCGAGCTTCAGGCCGCCGGCGGTCTCCATCACGGTATAGGGATCGAAGGAGGCTTCGCCGTCCTTGAAGACGTTGGCGCAGACGATCCGGAACTGGGCCGTGGAGAGGTTGGTCATCAGCTGGTCATAGCCGTAGTCGAACTCGTGGTTGCCGATGGTGGAGATGTCATAGCCCGCCGCGTTCATCATCTCAATGGCGGTGGCGCCCTTGGAGACGCCGACATAGGGCGTGCCGCGGCAGTAGTCGCCGGCGTCGGCCAGAATGACCTCCGCGCCCTTCGCCGTCAGGTCGGCCTTGAGCTGCGCGATGACCGCGTAGCCCTCCAGCTCCCCGTGGACATCGTTGCTGTGCAGGATGACGGTCTTGCCGCTGTAGTCCGCAGCCAGCTCGGTCCGGGTGTCCGCCGGGTAGTCGGCCAGGACGCCGAGGCTCAGCACCAGCAGCATCACCAGAGCCAGCACCGCGGCAAACAGCTTCTGCGTGTGTTTCATTGGTATCCCTCCATAAATAATAATTCCGCAAACAAGACGCCGCAGCGCCGCCGGGCGTCTCTCCGCTTTCCTTACCTTACACAATTCCGCGCCGTTTTGCAAGCCTGTTTGGAAAAAAAGGGGGGAGGGGGGCGATCCGGCGCGTATCCTTCCGGCAAGGGCGCCCCTTACAGTTCCTTCCACATGTACCGCTCCGCATCCGCACGATATCCGTGTTTCGGGTAAAAGGCGTAGGATTCCAGCCACTGTTCCCGCGGCGCGCCCAGATGCACCCGGACCAGGGTGACGCCGTGCCGGCGCATCTCCGCCTCCAGGGTTTCCAGCAGCCTGGACCCCACGCCGCTGCGCTTGTGTGCGGCTTTCACATACAGGCGGTGCAGGAAGGCCTCCCCGGTGTTCGGGGTTCGCGCCCAGCCGCCGCAGCCGATCACTCGCTCGGCCTCGTCCAGCGCCAGAAAGAACCCGCCCCCGCGCTCCAGATAGTTGGCGCGGATGTCCAGCAGGTCTTCGTTGAGGCGCGGCACACGCCCCAGCGCGTCCTTTGCCTGCAGCACCATAAAAATCATATCGTCCCGGTAGCGGTCGTCGTAGGGCGCAATCGTCATGTCGATACTCCTTTTTCTGTGGCGGAACGGTTGACACGGGCCGTGCCGCAGGATAAAATCCAAGCAAAAACATGATTCGGAAAAGAGGGAATCACAATGCAATTTCTCATCAAAGCTACCGACGGGGCCAATATGCTGCCTCAGCGCCTGGCGGTCCGCCCCCGGCATCTGGAGAACATGGCGCAGGTGAAAGGAACCGTGCTCTGCGCGGGCGGGCTTCTGGACGAGGCGGGTAAGATGCGCGGCTCCGTGCTGATCCTGGACGTGGAGCGCCGGGAGGACCTGGAGGCGTATCTCCGGTCCGAGCCCTACGTCGCCGCAGGGGTCTGGGAGAAGATCGAGGTGGAACCGCTGAACGTGGTGCTGGTCAACGGCCAGAAGCTGGGGAATTGACCGGGGGCGGCTGGCGCGGGGGATCATCAAGCACTGCCGGGATGCGCCCCAGCTCCGTGTAGATCATGCCGCTTTTGCCCCGGTCCGAGCGCAGGAGGGAGACGGCGTCCACGGTCATGGCGGCGGGCGCGATCTCGACCCCCGGCACCTGGCCACGCGCCTTGCGTAACAGCGTGATGTGAGGGGAGAAGCGCTTCCGGTCATAGGGGACGCCGTGCTCCGCCAGGGCGTGTCGGACTTTGCGCGCCAGCGCCGCCAGGGGGGCTGAGGCCTGCATCCCGGCCCACCAGAGATCCCCGAAGCAGCCCATGCCCTCCAGACGCAGCGGGAAGGGCGCGAAGGTCACGGCGGAAAGCGCCTCCAGCACGCGCTCCGCGTCCGGGTATTCCCCGATGAAAGCCAGCGTCAGGTGCAGATTCTCCTCCGGACTGTAATTCCCCCGGACGCCGCGCTCATACAGCGCGTTCTGCGCGTTGACCAGGGCGTCCTTCACAGACGGGGAGAGTTGGATGGCGAGAAACAGTCTCATGATACGGTCACATCCTTTGAAATTGTCCTGATCGCAAAAAAATCCTCTGAAGTCGCTGATTTCAGAGGATTTTTGATCCGAGTGACTGGTTTCGAACCAGCGGCCTCGTGGTCCCAAAGGCGTTCGAACCTGGTGTTACATGTGCATGAACTACATTTGGCGCTGTTTAGTCCGGAAAACTTGCTCTCCGGCGCTCTTTTCTCCGCTGTCTCCACGTCCTCCAGAGGCGGTTGTGGTCAAACATGTGGTCGTATGGAAACGCTCCCGTGGAATGCGGTGTATTGCCGCAACTCTCGGGAACATTTGGATTGTAGCTCTCTTCCGCCGGAAAGTCAAGGTTGTTTCGGATCGTTCTACCCTCAATTTTTGCGCTGCAGTAGACAAAGAAATACGGCGTGCGGGCGTGACCTCTGCTTGGGTTCTTTTTTGTCAAAGAGACAATTATAGTCGGCAAAACGAAAAATGATGAAATCGCAGGATTATTGCTGAATACAGTTGAGAAATCAGGAAAGATGTGGTATATTATAAAATCATATCTATTGCGGGGGTGAAGCCAATGGCCGCAAGTTATAAAAAGCTCTTCAAACTGCTGATCGATCGGGAAATGAAGAAGAAGGAATTGGCAGAAGCGGCGGGCGTAAGCGTGGCTACCATCACGAAAATGGGCAAAGACGGCGCCGTCGTTTCCAGTGAAGTGCTGGTCAAGATCTGCTCCGCGCTGGGCTGCACGATGGACGACATCGTTGAAATCGTCCCGGATCATCAGGCTTGACGCTGGGTCGGAAACCAGGAGGGACAAGGAGCCATGTCAACAAGCTACTTCTTATATACCGAAGCCTATATCGGCGATAAATGGGTTTGCATCAATCCCGGCTTTGATAAGGATGGGAAACGGCGCCTTGCGATGACGTATGAGAGCGGTTCAAGGAGCTATTTCGGCCAGACCGCAGACAAGATCGAGGAGATCGGCGAGAGACTGCGATTCGAAGATCTGTCGGCTGAATTGCAAGGGTGCTATGAGAGTTGCCGGAACGATGAGTTCGTAAGAATCCTGTCCGCCGAAGTCGACGCCATGCGAAGCTGCATGCCGTTGGGACAAGCCCACGAGTATCACGGGATCGTGCTAAAAGACGCAGTGTTTGCCTATGAATCCGGCGATGTTGAGGATCTCTATGAATCAATCACGCCGGAAGAATATGCAAAGTTGGACGATGTGGGCAAGCAGCTCTATCAGTACTATGAATGGGACGATCCCATGGGCTGGTTCGTACATTTCAAAGAGATCCTGGAGCATGTGCAGTGGCAGATTCATGATTGGCAGAGCGTTTACGGAGATGAAGCAATCAATAAATGCCGCGTGGTTGCTCTGGTGTTCTGAGCGACAGTGCGGAATAGATATTTGTTCCGCTGGAAATCAAAGGGCCTCTATCCGGGGATATTTAGCGCCCTTGACAGCAATAATCTGATCGTGCCGATTTGGATGGTATAATAATTGAGGGGGATAATGTATGAAAGGAAAAGAAGTATCGGAAGTAAAAGCCCCTTTTTCGGAACGTCACCCTAAGATTGACTTTGTGATAGGGCTATTATTCCTTTTGATTTTAATAGCTGGAGGGTTAGCAGCATTATACTATGCGATAAAACATATTGGTATTGGAATATCAATTCTGACTGACTGGCTGGCAGAAACAGCTTCAAAGCTTGACGCTGTTGTAATTGTTGCACTAATCACTGGCGCCGTTTCAATTACAGGTGTTATCATCAGCTCAATACTGGGTAAAATTATCGAATACCGAAAAGCTCGTCAAGACTATCTTGCGAAGAAACGTGAGGAGCCATATACAGATTTCATAGATATGGTGTATAAAGTCCAACAAAACACAAAAGGAACGACGCAGTATACTGAGCAAGGCATGATTGACGATATTTCTCGTTTTTCAAAAACTATCACACTTTGGGGATCTCCACGAGTGGTAAAAAAGTGGGTGAAATTTCGAGGGAATGGAATGAACCCCAAAGCGGCAATAGACAATGTTTTTTTAATTGAAGAAATAATGAACGAGATGCGAAGAGACATGGGACTAAAGAAGGTTAAAAAAGGGAACCTTTTAGCTTTTTTTGTCAATGATATCAAAAGCGTAATTAGGAACAAGTGATGAGGAGATAAGCCATGCTACACGAGGGACTATACGAGCAGGTCATCAATAAAGGACTGGACAGCGAGCTTGCCACTGCGGACAAGCTCAGTCAGACTGCGCCTATTGATACTGCCGAGGCATCCAAGGTGCTGGCAAAGTATGTGGCCGAAGTAGTGGAGCGCGGGCTGGACAATCTCCGCGACAATGGCGGAGATCTGAATGCGCAGGTCGCTTTGGCCAATCAGATTATTACCACGATCCAGGCAGAAACAAAAGAAGCTGACTTCGACTCGCTCTCGGTTGCAGAGCGGGCGGAGCAGCTTCTTGCGCTTTTTGATCGGCAAAACAGCATCTGGGCAATAGATGAGAAAGCCCAGGTTGTCCGCCCGGAGACCTCTATCGCACAGTCCAGCCTGTTCACCGGTGCAGTTCACGAGCCGCAGATGTACACGGAGCTCAAAAAAGAGATTGTGTCCTGCAATCGGATTGACATGCTGGTTTCCTTTATCAAGTGGAGCGGGCTGCGTCTCATCATGGACGAGTTGACCACCTTTACCCAAAACGGCGGCGAGCTGCGGATCATCACAACCTCTTATATGGGCGCGACCGATGTGAAGGCAATCGAGGAGTTGCGCAAGCTCCCGAATACACAGATCAAAGTCAGCTACAACACGAAGATCACGCGCCTCCATGCAAAGGCATATATCTTCTACCGGGACACCGGCTTTACGACGGCCTATGTGGGTTCGTCTAACCTTTCCAATGCTGCCCTGACCAGCGGCCTGGAGTGGAACACAAAGATCACGAAGAAGGATCTGCCGGAGACCATTGACAAGGTGGCGGCCACCTTTGAGTTTTACTGGAACGACAAAGAGTTCGAATACTACGACGAAGGGCAGCGGGAGCGCCTTGCCCGTGCGCTGCAGGCAGAGAAGTATTTCGACAGCAACA
>CAMVRT010000041.1 GCA_947169975.1 uncultured Oscillospiraceae bacterium
CATTTTTATTCCATCAAGCCTGAAAAAGGGACTTGACAAACATTAGCAAGATTTGATTCAATTATTGTACCATTGCTGACTGGCGTGGTCAATTATCTCGTGTTCAAATGTGACGGAGGCACTTCCTTACGAGGTGCCTCCGTCGGGGTCCTCTCCTTTTTTATGGGTATTTTACTCAGAAGTGTGTTTCCACAAACCGGTTGAATTTTTTGGCGTCCATAACCGTCTGGAAGGTGTTTTTGAAGCGCTGAACGGTGAGACTGTTGTACTGCACGATCCGGCGATACCGCAGAAGGCCTGCCACCAGCGGGATTCCCACGGCGAAGTATCCGGCGGGAGCGGTTTTATAGGCCGCCACACCCACGGCGGCCACAAGGATCAGAGTGACAATGACGCCTGCCGCCTGCTTGCCGGGATAGAGGCGGCGCACATCTTCTGCCTTGACCACGCCCTCCTGAATCATGGCTTCGGCAAAGTGCTTCTGCACGCCAAAGAGGGACACGGCGTTAAGGATCATTGGCGCCACACCGAAAAAGGTGAAGAGCGCAATGGCTGCGCTGAAAAGAAATACGGTCAAATTGTCCATATCCGCACCTCCTATTCTTCCACGCACACCACCCGGACGTCCGGCCGGGCGGAGATATACACCAAGTTGCAGTAGGCCAGAGAGAAGTCCACCGTGTCTCCCACCTGAATGTCCCGGTCACAGTCGGTCACATCCACGATGCAGTGGTCGGAGGAAGCACCCCACACGGTGATGCCCTTCTCCCGGGGGATCAGCATCTCCACGTCCGCCACGTCAGCCCGGCCAAGCACCAGCAGAGCACGGCGGCGGATGCCGTAGTCCGTGTAGGTGGGCTTGCGGCCGAAGGCGTCCATGCAGAACACGCCCTGGGGGTAGCTGGGCTTGGTCTTCACCTCAATGACCTCGGCGGTCAGGGTAAAGGTGTCCATGGCCAGATAGTTCATGTCTTCGATGTGCCACTCCAGCTGCAGATCCTTGCCCAGCAGGATGTTCTCGCCGATGCGCAGGTGGTTGATGCCCTCGGGCATGGTGCCCCAGTGGACCATGGTGTAGGAGCTGGTAGCGCCGCCGGAGATGATCTCCAGCTTGCGGCCGATGGCCTCCTCCACACGGCGCGCCAGCGCCAGCAGGTCGTTCATTTTCTCGGGCGTGGGCTGGATGGAGCCGACACAACCCAGATTGACGCCGATACCGGCCAGTTCTACGTGGGACAGATCCTTCTCTACGTGGACGCAGACGTCCACCATCTCGTCCTTGTCCCAGAAGCCCTCGCGGAGATCACCCAGATCGGCCATAATGATGACCCGGTGGGTCTTGTTCTGCCGGACGCACTCCTGTTCCAGAGCGTCCAGTGTGGCCAGCTCGCTGTGGAGGGAGGTGTCGCACCAGCGCACCACGTCCGGCAGCTCGCTCATGCCGGGGAGACGGACCAGGGTATAGGGACCGGGCACGCCGGCTTCCCGGCAGCGGACGATCTGCTCGAGACGGCTGGAGCCCAGATCGGTGCAGCCGCCGTCCAGAAAGGCCTGGGCTACCTCCGGAATGCCGGTGCAGCCCTTGATGATACCGGTGACGGAAATGCCCCGCTCCCGGCAGCGGCGCGTGATCTCCGATGCGTTGGAGCGCAGCTTGGGCAATGAGACGGTCAGCAGAGGAAATTGACGATTCATATGTACACCTCGCTATTGCTGTTTTATCTAACCAATTATATCACACAACCGTGCCGCCGTAAAGCGGCGAAATATCGGGCGGGACAAATTGACAAACAGGGGAAATTGTGATAGCTTTATAGGGTATGAGCGGCGGAGCGAAGTCGCCGCGAAGCTGTATATTTCCGGCGCGGAGAGACCGCGCGGGAAGGGATATGAAGGAGGAAAAACCATGTTTGAATTCTTGATCGAGAAGCTGCAGAAGAACCCCCGCAAGATCGTGTTCACCGAGGGCACCGACGCCCGCATCCTGGAGGCGTCCGACCGCCTGCTGAAGGGCAATTTCCTGACCCCTGTTCTGGTGGGTAATCCTGCCGAGGTTCACGCCGCCGCCGAGAAGGCCGGCTTCAACGTGGACGGCGCCCAGATCATCGACCCCGCCAACTTCGACCGCATGGACGAGATGGTGGCTCTGATGGTGGAGCTGCGCAAGGGCAAGATGAGCGCTGAGGAGTGCCGCGAGCTGCTGAAGAAGGGCAACTACTTCGGCACCATGCTGGTGAAGATGGGCTACGCCGACGCTCTGCTGGGCGGCGCTACCTATTCCACCGCCGATACCGTCCGTCCCGCCCTGCAGATCATCAAGAACAAGAAGGGCGCACACCTGGTGTCCTCCTGCTTTATCATGGTGCGTGAGCACGAGAATGCCGCCCCCGAGATGCTGGCCATGGGCGACTGCGCCATCAACATTTCCTACGAGGATTCCGTGGACAAGGAAGGCAACGTGACCTTCACCGCCGCCGAGAAGCTGGCCGAGGTGGCCATCGAGACCGCCAAGACCGCCCAGGTGTTCGGCATCGATCCCAAGGTCGCCATCCTGAGCTTCTCCACCAAGGGCTCCGGCAAGGGAGCCACCGTGCCCCTGAGCCAGGCCGCCACCGCCAAGGCCAAGGAGCTGGCTCCCGACCTGGCCATCGACGGCGAGATGCAGTTTGACGCTGCCGTATCTCCCACCGTGGGCCAGCTGAAGTTCCCCGGCAGCCCCGTGGCCGGCTACGCCAACACCTTCATCTTCCCCAACATCGAGTCCGGCAACATCGGCTATAAGATCGCCCAGCGTCTGGGCGGCTTCGCCGCTTACGGCCCCATCCTGCAGGGCCTCAACGCCCCCATCAACGACCTGAGCCGCGGCTGCAACGCCGAGGAGGTCTATACCATGGCCATTATCACCGCCGCCCTGGGCGAGTAAGAGTAAATCGCAAACGGACCGCTCTCCGCAAGGAGGGCGGTCCGTTTTTTGCGTCATTTGCGTCTTGTCCTCCGGAATAGGGACAAATTGCCCGCGCATACAACTGAAACGCGGCATTTTGTATGAGGAGGAGAGCGCATATGCAAAAACTGTCTGTCGCAAAAAACTACCGGCTCCCGCTGATCATGTTGGGAGCCATGCTGCTGGGCTGCCTGATGGGAGCCCTCTGGCCCAGGGGTGCCGTGGCCATCAAGCCCCTGGGCACGGTATTCATCAACATGATGTTCTGCGTGGTGGTGCCGTTGGTATTCGCCTCCATTGCCAGCTCCGTGGCGGGAATGAAAAGCCGGAGCCGGGCGGGAAAGATCCTGGGCGTCACCGTAGCCACCTTCGTGGTGACCGGCGCCATCGCCGCCGTCATCATGTTCATTCTCATGAAGATCTTTCCCCCGGTGCTTGCCCCATGGAGTCAGGTGAGCGCTGAGGAGATGGGGGAGTACGCCTCTACCTCGGATATGATCGTCAACTTCTTTACCGTGGGAGACTTCAGCGGTCTGCTCAGCCGCCGGGCCATGCTGCCATTGATCGTGTTCTCCCTGCTGTTTGGATTCTCCGTCAATCTCGCCGGCGGATCGGACTGCCTGGTGGCCCGGTGGCTGGACGACTTGAGCCGGGTGATGCTGCAGTTTGTCAAGATCATCACTTACTATGCGCCGGTGGCGTTCTTTGCCATCTTTGCCGGACTGGTGGCTGATTACGGCTCCGCCATCACCGTGGCCTACGGCCGGGCCATGCTGGTGTACTATCCCCTTTGCCTCATCTACGTGTTCACGGCTTTCCCGCTCTTTGCCCGGTTCGGCGGCGGACGGCACGGTCCCGCCGCCATGTTCCGCCACATTGCCAAGCCGGCCATTGTATCCCTGGGCACCTGCTCGTCTGTTGCCACCATCCCCACCAATCTGGACGTGGCGGAGGAGACGGGCGTCAGCCGCGACGTGGCGGAAATGGTGGTGCCGCTGGGCGCTACCATGCACATGGACGGCTCCTGCTTCTCCTGCGTGCTGAAGATCGCCTTCGTGTGGGGGGTGTTCGGGCAGGCCATGACCTGGGATAAGCTGATCCCGGTGGTGCTGGTGGCGGTGCTCAGCTCTGTGGGCATGTCCGGCGTGCCCGGCGGCGGTTACATCGGCGAGTATATCATCTGCTCCATCTTTTTCCCCACCCGCATGGAGCTGGCCTTCCCCATCCTGGTGATGATCGGCAATCTGGTGGATCCGCCCGCCACCATGATCAACGCCTCCGGCGACTACGTGGTGTCCTATATCGTCTCCCGCTTTACCGACGGCAAGGACTGGCTGGAGCGCGCTCTGGCAAAGAGAACGGCATAAAGGGGCTGTTGCAAAATGGCCATTCCTGTCATTGCGAGGCCCCGACGGGGCCGTGGCAATCCGTAATCCCCTTTAAGCAGGAGCGGATTCCCACAGAAAATGCCGCCCGTTTGGGCGGCATTTTCTTCGGAATGACAGGTTCGGTTTTATAGTCCGTTGATGTACCGGCAGGCGGCCAGGGCGGCGGTGGCGCCGTCGGCCACGGCGGTGGTCAGCTGGCGCACGAACTTGCTGCGGCAGTCGCCGGCTACAAAGACGCCGGGGGTCTTGGTGAGACACTGTTCGTCGGTGTCGAAATAGCCGAACTTGTTGAGGTCGGCCAGGTCGGCAAAGGGCTCGTTCTCCGGAATGAGGCCGATGGCCACAAACAGACCGTCACAGGCGATGGTTTTATTCTGACCGTCATGGACAATTTCCACGCCGCGAAGCTCGCTGTTCTCGGTGACAAGACCGGTGAACTTCACCTCGGTGAGGGAGCGGACATTGTCCCGGGCGAACAGTACGTCCTGCAGCCGCTCTTCGCCGGTGAAGAAGGGCAGATCCTGCAGCATGATGACCTCTTTGCACTTTTCCGCCAGCAGAATGGCCTCCTGCAATGCGGAGTTGCCGCCGCCCGCCACGCAGACGGTCTTGCCGGCGTAGAAGTCGCCGTCGCACACGGCGCAGAAGGAGATGCCCTCGCCCACCAGCTCATCCTCGCCGGGGAGGCCCAGCATCCGGTGCTTCACGCCGGTGGCCAGCACCACGGCGAGGCACTCATAGCTGCCGCCCTCTTCGGTGGTGACCACCTTGTGATCGCCTTCGTCGCGGACGGCGTTGACGGTCTCGAACTCGATGTCCGCGCCCTGTGCCAGGATCTGGTTCAGGGTCTGCTCGGCAAACTCGTTGCCGCTCATGGAAAGTGTGCCGGGGTAGTTCTCCACCTTGGGAGAGTGGGTGATCTGGCCGCCGAAGCCGTTTTTCTCGATGACCAGAGCCTTCTTGCCGTTGCGCTGGGCGTACAGCGCCGCCGTCATGCCGGCGGGGCCGCCGCCGACCACAATAATATCGTACATGGGATCGCTCCTTTTCTATCTCCATGAGACGAGCAGAAATTGCCTGTGCAATTTCTGCTCGTCGTTTGTTCTGTTACCGGCTCATCAGCCAGCCCTTGATGTCGGACACGCCGCGGTACTTCTCAAAGGTGTCGCCGTGGATCAGCACCAGAGTAGGGGCCTGCTTGACGCCGTACTTCATCACCAGATCCTTCTCCTCGTTGGAGTTGAGGGGAGTGTACGGCACGCCGGCCTTGTCCAGCAGAGCACTGGCGGCCTTGCAGTTGGGGCAGGTGGGGGTCTTGAACAGCAGGATGCCGTCGGCGGCGGGAGCGGCCTTGCCCTCCTCGATCACGGGCTCGGCCACAGGCTGGGCAGCGACCTCGTCCACCGGCGCCGGATTGGGGCCGGTGTGGGTCAGGTGGGAGTGGCCGATGTCGTAGACCTTGCGGTCCTTGAACTCCTGGGCCTTGCCGTCGTTCCAGTTCTGCACCGGGCGGTAATAGCCGGTGATGCGGCTGTAGACCTCGGTTTTCTTGCCGCAGATGGGGCAGGTGTACTGCTCGCCGGTAAGGTAGCCGTGGTCGGCGCAGACGGAGTAGGTGGGGGACAGGGTGTAGTAGGGCAGCTTGTAGTTCTCGGCGATCTTCCGCACCAGATTGGCGGCGGCCTTCCAGTCGGGCAGCTTCTCACCCAGGAAGGCGTGGAACACAGTGCCGGAGGTGTACAGGGTCTGGAGATCGTCCTGGATGTCCAGAGCGGAGAACACGTCCTCGGTGTAGCCCACGGGCAGGTGGGAGGAGTTGGTGTAGTACGGGGTGCCGTTCATGTTGGCGGTGATGATGTCGGGGAACTCCTCCTTGTCGTGCTTAGCGAAGCGATAGGTGGTGGACTCGGCGGGGGTGGCCTCCAGGTTGTAGAGGTCGCCGTACTGCTCCTGATAGTCGGACAGGCGCTCGCGCATGTGGTTGAGCACGTCCCGGGCAAAGCGCTGGACCTTGGGATCGGTCAGGTCGGCCCGGAGCCATTTGGCGTTAAGACCCACCTCGTTCATGCCGATGAGGCCGATGGTGGAGAAGTGGTTGTTGAAGGTGCCCAGATACCGCTTGGTGTAGGGGTACAGGCCCTGCTCCAGCAGCTTGGTGATGACGGTGCGCTTGGTCTTCAGGCTGCGGGCAGCGATGTCCATCAGCTCGTCCAGTCGCTTGTAGAAGTCGGCCTCGTCCTTGGCAAGGTAGGCGATGCGGGGCAGGTTGATGGTCACCACGCCGATGGAGCCGGTGGACTCGCCGGAGCCGAAGAAGCCGCCGGACTTCTTGCGCAGCTC
>CAMVRT010000042.1 GCA_947169975.1 uncultured Oscillospiraceae bacterium
TGAAAGCCCTCCCGGATCGCCCCGTCCTCCATGCTGGAGATCCAAAGGCGCTTCATGGGTTTCGTGCAGCCCGCCAGCTCGTAGACAGTGCGGAAAATCAGCTCCCCCTCGCGTCCGGCGTCGCAGGCGTTGACCACCTCCGAAACGTCCGGGGCGCACAGCAGCTTCCGCAGCACGGCAAACTGCTTCTGCTTGTCCGGAGCAATGGTAAATTGAAAGGGGTCCGGGAGGATGGGCAGGTCCTGCAGCCTCCATTTGGTGAAATCGGGATGATAGGCCGAGGCGTCGGAAAGCCCCGCCAGGTGGCCGAAACACCAGGAGACGACATAGCCGCCCCCGGTCAGATAGCCCTCGTGCCCTTGGGTCGCTCCGAGAACGGCGGCGATGCTTCGGGCCACGCTGGGCTTTTCCGCGATAACAAGTTGATGCAATGATTTGCCTCCTTTCGGACATGGAAAAAGGCAGCCCCGTGGGACTGCCTCTTGAAGTGTTTTATGAAATTTGATTGTGAAAAAGCGTTTGGCTCAAGCGTGAGAAACATATTTCCGAAGTCGGGCTTCTCTCAGCTGATTGGAGTCGAATTCTTGCAGGGGTGTTCCGGCAAGAAGCCCACTGAGGGCGTCCACCGCACTGACGTTGGGCTTGGACAGCTTTGCAATCGTTTTTCCGTTTTCAGTCAGGTTGATGTCCTCATTTGCAGGCGAGGACAGCTCCGCATCAAAGTCGTGTTGAAACGCCGTCGCTGGCATAACCATATATGCTTCTCTCCAATTCCATATTAAAAAATAGCAAGTATCCCACAACATTCAACCGTATCTCGCCAAATCAGGTGTTGGCCGTTCCCTTCACACATCGACGATCAGGATCTGTTCCCGGTCAAACGGAATCCGCTCCGTCACAAGCCCATGTTGAAAGCGAAACGCCCCACCGAGGTTGACCGGTTCCGTATCCAAAGGATTGACCAGCAGCGTATCCGGCGCGGCACGGGACGCCTGCGCCGCGTAAGCATTCAGCAGACCGTTTTCCCACGCTGTCGGCGTAAAATTGACGTATACGGGCCAGATGAGAAGATGCTCCGTTTGGAACCGTTCTGGATACTCCCACAGGTCTCCGCAAAGGGCTATCATCATCTTTTTTCCAGACAGCAGGAATTCGCCCGTCTCCGTCCCTTCGCAATAGTGCGCATCGGCTTTGGAACGCTCTTTCCAGCCTTCGGAGATTCGCCTGTAATTGTGTACGATCTCGCCGTCAGCCAAAACGGCACAGGAGGAATAGATGCGCTCGCGTTCTTTTTCATAATATCCGACCAGCAGCGCGATCCCATACCGCACCGTCAGGCGGCACATGCATCGGAAACGTTCCGAAGAAAGTTCCACCGCCATAGCTTTGTCGATTTCATAATCCCAGCACAGGGAATCAAACCCCTGTAAAAATGCCTCGCCAAAGCACAGCAACTCGACCTTCCCCTGCGCTTCCCGCAGGGCCCGTTCGATCTGGCTGAGGTTGAAGGAGGTGTTGCCGTTCTCACAGCGGTAAGAAACCAGGCCGATCCTCATACGCGCTCTACCCCATATTCTCTCCAAATGGCGTCAAACACCTGATCGGCGCTTTTCGTGCGACCGGCCAGAACGTCGTCATACCCTTTCTGCAATTCCGCGTTCAATTGCTCCTGGGTAAGCGCGCTCATATCGAGTGGCTTTTTCGCCTGAAGCCTGATTTCAAAGGGCATTCCGCGCTGAAGAACGATTTGCTTGTAGAACATGGTAATCGCATTCGACGCCGGGATGCCCAAAGCTGTCAGAATGGACTCCGCCTGCTCCTTCAAGTCCGGTTCAATTCGCGCATAGAGATTTGCAGTTTTGGCCATGAAACTTCCTCCTCTCAGTGGATGGGTTCTCTGCCTACAGTATACACGAATGTGCGCACAACAGCAAGTGGTATCCTGTTCCTTTTACTCTTCCTTCGTCACTTCGTCTGTCTGTCCTTCCAGTGCATCCGGCTCAAACTCATATTCCGCGTCTTCCTCCCCGAATTCGTATTCGCTCAGGTCGGTATTGCCTTTGGTCTTTGGTTTCCCCGACGCTCTCCACTTGCGGAAAAAGTAGACCGCGCCGCCGCCCAGCGCCAGGAGCAGGACAAGCGCCAGCGCGGGATGGATCGCGCCTTTCGTCGGCTGAGGCTCCGGCTCCGCGCCTTCCGGGCTTGCCGTGGGCTCCGGTTTCGCTTCTTTGCCCAGGCATTCGCGCAGCTTGACCGCGCAGACCGGGCAAGTGGTGTCCACATGCCCGACGTAGCAGCGTTCCCTGCAGGTGCAGACGGCGGGCGGTTCCGTGGCCGGGCTGTCCATCAGGGCCAGCAGGTCGGCTTCGTCCACCAGGTTCAGGAAATAGACGTTCTCCCGGTCGGCTGCCCGGTCGATGATGAGGAAGAAGTAGTTGCCGCTCTTGCTCTGGACCGTGAGGAACTGCTTGCCGATGCTGTTCCCGTCCTCGTCCAGGCCGGAATAGCGGAAATCGTCGATGAGTGACAGATTGCCGTCCGGGGTAAAGGCTTCCGTCAGACTGTTGAGAAAGTTACGGAGCGCGAGGTTTGTATCCTCGTCGTCTTCCTCCACCGGATACGCAAACAGCGGCTGATTCCCTTTGGAATCTCCGCCGTAGGCAAAGACCGTGACGGACATGGCCGCCGCGCAGAGCAGCACGGTCAGCAGCGCCAGGAGGACACGAAGCTTACCACGCCGCATCTTCGTCTTCCTCCTCGGTCTCCGTGGGCGCGGCGTCGTGCAGACTCCGCATCAGTTCCGCGAAGTCCTCCAGGCTGAGCCCCTGGGCGCGGACCAGGCCGATGATGTCGGTGTTCTCCAACGCCAGGATCTGTTTCTCCAGGTCCCGGCTTCGGGCGCTGAGTCTGCTGATTTTCGCTTTGATTTTCGCGTGCTCCTCCCGGAGCCTGATGATTTTAGGATTCATGAAAACGCTTCCTTTCTTAGGGCAGGCGTCCGTAGCCTGCAAAGTGCTGTTGCCAATAGCTGGCGCTGAGATGGGTGTAGGAGATGGGGTCGCCGCAGTGGAGCATGACATCGTTGCCGACGTAGATACCCACATGGCTGATTCCCGGCGTGTCATAGGTGCCCCGGAAGAACACCAGGTCGCCGGGGCGGGCGTAGGCGGAGGGGATCGGCGTACACAGCGCGTACAGCCCGTCCGTGGTCATCCGCCCCACGTTCCAGCCGCTGTGATTGAGGACCCAGGACACATAGCCGGAGCAGTCAAAAGAGGTGGCGGGACTGGAGCCGCCCCAGACATAGGGATAGCCCAGATACTTCTCCGCCTCGGTGATGATGGCCGCAAACCGCGCATCGTCCAGGAGTGCCTCTGGAATGTCATAGTCTCCGTAGCCGCTGCTGTACCGCGCCACATAGGGCGAGTCCGGGAACAGGTCGTCGCGGTTGCCCAGGGTGCCCATATAGGCGGCGTACAGGGCCAGCTGATCCTCGTCCAGCACCGTGGCCGGGAGGTGGGAGAGGTCGGCGTTCTCCAGGGTGATGGAACAAATGGAATAGCTGTAGGGCGTCTCGGTTTCGGTCTCGTCGCCCGCGTCGTCGATGAAGGTCTCTGTCCGATCGCGGGTCTCCGTCGTCACCTCTATCTGGAGACGGTATTGCAGATCAAAGAGCTTCTCCAGCGTGTCCGTCACGTCCTCCAGCGTCCACGCGCCGCCTTGCCATGCGGTGAGGATGGAGATCAGCACATAGGGGTCGTGGCCGACGCTGTCCAGCGCGTAGTGGTATTCGTCATAGTCGTGGCTGTCCTCGTAGCTGTACAGGTAAGCCTCCAGTTCCGTCTCCATGGTGCGGTAGGCGCGCTCCGCGCCGCGCATGTCCGCGTCCTCGGAGGGATAGCTGCTGCCCGCCACGACCGAGCCCGCGCCTTGCAACAGAACGGCGCAGGAGGAAAAGACGCTCAGCAGAAAAGCCAGCAGCAGCCCCAGGACGCCGATGATTCCAAAGCCCTTCCCGTGGCGGCGGACAAACGCGCCGGTCTTCTCTGCCGTAGCCCTGGCCGCCTCCGCAGCCCTGGCTGTGACCTCCTCCGTCTGCTTGCTCCTGCCCGCTTTCGCGGCGGCGTACTGTCTGCGAATGGCCTGCCGCTGCTGCCATCTGGAGGAGGGATTGCTGCTGGGCTGTTCCGGCTGGGACTGTTCCGTGCGGCGTTCCGTTCCATTGCGATGAAGTCGGAGTTGCCGGACGCGGGAGGCGGACTCCGCCAGCCGTGTCCCGTATACCGCCTCGCGTTCTGTGACTTGCACGGCATCCCGCGCTGCGTTGTCATCCTGTTGCTGCCGGACAGACACGGAACCGGCATGTGCCGGTACGGCCTTGACCGCATGGGACAGTCTGGACGGCAGCTTTCGTTCCGAAAACCGCAACCTGGTTCTGACCGTTCCGGTATCA
>CAMVRT010000043.1 GCA_947169975.1 uncultured Oscillospiraceae bacterium
GGCCTGGGCAAGATGCTCCCGAACGGCGATGGGGTCCACGTCGTCCAGATTGTCGAATTCCTCCTGGGTGTAGAATCTGTCGGCCTGGATGAGCTGGGCGATTCGGCGCTGGACCTTGGGCCAGGACAGGTCCAGTTCCGCGCCCTCCACGGAGATATGGAACGACTGATCCGCTCTGGCGTGATACTCCGTCGCCAGCCATTCCGCCGTCTGCTTCTCCCGCCCGTGCAGTTCCATGTGACGGACCACGGCGTGTTTGCTCTGAATGCTGCCGTTCCATGCGCGGATTGCGCGGTCAATATCCGCTTGGGTGATCTCCCGCTTGGGCGGTGTCGGCGTTGCCGCTTCTGGCCTGACTTCGGAGAAAGCGCGGGAACTGTCCGCACCGACCGCCGCTTTTTCAGTGGCAATGGGTTTCTGGGGCAGAGAAAAAGCGAAGGGCGCAGTTGCTGCGCGCTCCGCTTCCACTGGAATCTCGATTTGTTCCGCCTCTGAGGGGAACAGGCTGATCTGTTCCGCCGCCTCGATGGGCGGCTGTTCGCTCAGCCGTAGATCAGTTCGTTCCGAATCGTCTCCTCCGCCTGGGCTTTGCAAGCGTTCATCAGGCCGGTCCATCTCAGCGGGTCGCTGGCTTTCAGTTCCTCCGTCGCGCCCGCCGCTTTCGCCAACTCCGGGAGCATCTGCTCCAGGCGGCTGTTCGCCGCCGCGTCGATCTCCCGCAGGTGCGGGTACAGCGTCTCGCGCAGGAGCATCTGATTCCACAGCACCGGGCGATGCTCCTGCAGGTAACGCTTCCGCATCCTCCCGTACTTGCCCAGGGGTATCGCCTCCTGCTCCCGCAGCGTCAGGTTGGGAATCATGTAATCCCCGTTCTTCTGATAGCGCAGCTCTGTCATGGCTCTCCGTCCTTTCTGTTCGTTTTTCACGCTCATAATTCTTGATGGTGACTTCGATCTGCCGCAGCACCCGCTCGCTGGTCTGGCTGATGGTCGTGCCGAGGGCGGCGACGGTGGCCGGGGTGTTGAAGTCGAATACGTTGAGGAAATCTTCATGGGTGAAGTAACGTTCCGGCTCCAGCCCGCAGCGGGACAGCAGGGCGTAGGTGGTGCTGACAACGGCGGCATTGCGGAACGCCGCGCCCACGTTGAAGTCATCATAATCGTCCAGGAAGGAACCGTCAACGATACCGAGGATGTCATACTGATTGTCGTTCCAGTATTCGTCCACAAGCTGGGAGGCGATCTTCTCCATTTGATCGGCGAGGTCGCCCTGTGCTGCCACATCAAAGCGGCGTTCCAAAGCGGCGGTCACGGCGTCAAAGTGTTCGTCCCGGTACTCCCAAAGATAAGGGCGGCGGGATTGCGCCCCGCCGCCGGTGTCGGATACGTCAAACACATACTTGAGCCTGGGCTTGTCGCCGCTGGCGTCGATGAGCGCGATGCCCTGGCTCCCGCGCCGGACATAGCGGTGCATGGTCTTGTTCCAGAGATCGTAGTCCGCGCAGGCCGTGGCCTCCGGGCGCTGGGCGTAGATCATGAGCTGCTCGTGGTAGGGGTATTTGTAGAGCCGCGCCGCCGTGGTGAGAAATCCGGTCCACGCCTGCAAGCTGCCGGTAAGCTGCCGTGCCGTCTGGTCGGCCAGCTGAGAATAGAGTTGCAGCTTACTCGGCATCCTCGTCCTCCGCGCCAAAGTCCGGGGTCAGGTCCAGGGCGGCGCAGTCCTCGTCGGTCATGGCCTCCAGCTTGCCAATGGCGCTGTCGGTCAGCGCCCGCAAGTCGCTGTCCTCGTCTCCCAGGTAGCCCCGCATCTGCGTCAGCTCCGCAAGCAGACCCGCTCGGGTGCCGGTTCGGTTGTAGAGAGCCATGAGCTGCTGTTCCTCGTAGGTGATTATGGTGTTCATGGTCAGATCAACTCCTTTTCTGCGCTCCGCTGGGGCGCTGATTTTTTCGTCTGCTTCGGCAGGGGCTGTTTCAGCCGGTCCAGGATGGAGGGCTTTTCCTCTTTCCCCCTGGGGGATCGACTTCTCGGCCTTTCCTTCGGCTCCGCTTTCACGGCGGCGGCAAGGTCCATGAGGGAAATCGTATGACCGGCCTTGGCCTGGGCCTCCAGCTCGGCCACGGTGGGCTGCCTGGGACCGTTGTTGATGATGCCGTCGATCATGCCGTAATCGTCCTCCATTGCTATTTCAGCCGATTTCAGATTATTTTCCGGCTGGTTGAAACCGGGGAGCTTTTGGAAGCCCACGCTGTCGCAGTAGTGATAGGATACTTCGCCGCCCTGCTTGATGGCAACGATGTCGCTGACGCTCATGCTGGGAGAATGGTAGTCCTGGGGCCGGTGGAGGTTGAAATCCTCCCATAGCTTGTCCAGGATCGCTTCGGTGCTTTGGCATTCCGGCAGACCGGCGCGGGCATAGACCAGATCATAGTTTCCGCGCTGGGGCTGCTGGCCCATACTCTGTAGATTCTCCATAGATTCATAGCGGATAAAGCTCAGTTCGTCCGTGTGCTTCACCTGATAGATGGCGTAGGCATCGCCCGGGCAGGCCAAAAACGCGGCCTCCCGTTCCTCCTGACGGTCCATCCGTTCCCGGATTTTATCGTCAAAGGCGGTGCTTTCCTCCCATTCCTCTTTTGGAACAGAGAAAAGTGCGTCAACGGGAAGGGCGTCAATGTCCGAGCTGTCCAGACACAGTTCCGCCGTGCCGCCGTCTACGATGCCATAGACGGTGAGGCCCTGATCCATCATTTCATAGGCACGGTCCCGCGAGATCGGGAGCATATCGCCGTCCACATAGCCCGCGCCCTCCAGGTCTCCCATGCTCACGCTGCCGTCCGGCATGGGATAGGTATCCAGAAGCGCCGCGCTTTCCTCCACAGTGGAGTGCTCGATCTCCGGCAAGCGGGGATTGTCCGCTGACATGGAAGGAAACGGATTGTTCAAATGCCCCTCTTGATCGAGCTGATCCAGATGCTCGCAGAGCTCAGTCGCATACACCTGGTAAGCGTCCTGGTCGGACGCTTCCGGCGCAGGGACTTCCTGTTCCGGCAGCGCCTTGGGGTCAATCCCGCGCTCCTTGCAGATCTCCGCGAAATGCTTCTCGATGTCCGTAATCAGCTCGGAGGCGGTCTTGTTGATGGTTTCCAGACTGGCCCGCAGTTCCTTCAGCTCTTTCCCTTGGGACCATGTGGCGATATAGCCGAAGCTGTTCTCGGCGGTTTCGATGCCGAAATATTGGCAGACGGCGTAGGAGACGCTTTCGGCCTCCACCTCCTCGGTGTGCCGGTCCTTCTTGACCGGCTCCCCGCTTTCCTCGCCGGCGGCGGCTTCCGCCTGCTGTCGCTCATAGTTGTGGAGCTTGGAATGGGCGATCTCGTGGACCAGCGCGGAGATGGTCTGTACCTCGCTCATGCCCTCCCGGATGGTAATCGCCTGGTCGGACGGACTGAAATAGCCGTCCGTGTCTTTGGCGATGTCCCTGAAGGAGATCGGCACCGGCGCGGATCGGCGCAGCGCTTCCACGAAAACCTCATACTGCTCCACGTTGCCGCTGAGGGCGGACGCCAGGTTCGGCAGCGGTCTCCCATCCGTCTGCGCCACGTCAAACACCTTGACCGGCTTAAACATGGGGATGCTGATCTCCCGTTCCTCGGTGATCTGGTTCCCGTCCTTGTCCAGCAGCGGCGCTTTGGTGTCCGGGTCCAGCTTGACCGCCTCGATCCGCTTTTTGAAGGGCGTGGGTGCGAGGATGGTGATGCCGCGCTCGCCCTGCTTCACATGGCGTCCAAACTGCTTTCTCCACTTCTCGTAGCCCGCCACCAGCGTGGCGTCCGGGCGCTGGAGATAGATGAGCATGGTGTTGTTGACGCTGTATCGGTGGAAACGGCTCATGACGGAGAGATAACTGCGGTACTTGTCGCTTTGAAACAGCTCTTGGATGCCCTGCGCAATGCCGTCCGTGATCTCCCGCAGCCGTTCCTTGTTGGTTTGCTTTTCAGCCATGGTTTTGTGGCTCCTTTTTAAAAAATTGTGCTCCCGCACAGTGGTCATACCCATGCGGGAGCCTCAGAGAAAGACGCTGGTCTCCTGTTCCCGTTTGCTCATTTTCCTTCCTGCGCTTCTTCCCTTCGGGATTCCCGTCCGCTGATGATACACAGGCACATGGTCACGACGCCGATCACGCCGCCCACGAACGCGCCCAGGCCAAAGAAAAGCCAGTTCATGCCGGATCACCCCCCTTCGGAAAGTCCATCCTGAAACTGACCTGTTTGCCGTCGTCCACCAGGTATACGGTGGCGTCATAGGTCTTGCCGGTCCTGGGTGAGTAGCAACCCGTGAGCTGTGCCTTGCCGTCCTCCAGAAGCGCCGCCGCTGCCTTCTTCGTCA
>CAMVRT010000044.1 GCA_947169975.1 uncultured Oscillospiraceae bacterium
CTGGTTTTGACGGAAAAATGGGGCCGCTGCAAAACCCTCGTTTTGCAACGGCCCCGTGTCTGCCCGGCGGCGGAGACGCGTCTGCTGACCTTTATGATCCGGGCGTGACGCCGCCGGCGGATCGGGGGATCAGTTCTCCTTGCCGTCGGAGTCGGAGATCTTCTCATCGACCCAGGCTTCGGCCTTGTCTGCGCCGGTCTCCGCTGTGTGGAGGATCGTCTTGCCCAGATCGGCAAAGGCGCTGCCCAGCTGCTTGCCGGTCTCCCGCCAGGTGCCGTCGTTGGTCACGTTTTCCTTCGGCACCGCCCGACTGGGATCCTCGCCGTCTACCCAGGCCTCGGCCTTGTCCACGCCGACCTTCGCCGTTTTGATCAGCGTCTTGCCCAGACCGGCGAACGCGCCGCCCAGACGCTTGCCCGTGCCTTTCCAATCATCCTTCAATGCCATAAAAAACACCTCCTGTTTTCTGATGCAAGTTCCTTTCAGATGTCTCTATTATCGAGGCGTGACGCGAAAAATATACCGTTTGAACAGGGACGGGGATCCCTGCTCCAGAAACAGTATACCACATCCTGGGGAAACAGGCAATCGCCTTCTGCACCGATGCGAGAAAGCGGTCGCTGTCACGCGCGGCGCTCTCTACATATAAATAGGGAGAAGGAGATGATGACATGATCGCGAATACATGCGCCCGTGCAACGGCCCAGATTCGGGGCGAGGCAGACGCGCCGGGCATCCGGGGCGAGGCCCGGTTCCTCCAGCGGGAGGACGGCGTGCTGGTGACCGTGGAGGTGTCCGGACTGCCCCGGGACGCAGCCTTTTTTGCCCTCCACATCCACGAGGGCCGCAGCTGTCAGGGCAGGGGCTTTCCCAACACCGGCGGACACTATGACCGCCGCAGCAGACCCCATCCCCGCCATCAGGGGGATCTGCCGCCCCTACTCAACGCCGGAGGCCGCGCCTATCTGTCGGTGGTGACGGACCGCTTTACGGTGCCGGAAATCATCGGCCGGACGCTGGTGATCCACAGCGGCGCCGACGACTTCCGCTCACAGCCTGCTGGGAACGCAGGGACCAAGCTCGCCTGCGGCGTCATCCGCTGCGGCTGATGAGACAGGAGAACTATAACCGCGCCGCCGCTGTGGCCTACGCGCGGCGGTGGGCCATGGGCCGGAATCCGGCCTATTTCGACTTCGAAAGACTGGGCGGCGACTGCACCAACTTCGCCTCTCAGTGCCTCTTTGCCGGGGCGGGGATCATGAACTACACCCCGGTCACCGGGTGGTTCTACCGCTCGGCTTCCGACCGCACCGCTGCCTGGACGGGGGTGGAATACCTGTACCGCTTTCTGGTGAACAACCGCTCCGTGGGACCGCGGGCACGGGAGGTGTCACGGGAAGAAGTCCTGCCCGGTGACCTGGTGCAGCTGGGAGACGGCGGCGGGGAATTCTACCACTGCCCCGTCATTACCGCCGTGGCCCCGGAGATCCTGGTGGCCGCCCACAGCTTCGACGCCCTGGACCGCCCGCTGGACTCCTACGTATATGAGCGGGTGCGGTTTCTCCACATCGACGGCGTGTGGCGGTGGTAGGGGATACGGATTGCCGCGTCGCTTCGCTCCTCGGAATGACACCGTATCCGTCTCCTTCGGGGGCATCTTCCTCCAAAGGGGGAAGGCATTGGGGGGATCTGGAAAAAACCGGTTGCCTGGCGGGACGTCGTATTGTATAATCAAGCCGACAGGTACACACGCGGAACGTGAGAACAGGAGGAACGGACCATGACGGATCGGAACGATCTCCCCGGCGGGGAGAAGCGCGGAACCATGCGGCCGGACGATGACGGCAAATACCGCTGGACGTACGAGATGAGCCTGTTCAAAAACCCGACCATCTTTATCCTGGTGTGGAAGATCTTTTTCTTCATCATCCTGGGGATCTTCGCCTTCATGGTGATCGTGGACATTGCGGACTGGGGCGGCTTCGACGGGGAGCGGTTCCTCGGCAGCCTGAAGGCCATGGGTTGGTTCCTGCTGGGCATGACCGTCCTGGTGGGCGTGAGCTACCTCATCTACGCCGCCGTCATGGGCGGGAAGTACGTGGTTGAGTTCGAGATGGATGATCGGGGGATCAACCACCGGCAGATCCCCGCCCAGGCGGAGAAAGCGGAGAACATCGGCAAGGCCGCCATGGCCGTTGGCCTCGCCACGGGGAAAATGTCCACCGTGAGCGCCGGCATGAGCGCCCAGCGCTCGGAGATGTACTCGGAGTTCGCCCGTGTGCGGAAGGTGAAGGCGTATCCGCGGCGGAACCTCATCAAGGTCAATGCGGGGCTTTTCCACAACCAGGTCTACGTGGGCAGGGAGCACTTCGATTTCGTGGAGTCGTTCATCCGCTCCCGCTGCGACTTGTAATTCTTCTCAGAAATATGACACAGCCGGCGGCAAAGTGCCGCCGGCTGCGTTTTTATTGAGGGGATGGGAAAGCGCGGGGAATCAGTCAGCGCCGCTCTGACGCTGGAACAGAACCGTCTCATTGACTTCGCCCGGGAGCAGAATGGGGATCCGGTCCTCCGTCACCGCGCCCACATAGACGGAGTATGTGGCGCCGTCCTCGGAGGCAAAGCCGATGGGCAGATTGACCACGGTGCGCTCTTCGCCTGTGCCGACGGTGATTTCCATGCTGTGGGCGGTGTCGGCCCGGACGGAGACCCGGCCGTGAGGCGGCAGGTCCTGGGTGAAGTCGTAGGTCGCCTCGCAGTGGCCGGCGGGGAGACCGGTGCGCCCGGCGAAGTCTTCCGTCAGATCCAGAACGACGGTCTTGCCGTCGCCGTTGAAGGTCATGGCGCCGCCGGAGGAGGCGAACACGCCGTCCAGCGGCGCGGGAGCGGGGGTATCCGGCTCGTAGGGGATATTTTCGCGACCCTGACCGCAGCCGGACAGGGCCAGAATCAGCGCGGTGAGACATGCGATAATGAGCGTGGGGCGTTTCATGGCGTTCTCCTTTCGGGCAGATGCCCTGCGGTGATGGCGCACCCTTCCGGGCGCAGGATCGATCCGACCCGCCGGGCGGGATATGAGAAGCGGAGATCCCTCGGGAGGGGGATCTCCGTTTCCTGTGCAGTTCAGTGAATGGACACCACGGTGTAGCCGGCGTCCTCTACGGCCTTGCGCAGGACGGCGTCCTCGGCCTCGCCGGTGACGGTGGCGGTCTTGGCTTCCAGATCCACCGCGGCGGTGACGCCGAGAGCGGTCAGCGCCTTCTCCACACGGGCGGCGCAGTGCTTGCACATCATTCCCTCAATGGTCATGGTCTTGGTCATGGTCGGTACCTCCCGTTGATTTGTTGGTTTAACTGTATAACGGGCGGGGGGATTTGTCAAGCCTTACCGCTTGTAGCCCGGCTTCACCAGCACCGCCGCGATGAGACCGAACACCACCGCCGCCGCGATGCCCGCCGAGGTGGCGGTGAGGCCGCCGGTGAGGATGCCCAGGGCGCCCTTTTCCGCCACCGCTTTGGCCACGCCGCGGGCCAGCGAGTAGCCGAAGCCCAGCAGCGGCACCGTGGCCCCGGCGCCGCCCCAGTCCACCACGTACTGGTAGACGCCCACTGCCTGCAGCAGCACTCCCGTCACCACGTAGCCCGTGAGGATCCGGGCGGGGGTCCAGTTTGTCAGGTCGATCAGCAGCTGTCCCACGGCGCAGAGGATGCCGCCGCAGATAAATACGTTTACATAATTCATACCATAGCTCCGTTCTGCCGCAGTGGGCGGCGTGTGATGACACCTCATCCGCCCCAGTGTGCGCACTGGGGCACCTTCCCCTCAAGGGGAAGGCT
>CAMVRT010000045.1 GCA_947169975.1 uncultured Oscillospiraceae bacterium
CGGGCCGTTTCGTGGACCCGTTTGGTGAGCTGGTTCAGGTTGTTACCGGACCGGCGCAGGAGCGTGGTCAGCTCTCGCAGCTCCGGGAGGTCCAGATTGACCACATAGCCGTCAATGGCGATTTTTCGCAGATAGGCTCCCATGTTGCAGGTGCCGAGTTGGGCCATCTTCTCTCGAATCATCTCCTTTTCCTCCGGGGTGACATAAAACACGACGCGCTCCGGGCGTTTGCGTTTCTTCATAATCCCTGTTCCAATAAATTCGCCGAATGTTTCGGCGAATTTGTCTGTATCGGTCTTTTGAGCTTTTCCAGTATGGAGGGCTTTTCGGCCTCCTTCTTTGGCATCGGCTTCTGCTGGGCCTGTTCCTTCTCTCTGGCCTGGGCCTTTCGCGCCTCCCGCACGAAAAGATCGGTCAGGCCGGGGTGGGCCTTGTCCACCACCAGAAACACGTTCTGATCCGCGCTGCCGTCCGTTTTGTCCTCAAAGACCGGCATGGACGCGGCCCACTGCTTGTTGCTTTGGGAAATGCGTCCGTCCCAATCCTTGTGCTTGACTGTGACGGCCAGCACATAGAGCGTGCGATCATAGCCGAAGGCGTCTACCACCTGCTGCACCGCCGCCGCCGTGTCCAGGCGGTTGTCGGCGTAATGTTCCCCGATGGCCTGTTCGATGGCCTCCTTGCAGGCGATGCTGGCTTTCCGGGAGAGCAGATACTTGTCCAGCTCGTCATTCTCCACGGCATAGTCACGGGGATAGGGATAGACCGGGGCGCTGCGCAGCGCCGCCGCCTCCCGGAGAATGTCGTCTGCCCGGGTCTCCACGGTCTCCCGGAGCATGTCCATAACGCCGGTTTCAAGCTTCGTGAAGTCCTTATAGATGTCGCTGAGCGTAGTGCCTTTCCACAGGAGCGCCGCCGCCTGCTGCGGGGAAAGCTCTGCGTCCTCCATCATCATCACGATGTCCTCCCGGATGGTGTATTCGTAGCTGTGCCGGAGAATCTCTTCGGGCGGCTGTTTCAGCAGCCACGCCCGATAGTTGTCCCGTTCCGCGCAGAATCTTTCATAGAGCGCGGTATGCATTTCTTCGCTTGTCATAAGCTTGTCTCCAGAGTATGCGTTTTGCGTTTGTCCCCCGCCCGATGCGGCAGGGGCTGTTTCAGCCGCTCCAGGATGGACGGTCTCTCCCGCTTGGCTACAGGCTGTTCCGGCTGTGGCTCTCCCCCGTTCAGATTGAGCTGCAAGTCCAGCTCCACCAGCCGCGCCGTCTTTGCGGTCAGGTCAGCTTCATACGGAAAGGGCTTGCCCACCTCAACTTTTGCTGCCGCCTGCTGCTGGTAGAAGTTGTCGAGCTGGGCCTCCACAGCGGCCAGACGCTCCGGCATCTTTGCCAGGGCGTTCTCGATGCGCGTGAGATTGCCCCTGGGGTCCTCTCCCAGCTCTACCCGGTGGGACATGGTCCCCTTGAGCGTCAGCATGAACTGCTTTGTGAAACTGCTGAACTCCACGGACATGGAAAAGCCGCGATAACTCCCGATCTCCACCGGCTCCCCAAGCTTCACTTCTTTGACGGCGTCGATCAGGGCCGCGCCGGCGTTCTCCTTGTCGGTGAGTTTGTCTCCCCGGATGACCATGCCCACGAAGCCCTCCCGTGGAAGCGGGTGGACCGCCAGCGTTTTCATATCCTCCTGGAAGCCCCGGATAAAGCCCTTGTTCCGTTCAATCTGCTCCGGGAAGTATTTCAGCAGCCGATCCTCCAGCCGAAACTGCTTACTCTTGTGGTCGGCCTTCATGATTTTCAGCCTGGACACCTCCACGTCCAGGTCCATGCGCTCCTTGATTCGGGGATCCCCGGCACACAGGGCCTTGATCTCCGCGAAAGACAGGGCGGTTTCGTCCACGTCCTCGCAGGAACGCACCGGGGATTTGCTGGTCATGATCTGGGAGATGAACTTCTGCTTGTTCTCCACCGTCTGCCAGAGGTAGGCGTCGAAGGTGCCCTCCGTGACGTAGCGGCAGACGTGGACTTGCTTGTTCCGGTTTCCCTGCCGCTCGATACGGCCCTTCCGCTGGGTCAGGTCACGGGGACGCCAGGGGCAGTCCAGGTCATGGAGCGCGATCAGCCGGTCCTGTACGTTGGTGCCCGCGCCCATCTTCTGCGTACTTCCAATCAAAACACGCACCTGGCCGGAGCGCACTCTGGCGAACAGCTCCCGCTTTCGGACCTCGGTATCCGCGTCGTGGATAAAGGCGATCTGTTCCGGAAGCATCCCGCCCGCCATGAGCTTCTGACGGAGGTCCTCGTAGATGGTAAAGGAACGCTCCGCTTTTTCCTCCAGGGGAATCAGCGTCTCCAGCGCGTGAATCTCTGGGCTGTCCAGATTTCCGCTTGCAGCCTTTGCTGCCTTCTCCGTGGCCGTTCTGCCCTTGGGCGTGGAGATGTCGCAGAACACGAGCTGGGTCAGCTTGTCGGCTTCGCCGTCCCTCCAGAATTTCAGAATGTTTCCCACGCACTGATTGACCTTGGTGCCGTCCTCATCGGGCAGCATGGGATTGAGGATTCGCTGATCCAGGCCCAGCTTGCGTCCGTCCGAAGTGATTTTCAGCATATTGTCCTCATGGGCGTCCACCGCGCCGCTGTGTACCCGGCTGGCCCGTTCCGACAGGTCTTTGACCATCTCCTTCTGGATTTCCGTGGGCCTGGACACATAATTGTGGTACTCCACCTCCGGGGTGGGAAGATGAAGCTGATCCGCGGTCTTGATGTCCGCCACTTCCTTGAACATGTTCATCAATTCGGGCAGGTTGAAGAACCTGGCAAAGCGGGTCCGGGCGCGGTAGCCCGTACCCTCCGGGGCCAGCTCCAGCGCCGTGGTGGTCTCCCCGAAGCTGGAGGCCCAGCAGTCGAAGTGACCCATCCCCAGCTCCTGCAAGCGGTCATACTGCAGGTAGCGCTGGATGGTGTATAGCTCGGTCATGGAATTGCTGACCGGGGTGCCGGTGGCGAACACCACGCCGCGCCCGCCGGTCAGCTCGTCCATGTAGCGGCACTTGGCGAACATGTCAGAGGACTTTTGCGCGTCGGTGGTGGAGAGACCCGCCACGTTCCGCATTTTGGTGTAGAGGAACAGGTTTTTGTAGTTGTCGCTCTCGTCCACGAACATCCGATCCACGCCGAGCTGTTCAAAGGTCACCACGTCGTCTTTCCGGCCAGCGTCCTGGAGCTTTTTCAGCCGCGCCTCCAGACCCTTTTTCGTGCGCTCCAGCTCCTTGATGGTGAAGCGCTCCCCATTGTTCTCCTTGACTTCCTCGATGCCCTTGGTAATCTCCTCGATCTGCTCCTGGATGAGCCGAATCTGCCGCTCCGGACTGATGGGGATTTTCTCAAACTGGCTGTGGCCGATGATGACCGCGTCGTAGTCCCCGGTGGCGATCCTGGCGCAGAACTTCTTGCGGCCCCGCTTCTGAAAGTCCTTTTTGGTGGTGACCAGGATATTTGCCGAGGGATAGAGCCGCAGGAACTCCGCCGCCCACTGGTCTGTTAAGTGGTTGGGGACTACGAATATGGACTTGCTGCACAGCCCCAGGCGCTTTGATTCCATCGCGGCGGCCACCATTTCAAAGGTCTTGCCCGCGCCGACTTCGTGTGCCAGTAAAGTGTTACCGCCATAAAGAATGTGGGCGATGGCGTCCCGCTGGTGGGGCCGCAGGGTGATTTCGGGGTTCATGCCGGAAAAGACGATGTGGCTGCCGTCGTACTCGCGGGGGCGGGTGCTGT
>CAMVRT010000046.1 GCA_947169975.1 uncultured Oscillospiraceae bacterium
CTTTTTCTGCTTGACTGGTGCTCTTTTTTACGCGTTATTTTGCAACGCGCCCTTTAACCATGTATGAGATTATTCCTTCAGCGCCCGGACGGCTTCCCGCAGAGCGTCCACCTGCTCCTGTGTGGTGGCCCAGCTGGCGCAGAAGCGCACGCCGGAATGGGTCTCGTCCACCCGCTCCCAGTACTCATAGCCGAAGTTCTGTCCCAGGATCGCCAGCTCCTCGTCGGGGATGATGGGGTACTGCTGGTTGGTGGGGGAGTCGAACAGCAGGGGATAGCCGTTTGACACGAAGATCTCCCGGATCTGGTAGGCCATTTCATCGGCGTGCCGTGCGATGCGGAAGTAGAGGTCGTCGGTGAACAGGGCGTCGAACTGCAGCCCCAGAAGGCGGCCCTTTGCCAGCATGGCGCCGCGCTGCTTCTGCAGGGGGCGGAAGTCCTTTTTCAGCGCCGGGTTGGTGATGACCACCGCCTCGCCGAAGAGAGCGCCCACCTTGGTGCCGCCGATGTAAAACACGTCGCAAAGCTGGGCAAGCTCCGGCAGCGTCAGATCGGCGCCGTCGGCCATGAGACCGTAGCCCAGCCTCGCCCCGTCGATGAACAGGGGCAGGCCGTAGGCCAGGCATGTGTTGTACAGAGCGGTGAGCTCGGACTTGGTGTACAGCGTGCCGGCCTCCGTGGGGTAGGAAATGTAGACCATGCCGGGATAGACGATGTGTTCAAAACTCTCGTCGTTTTTGTGCCACTCCACGTACTCCGCCACCTGCCGGGCAGTGATCTTGCCGTTCTTCGTGGGCAGAGTGATGACCTTGTGGCCGGTGGACTCGATAGCGCCGGTCTCGTGGCAGTTCACATGTCCGCTGACGGCGGCCAGAACGCCCTGATAGGGCCGCAGAATGGAGGCAATGACGGTGGTGTTGGTCTGGGTGCCGCCCACGAGGAAGTGTACGTCGGCGTCCGGCACGCCGCAGGCGGCGCGGATCTTGGCCCGGGCGGTCTCACAATAGGGATCGCAGCCGTAGCCGATGGTCTGCTCCATATTGGTGCGCACCAGGCGCTCCAGCACGGCGCTGTGGGCTCCCTCCAGATAGTCGCAGTTAAAATGGATCATAGTCTCTATCCCTTTCTCCCGAAATACTGTGTCCATTTTACACCATTCGCCCCATCAAGTAAAGCGGCAAAATGATGGCCCTTGCATTCACGGAGGGAATCTGTTAAGATAAATCGGAGGAGGCGAGGCCTGTGAAAAAGAAGAAAGCCGTCTTCATTGTACTGATTGTCCTGCTGCTCGGCGTGTTCGGCTATTCGGCGTATCTGCTGGGCGACTATTATCTGGGCGTATATCGCAGCGACAAGTGCACCGCTCAGGCAGCCGAGTTTGTCCACGTGCGCCCGGGCACAGAAGCCGGTCAGTCCGGCACTTCCAAGACGCCGAAGAAGCCGAAGGATCCGAGACTCCCGGCGGAGGATCCGGAGCCGGAGGGCATCGACGTGGATTTTGAGGGACTCTGGAAGATCAACGGCGATATCATCGCCTGGATCTACAGCCCCGATTCGCCCATCAGCTATCCCATCGTCCAGTCCGATGACAACGAATACTACCTGCGCCGCCTGCTGGACGGCAGCTGGAACACCAGCGGCACGCTGTTTCTGGACTACCGCTGTCCAAGTGATTTCACCGGCGTAAACAACATTGTCTACGGCCACAATATGAAGAGCGGCGGAATGTTCGGTTCTCTGACGCGGTATCAGAGCCAGAGCTATTACAATGACCATCCTGTCATGTATCTGGCCACGCCCTCCCAGCTGTACCGGGTGGAACTGTTTGTGGGCTGCACGGTCAATGCCGAGGACAATATCTACGATCCTGCGGCCTCCCTCGAGACGATTCAGAAAATGATGCGCCGCTCCAATTTCACACCCAACCACACCATCGAACTGGACGGCCCCGTTTTGACGATGTCAACCTGCTCCTACTCCTTTGAAAATGCGCGCTATCTGGTGATGGGCAAGCTGGTTCCCATCGACTGATTGTGTAAAATAGCGCCCCTCCCGTGAAGGAGGGGCGCTTTCATATGCGGCTGTTATTCGTCCAGACGGCGATCCAGCTCGTCCAGCTGGGCAGACATCGCGTCAAAGCCGGACAGATCTGCCTCGCCCAGCGCGTCCCGGGCGGCCTGCAGCTTGCTGCGCAGACCGTCGTGGAGCTCCACCACCTGGGTCCGGCGCTGATCGAACCAGTCCCGCTGCTGGGCAACCATGCCGTGAAGCTGCTCGATGGCGGCGGCGCGGAACTCCTGGGTGCGGCGGTGGGCGGAGATCTCGATATCCGCAATGTGATCCTTCAGCGACTGATATTCGTCTGCCTGGATGCGCAGCTCCCGGTTCTCACTCTCCAGCATCTGCGAGCGTTGCGCCATCTCCTCGAACTCGGCGCGGAGGGCTTCGTATTTCTCCGCCAGTCCTGCCGCATTCTCGGCACTCCGGCGCAGCTGGGCCAGCTCCTGACGCATGGCCTCATTCTCGTTTTTCAGCGCCTCACTGCTTTCGGTAAGCTGCTGGACGTGTTCCCGGTTTTCCCGTGCGGTCTTTTCAATGTAGGATACGACGTCGTCCTTGTCGAATCCGCCGAACAGACAGGTCTTGAAGCTGGTGCTCATGGTGAAACCCTCCCGCTGAATATGTCTTATTCGCAATAAACATATCACATCCACCCGAATTTTACAAGGGAGAAGAAAATTTTTCGTAATTTGTAAATTTCCTCTTGCATTTTTCAAAAAAGTGTGTTAATCTAATCAAGCTGTTGAGAGACATGCGCCGTTAGCTCAGCTGGATAGAGCGTCTGGCTACGGACCAGAAGGCCGGGGGTTCGAATCCCTCACGGCGT